>NZ_LQPJ01000001.1 GCF_002101785.1 Mycobacterium palustre
CGACACGCCACACCCCACCCGGGGGTTCTCCTCACATCAAGCCGACACGCCTGCTACCAACGTCCTGGCCGAGTACAGCTAGCGGCGGCGCCGGCGGTGCCGGCGGCGCCGGCGGGCTATTCGGCGCCGGCGGTGCCGGCGGCTTGGGCGGCTTTGCCACCAGCGGCGCCAGCGGGGCCGGCGGCAATGGTGGCGCGGGCGGGCCCGGCGGCCTGTTCGGCGCCGGTGGCGCCGGCGGGGCGGGCGGAATCACGGGTGACGCCAACCAGACTGGCGGGAACGGCGGGGCCGGCGGCGCCAGCGGGCTGTTCGGCCCCGGCGGCGGCGCGGGCGGCGCCGGCGGCACCGGCGACAATCCAACCGCAACGGGCGGTCAAGGCGGCGAAGGCGGATACGGCGGCGGGATCGGCGGGACCGGCGGGATCGGCGGAAATGGCGGCAACGCCGGGCACCTGTTCGGCACGGCCGGCGCCGGCGGTGCCGGTGGCGAGGGCCTGACGACCGGTGGCGCCGGTGGCAACGGCGGCAACGCGGCGCTGATCGGCACGGCCGGCAACGCTGGCGCCGGCGGGTTTGGCGGCGCAACCGCGGGTGCTGCCGGCAACGGCGGCACCGCAAGCCCGCTGCAGTCGGCATTCGACGCGGTGAATGCCCCCGTCCAGGCGGCCACCGGGCGCCCGTTGATCGGCAACGGCATCAGTGCGGCCGCAGGATCCGGGCTCAACGGCGGAGACGGCGGATGGTTGCTCGGCAACGGCGGCGCCGCCGAGCCCGCCGGTTCCGCCGGCCCCGCCGGTGCCGATCAGCCCGGCCGCGCCGCCGTTACCGCCGGCGACGCCCGCCGCGCCGGAGCCGCCGGCCCCGCCATCGCCGATCAGCCACCCACCGGGTGCGCCGTTGAGCCCAGACCCCGGGGCCGCATTGGCACCATTGCCGATCAGCGGGCGCCCGGTGGCCGCCTGGATGGGCGCATTGACCGCATTGAGAAACTCTTGCCCCACCGTCTGCGCCGGGTTGGCCGCGAACGCCGCAACGTTCTGCGCCTCCGCGCTCGCATAGGCTCCGGCGCCGGCGGTCAAGGCCCGCACGAACTGGTCATGAAACGCCGCGCCTTGCGCACTGAGCGCCTGATAGGCCTGGGCGTGCCCAGAAAACAGCTCCGCAATCGCGGTAGACACCTCGTCCTGGGCCGCGACCAGTATGCGCGTCGTCGGGGCGACCGCGGCGGCGTTGGCGGCGGTCAGCGTTGAGCCGATGTTGGCTAGATCCGTGGCGGCTGTCGCCAGCACCTCGGGTACGGCGGTTAAGAACGACACCTCAGACCTCCGACCTAACAGAACTCCGGTTTGGATTTGGCCAATGCTACATACTGTTTGGATGTTATGGAAGGGTATCGCCTGATATTCAGTTTGCTTCCGAAGCCGCGTCCCGCGCGGGGGTTTTCGGTTGCCGAAGCGTCAAGCGGGAAGGCGCCGAACGTTTCGGTCAGACGCGTCGTTTGCGAAGTCCCGCAGCGTCATTCCGCGCTCGGCCCAGTGGTCGACGTGTGGCACGTTCGGCGCGGGGCGCATTAGCCCCAGGAGCGAGTCGGCGCGGAACCCCGCCCCGACGCCGGCCCTCTCTGCCGCCCGCAATGCCCGGTACACGACGGCGAACGGCACGGGGACGGCACGGAGCGGCTTTTCGGTGACACCCGCGCGCAGCGTCCGCATGATCTCGCTGAATGGAACGCGGCGCGGGTTGGCCACGCCCAGGACGCGATGCGGCGGAGCGTCCTCGACGGCGGCCACCACGCATCGCGCCATGTCGTCGGCGTGCACCGCATATTGGTAGGAGTCCGGGCGGGGCATCGGGACCATCGGGAGCGCGGCCACCTTGCGCAAGGCTCCGATCATGCCGCCGTCCGCGCCACCGTGAACGAGACCGAGCCGCAGCGACGTCCCGCCGCGAGCGGTGACGAGGGCCTCGCAGGCGAGCTTGACGCGGCCGTAGATCTGTTGCGTGCCTTCGTAAGCCGACTGCGAGGAGATGAGCACCAGCGGGACGTCCCCGACCGCCGAGAGGAGCCTCTCGGTGCCGCCGAGGTTTATCCGTTCGATCTCGGCGCGGTCGCGGGCACGCAGGTCGTAGGCGCAGTGGACCACCGCCGTCACGTCGGCCGGCAGCGGGTTCGCCAGTCCTTCCTCGAGCGAATAGGGCACGTGGTCGCATCCGTCCGGGGGCGCGGTGCGCTGCAGCGCGATGACCCGGTAGCCGGAGGCGCCGAACGCCGCGCGCAGCGCCGTGCCCACATAGCCGTTCGCGCCGGTGATGGCGACCGCTCCCCGGATCGGACCCCGGTCAGACATGCCGGCTCGCCGTCACGATGCGGTGGGCGTTGGCCATCACCGTGAGCGTGAATGTGGTCGCCGGCACCGACGGCAACACCGCGCCGTCGATGAAGTGGATGTTGCGGAACTGTCCTATGCGACCCAGCAGGTCTGAGGCGCGGCCGTGCGGGAAGGTCGAGCCGAAGTGGTAGCTCTTCCCGGGCCCGGACAGCCGCACCATCGGCAGGACCGGCCACAAGTCGAGCTTGGGCCCGATCGCGGCGAGCCGGCGCATCACCGAGCGCAGCATCGCGGGCCGCTCATCGGACACCACCCGCACGGCGACGTCAGGCAGCGCGTTCTCGTGCCGTGCCCGCATGTCGACCCGCATCCGCGGCGACCGCCAGGAGGGCAGGTAGCCGAGCCCGACGGTGATCCGGCCGAGCGCGGCGCCCTCCCACGATCGGGGCATCCAGTCCGGCAGCGCCCGTGCGATGGCGGGGTTGTAGGGATAGCAATGCACCTGGGAGGTGGTGTAAGCGTCGTCGTCGTACTTCACCAGCAGGTTGAACTGGTTGAGGGTGAAGTCGCGCTGTGCGCGAGGGTCGCCGGTGCTGCGGCGAGAGACGAACGGGACCAGAAATTGCACCGATTCCTGCAGGTCGACGTGCCTGGGAGGCGCGCTCAGCGAGTTGAGCGCGATCCTCGTGCTGCCAAGCCCACCGGCAGCCACGAACACGCGGTCGGCGTCGAGGCGCATGGCGCGTCCGGTCGCGAGGTCGATGCCGTCGATCGCCGGATTGGCGCCGGGCAGCTGGTCGACGCGGGTCACCAACACCTGGGAGATCAGGCGGACGCGGCCGGTGGCGACGAAGCGGTCGACGGTCTGGCGCGCCGAATAGATCAACGAGTACGGGCAGCCGGTCATGCACAGGCCACAACGCACACAGGAGGCCGCGGCCAGCGCCAGGCGCGCCTTGCCGACCACGACGCCCTTGGCGCGTAGGGCGTCGCGGTGGCGCCGATAGCGCTCGAGCACGGCGGCGGTCCGCCCGGACAGCGGGGGAAGCGGTGCGCGCGCCGCCAGCAGCGGGAAGTCCTCCGCGTAGTCGTCTTCCTCGGCTGCCAGCGGCACCTCGTCCAGCACGGCCTTGTAGTGCGATTCGATGTCGTCCCACCCGAAAGGCCACCGGTCGAAGGTCGCCCGGGAGAAGGGCATGATCTGCGCGCCCCAGACCGTCGAGAACCCGCCGGCCGCCCCGGACACCGCCGCATGATTGCCGCGGTCCGGCATGGTGAGCCCGCGCTGTTGGCCTCGATCGATGAACATGTGGTTTGATCCGTAGGCGCGCTTCTCGGGAAGCGCCGACCCTGCTAACGCGACCGGCTGGGCGGTGACCAGGTCGACGTCGGCACGCTTCCAATGCGCCGGTTTGAGCGCGCTCATTCGGCGGACCGCCGCGGCCGCGTCGCCGCCGAGCCGCTCCCCGATGTCGACGACGGTGATCCGCTGCGCCGGGTCATCGGCCAGGGCCAAGATCGCCGCGGCCCCCGCGGGGCCGCTTCCGATGACGACGTTATGCATCGTCGCCTGCCGGCACTGCGGCCAACGCGCCCTCGACGTCGGCTGGAGTGAGGCCGGTCGTCAGGACCTTCGCTCGGCGCCCGCGGGCCAGTTGCACCCTGCCGACGACATAGCCGCAGCCGGCAAGGGCGACGCCGACCACCGCGACCAGGGCCTGCACCAGCCGCTCGGGCCGGCCGATGAGCGCAGCCATCAGCGCGGGCCCCACTCTCGACAGCACGCTCGCGCTGAACCTCAGCTCGGCGCCGATGTTGCCGGCCTCGCCCATGTCGGCGAACGCGCCCACCTTGCTGCGGTTGACGAAAAAGCAGCGCCGCCAGAAGTAGGACCAGGTCAGCCGCTCCGGAGCAACGTAGTGACGGACCTCGGCGCGCGGCTCGTAACAGACGGCTGCCGGCCCATAGGCGTTGGCGATCCGGTGCGAGAGGTCCATGTCGTCGTGGTCGTCGGCATGGAAGCCACCCACGCCGAGGATGGCATCGCGGCGCACGCTCATGTTGGCGCCGATCAGGTGGCGCACCGGGGCGAGCCGATCGGGCAGCGAGCGGTAGTGGCAGCCGAACACCCAATCGCAGTCGGGCGGGAACCACGAAGGCCGCGGGGCGCCGTAGTTCGGCCGCGGCGCCCCACCGACGGCGACCGCCCCGGAATGGGTCGCGTACACAGCGAGCAACCGCCCGAGCCAGTCCGGCTCCGCGGCGGCGTCGTCGTCGAGGAAAGCCACGATGTCGGCGCGCGTGTGCAGCAGCGCGGTGTTGCGCGCAGAACCCAGCCGACCGGCGAACTGGTTGCCGACAACGACGATCTCTACGTCGCAGTCGGGCCGTCCGCCGGCCCATTCCCGTCGGCACCGCTCGAGTAACGCTTCGTTGTGGTCGACGACGATGATCAGTCGCCGCGGGGCGACGTCCTGCGCCAGCGCCGACTCCACGGACTGTGTGAGTTGATCCCAGCGCGCGAGGGTGTAGGTACAGATGACGACATCCGCGCACAGCGCGGTCACGACGGCGCGCATCGGCAATCCTCGTCCGCATGTCGGCACTCGGCCGGCCGTCCGGCGGTCGAAACACGGGTTTTGCTGCCGCGCCGGCGGGTCCGGTAGCGATAGTGCAAGGCCAGCGCGGCAACGACCCAAACCGCCCCGGCCATGTTGCCGACGAACCACGCCCAGCCCAGCCAAACGAGGCCCCGGTGTGCCCAAACTTGGGCGAGCCCCAGCGAGATGGCGGCGCACGCGAAACTCGCCAGGATGAGGCTGCGCATTTGACCGGTCAGCCTCAGCAGGAAGCCCCCCCAGGTGTTGACGGTCACCGGGAGCGCGCCCAGGGCGAGAACCGACACCAGTTCGCTGCCGTGCTCGACGTAGTTGTGGCCGAACAGCACGAGCAGATCCGGCCCCGCCAACCACAGCGCCAATACCGAAGGAAATATCAAAACCATCGACAGCACCGCGGATCGCCGCAACAGTTTGGGCAGCTGCGACTCGTCGGACGCTCCTTCGGAAAGCAACGCCTCGCCGACTCCGGTGGCAAGCCAATAAATCACCGTGGCCATCTGGAATGTCAGGTAGTAGTAGCCCGCATCGGCATTTCCGAGCGCATGCAGCGCGATAAGCGGCAGGATCGTCCTCGGCAGCATCGTGAATATGCTCGCCACATAGCCGTTGCCCGAAAAGCCGACCTGGTGGCGGGTGATGCCGCCGCGCAGGCGAAAGTCGAAACGAAACGCCGTCGCGCGGGCCATATAGAAAAGGCTGACGATCACGGCGACCAGGTAACCCACCAAGGTGGACCCGAAGATCCCATAGGCACCGAGGCTGGTCAGCAAGAACAGCATGACGATTCTTGCGAGGCCGTGAAGCAAGCAGTTTATGTACAAATTGTATTCGGTTTTCCGCGCGGCGATGAAAACCGCGTCGGTGAGCATACTGACGCTACCCAGAACCGACCCGAACACGACTCCGACCGCGTACAGGATATTGGAGCGTACAAAGCCCAGTGACGGTTCGTAGAAAGGAACCAACAACACATATCCGGCGGCCATGACGGCGGCGACCAGGGAGACGATCGCAAAAGATTGAGTGATAAGTGCGTTGGGCTCCCTCGCGGTCGTGTGAAATCGGATGATCGTGATGTCCAAACCGCACATGCTGAGGAAGGAGATCATCGCCGCGGAGTTGATCAGGGACGTCGCGATCCCCACTTCTTCCGGGGTGAAGATGCGCGCAATGACGAACCAGAACGCAAAAGCCAGGATCGCCCCTCCGACCTTGTTGGAGCTCAGGAACAGGCTGCTGCGCACCAGCTTGTCGCCGCGCTCGACAGAAAGGCGTTGCCGCCGTCGCCCGGCGGGTGCCTCGTGCTGCGCGGCCGGTCCGTCTTGGGCATCCGAGCGATCACCGGACTCCACGAGTGGATGGTTCATAAAAGGTGACCTGCCGTCGGAAGCGACTGGGCGGGCGGCCTTTGCATTTCAATGCCGTCGTACACCCCGAGCGCGATGAATAGGATGAGAAGAAAGATCACGAGCCCGATTACGATGAGCGACTTTTTGGGCATCCGCACCAGCGCCGACCGGGTGACCGCGGCCGCAGCCAGCACTACCGGTATTTCTAGAGCGGCGGACGAACTACTGCGAAGCGCCGCCGTGCCGCTCATCGAAACCGACCTCGCCCAGCGGAGGTTGACGAGGAGCGCGCCGAGTGCCATCGACAGAAAGACAAACGGGCCGAGCCAGACGTGCGCCAGCAGCAACGTGACGGATCCCGCACACACTGCGGCCAGTCCCGCGGCGAACGTCAATGGCGGCCCCGCGGCGAGGCGAAATGCTTCCACCTTTTGAGTGACCGTGTAACGCGCTCGAGATCGAGCGGCTAAGGCCAACGCGAGGCCGAACAGGAGACCGATCGCGATTTGAATGGGAGCGCCGGGATCGCGCGTTCCCCCGCGCCATCCGCTCCGCAATTCCGGCACGCCGAGGCCGCCGAGATCGTAAATGGAGACCGGCCCGTGTCGGTAGAGCAAGTCGATCCCGGAAAGATTGTCGAATCGTGTTAATTGGTCTTGAGTGAACCGGACGAGCTCCTCTGTCTCACCCGGGTAGAAGTACCACCCGAGGTGTGGCGGTCCGTCGGCCAGGCGCTGGTCCACATACAGATAGCGCAGGCGCAGGTCGCGCGCGACCTCCGACTGCCAGGGGTTCCATCCGTCGCCAAGGTACAGCCCTGGCACCCCCACCTCCCCCTCGCGCAGCACCGGCCATAAACCGGCTTGGCTTGCCAGCAGTGCCCCGCTCATCCGGTCCGCCCCGATTCGGCTTCCGGGCGGTAGCTGGTCGCCCGCCCAACGCACCGCCGCCAGCGTCTCGCCATCCATCGATCGGCCGTCGGCCGCGACGAGGTAGGGGCCGGACAGCCGGTTGTAGCCGGGTCCGCTGCCCATCAGGTAGCCGCCGGCGAAGGCGCCCGTGGCCAGCACCACGGCCACCGAACGAGCAATTGTTAGCTGCCGATGTGACCAAGGCTGGAAATTGCTGCCCCGGCGCAATTGCGACCGGCGCTCGGCGGCGGTGGCAGCGAGAAGGCTCAACGGCAGGAACAACAACGCACCCACGCGATCGCCGGCTTCGCTGCCCCAGGCCGGCAGCGCCATCAGAACAGGGTTCATCGCGACCAGCACCGCAAGCAACACTCGCGGTTCCCGCGAGTGCGCCGCGGTCGGCGGCGCGCCGGACCGCAGGCGCGGCAACACCGATCGGACGCAGATCAAGATCAGCAGCGCCACCACGAAAACGACGGCCGCGGCCCAGTAGACGAGGAGGAACCGCTCCCACGGTGGTGCCGAATAGCCCGCCGCGTCGGAGAACGCCCCGCGCCGTGGCTGGCCGGATAACTGCGAAGCCAAGTCGCCGATGATCGGACCGAAGTAGCTGCCCAGCACAGACCACTGAATGATTGCCCACACGGTAATCACGGCCACCGCGACCACCGCGCCACAAAAGACGCGCCGCCTCGCCTGGCGACCACGCTGGGCAATGCACCAGAACACCAGCGCGGCCGCGGCGAGCCAGCTGGTGACGTAGTCGGTCATGGCGACGGCGAGCAAACACAGGCCAGCACCGCCGAATAACACCCGCGGATCGGCGGCCCAGCGCGCACGGGCGATCAACGCAACCGCCGCCAAGGCGGGCGGTAACGCCAGCGTCTGAGAGGCGAATTGCGAGTCGAACGCGACGAACTGGGCGGACACCGCATACACGGCCACTGCCAATCCACCCGCCCGAAGGCTCCCGGTCAGGTGCTCTACGGCGTCGCAGAGCACCGAGACCAGCGCGAGGCGCGCCAGCAGCACCACCACCATCGCCGCGACCATTACGGGCAGCCCAAGCTGATGGAACAGCGTTGCGACGGCCTCCAGCCCCGGGTAGCGGGGGCTGATGGACAGCAACGGATGCGATTGAAAAAGGCTGTGCGACACCACGATGTCGCGCAGTGTCCGCATGTGAAGTTGCTCGTCGAAGTCCGAGAACAGCCGCGGGCTCGGCAGCCACCGCAGGACAGCGGGCGTCACCGCCAGACACATCACCGCGGTGTTGCGCAGAGCTCGGCTCAGCTGCGGCTGAGTGAGGGTCCACAACGCGCTGGCGAATGCGAGCGCAAAACCGCAGACCGAAACCGCCGCCGCCGCGGCGCCCGCCCCTCGCGTCGCCGTGTACACCGCGAGCGCCTGCGTGGCCAGTGCGCCCGCCTGGCA
This sequence comes from Mycobacterium palustre, assembly GCF_002101785.1. Lineage (GTDB taxonomy): Bacteria > Actinomycetota > Actinomycetes > Mycobacteriales > Mycobacteriaceae > Mycobacterium > Mycobacterium palustre. The sequence goes on from NZ_LQPJ01000001.1 coordinate 8,646, forward strand.
TAGCAAAAGCACGCGGATGGCGCCGGCCGGCCTGCTACTGGTCCAGACATCACGAACATGAATGGCGCGGAAGGGAACTCGAGCCGCCTGGACGCCCACCATTTAGGCCGCCGAGTTCCCGGCTTGGCAGGCCGCGGGCCGAGCGGTCGAGCCCCTCGGCGCTGGATCAGACATCGCGGGGCGTCGTGGGTCGGCACCCACGTTCTTGACGTCCACCGAACAGCCGGGCGGCTGTCAGGCCCAGCTGGAGCCGACGGCGCTGTCGGTGCTGGCCATGTTGCTGCCGGCCGTCTGCACCTTCTGGCCATG
>NZ_LQPJ01000002.1 GCF_002101785.1 Mycobacterium palustre
CGCCATGTTGCGCACCCGACAGCCCTACAACCCGGCCGGCAGCACCAACGCGGCTTGACAAACGCATTAGGGAGCCTTCTTCAGCTTCACCGTGACGGTGCGGGCGCCGCGGCCGTCGCGCAGCAGCCGCTGATGCGCATGCTCGGCGATCGGGTCGATGGCCTCCCGCAGCTGCTCGAGGCTGGTCAGGTCGGCGGCGAAGGTGGACTCCGAGCTGATCTGTTTGGCCTCGGCGCGCTCGGAGACGGGGCGGTCGTCGATGCCGCGGGCCAGCCGGTGCAGCGCGGGCCCGACCGTCGCGCCCAGGATGTTGGCCACCTCGGCGTCGGTCAGCGCGGCCAACTGCCCGATCGTCTCGATGCCCAGGCGGTTGAGCTTCTCTTCGGCGACGGGGCCGATGCCCCACAGCCGCCGCACCGGCAGCCCGTCGAGCAGCGCTCGTTCCTCGTCGCGCCGCACCACCCGAACGCCGTCGGGTTTGGCGAGCCCGGAGGCGATCTTGGCGATCTGCTTGCCCGAGCCCGCGCCGACCGAGGCGACCAGACCGGTCTCGTGGGTGATACGCCGCCGCAAACCCTCGCAAAACGCCTCGACCCTCTCGGCCGGCGCCCCGGCGAGCTGCGGGGGCTCGGCGAAGCCCTCGTCCACGGACAGTTGCTCCACGACGGGCACCAGGCTGCGCACCGCGTCGAAGACGCGCCGGCTGGCCACCCCGTACACCACGCCGCGGGGCGGCAACACCACCGCGGTCACGCCGACCAGCCGGCGGGCCTGATGCATCGGCATCGCCGACCGCGCGCCGAACACGCGCGCCTCGTAGCTCGCCCCGGCCACCACACCGCGGCCGCCCAGCCCGCCGACCAGCACCGGCCGCCCCCGCAGGGTCGGCCGGGTCAGTTGCTCGACGGAGGCGAAGAACGCGTCCATGTCCAGGTGCAGCACCCAGCGGGACTCCACAAGGGCAAATGCTATTGGGCTAACGTCCCGGGGCATGGCCATGAACCTCGCGCACCGCCGAATTTGCAGCTCCGACCGCTGGGCAAGGCGAGTCGAAGACGAGTTGCTGCCATGGGCCCTCGCCGACGTGGAGCTCGGCGACAACACGCTGGAGATCGGGCCCGGCTACGGCGCGATCCTGCGGGTGCTCGTCGACAGGACGCCGAGGCTCACCTCGGTCGAGATCGACGCCCCGATGGCAAACCGGCTGCAGCGGCTGTACGGCGACCGGGCCCGCATCATCAACGCCGACGGCACCGACACCGGGTTGCCGTCCGACGAGTTCAGCTCGGTGGTGTCGTTCACGATGCTGCATCACATCCCGACCGCGGAGCTGCAGGATCGGCTGTTCGCCGAGGCGTTCCGGGTGCTGCGGCCCGGCGGCGTGTTCGCCGGCAGCGACAGCGTGACGTCGCTGAAGTTCCGCATCCTGCATTTCCGCGACACGTGCAACACGGTTTCGCCGGAGACCCTGCCGGATCGCTTGCGCGCGGCGGGTTTTCGCGATGTCGACGTGGAGGTCCGCGGCGGCCGGCAGCGCTGGCGCGCGTTCAAGCGCTGCTGATGGCCGCGGCCCGGCCCGGCGGCGGGTGTCGACGTCGCGGTCGGGCACGCCTCGCGCCGAACCCCGCGACGCACGCGGGTGAGGCCGGACTCATCGTCCGGCCTCACCCGTCCAAGGCCTCTCAGTGATGCTGTTGAACGGGTTGCTGCGGGTGGACCTGCTGCTGAACCGGCGGGTGGACCGGTTGCTGCTGAAGCGGCTGCGGGTGGATCGGTTGCTGCTGGATCTGCCCGTGACCGCCGCCGTTCTGCTTGCCGCCGCCGTTTTGCTGCCCGCCGCCGTTCTGCTGGCCGCCGCCGTTCTGCTGGCCGCCGCCATTCTGCTGGCCGCCCTGATGATCGTCGCCGTCGTGCACCGGCACCGGCACGGGCACCGGGACGACCACCGGCGGCAGGTTGACGGTCACGTTAGGCCCGGCGGGCGGGGTGCCCGGGTCGGCCGGCGGAGCGGGATCGGCCGGTGGAGCGGGGTCGGTTGGGGGCACGGCCACCACGGGCGCCGGTGCCGGCAGCTGTGCGGGAGCGCTCACCAGCGGCGCGTCGCCCCCGACCGCGGGCCCGCTCGAGACCTGACCGGCGTCCGGAGCGGTGACCGGCGCGAGCGGCGCCGGCGCCACCGGCTGCGGCGGAACCGCGACGGCCTGCTGGGGCGCCGCCGGACCGACGCTGGAGTTCGGGACGATGACGGCCGGCTGGTCGCGCTGTCCCGACGTGTCATTGATCAGCATGAGTCCGAGCCCCGACGCGATCCCAATTGCCGCGATCACGGCGCCGCCCACCAGGACATTCGTTCCCGTCAGGCGACGCTTGGCGGGGGCCTCCCCCTCGGGCACCTGGTCGTCGAACGCCGCCGGTGTGGACAGGGATCCGTCCTCGAACGTGGGGTCGCCCAACGGGCTCGACGCCCACGCCTCGGCGACCGTCAGGTCCTCGTACGGGACGGCGGCGACCGTCACGTCGTCGTGCGGGATGGCGGCGAACGTGACCGACTGGAAGTCTTCGACGATGCTCATGGCGTGTTCCTTTACTGTGGTGCGGCCCCGGCGGGCCGCTGTCACAGGTAGGAGCAGCCACCTGCCCCGGGTCGGACACTTTTCCGGAAAAAATTTTTCCCGGACGACGAACGCGAGCGGTTACACCTTCGCGATCGCCACCCGAACGCCGTCCCCGATGTCCGAGCCGTCGGCGGGCTCGCCGAACTCGAAGCTGGTCGCCAGGATCTCCCCGGCGATGAGGTCGCGGTGGGTGCGCGCCCACTCGGCCCGCTCGGCCGGCACCGACATCACGACCCTGATGCGGTCGGAGACGTCCAGCCCCGTCGACTTGCGCAGCTCCTGCAGCTCGCGGATCCGGTCCTTGGCCCACCCCTCGGCCTCCAGCTCCGGGGTCACCGTCCCGTCCAGCACCACCAGTCCGGACCCGTCGGGCAGCGCCGCGGTGTAGTCCGGATCGGCGGCGACCAACCGCGAGCTGTACTCCTCGGGCCGCAGCACCGCGGGCCCCGCGGTCAGGGTGCCGTCCGGGTTGACGACGCCCTCGCCGGCCTTGACCGCCTTGATCGCGGCCTGCACGTCCTTGCCCAACCGCGGCCCGGCGACTCGGGCGTTGACCGTGAGCTCGAACCGGCCGTAGGTGGCGATCGCGTCGGTCAGCTCCACCCGCTTCACGTTGAGCTCATCGGCGATCAGGTTGACGAAGGGCTCCAGCCGCAGCGGATTGTCCACCGCCACAGTCAGTTTCGGCAGCGGCAGCCGCACCCTCAGCTTCTTGGCCTTGCGCAGCGACGACGCCGCCGAGCACACCTCGCGGACCTGGTCCATCGCGGCTACCAGATCGGGATCCGCCGGCACGTCACCGCCCTGCGGCCAGTCGGTCAGGTGCACCGACCGGCCCTGAGTCAGGCCGCGCCAGATGATTTCGGTGACCGACGGCAGCAGCGGCGCGGCCAGCCGCGCCGTCACCTCCAGCACCGTGTGCAGGGTGTCGATCGCGTCGGCGTCTTCCTCCCAGAACCGCGAACGAGACCGTCGCACATACCAGTTCGTCAACGCCTCGGTGAATTGGCGCAGCTCCTCGCACGCCCCCGAGATGTCGCAGGCCTCCATCGACTCGGTGAGGTCGTCGCGCAGCACGGCCAGCTTGGCCAGGATGTAGCGGTCCAGCACGTGCGCCGAATCGGTGCGCCACGTACCGACCTTCGGCGCGTACAGCGCCAGGAAGGCGTAAGCGTTCCACAGTGGCAGCAGCACCTGCCGCACGCCATCGCGGATGCCCTGCTCGGTGACGATCAGGTTGCCGCCGCGCAGGATTGGCGAGGCCATCAAAAACCAGCGCATGGCATCGGAGCCGTCGCGGTCGAACACCTCGGACACGTCGGGGTAGTTGCGCAGCGACTTGCTCATCTTCTGGCCGTCCGACCCCAGCACAATGCCATGCGCCACACAGGTTTTGAACGCCGGACGGTCGAACAGCGCGGTGGCCAGCACGTGCAGGGTGTAGAACCAGCCGCGGGTCTGGCCGATGTATTCGACGATGAAGTCGCCCGGGTAGTGACCGTCGAACCAGTCGGCGTTCTCGAACGGGTAGTGCACCTGGGCGTACGGCATCGAGCCCGAGTCGAACCACACGTCGAGCACGTCGGGGATGCGCCGCATCGTGCTGCGGCCGGTGGGGTCGTCCGGGTTGGGCCGGGTCAGCTCGTCGATGAAGGGCCGGTGCAAGTTGTCCGGGCGCACCCCGAAGTCGCGCTCCAGCTCGTCGAGGCTGCCGTAGACGTCGATGCGGGGGTAGGCCGGGTCGTCGGACTTCCACACCGGAATCGGCGTGCCCCAGTAGCGGTTTCGCGAAATCGACCAGTCGCGGGCGCCCTGCAGCCACTTACCGAACTGGCCGTCCTTGACGTGTTCGGGATACCAGGTGATCTGCTGGTTGAGCTCGACCATGCGGTCGCGGAATCGGGTGACCGCGACGAACCACGAGGACACCGCCCGGTAGATCAGCGGGTTGCGGCACCGCCAGCAGTGCGGGTAGGGGTGCTCGTAGGTCTCGTGGCGGACCAGCGCCGCGCCGTTGGCCGCGGCCGGGCCGCTGCCGTTCTTCAGGTCGCGGATGATCTGCGCGTTGGCGTCGAAAACGTGCTGCCCCTGGTAATCCGGGACTTCGGCGTCGAACCGCCCCCGCGCGTCGACCGGGGTGACCGGCGCGATGCCGGCCGCGTCGCAGACCGCCATGTCGTCCTCGCCGTAGGCCGGCGCCATGTGGACTATCCCGGTGCCGTCCTCGGTGGTCACGAAGTCGCCGGGGAGCACGCGAAAGGCGTTGGGGGCGTCCATGAAATACGGGAACGGCGGCAGGTAGCGAGTGCCGAGCAGGTCCGCGCCGCGATACGTGCCGAGGACTTCCGGCGCATCCCCTAACTCGCGCGCGTAGGCGCCCACGCGGGCCTCGGCCAGCACGAAGCGGCGCTCCCCCGCCCGCACCTGCACGTAGGTCACCTCGGGATTGACGGCCACCGCCAGGTTCGACGGCAAAGTCCACGGGGTGGTCGTCCACACCAGCAGGTGCGCCCCGTCGAGGTCCCCGCCAACCACCTTGAACCCCACCGTGATTGCCGGGTCCTGCCGGCTCTGGTAGACGTCGTCGTCCATGCGCAGTTCGTGGTTGGACAACGGGGTTTCGTCGCGCCAGCAATACGGCAGCACGCGGTAGCCCTCATACGCCAGGCCCTTGTCCCAGAGCTGTTTGAACGCCCAGATCACCGACTCCATGTAGCTGGGATCCAGCGTCTTGTAGTCGTTGTCGAAGTCGACCCAGCGCGCCTGCCGGGTTACGTAGGCCTGCCATTCGTCGGTGTAGCGCAACACCGATTCGCGGCACGCCTCGTTGAACGCGGCGATCCCCATCGCGTCGATCTGCGACTTGTCGGTGATGCCGAGCTGGCGCTCGACCTCCAATTCGGCGGGCAGCCCGTGGGTGTCCCAGCCGAAGCGGCGGTCCACCTTGTAGCCGCGCATGGTGCGGTAGCGCGGGACGATGTCCTTGACGTAGCCGGTGAGCAGGTGCCCGTAGTGGGGCAGCCCATTGGCGAACGGCGGACCGTCGTAGAACACGTACTCCGGTGCGCCGTCGCGGCGGGCGATGCTGGCCCGGAACGTGTCGTCGCGGGCCCAGTAGTCGAGGACCTCGAGCTCGAGCGCCGGGAAGTCGGGCGCCCCACCGGGCAGCCGCGGGTAGCCCTTGACTTCGGCGTCATCCGTCACGATCTGCGTCATCTCCTGTGGCCATGTTGCTCAGGCCGGGGACGACGACGCGCTTGGTGCGCGAGCGCCGCGGTACCACCCCGCTTGCCGCGCTGCCGCGCGGCCGCTCGTTGCAGGCTGTGACGGGCCCAACCGTTCGGTTCTACTGAGCCATGACGGCCGTTCTTCCGAAGGCTCCCCGGTGATGGCCGGATCGACGCCGATGGGAGAATTCTACTCAAATGCCCACTCCAAGGGGCTACCCGGCCTCAGGAAACACCTGCGGCCGGATAGCCCCTTGGAGCACTGATCGCTCGCCGTCCACCCGCTACGCCCGGCCGCGCCGGGCTTGCGATCGCCACTTAGGCGCGGACGTCGAGCACGCCGGCCCGCCATAGCGCCGCGTACACGTGACGCACGCCGACGACCAGGAAGTGAGCGGCGCCATCCACCAGCGGGTCGCTGATGACGATGGTCGGGCGCTCGGCCCGGCGGGCCGCCTTGTCCGGCGCCGGGGCGGCAATCGTGTCGGCGTCGCGCACCACCGAAAGCTTGCGGGCGGGCGCTTCGGTTACCACTTCGTCGTACAGAACTGCGGTCATGATCGTCTCCTGCTCGGAATCGCAATACGGGCACTGACTGGACTTTTTGTCCCGTCCCGTAATGGTTCCGATCCCCAGAAGGCTTGGCTGGCAAGCCAATACGACTCAGCAGAGAGCGTAGTGCCGGAGACCGGATCGGGACGAAACGAAGTTCGGACTTCGGTCCGGACTATCGCTGGAACTCATGTGTCCCTCACCTCCTCAACGGTCACGACGCGTGCGGTTGCCCGCGCCAGCTGCGCGCACCATCAGGAGTACAGAAACCGGCGACCGCCGGAGACGTGCACCCCTCTCGTCAGAGATTTGGCACCACACGACGTGTCCGCAATCGGAAGCCACCTGGGCTCAACCCTTAAGCCGGGAGGAGCTGTCCTGACCCGGGGCGTCTTTCGACGTTCGGGGTCAGTGGCCTGTATTCGTGTAGACGCCTCACCTAACGAGGTGCATACCGTGCCGATAATGCACGACCGCTACGACGCGGTCAATGTGACCTGGCCCGTGCCAAGCACTTATTACGCGCGCTCACAGTCCTTACCCAGGTCAGCGGTCACTTTTCCACGAGGCCGTCCAGCCGCGCGATGGTGTCGATGAACTCCTCGACCATGTCGAGCACCACCGCCCGCGTCGGGCGGACCCGGTCCAGGGAGCCGACCACCTGCCCGACGAAATAGGTCGCCAGCTCGCGGGCCCCCGAGTCCGGCTGCCCGGCCGCCCGGTTGATGCGCACCTGGGACTCGGTCACCAGCGCGGTCTGCAGCGGCATGCCGAGGGGGTCGGGGCTGTCGGGCCGGGCCCATTCGTCGGTCCACGCGGTGCGCAGCATCCGCGCCGGTTTGCCGGTCAGCGACCGCGACCGCACCGTGTCCGAGGAGCTGGCGGCCAAGAACTTGTCGCGGACCACGGGCGTGGTCTCGGCCTCCTCGGTGGTCAGCCACACCGACCCGCACCACACCCCCTCGGCGCCCAGGGCCAGCGCCGCGGCGACCTGCCGACCGCGGGCGATGCCGCCGGCGGCCAGCACCGGGACCGGCGCGACCGCGTCCACCACTTCGGGCACCAGGACCATGGTCGCCACCTCGCCCGTGTGGCCCCCGGCCTCGGTGCCCTGCGCGACGATCAGGTCGACGCCGGCGGCGGCGTGCCGCCGCGCGTGTTGCGTGGTGCCGGCGAGCGCGGCCACCAGCACGTCGCGGTCATGCGCGCGCTCGACCAGGTCGGCCGGGGGCGGGCCGAGCGCGCTGGCGATCAGCCGGATGTTGTGGCCGAAGGCCACGTCGAGCAGCGGCTCGTAGCCCTTGGGCGAGATGTTGAGGCCGCCGGACGACGCGCGCGGTTCGTCGGTGCGCGGCGGGACGCCGTAGCGGGCCAGGATGTCGTCGACGAACGCGCGGTGCTCCTCGGGCAGCAGCTCGCGGGCCTGCTGGGCGTCGATGCCGCCCTCCTCGGCGCCGACGTACTTGGGTGGCAACAGCAAGTCGACGCCGTAGGGCTTGCCACCGGTCTGCTCCTCGATCCAGGCCAATTCGTTCCGCAGCCGCTCGGGGCTGTGCGCGACGGCGCCGAGGATCCCGAAGCCGCCCGCATTGGTCACCGCCGCCACCACGTCGCGGCAGTGGCTGAAGGCGCAGATCGGGAACTCCACGCCGAGCAGTTCGGCAACTCTGGTTCGCATTGCCCGACGCTAGGAAGCCGCCGATTGATATGTCAATCGGCCGCGGGCGACCGGCCGTCCGGCGGCCAGCTGGACACGCCCTCCTCCAGCGGGACGCCGAGGCTCTGCAGGATCGACGCGACCATTCGCCAGGCGCCGATGGCGGCGACGAGTTCGATGAGAACCGTTGTGTTGCCGTTCAATTCGCGCTCGCAAGCCGCAAAGTTCGCGGCGCTCACCGCGCCGTCGCGCAGCACGTCGTCGGTGGCCGCCAGCACCGCCCGCTCGGCCGGCCCGAACCCGTCGTGGCCGCGCCAATCGCGCACCGCCACCAGGTCGGCGGCGCTCACGCCCAGCCGCGACGCCACCCGGAAGTGCTGCGTCCACTCGTAGTCGCACCCGGTGACCCAGCCGATCCGCATGATCACCAGCTCGCGCAGCCGCGGGTCGAGGGAACCGTGCCACAGCATGGTGGCCAGCAGGTCGTTGATCGCGCGCGCCAGCGGAGGGTGGTTCAGCAGCACCTGGAAGATGCTGAGCTCGGCCATGTAGTCGGGCACGGCGGCTTCGTCGGCGGCGGCTTTGGCCTCGTCGAGCGGCAGTTTCGGTACCCGGGCTGTCGTCATGGCATGAGCACTCCGTGTACGTGCGGGACACCTCGGCGGTCACCGGCCATGGTAGCCAGCATTCGCGGGCGATTTTCGAGCCACGCGCAGCGCGTTCGGGCGAAAAGCCTGCAGCGCCAAGGTCTAAGCCGTTGGCGCCGGCCGACCCGATGTGCGCGAGTGTGAAATATGTTGTCGCCGAACCGATTACGGCTGCGTCGGGCGGGTAGCCGAGAAATGAATTCAAATCGGCCGTCCCTGCGCCGGCTCGGTGGTCGGCGCGGCGCGGGCAAGCCTCCGGCCCCCGGCCGCGGCCGGCAGGGCGTATCCGCCGAACTTATCCTGCAATCTTTGTGATTTCAGCGATTCGCCTGCGGACTTTCGCAATAACGCCTACCATGCCGTGATTACGCATCACCGATGCTGCGTATGGGCGCGTCAATATTGCATTCGCCTTCCCCCAAGCGGGGTTGGGTCGCTTGGCGGCGTCCCAATGCCGCGACCGTGGACAGCACCTGAAGTTCGCGTGAAACGCCAGCTCCCAGAACGCCCGACCTCGTTGTTAGACAGCGCCTTCGGGCTACTTCGGACCTGCGCTATGCCGCTGTACCGTTCGAAAGGTATGTGATTGCCCTGATGGCCGGGGCCCCGGTCAAGGCCTGCTTTGTTAAATTTTTGTACGTTCGAACGATTTTTCCACGCGTACCGAGCTGAGCCGCTAGTCTGCTGATCGCGCCATGTTGTGAGGCGAGCTTCGGCAGCGGGGGTCGGTGGGATGTTTGTGCATTGCCGCGCAGTTACCAGCTCGCACAGAAAAATTCGGCGAGATTTCTCGAAGCCCTGATAACCGCGGGCTGCAGTGATAGGAACTTGTGGATAGGTGAGGAGAGGTGAAGGACAGTGGATAAGGCAGGCGCTACTCCGGTCGCCGTCATCGGGATGGCGTGCCGGCTGCCGGGCGGAATCGACTCCCCTGACCTCTTTTGGGAAGCGTTGCTGCGTGGAGATGACCTCGTCAGGGAGATTCCCGCCGATCGCTGGGACATGGATTACTACTACGACCCCGAGCCGGGCGTGCCTGGCCGGTCGGTGTGCAAGTGGGGCTCTTTCCTGGACAACGTCGGCGACTTCGACCCCGAGTTCTTCGGCATCACCGAAAAAGAAGCGACGGCGATAGACCCCCAGCACCGACTGCTCATGGAAACCGCCTGGGAGGCGATGGAGCACGCCGGCCTGACGAAGGACACCATCGCCAAACAAACGGGTGTCTTCGTCGGCTTGATGCACGACGACTACAAATTCGTGCACGCCGCCACCGACGCCTTCGACGGGCCCTACGGGAACCCCGGCACCATCTCCTCCATGGCCTCCGGACGGGTGGCCTACGCGCTTGGCCTGCACGGCCCGGCGTCGACGGTGGACACCGCGTGCTCTTCGGGCCTGTTCGCCATCCACCAGGCCTGCCGCAGCCTCCACGACGGAGAATCCACCCTCGCGTTCGCGGGCGGGGTCAACGTGATGTTGGAGCCGCGCCGGTCCGCATCGGCATCCGCGGGCGGCATGCTGTCGGGCACCGGGCACTGCCACGCGTTCGACGTCAAGGCGGACGGCTTCGTCTCCGGCGAGGGATGCGTGGTGCTGCTGCTCAAGCGCCTGACCGACGCCCAGCGCGACGGCGACCGGATCCTGGGGGTCATCCGTGGCACGGCCGCCAACCAGGACGGCCACACCATGAACATCGCGATGCCCTCGGGCGAGGCCCAGGCCGCGGTGTACCGCGCCGCCCTGAGTGCGGCGGGGGTGGACGCCAGCACCGTCGGCATGGTCGAGGCGCACGGCACCGGAACGCCGGTCGGCGACCCCATCGAGTACGGCAGCTTGGCCGAGGTCTACGGCATCGACAACCCGTGCGTGCTCGGGGCCGCGAAGACGAACTTCGGACACACTCAGGCGGCCGCCGGCGCGCTGGGGATGATGAAGGCCATCCTGGCCGTCCAGCACGGAGTGGTCCCGAAGAACCTCCACTTCGAGGCCCTTCCCGATGAGATGGCCCGAATTGACACGGGACTCTTTGTGCCGCAAGAGAATACGTTGTGGCCGCTGGAAGATGGGCAACCGCGCCGCGCGGCGGTGTCGGCGTATGGACTTTCCGGAACCAACGTGCACGCCATCGTCGAGCAGGCCCCGGAGCCGCTTTCCCCCAACGGCGCCGCCGTCCGGCCGAGCCACGACGGCACCCTGGTGTTCCCGCTGTCGGCCACCTCGGCCGAGGGACTGCGCGAAACCGCCCGCCGGCTCGCCGACTGGGTCGAGGCACATGGCTCCCGAGTCGCGACGCCGGACCTGGCCTACACGCTGGCCCGCAGGCGGGGTCACCGCCCGGTGCGGACCACCGTGCTGGCCACCGACGCCTCGGACCTGGTGGCCGCGTTGCGGGAGGTCGCCAACGGCGACGCCCTGTTCCAGGAAGTGGTTGGGCAGGAGGAGCGCGGCCCGGTCTGGGTCTTCTCCGGCCAGGGTTCGCAGTGGGCGAGCATGGGCGCCGACCTGCTGGCGAACGAACCCGCTTTTGCGGCGGCTATCGCCGAGGTGGAGCCGCTGATCGCCGAGGAGTCCGGTTTCTCGGTGACCGAGGCGCTGACCGCTCCCGAGAAGGTGAGCGGTATCGACCGCGTCCAGCCGACGATCTTTGCGATGCAGGTCGCGCTGGCCGCCACGATGAACTCCTATGGGGTGCGTCCCGGCGCCGTCATCGGCCACTCGATGGGTGAGTCGGCCGCGGCCGTCGTCGCCGGCGCGCTGTCCCTCGAGGACGGCGTGCGCGTCATCTGCCGTCGCTCGCGGCTGATGGCCACGATCTCCGGTTCGGGCGCGATGGCGTCGGTGGAACTGCCTGCGCAGCAAGTGCTTTCGGAACTCATGGCGCGCGGGGTCAACGACGCGGTGGTCGCGGTGGTGGCCTCTCCGCAGTCCACGGTCATCGGCGGTGCGACCGAGACGGTGCGGGAACTGGTCGCGGCCTGGGAGCAGCGCGACGTGATGGCCCGCGAGGTGGCCGTCGACGTGGCTTCCCACTCGCCGCAGGTCGACCCGATCCTCGACGAGCTGTACGACGTGCTGGCCGAGATCGAGCCGTTGACGCCCGAGGTGCCCTACTACTCGGCCACCTCCTTCGACCCCCGCGAGGAGCCATACTGCGACGCCAACTACTGGGTCGACAACCTGCGTCACACGGTGCGGTTCTCCGCGGCGGTGCAGGCGGCGCTGGAGGACGGCTACCGGGTCTTCGGTGAGCTGTCACCGCACCCCCTGCTGACCCACGCCGTCGACCAGACCGCTCGCAGCCTCGACATGACGGTCGCGGCCCTCGCCGCCATGCGGCGTGAACAGCCGCTGCCGCAGGGCCTGCGCGGCTTTCTCGGTGATTTGTTCGCGACCGGCGCCACGGTCGACTTCTCCGTGCTCTACCCGCACGGACACCTGGTCGACGCGCCCCTGCCGGCGTGGACGCACCGGAGCCTGCTGCTGAGCCGCGACGGTCACAGCTCCCGCGCGCTGCGGTCCAGCGTGGCGGTGCACCCGCTGCTGGGTCAGCACGTGAAGCTGCCCGAGCAGCCCGAACGCCACGTCTGGCAGGCCGACATCGGAACGGCGACGCTGCCGTGGCTGGCCGACCACCAGATCAGCGGAACCGCGGCCCTGCCCGGCGCGGCCTACTGCGAGATGGCGCTGGCCGCAGCCCGCACCGTCTTCGGCGAGGAGTCCGGAGTCCGCGACGTCCGCTTCGAGCAGATGCTGCTTCTCGACGAGGAGACCCACATCAACCTCACCGCCACCGCCGAGGTGCCTGGCGCGCTGGCCTTTGTGGTCGAGACCAACGAGGACGGGGCGCGGACGCGTCGCGCATCGGCGGTGCTGCAATCCGGCGTCGACGGAGAAACCCCCGCCGCGCATGACATCGAGGCGCTGCTGGCCGCGCACCCCAGCCGCTTGGACGGCGACGACCTGCGCGACGCGATGGACCTGTGCGGCATCCAGTACGGCCCCGCCTTCACGGGCCTGGCCGCAGCGCACACCGCCGACGGCGCCGGAACCACGGTGCTGGCCGAGATCGGTCTGCCCAGCGTGATCCGCACGCAGCAGACCAGCTATGGCGTGCACCCGGCCCTGCTCGACGCCTGCTTCCAGTCGGTGGCCGCGCACCCCAGCGTCGCGAACGCCAGCCTGGGCGGCCTGCTGCTGCCGTTAGGGGTTCGCGAGCTGCGCACGTACGGCCCGGTCCACACCGCCCGGTACTGCTACTCGCGGGTGACCGCGGCGACCGGCGGAGCCGTCGAGGCCGACATCGACATCCTGGACAAGCACGGCGCCGTGCTGCTGGCGGTGCGCGGACTGCAGATGGGCAGCGGCATCTCGCCGAGCGGCGCGCGGGCCAAGTTGATGGCCGAGCGGCTGCTGACCGTGGAATGGCAGCAACGGCAGCTGCCCGAGGTGGCCACAGCCGAGGCCGGCACGTGGCTTCTGGTCAGCACCTCCGATGCCGCCGACATGGTGGCGGCGGCGTACACCGATGCGATGAAGCTGCAGGACGCGGAATGCGCAACCCTGTCCTGGCACCTGCAGGCCGACCACCCCGCGGTCGCCCAGCAGTTCCGCGATGAGGTCGAAAAGGGCGGGTACGCCGGCGTCGTCGTGGTCACCGCCCCCAAGGGCGGCGCCCCGGACGACGAAAGCCCCGTGCGTGGCGGCGATTACGTCCACCACCTGGTGCGCATCGCCCGCGAGCTGGCCGAGCTCCAGGGTGAGTCGCCGCGACTGTTCCTGGTGACCAGGAACGCGCTCAGCGTGTTGTCCGAGGACGTTCCCAACCTCGACCTTGGCGGGCTGCGCGGGCTGCTGCGGGTCATCGGCTCCGAGCACCCGCACCTGCACACCACCCACATCGACGTCGACGAGCAGACCGCCGCCGAGCAGGTGGTGCGCCAGCTGCTCCTGGTTGGGCCGGGCGAAGACGAGACGGCCTGGCGCAACGACGAGTGGTACACCGCCCGGCTGTGCCCCGCTCCCCTGCGCCCCGAGGAACGGCAGACCACCGTCGCGGTTCACGAAAGCGACGGGGTGCGCATGCAGATCCGCACGCCCGGCGACCTGCAGTCGATGGAGTTCGCGGCGTTCGACCGGGTCCCGCCGGGCCCCGGCCAGATCGAGGTCGCGGTCACCGCTTCGAGCATCAACTTCGCCGACGTGCTGAACGCGTTCGGGCGCTACCAGAGCCTCGACAACATCCTTCCGGCGCTGGGCACTGATTTCGCCGGCGTGGTAACCGCCGTCGGACCCGACGTCACCAACCATAAGGTCGGCGACCATGTCGGCGGCATGTCTCCCAACGGCTGCTGGGCCACGTTCGTCATCTGCGACGCGCGCCTGGCCACCAAGCTGCCCGAGGGCCTGACCGACGCGCAGGCCGCCGCGGTGACCACCGCGCACGCCACCGCCTGGTACGGCCTGAACGACCTGGCCCGCATCAAGGCCGGTGACAAGGTGCTGATCCACTCCGGAACCGGCGGCGTCGGGCAAGCGGCGATCGCGATCGCCCGCGCCGCGGGCGCCGAGATCTTCGCCACCGCCGGCAGCGAGCACCGTCGCCAGCTGCTGCGCGACATGGGCATCAAGCACGTCTACGACTCGCGCACCGTCGAGTTCGCCGACCAGATCCGTCGCGACACCGATGGCTATGGCGTGGACATCGTGCTCAACTCGGTGACCGGCGCGGGGCAGCTGGCCGGGATCAAACTGCTCGCCCTGGGTGGGCGCTTCGTCGAGATCGGCAAGCTCGACATCTACGGCGACACCAAGCTGGGTCTCTTCCCGTTCCGCCGCAACCTGGCGTTCTGGGGTGTCGACCTGGGCCTGATGTCGGTCAGCCACCCACAGCAGGTCAGCGAGATCCTGAGCACCGTCTACCGGTTGACCGCCGAGGGCGTGTTCCCGATGCCCGAGAGCACGCACTACCCGCTCGCCGAGGCGGCCACGGCGATTCGCGTGATGAGCGCGGCCGAACACACCGGCAAGCTCATCCTCGACATCCCGCGGGCCGGGCGCAGCAGCGTGGTGCTGCCGCCGGAGCAGGCACCGGCCTTCCGCCGCGACGGCTCCTACATCATCACCGGTGGTTTGGGCGGCCTCGGGCTGTTCCTCGCCGAGAAGATGGCCGCCGCCGGCGCCGGCCGCATCGTGCTCACCTCGCGTTC
>NZ_LQPJ01000003.1 GCF_002101785.1 Mycobacterium palustre
TACCTGCCTCACCAGCACCGGCTGATCATCCCGCACTCCTGGCCCGAACCATCAACCGACAGTCCGAAAGGTAGGGCAACATGTCACGGCAACGTTCGCGGACCGCGGCCGAGTTCCCCGGTGGGCTACGACGCGGCTGCAGTTAGATGACGCTATGACGACGATTCAGATCGACACATCCGAAGGACGGATCGATGCGCTGCTGGACCTTCCTTCGGGGCCGGGACCGTGGCCCGGGGTGGTGGTCATCCACGACGCGGTCGGCTACCGGCGGGACAAGGAGGCGATCAACGAGCGCGTCGCCCACGCCGGCTTCGTCGCCATCACCCCGAACCTGTATGCCCGGGGCGGCCGCGTCCGCTGCATCACGCGGGTCATGCGCGAGCTGATGACGCAATGGGGCCGCGCCCTCGACGACATCCTGGCCGCCCGCGACCACCTGCGGGCGATGCCGGAGTGCTCGGGCCGCGTCGGCATCGCCGGCTTCTGCATGGGCGGCCGGTTTGCACTCGTCATGTCGCCCAAGGGTTTTGGCGCCTCCGCCCCCTTCTACGGCGTTCCGTTGCCCGGCAACATCGAGCGGACGCTGGAAGGGGCGTGCCCGATCGTGGCGAGCTTCGGCGGCCGCGACCCGCTGGGCAAGGGCGCGCCGGACAAACTGCGCGAAGTGACCGCCGCCAAGAAGATCCCCACCGACATCAAGGTCTACCCCGGTGTCGGGCACTGCTTCGCCAACACGCTTCCCGCCCAACCGCTGCTTCGCATCGCGGGTTTCGGCTACGACCGGGCCGCCACCGACGACGCCTGGGGCCGCGTCTTCGCCTTCTTCGCCGAACATTTGACAGCCGGGCCGGCGACGTAGCGGCTCGATAGCCTGTACCAATGTGGCAGCGCTACGGGATCCTGACGCAGCACTGAAACCCGCTGCCTCACTTCAGCTTCCGCGATACGACGCTCGCGAAGGTGTGCGTGTCGCCGGGCCAGCGCGCCGACACGTAGTTGCCGTCGTCGACGACGAAGGCCGCGCGCGGGTCGGTGGCGGTGTCACGCACCATTCCCGATGACCTGAGCCAGCGGTGCGGCGAGCCGCGTTCCACGTCGCGGAAATCGGCCGGATCCGCAAGGGCGCGAGTGACTTCCGACTGCACCGACATGTACCCGGCGGGCAGATCGGGCTGCTCGGTGTAGGTGCGGTAGTAGTTGCGATCCCAGAATCGGGTGAGGCGGGTCAGATTCCAGGCGGTGCGTTCCATCGCCCAGGTCAGCGCGGTGGTCTTGCGCCCGTACAGCACCGAACGACCGGTGGCGGGGTCGACGCTGCGCGCGGCGAGCAGCACGCCGTGACAGATCGCGGCCACGACCAGCCCCCGCGCGAAGGCGTCCACGACGAGCCGCTGCAGGATGCCGCTGTCGACGTAGCCGCGCATGCCGCGGGCGCGGTGGCCGCCCGGCAGCAGCAGCGCATCGATGCCGTCGAGCCCGGCCCGCGACCAGGCGACCGGCTGCCGGTATTCGGCCGATGCCACCATGTCCCGATACGCGCCGCGGCCGTCCTTATTGGCCCGCAGCGCCAGCCCGAGGAGCGGCACGGCGCCCACCACCGGCAGCGCGGACCAGACGTCCAGACCGCGACCGGTGACCATGATGTCGTCGGCGACGCCCGGGGCGCCGCTTTCGGTGGCGAAGACCACCCGATGTCCCTCCCCGGTGAGCACGCGCCAGCTGACGGCGACCTCGGTCGGGTCGAAGTCGCGATCCGGGATAGGGATCAGCACGGTGCCCATTTGTTCTAGCTTGAGGCCACTTTCAGCTCGAGGCCGACGTTGTTCTGCATGCCCCCGCGCAGCTTGCTGGCGAAATTGAAGACCTTGCCCACGATGCCGTAGCGCCGGCCGATCGCGTCGTAGACGGCGGCGGTTTCCGACTGATCGAGGATGGCCGCGGTGCCCTCGACGGCCTCGCTGGTGGGGCGGCCGCGCATGGTGCAGGTGGCCAGCGTCACCCGGGGCGTGTGGCGGATCCGCTTGACCTTCCACGATTTCGCCCCGGTGATGACGAGCAGCCGGTCGCCGTCGGCGGCGGCCCAGATGGGCACCGGCTTCGGCCTTCCGTCCTTGGTGAAGGTGGTCAGCAGGATGTACTGCGCCTTGGCGAGGTCGGCGAACGTGGGCGTCACGGTGTCAACCTACCCCGCTAGCAGACACAACGTTGACAATCGCATCCCGCAGCTGCGATAGTCATCCAGCGTTAACCGTAAACGCGGTTTTCATTTAAGGACTCCGATTGCACCACCTAGGCAGGGGCACATGAGCGACCCGGCGAAGCCGTTGGCGTGGTTGCCGTTCTCGATTGCCGAAGCGGCGCTATCGGCGGACATCGGCGACGTCGACCTGGCCCAGGCGTGGTCCTACCTCCTGGACCGGCTCCGCGGCGCCGCACGGATCGTGGAAACCGAGTCGGCGAGCCGAAACCGAGTCGACCTCGCCGCGGGAATCCGGCATCTGCTGGTGCTGCTCACCGCGGGCATCGACGAGGTGTTGCGGTTCGATCCGGATCCGGCCCTGGCTGTGCAACGCACCAGTACCGATGACGTCGTGACCTGGGGAATGGAGTGCCCGGACTGCATTTACACCCGTGCCGTGCTGCGCGGCGGGGAAAGTTACCGCCTGTTCGGCAATCGTGGCACCGCTCGCTACGTCGGGCTGCAGACGATGAACGGCATCACGGCAACGGCGAACGAACTGGTCGACGAACTCGAGGTGGATGCCGACGGAAACTTCGAGGTGGTGCTGTCAGCCACTAAACAGGCGGGGCGAACGGGCAATTGGATGCGTATAGAAGGCGAGCATCCCACGTTGACGGTGCGGCACTTCTTCTACGACTGGGACACGGAGGTGGCATCGTCGCTCCGCATTGAGCGGCTCGGCCGCGCGGTGGAGGCCATCGGCCGCCCGGTCGATGCGGACCAGGCGGTCACGAGGCAACTGGTCGCCCTCGGCGACTTCGTCCAGGACAACTTGGCATTCTTTCTGCAGTTCGGTGCGGCGGCCCCGTCGAACGGGTTCCTGCCGCCCATCGACCGCACCGATATCGGAGCCGCCGCGGAAAACAGGCCGGTGATCGGCCGGTGGGAGCTGCGCCCCAACGAGGCGCTCATCGTCGAAGTGGAACCGCCGGAAGGGATTTACTGGAGCTTTTCCATCGGCAACCCGTGGTGGGAAACCATCCACTACGGGCGCCACCAATCCAGCCTGAACGCCCATCAGGCGGCGGTGGATTCCGACGGCCGCGTCCGCGTGGTGCTGTGCGCCGAGGATCCCGGGGTCGCGAATTGGCTTGACACCGCCGGCCACAGCAACGGTCCCATCATCCTGCGCTGTGTGCGCACCAAAACGGCGCCGACGCCGACGACGCGAGTCGTGTCCGTCGGCGATCTGCGGGCGGAATTGCCTTTGGACACCGCGATGGTCACGCCCGAAGAGAGGACGTCCATCCTCGCGGCGCGCCGCCGCGCCGTGCGCGAAAGGTTCGGAAGATGACCTTCGACGCCGACGAGCTAGAGGAAGCTGCTTGCACCGCAACCGGTCTCGATGATTTCGGTTCGCCCTACTATCGGGAGGGTCTCGAACGCATCGTCGAAGCGCTGAACAACGAGGCCGACCTCAACGACATGGGCCGCGTCATCCAGCACGCCACCATCAGCAATGCGCTGATCCAACGCCTGAAGATCGAGGACGCCTACGCCCAGCACCCCGAGATCGACGACCAGGTGGTTGGCGGGCCCGTCTTCGTCATCGGTTTACCCCGCACCGGGACCACCGCGCTGAGCCAACTGGTGGCCGCCGACCCCCAGTTCCGGTCGTTGCGCATGTGGGAATCCCAGGCACCGACCCCACCACCGGAGACGGCGACCGAGCATAGTGATCCCCGGATCGCGCAGGCCGAGGCCGGCCTGAAAATGCTCAACGACATGTTCCCGCTGATGAAAACGATGCACAACTCAGAGCCGACAGCCGCGACCGAATGCCAGGACCTGATGGGGATGAGCTTTCGTACTTTCCACTTCAACGGCGCCGTCCGTGCCCCGGGATACCTGGCGTGGCTGATGGATTGCGACATGCGCGAGACGTACACGTTTCACCGGCGGGTGCTTAAGCTCCTGCAATGGCGTTGCCCACCGGTTCTGTGGCACCTGAAGACACCCGTGCACATGTTCGCTCTCGACGCGCTCGTCGAGGCCTACCCGAACGCCAAATTCCTGTGGAGCCACCGCGACCCGGCCAAGGTGATGGGCTCGGTGTGCAGCCTCATCCAGTACGTGCGCAGCTGGAGCAGCGACCGTAACGACGCCAGGGAGCTTGGCGCCGAGCAGCTCGACAGCTGGGTCGAAGGTGTTCGGAGGGCAATGGATTTCCGTCACCGCGTGGGCGATGACCGATTCGCCGATGTGTCCTTCGCCGACTTGCAGACTGATCCGGTCGGCACCCTGCAAACCAGTTACGAGACCTTGGGTTTGACCTTTACCGATGCCACATTGCGTGCGGTGACGCGATGGGCTCAAGAACATCGACCGGGCTCGCGCGGTACCCACGACTACGAGCTGGCCGACTACGGCCTGACTCCCGAAGGCGTTCGTGAGCGATTTGCGGACTACCTCGTCGCCTACGACGCGACGGCCTGACCCCGTGGACGCTCCTCGCACGCGCCGACGCGGCAAGATGCCGCCAGACCCAACGGTGCGCCGCGCTATCTTGGCCGCCGCGTCAGCAACCCTGCGGGAGCACGGCGTTCGAGGCATCAGCATCGCGGCGGTTCTGGAACGCGCGTCGTTGGGTACCCGCGCGTTCTACCGGCATTTCGACTCCAAGGATGCGCTGGTGGCCGCACTCTTCCTTGAAATGGCGCGAGTGGAGGAACGGCGGCTACGACGACGAATGGCCTCTGCTACCACGGAAATCGGCGCCGTGGCGGCGTGGATCGAGGGACGACTCGACTTGGCGTTCGACGACAACATCAAATCCGACCTGCGCCGCGTGTCGCTGGAGGCCCAATCGCAGATGTTCGCCTCCCCCAAGCTCGTCCAGCCGGCGTACGAGCAGTTGCTCAAGCCGCTGAGCGAGGCGCTTCGGCGCGGCCTGGAGAACCGAGTGTTCCGTCACATCGATCCTGTAACGGACGCACAGGCCATCCACGCCGTGGTGTGGGCCGCCATCGAGCGGCAATGGGCGACCGGCGATTGCGACCGCGACAGCGTGCGCCAACGCGCGCTTCGTTTCTGCTTGGGCGGGCTGGGCGTGACGGCAAAAGCGATCGCCCAGGTTTAGCCAACCGCACACAAACCTGAGGGAGACACGCATGGACCTGGGCTTCGCGGGATCAACGGCCGTGGTCACGGGCGGCAGCAAGGGCATGGGTCTGGCTATCGCCGAAACCCTTGCGGCCGAAGGAGCCAGCGTGGCGGTGATGGCCAGAGGACGAGGAGCGCTCGATGCCGCTGTGACATCACTGCGCGAGGCGGGCGCACCGGATGCCCTGGGCATCAGCGTGGACATGGCCGATGCCGAATCCATCGCCGATGGCTTCGCAGCGATCTCCGAGCGTTGGGGACGAATCAATAGCCTCGTCCACACGATAGGACCGGGCGACGGCTATTTCGAGCAGATGGACGACGCTCAATGGAACGACGCCTTTGCACTCGGCACGATGTCGGCCGTGCGATCGATCCGCTCCGCGCTGCCATTGCTGCGCTCCGCGGACTGGGCCCGCATCGTGACGCTGTCGGCGCACTCGATTCAGCGGCAGAACCCGCGCATCGTCGCGTACACCGCCTCGAAGGCGGCATTGGCCAGCATCACCAAGAACTTATCCAAAAGCCTTGCCAAAGACGGAATTCTGGCTAATTGCGTGTGTCCCGGGACCATCGTGACCGCGAGCTTCACCGAAGTACTCAAAGACATCCTCGCCGCCGATGGCCTCGACGCCACCAATCCGGTCGACGTCATGACGTGGATCGACAACAACTTTCACCAGCCCTGCGACCTCGGCCGCGCCGGACTTCCCGAAGAGGTCGCCTCCATTACCGCCTACCTGGCATCGCGGCGAAACGGTTACGTCACCGGCGCTACGGTCAACGTGGACGGCGGATCGGACTTCATCTGACGGGCTGCCGGCGAGCTCGGCGAGCAGGGAGCTCAACCCTCCAGGTCGCCCTCGGTTTCCAGCAGCGCCCGGCGCAGCCCGTCGAGCGTTTCCGGGCTCGGCTCGGCCCACATGCCGCGCCCGGCGGCCTCCAGGAGCCGTTCGGCCATGCCGTGCAGCGCCCACGGGTTGGATTCCGCCATGAACTTGCGGTTTTCGTCGTCGAGCACGTAGCGCTCGGTCAGCTGCTCGTACATCCAGTCGGCCATCACACCCGCGGTGGCGTCGTAGCCGAACAGATAGTCGACAGTCGCGGCCATCTCGAACGCGCCCTTGTAGCCGTGCCGGCGCATCGCGGCCATCCAGCGCGGGTTGACCACCCGGGCGCGAAACACGCGGGTCGTCTCCTCCGACAGCGTGCGGGTGCGGATCGCGTCCGGCCGGGTGTTGTCACCGATATAGGCCGCCGGCGCCTGCCCGGTCAGCGCCCGCACCGTGGCCACCATGCCGCCGTGGTACTGGAAGTAGTCGTCGGAGTCGGCGATGTCGTGTTCGCGCGTGTCGGTGTTCTTGGCGGCGACCGCGATGCGCCGATATTGGCGGTTCATGTCGTCGACCGCCTCGCGGCCGTCCAGGTCGCGCCCGTAGGCGAACCCGCCCCAGGCGGTGTACACCTGCGCCAGGTCGGCGTCGTCGCGCCAGTTGCGGCTGTCGATCAGCTGCAGCAGCCCGGCGCCGTAAGTCCCGGGCTTCGATCCGAAAATCCTTGTGGTCGAGCGTCTTTGATCGCCGTGCTGGGCGAGGTCGGCCTGCGCGTGCGCGCGCACGTAGTTGTCGTGCTCCGGCTCGTCGAGGTCGGCCACCAGCCGGACCGCGTCGTCGAGCATGGTGACGACGTGCGGGAAGGCGTCGCGGAAAAACCCCGAGATTCGCACGGTGACGTCGATGCGCGGCCGGCCCAGCTCGGCCAGCGGAATCGGCGTCAGGCCGACGACGCGCCGCGACGCGTCGTCCCACACCGGCCGAACGCCCAGCAGCGCAAGGACTTCGGCGATGTCGTCCCCCGCCGTGCGCATCGCCGACGTGCCCCAGACCGACAGACCGACCGACCGCGGCCACTGGCCGTGGTCGCCGCGGTAGCGGGCCAGCAGCGAATCCGCCAGTGCCACACCGGCTTCCCAGGCCAGCCGGGACGGCACCGCCTTGGGGTCAACGGAGTAGAAGTTGCGCCCGGTGGGCAGCACGTTGACCAGCCCGCGCAGCGGCGACCCGGACGGCCCGGCGGGGATGAAGTGACCGTCCAGCGCCCGTAACACCTGGCCGATTTCGGCCGCGCTGCCGGCCAGCCGGGGCACCACCTCGCTGGCCGCGAATCGCAGCACCGCCGCGACGCCGGGATCGTCGGTGATGCCGTCGACGGCGTCCGGGTCCCAGCCGGCGGCCTGCAGCGCACCAACAAGCCGGCGGGCCGCGCCCTCGGCCTCGTCGACCGAGGACCGTTCGTCGGTGCCGTCCTCGGTAAGGCCCAGCGCCTGGCGCAGTCCGGGGAGAACCTGCTCGCCGCCGAACAACTGCCGGGCCCGCAGGATGGCCAGCACCAGGTCGAGTTCGGCCTCCCCCGTTGGCCTTTGGCCGAGGATGTGCAGCCCGTCGCGGATCTGGACATCCTTGATCTCGCACAGCCACCCGTCGACGTGCAGGATCATGTCGTCGAACGCGTCCTCGGGGGGCCGTTCGGTCAGCCCCAGATCGTAATCCATCTTGGCCGCCCGGATCAGCGTCCAGATCTGCTGGCGGATAGCGGGTAGCTTGCCGGGGTCCAGGGCGGCCACGTTGGCGTGCTCGTCGAGCAGCTGCTCCAGACGCGCGATGTCGCCGTAGGTTTCGGCCCGCGCCATCGGCGGGATCAGGTGGTCGACGAGCACGGCGTGGGCCCGCCGCTTGGCCTGGGTGCCCTCGCCTGGGTCGTTGACCAGGAACGGGTAGATCATCGGCAGGTTGCCCAGCGCGGCGTCGGGCGCGCAGGCCGCCGACATGCCCAGCGTCTTGCCCGGCAGCCATTCCAGGTTGCCGTGCTTGCCCAGGTGCACGACCGCGTCGGCGCCGAAGCCGGCGTCGAGCCAGTGGTAGGCGGCCAGGTAGTGGTGGCTCGGCGGCAGGTCCGGGTCGTGATAGATGGCGACCGGATTCTCGCCGAAGCCCCGTGGCGGCTGCACCATCAGCACCAGGTTCTCGGATTGAATTGCGGCGATGACGATTTCGCCGTCTGGGTCTGCCGTGCGGTCGACGAACAGGTCGCCGGGCGGCGGGCCCCAGTGGGCCTGCACCGCGTCGGCGAATTCGGCGGGCAGGGTCGCGAACCAGGCGCGGTAGTCCTTGGCCGACACCCGGATCGGGTTGCCGGCCAGCTGCCCGTCGGTCAGCCAGTCGGGGTCTTGCCCGCCGCGTCCGATCAGCGCGTGGATCAGCGCGTCGCCGTCGCCGGCTTCCACGCCGGGCAGGTCGCCCACGCGGTAGCCGTGTTCGCGCATCGCCCGCAACAGCGCGACGGCGCTGGCCGGGGTGTCCAGGCCGACCGCGTTGCCGATGCGGGCGTGCTTGGTGGGATAGGCCGAAAACACCAGGGCCACCCGCTTCTCGGGCGGCGCGACGTGCCGCAGCCGCGCGTGCCGGATGGCGAGCCCCGCGACCCGCGCGCAGCGTTCCGGGTCGGCGACATAGGAGATCAGCCCGTCGTCGTCGATCTCCTTGAAGGAGAACGGGACCGTGATGATGCGGCCGTCGAACTCGGGCACCGCGACCTGGCTGGCCACGTCGAGCGGGCTGAGGCCGTCGTCGTTGTCGCGCCATTGGTCGCGCGGGCTGGTCAGGCACAGGCCTTGCAGGATCGGGATGTCCAGCGCGGCAAGGTGTTCGACGTTCCAGCTGTCGTCGTCACCGCCGGCTCCCACGGTCGCCGGCCGCAGCCCTCCGGCGGCCAGCACCGTGACCACCATGGCGTCGGCGTCGCCAAGCCGTTGCAGCAGTTCGGGTTCGGCGGTGCGCAGCGAGGCGCAGTAGACGGGCAGCGCTCGCCCGCCGGCGTCTTCAACGGCCCGGCACAGCGATTCGACGTAGGCGGTGTTGCCGGCCAGCTGCTGGGCGCGGTAGTAGAGCACCGCGATGGTCGGGCCGTCCGCGGCCCTGGCGTGCGGCCGCTGAAGCTCGCCCCAGGTCGGCGTCACCACCGGCGGGCTGAAGCCGAAGCCGGTCATCAGCACGGTGTCGGAGAGGAACGCGTGCAGCTGGCGCAGGTTTTCCACGCCGCCGTGCGCGAGGTAGATGTGGGCCTGCACGGCGATGCCCGCGGCCAGGGTGGACAGGCCGGTCAGCTCGGCGTCGGCGGCCTGTTCGCCGCTGACCAGCACCGTCGGCAGCCCGCTGGCGATCACCGTGTCGATGCCGCCCTGCCACGCGCGGTAGCCGCCGAGGATGCGCACCACCACGATGGACGCGCCGGCGAGCAGGTCCGGCAATTCCTCCTCGGACAGCCTCGACGGGTTGGCCCACCGATAGTTCTTGCCGCTGTAACGCGCGCTGATCAGGTCCGTGTCGGACGTCGACAGCAGCAGGACGGTCGGCTCAGCCACCCGTCATTCGTACCGCAGCGTCGCCGCGATGCGGTCGGCGACCTCGGCGGCGACCTTTAGCGCCCGGCCGCCCGTGGCCGGCTCGTAGCGGTCGGCGCCGGCGTCGTAGTCGGCGCCGGCGATCGACCCGTGATCGGCGTCGAGCTCCACGAGCTCCACCGGCCAGCCGACCCGGCGCAGGCCGGCGGCGAACTCCCGACCGGCTTGCACCGGCACGGAGTCGTCGGCGAGGCCGTGCAGCAGGGTAAAAGGCGCACCGACGCGCGAAGCGGACAGCATGTCGGCCGGCCGGCGACCGGAGATGGGATCGGGGACCATGAAGGCGCCGGCCAGGCAGACCGTGTGCGCGATGGCGACGCCGAAGCGTTCCGCGTCGAGCGTCAGGCCCGCCGCGGCGCACCCTCCCATGGACCACCCGACCAGCACGATGCCGGCGGCTTCGGCGGCTTGGCCGGCGAAGTTGCGGGCGAAGTCGAGCGACCCCAACAAATCGCCGCGGCCGCCGTCGTCGGCGCGGGAATTCCAGTCCGGCGCCACCACCGCCGCGCCGCGGTCGGCGAGCATGCCCGCGAGCGGGCCGACGGCGGCGCGGGCGTCGGTCTGCATGCCGTGCCACAGCAAGACCGTCGGTCGACTCGAATCGCCGAAGACATCGGCCGCGCGTCCCGGGGCGTACTGGACCGTCCTCACGGCCACGAGTGTGCCCGAAGCCCGCGCCGAGCGTGCACCCGGCCGAAATCCTGCAGTCTGGATCCCGCAAACGACGGCACGCTCGGCGCGGTATCGGCCCGGCTAGCCCGCCGCCACCCGCTTGCTTCCGAAGATGCGCTGCTGCATGGCGGTGTCCCCGTACGAGTGGGCCTTGACGACCTTGCCGTCGGCGAACTCGTAGAGATGCGCATGACGCGACGCAGGATCGACGGCCGCGGCAAGCGCGCCGGTGGGTCGGCCATCCCGATCACCCGCATGAACTGCCCTGCGACGACGGGGTCGGCCTCGACCGCCGTCGGCACCCCCTCCAAAAACGCCTTGCTGAGCCGCATCGACAGCGGCCGCGGTCCGTCGACCTCGGGAAGCGCCAGATCGGAGCCGACCGCGGTCTGCCACGCCACCCGGATCCACCTGGCGGACGCCCGGAGGAAGCGCCGCGGCAGGCCACGGTCCCCGCGAATGAGGCAGTCCCGCAACACCATCGCCTCGATCGCCGCGACCGTCATGCCCCGGCCGTAGATCGGGTTGAAGCTGGCCACCGCGTCACCGACGACCAGCAGGCCCTCGGGCGTGCGGCGCATCCTGTCATAGCGCCGCCAGCGGTTCGACCGCACGCGATGGTGCACCACCGCGCACCCCTGCCTGCCGGAATCGGACTGCCCGCAGGGTCGGTTCCGGGAGCGGGGGAGCCCAGTGTAGTCAGCTACTCGAATCGAAGCCGCGCCAAGCCGTACCGTGGGTGGATGGTCAGGGCCCGCGACACCGACGCCTGCCCGGGCGCGCTGCAGGTGCACCAGGCCGCCGACGGCCCCCTGCTGCGGGTCCGGCTGCCCGGCGGCGCGATCACCGCGGCGCAGCTGGCGACGCTGGCGCGCGTCGCGGGCGAACACGGCGGCGGGACGCTGGAGCTGACCGCCCGCGGCAACGTGCAATTGCGCGGCGTCGATGATGTGGCGGCGGCTGGCGAGGCGCTCGCACAGGCCGGGCTGTTGCCGTCGCCGACGCACGAGCGGGTGCGCAACATCGTGGCGTCGCCACTGTCCGGCCGGGTCGGCGGCCGCGCCGACATCCGGGCGTGGGTGGGCGAGCTGGACGCGGCGATCTGCGCCGATCCGAGGCTGACCGAACTGGGCGGCCGGTTCTTGTTCAGCCTCGACGACGGCCGCTCCGACGTCTCCGGGCTCGGCGCCGACGCCGGCGCGCACGTGATGGATGACGGTGTGGCGCTTTTGTTGTCGGGACGCGACACCGGCGTGCGGCTAGCGTCGGGGGACGTTGCCGAGTCGCTGGTCGGCATCGCCGCGCGGTTCGTCGAAATCCGCGGAAATGCTTGGCGCGTCAACGAATTGCCCGACGTGGCGGCGCTGGTGCCCGGCGTGGAACCGAGCGCGACGACGTTCCCGCCCGTCACCAAGCCGCCGGTGGGCTGGATCGCCCAGCGGGATGGCCGGGTCGCGCTGGGCGCCGCCGTGCCGCTGGGCGTGCTGCCGGCGCGCGTCGCCGAGTATCTCGCCGCGATCGAGGCACCGTTGGTGATCACGCCGTGGCGTTCGGTGCTGGTGTGCGATCTCAGCGAGGAGGTGGCGGACGTCGCGCTGCGCGTGCTGGCGCCGCTGGGCCTGGTGTTCGACGAGAACTCCCCATGGCTGAGCGTCAGCGCCTGCACCGGCAGCCCGGGGTGCGCCCACGCGGCGGCCGACGTGCGGGCGGACGCGGCGCTGTCGTTGCGGCCGAATTCCACGGTGCACCGTCATTTCGTCGGCTGCGAACGCGCCTGCGGCAGCCCGCCCGCCGGTGAGGTGCTGGTGGCCGACGGACGGGGCTATCGGCTGCTGCGTGACCGGCCCTTAAGGTGAGCGGGTGCTCGATTACATCCGCGACGCGGCCGAAATCTATCGGCGGTCGTTCGCGGCCATTCGCGCCGAAGCCGACCTGACGCGATTCCCCGACGACGTCGCCCGGGTGGTGGTGCGGCTGATCCACACCTGCGGCCAGGTCGATGTCGCCGAGCACGTCGCCTACACCGACGACGTGGTGGTGCGCGGCAGCGCCGCCCTGCGCGCCGGTGCTCCGGTGTTGTGTGACTCGTCGATGGTGGCGGCCGGGATCACCGCGGCGCGGCTGCCCGCCGGCAACGAGGTCGTGTCGCTGGTCGCCGACGCGCGCGCCGCCGAGTTGGCCGCGCGCCGGCACACCACCCGCTCGGCCGCCGGGGTAGAGCTGTGGGCCGACCGGCTCGCCGGCGCGGTGCTGGCGATCGGGAACGCCCCCACCGCGCTGTTTCGGCTGCTGGAGCTGATCGACGAGGGGGCCGCCCCGCCGGCCGCCGTGCTCGGTGGGCCGGTCGGATTCGTCGGGTCGGCGCAGTCCAAGCGGGAGCTCATCGAGCGCCCTCGCGGGATGTCCTACCTGGTCGTGCGCGGCCGGCGCGGCGGCAGCGCCATGGCCGCCGCCGCCGTCAACGCGATCGCGAGCGACACCGAATGACCAAGCGCGGCACCCTCTTTGGGGTGGGATTGGGGCCCGGCGACCCGGAACTGGTGACGGTCAAGGCCGCCCGGGTGATCGGCGAGGCCGACGTGGTGGCCTACCACAGCGCCCGGCACGGCCGCAGCATCGCGCGCGGCATCGCCCAGCCATACCTGCGCCCCGGCCAGATCGAGGAGCACCTGGTGTACCCCGTGACCACCGAGGCCACCGACCACCCCGGCGGCTACGCCGGCGCGCTGGAAGACTTTTATGCCGACGCCACCGGGCGCATCGCCGGACACCTCGACGCCGGCCGCGACGTGGCGCTGCTCGCCGAGGGCGACCCGCTGTTCTACAGCTCCTACATGCATTTGCACACCCGGCTGACGCGGCGGTTCGACGCCGTCATCGTGCCGGGTGTCACGTCGGTCAGCGCCGCGTCGGCGGCCATCGCGACGCCGCTGGTGGCCGGCGACGAAGTGCTGTCGGTGCTGCCGGGCACGCTGCCCGTCGGCGAGCTGACGCGCCGCCTCGCCGACGCCGACGCCGCGGTGGTGCTCAAACTCGGCCGCTCCTATCACGCTGTCCGCGAAGCCCTTTCGGCGTCCGGCCAGCTCGACGACGCGTTCTATGTCGAGCGGGCCAGCACGCCGGGGCAGCGCATCCTGCCCGCCGCCGAGGTCGACGAGGCCGGCGTGCCGTACTTCTCGCTGGCGATGGTGCCCGGCGGCCGGCAGCGCGCGGAGTCGCGGGCCGGCACCGTCGCGGTGGTCGGGTTGGGGCCGGGCGACGGCGACTGGATGACGCCGCAGAGCCGTCGCGAGCTGGCCGCCGCGACGGACCTGATCGGCTATGGCGGCTATTTGGAACGCGTACCGGTGCGCGAGGGCCAGCGGCGCCACCCCAGCGGCAACACCGACGAGCCCGCGCGGGCCCGGCTGGCCTGCTCCCTGGCCGAGCG
Organism: Mycobacterium palustre; assembly: GCF_002101785.1. Classification (GTDB taxonomy): domain Bacteria; phylum Actinomycetota; class Actinomycetes; order Mycobacteriales; family Mycobacteriaceae; genus Mycobacterium; species Mycobacterium palustre. The sequence continues at coordinate 13,909 of NZ_LQPJ01000003.1, forward strand.
GGGCCGGACCGTCGCGGTGGTGTCGTCGGGCGATCCCGGGGTCTTCGCGATGGCGACCGCCGTCCTGGAAGAGGCAAAGCAGTGGCCGGGCGTGCGGGTCCGGGTCATCCCGGCGATGACGGCCGCGCAGGCCGTCGCCAGCCGGGTCGGCGCTCCCCTGGGTCACGACTACGCGGTCATCTCGTTGTCGGACCGGCTCAAGCCGTGGGAGGTGATTTCGGCGAGGCTGGCCGCGGCGGCCGCCGCCGATCTGGTGCTGGCGATCTACAACCCCGCGTCGAAGTCGCGGACGTGGCAGGTCGGGGCCATGCGCGACGTGTTGCTGGCCCATCGCGAGCCCGGCACCCCGGTGGTGATCGGCCGCAACGTCTCGGGCCCCGACGAGGACGTGCGCGTGGTGCGGTTGGCCGATCTCGACCCCGCCCAGGTCGACATGCGCTGCCTGCTGATCGTGGGATCGTCGCAAACCCAGTGGTACGCAGACGATTTCGGTGACAGGGTGTTCACACCCCGGCGTTACCCCGCCTAGATCACTTGTAGGGCGGGTAGGGGTTTTGCCGCAGCGTCCCGGCGAGGTGCGCGGCGTTGCGGGCCGCGGATTTGGTGGTCGTGGCGATCGCGTCCGGCACCTCGTCGAGGTCCTTGAAATCACCGCCCTGCATGGCCTCGCCGTTCCAGTAGGTGCAGCCCTGCGCCGGAATGGAGAAGCCGATGTCGTTGAGCCCTTGGAAGAGGTCGGCGACGATCTTGTGGGCGCCGTCCTCGTTGCCCACGACGGCGGCCAGCGCCACTTTGCCGACCATGCTGGGCCGCCCGGCGTCGTCCTCCTCGGACAACTCGGCGTCCAGCCGCTCCAGGACACGCTGCGCGACGCTGGACATGTGGCCCACCCAGGTCGGCGTGGAGACCACGACGATGTCTGCGGCCCGGATCTTTTCGAGCACCGCCGGCCAGTCGTCGCCCGGGCCCATGTCGGCCTCCGTGCCCGGCAGCAGGTTCAGGTCGACGCAGCGGAACTTCTCGCCGTCGACCCCGAAGCTGCGCAGCTGCTCGAGCACCTGATCGGCCATCAGGTCGCTGCTCGACGTTGCGGGGCCCTTCTTCAACGTGCACACCAGGGCGATGGCGCGCAGCCGCTGCTGTGTCGCGGAGGTCATGGTTGCCCACATACCCGCACGCCGCGCCGGCAAACGGACTCGATTACGGCGGCGGCTCGCCGCCCCAGCTGCTGGGCAGCATCGGCAGGGCCGGCCCGTCGCCGAGCCCACCGCCGGCCAGCGTCGTCAACCCGGCCGCCTCCGGCACTCCGGATCGCGTTGCGGCACCGGCGAATCCGAGCGGACCCGCAGCCGAGACGGACGCTTTCACGTCCATGTACTCGTAGCGGTGGGCGTGGTCCTTGGCCGAAGCGGCCCGGCGGCGACGGCGCCGCGCCCGCTCGCCGCCGGCCGCCGTCGCGGGCGCTTCGGCCTCGGCGTCGTCGGGCTCGGGTTCCTCGGACTTGCGGCGCGCGCGGCTGCTCGCGCTGCGGCGGGCGGACAACCCCGAGAGCCCCACGGCGTACAGGGCGTCCGACAGGCCCGCGCCGAGGCCCGGCGCGGCCGTCGGACCGAAGCCGACCCCCGGTCCGGCCGCGGCCGGTCCCCCGCCGATCGCGGGCGCCGGGCTGGCGGACGAGGCGCTGGACACCGTGGTTGCGGCGGTGGCGCTCACCGGCGCGCCGCCCGGCGCTCCCGCTGCCGGCACCGCACCTACCGGCGCGGTCGCCGCCACGGCGGCGGGCACGGAGACGGGCACCGCGACGCCGGCCGCCGCGGCGGCGCCGGCACCCAGACCCGCGGCGCCGACGGCTGGAACGGCGAGCAGGGCCGGGGCGAGCGACACGGCCAGCTGAACCGCCTGCTGCCCGAAGGGCCAGAAGATCATCAACGTGTGGAAGGTGGCCCAGGCGAGGGCGCTGGCCAGAGTGGGTGACATTCCGGGGATTTGCATCAGCGTCGAGCTGAGCCCGTTGGCGAATGGGACGGCGGGAATGGGCCACCCGGCGGGGTTGAGGTCCTTGGACACCGGCCACGCGAAGTTGCTGGTGTACTGCTGAATGTAATAGGCGAGCTCGTTTTCCCAGGCGGTCAGCTGGTCCTGCCACGACATGGCGGCTTGCTGTTGAGCGGCCGAGGCATCCGCCTGGTTCAGGGTGGCGCGCGCCATCGCGGCCGGGGCCGCGGCGCCCGCCTGCGCGGCACCGGCCGCCTCCCCTCCCGGGGCGACGACCTGTGGGGCGGGGGCGGTAGTGGGGACCGCCGCGAGGGACGATTCGGTGACGGCCTGATAGGTGGTCATGGTCGCGGCCGCCTGCACCCACATGCGCGCGTAGTCGGCTTCGTTCAGGGAGATCGGGATGGTGTTGATGCCGAAGAAGTTGGTCGCTACCAGCGCCGCGTGCACCGCGTGGTTGGTGGCGAGCTCGGCCAGCGTGGGCATGGCGGCCAGCGCGGTGGTGTAGGCGCCGGCGGCCGTCTCGTGCAGGGTGGCCGCGACCGCGCTCTTGGCGGCGGTCTCCAGCAGCCAGCTCAGATAGGGGGCGTGCGCGGCCACGTAGCGTTCGGCCGTGGGGCCGTCCCACGCGCTTTGGGCGGCGCCGAGCAGCGCGAGGAGTTCGTCTGCGGCGGCACCATATTCGGTGCTCAGAGACGTCCACGCCGCCGCGGCGGCAAGCAGCGGCCCCGGACCTGGGCCGCCGCTGAGCAATGTCGAGTGCACCTCGGGCGGCAACGCCATCCAGACGGGGGCGGTCATCGGCGGCGGCCTTCGCAAGCGTGCAGGGACACAAACACCCCTTCGGTGAGCGTCATACAAAGTCGGGCTGGCGGTGCGTTCCCTCAGTGGTCGGTTCGGGGCACCGGTTGGTTCCAGTTGGTTCCAGCGATCTGTATTCGTCGAGCCCTTTGCGCGCAGACGGGCCATGCGCAACGATGCAGGGATGCGGTGTGACGTTGCGCGGGAGGCGCTTTCTGCGCGGTTGGACGGCGAGCGTCCGAATGTGCTCGCGCAGCAGGTCGATGCCCATTTGGAATCGTGCCGCCGGTGCCGCGCCTGGCTGATCGGCGCGGCCGTGCAGACCCGCCGGCTGGCCTCGTTCGAACCCGGCGAGGCGCCGGATCTCGTCGAAAAGATCATGACCCGCATCGGCGAGCAGTCCCCCGCCTACCGTCGCTCGATGCGCTGGCTGCGGTCGCGTTACCGGCGTGGGGGCCTGATCGCCGTCGGGATGTTTCAGGTGGCCATCGCGGCCGCCCAGATCGCCGGGATCGATTTCGGCATGGTGTCGACCCACATGCACGGTGCGATGTCGGGCGAGCACCTGATGCACGAGTCCACCGCGTGGTTGCTGGCGCTGGGCCTGGCGATGGCCGCCGCCGGCGTGTGGCCCGCGACCGCGATCGGGGTGGCGGCGATCACCGGGGTGTATTCGGTTGCGCTGCTGGGTTATGTAGTCGCGGACGCGTTGGCGAGCGAGGTGACCGCGACGCGGATCGCCAGCCACATGCCCCTGCTGTTGGGCCTGGTGTTCGCGTTGCTGGTGGCGCGGGAACGGGTGGGGGCGGGGCGGTCGGGCGCCTCGGACGCCCCCGACGCCGACGCCGAGGCCGCCTGGCCGTCGGAGTCGGCCGCCGTTCGGCGACGCGGCCACCTGTGGCCGATCGGCCGCTCGGCCGCCGGCCCGCTGTCGGCCTCTACGACGACCGGTCGTAGACTGTCCCGGCCCGCGCAACTAAGGTGGTTGCTCATGACCGCGTCATCGGACGACGAGGCCGTCACCGATCTCGCCCTGGCAGCCGCGCGCGGGAACTCGCGAGCGCTCGAGGCGTTCATCAAGGCCACCCAGCAAGACGTCTGGCGGTTTGTGGCCTACCTGAGCGACGCGGGCAACGCCGATGACCTGACCCAGGAAACCTACCTGCGGGCCATCGGGGCGATCGAGCGGTTCTCCGGGCGGTCCAGCGCCCGCACCTGGCTGTTGTCCATCGCGCGCCGCGTCGTCGCCGACCACATCCGCCACGTGCAGTCGCGGCCGCGCACCGCGTCGGGCGCCGATCCCGAGCGCGTGCTGAGCGCCGGCCGCCACGCCCGCGGCTTCGAAGACCTGGTCGAGGTGACCACGATGATCGCCGCCCTCACCGCCGAGCAGCGGGAGGCGTTGCTGCTGACCCAGTTGCTCGGGCTGCCCTACGCCGACGCCGCCGCGGTGTGCGGCTGCCCGGTGGGAACCATCCGGTCGCGGGTGGCCCGCGCCCGCGACGCGCTGATGGCGGACGCCGAGCGCGATGAGCTGACCGGTTAGCCTAGTGCCCTAACCCATTTCGCGGCCTCTTGGACGCTGCCCACCGCGGTGACGCCTTTCGGCAGCTGTGGTCGCTGGACCATCACCACCGCGACGCCCAGGGCGGCGGCGGCGTCCAGCTTGGCGCGGGTCATGTCGCCGCCGCTGTTCTTGGTCACGAGGGCGTCGATGCGATGCTCCCGCAGCAGCGCCAGCTCGTCGTCGTAGCGATACGGGCCGCGCGACAGCAGCAGCTGGTGCCGGCGCGGCAGCATGGCTTTGTCGGGCTCGGTGACGGCGCGGATCAGAAACCAGGCCTCGCCGTCGGCGAAGGCCTTGACACCGGAGCGGCCGGTGGTGAGAAAGACCCGCCGGTAGCCTTGCCGCGCAACGGTTTCCGCGGCCTCGGCATCGGACCGGACGAGGGTGGCGCCGCCGGGATCCCATGAGGGCCGCGCCAGCACCAGATGCGGCATCCGCATTTCGGCGCAGACTCGTGCGGCGTTGGCGGTCATCGTCGCCGCGAACGGATGGGTGGCGTCGACGACGGCGTCGATGTGTTCGTCGAGCAGCCAGCGCCGCAACCCGTCGACGCCGCCGAAGCCGCCGATGCGCACCGGCCCCACCGGAAGGGCCGGGTCGGGCACCCGGCCGGCCAGCGAGCTGATGATATCGACTTGCGGGTGCAAGGCTTTCGCCAGCGCGCGGGCCTCAGCGGTGCCGCCGAGCAGCAGGACGCGCATCAGTGCCCGCTCCCGCGGGTGCGCCCGGCCGAGTAGAGGTAGCTGTCGGCGAATCCCTCGGGGGCCAGCACGTCGCCGACGATGATCACGGCGGTCTTGGTGATGTTGGCGCCGTGCATCTGGGCGGCGATGTTCGCCAGCGTGCCGCGCAGCACGCTTTGCCGCGGCCAGCTCGCGAAAGCAACGACGGCGGTGGGTGTTTCGGGCCGGTAGCCACCTTCGAGGAGTCGCGGGACGATGGCGTCGATCTGGGCTGCGGCCAGGTGCAGGACGAGGGTGGCGCCCGATCGCGCGAGCGTCGTGAGGTCTTCGCCGGGCGGCATGGCTGTGGACAGGGTCGCGACCCTGGTCAGCGTGACGGTCTGGGCCACCCCGGGGACGGTGAGCTCGCGTTTGAGTGCGGCCGCGGCGGCCGCGAAAGCCGGCACGCCCGGCACGATTTCGTAGTCGATGCCCAGCGCGTCGAGTCGCCGGCACTGCTCGGCGAGCGCGCTGTAGAGGGACGGGTCGCCGGAGTGCAGCCGCGCGACGTCGTGGCCCGCGGCGGCGGCGTCGGAGAGTTCGGTGATGATTTGTTCGAGCGTCAAGGGGCCGGTGTCAACGATTTTCGTGTCCGGCGGGCACAGCGACAGCAGGTCGTCGGGCATGATGGAGCCCGCGTAGAGGCACGTCTGGCAGCGCTGCAGGAGCCGTTGGCCGCGGACGGTGATGAGGTCGGCGGCGCCGGGGCCCGCGCCGATGAAGTAGACCGTCATTTCGTCATCGTCCACTGGGTGATCGGCATCTGCGGGCGCCACCCGGTGAATCCGCCGAGGGGCTCGGCCTGGTAGTGCTGGAAGCGTTGCAGATCCCCGCCGTAGCGCGAGTACGACTGCGCGAGAACGGCTTCCGACTCGGCCGTGACCGCGTTGGCGACCAGCCGTGACCCGGCCGGCAGGTGGTCGAGGCACGCGTCGAGCAGGCCGGCCTGGGTCAGGCCACCGCCGATGAAGATCGCCGACGGCGGCCCGGCGCCCTCGAAAGCTGCCGGCGCCTCGCCCCGAACGTCGACGTCGGCGCCGAGCAACCCGGCGTTCATCGCGATGTTCTTCCGGCGCTCTCGGTTGCGTTCGAAGGCCACCGCCGTGCAACCCGGCCAGCTCCGGCACCACTCGACGGCGACGCTGCCCGAACCCGCCCCGACGTCCCACAACCTTTGCCCGGGACGCGGCGCCAGCGCCGCCAGCGTCACCGCCCGTATCCCGTGCTTGGTGATCTGGCCGTCATGGAGGAAATCGCCGTCGCGCAATGGAATCCCGCGTTCGTCGGGCAGGTAGCGAACGGCGATCACGTTGAGGTCGTCGACGTCGAAAGGCGGGTCGTTGGCCCACTGGCGGGCGGTGCCGTCACGGCGGCGTTCGGCCGGCCCGCCCAGCTGTTCGAGCACCGTGAACTCGGATTCTCCGCGCCGCGAGCGGCCGAGTTCCATTGCGAGTGCCCGCGGCGTGGATCGGTTGTGCGACAGCACGATCGCCTGCCCGCCGCGCCGTACAGCGGTGTGCGGCTGGGCGGTGACCAGGCTGATCACCTCGGTGTCGTGGACGTTCCAGCCCATCCGCGCGCAGGCCAGGGTCACCGAGGACACGTGCGGCAGCACCCTGACCCGGTCGTGGCCGTGCAGCCGGATGAGCGTGCCGCCGATGCCGTGCAGCAACGGGTCGCCGCTGGCGACGACGTGGATGTCCTCGGCGTGGCCGTCGAGCAGGGTTTGCAGCGCGGGCAGCATCGGTGACGGCCATTCGCGGCGGGGGGCCGCCACGGTGTCGTCGAGCAGGTCGAGTTGTCGCTTGGACCCGTAAATGACTGTGGCCCTTCGTAGTTCGGCGCGCGATGCTTCGGCAAGGCCGGGCATGCCGTCGGCGCCGATTCCAACCACGACGATCATCGGCGCCGCGCCTCGTCGCCGCTTCGCGTTACGTCGCCACCGGCGCGGATCATCGCGGCATCCTGCGCCAGACGAACTGCGGCAGCAGCCGCATCACGAAGAACATCGGCCGCAGCGACCACGGGATCCAGACGGTGCGGCGCCCTTTGGCCAGGGCACGCGCGGTCGCGGCGGCCACTTGCTCGGGGGTGCTGGACAGCGGCGCGGGCCGCATTCCTTCGGTCATCCGTCCGACGACGAATCCCGGGCGGGCGATCAGCAGATGCACCCCCGTGCCGTGCAGCGCGTCGGCCAGTCCGCTGGCGAAGCCGTCGAGGCCGGCCTTGGCCGAGCCGTAGACGTAGTTGGCGCGGCGCACCCGAACCCCGGCGACCGAGGAGAACACCACCAGCGAGCCGCGGCCGGCTTTCCGCATCTGGGCGGCCAGGTGGGTGAGCATGCTGACCTGGTCGACGTAGTCGGTCTGCACGATGGCCACCGCATGGGCGGCGTCGTCCTCGGCGCGGGCCTGGTCGCCGAGGATGCCGAAGGCCAGCACCGCGACGTCGATGGGTCCGTGTTCGGCGACGACCTCGGCGACCAGCGGGCCGTGCGAGGCCAGGTCGTCGGCGTCGAACTCCTTGGTGTGCACCGCGCCCGCGCCGGCGGCTCTCAGGGTGGCGACCTCGTCGTCGAGTTGGTCGGCCTTGCGCGCGGCGAGCACCACCGTCGCGCCGGGGGCCAGCCGCCGCGCCAGTTCGATGCCGATTTCGCTGCGGCCGCCCAGGATTAGCACCGGACCGGCGCCCGTGTCGTCCACGGCTGCGATTATGACCTGCGCTAGCGTGGGCGGTGATGGCGAATACCACTACCCGGCTCACCGACGATGCGTTGGCATTCCTGTCGGAACGGCATTTGGCGATGCTGACCACGCTGCGGGCCGACAACTCCCCACATGTGGTGGCCGTGGGCTTCACGTTCGATCCCAAGACCCACATCGCGCGGGTCATCACCACCGGCGGGTCGCAGAAGGCCGTGAACGCCGACCGCGCCGGGGTGGCCGTGCTCAGCCAGGTCGACGGCGCACGGTGGCTGTCGCTGGAGGGCCGCTCGAAGGTGAACTGTGACGCCGACGCCGTCAGGGATGCCGAGCTGCGCTACGCCCAGCGGTATCGGACTCCCCGGCCCAACCCGCGACGGGTGGTCATCGAGGTGCAGGTGGAGCGGGTGCTCGGGTCGTCGGATTTGCTTGATCGGGGCGAGTAGATCTTCCCGGTCGGTTCAGGCCAACGCCGATCTGGTCGCCGCCTAACGGCATTGGTCCCAGTCTTCGTACTCGGTGCCTGAGGTGTCGTCCCAAAACTTCGGGGACACTTCTTTGACGCGGTCTTCCGGAGCCACGGCATTTATCTCTTGCTGAAATTCGTCAAACGCTTTTCGAGCGGCCGCTAACTCTTCTCCGGTCGGTGGAGTAACGCCAGCCTCTTCCGGTGTAGAAAAGATCTTACCTGCAATGCGCTCCGCCACTAGTTCGCTCCTATATTTATCGGCGTAAGAGTATCTTACCCCGGCCTGCTACTCCTCCGCTGAGGGTCATGCTCAGTGCCAGATACATCATCCCAAAACTTTGGCGAGATCTCCGTGGGCCGATCTTCTTCGGCCACGGCATCTACCTTTTTCTGAAACTCATCCAGAGCTTTCCGCGCGCGGGCAATCTTTGCCCCCGACGGCGGCATGACGTCCGCCTCTTCAGCGTTCAAAAAGATTTTGCCAGCAATCTCCTTGGGCACGTCAGGAGTCCTCTTTCCTTTCCCTCTGGATATAGCGCAACTCTTTGGTGCGAAAGTGGTGGCTATCTATAATGTGGCTTGCTACACGGGAGTTCCGCCCTCACTTCCTGGTCTTTGCACGAGCAGGTCGTCATGCTCTCGCCTGCGACAAGCTTCGACGAAAGCCACTGCTGCCGCCTCGTCATGTAGCAACTTGGTATTTTCGTCTTCGGTGATCTCGTAACATTCTTCGTATTCGACGATACCATCTCTTACGGGAATCGACACATAGCAGCGGCCGGGCTTCGATTCGATGCCGAACGAATACCTTTCGTCAATTGACACGAATTTGTCGCTCAAGCACATACGCCACCTTTATACGCGGTCACCGATTAACCTCGAGCTTCTCGCGCGTGGCGCGGCGAGAAGATCGAAAATCGTTCGTAATGCTCATGCCGTCGCTACAATCCCATCCATCAGCATAGTTTCGAGTTCTTCATCAGAAAGAGCAACTATTCGACTGATCGGTTCGTCTGAACTCAAATTCATTCAAAAGTTGCTCCCGCCAAGGACTCGATACTTTTCCAACACGTGTCCGAATACCGCTTTCTTAAAACAATCTCGTCGAAAACTCATCGATACTCGCGGAAAGCTTTTGGGTTTCACGAGAACCGATATTTGCGATACGCATCGACATGTGCAGCTCCACGGCCAGTAAACCCGTTCTCAGCTAACGAAGGTTCCAACCGACGCATCGGCCAATTTCATGTAGCGCTTCAGGTGAAAGCTCTGGATGCTTTTCGTGAAATCGAAGCAAGATATCCTCGACTCCTTCCTTCAGCGTCATGTTCCCCCACTCTATCGGCATGTTGACAGCCTCACGTATCAGCCCAGAAATCCGTGAGCTTAATACCCCGGCCTTCTCAGCTCCGAAAACTTCCGACAATTTTTGCATATCGATATGTGGAACAGCGGTGTCTTTAATGGCTAATACTACTGCGGCGTTGAGGGTGTCCGGCTCCATAACTTTGCTCCTTAGCGCTCGAAGATCGTCGTTTCGCCACCTGTCTCGGGATCAATAATCACGATCTTAGTGACATTCGGATTTTCTATAAGTCTTTTAAGCTCGATTGTCTCCCATACATTGCCCGGACGAAGATTTGAGCCAATAACTGCGTGAACCTCACCTTGGGTATTCTCAGCGTACATTCCTGAAACTTGCGACCACCATTGTTCTGCCGCGGGGTCATCGAAGCTCCACTTTGGCGGTTTCACACCATTTCGCTCCAGCAACCCTTCCAACGTTGTTCCATTGTGCGACGCTGCGTATAGATCCGCCGCGCCATTGCCCCCCGCTGACGTAGGCCCAATTCCGAGACCTTCGGACGTTCGTCCGGACCAAAAAAAGGCGCCGTCTCGAGGGGGCGTAACAAGTTCGGGCGCTGGGAGGGGGTACGGCTCTACGACATCGTCGCCATGCGTCTCCCCGCCGCTGACGCCATCGGGCTGATGGCTTTGCTGGTCGTCCGGTGAGCGGTCACTCGGTTTCGAGGACTCGCCAGAACCACCGCGACCAGGATTCAGGGGCGTGCCATCGCCTGGTCGTTCGGACGGATCGTCCCCACGCGGTGGAGCACCGCCACCGGCCCCACGCGGAGCGCCACCATGCGGTGGCTTTCCGCCCGGCGGTCCTCCCGCAGAGCCTCCGTGGCC
>NZ_LQPJ01000004.1 GCF_002101785.1 Mycobacterium palustre
ACACTCAACGCCGCCACAGCGCACTCAGCGGCCTACCACCCATCAGCCGCCTGTAACCAACGTTATGGCCGGGTACACCTAGTGGGCGCCGTTGCCGGTGCTTCGGTGCTGCAGCCACGCCTTGGTGCGGCCCGGGTGGTGGGTGGCGAGCCAGGCCACCCCGACGTCGCGGCAGAAGTCGATGTCCTCGTACTCGTCGACGTTCCAGCAGTACACCGCCCGCCCCTGGGCCACGGCGCGGTCCACGAGCTGCGGGTAGTCCTTCAACGTCGGCAATGACGGTCCCACCGCGGTCGCGCCGACCGCCGTGGCCGCGGTGCTGGTCAGGTAGCGAGCGGTCCTGCCGAGCAGCACGGTCGGCAGCATCGGCGCGGCGCGGCGAATCCTCCAGACGGCGGCCGCCGAAAACGACATCACCACCGCGCGCGACCGGTCGGCCGAGGGCGGCGCGGCGATGCCGAAGCGGTGCAGCGCCGCGAGGAGTTTGCTTTCCACCAGCGAGCCGTAGCGGACCGGGTGCTTGGTCTCGATGAAGATCTTCACCGGCCGGCGCCAGTCCAAAACGAGCGACACGAGGGCGTCGAGCGTCAGCAGGCTGGTGTCACCGTGCGCCCCGTCCTCCCGCCAGCTGTCGTGCCACGCGCCGTACTCGAGCTTGCGGAGTTGCGCCAGGGTCATAGTGCTGACCAGACCGGCTCCCGTCGACGTCCGGTCCAGGCGGCGGTCATGCACGCACACCAGGTGGCCGTCGCGGGTCAACCGCACATCGCATTCCACGCCGTCGGCGCCCTGCTGGAGCGCGAGATCGTAAGCGGCCAGGGTGTGTTCGGGCCGAGCGGCCGAGGCGCCCCGGTGAGCGACGACATACGGATGCCCGGCGAGCACCTCGTCGGCCCAGGTCATACCCCTATGCTGCCGGTTCCTGCCCCTCCAACTCAACCGGGCCACCCGATGCCGGCGCGGCGGGCCGCGGCGGGCCCTCCGTGGGGACGACGACCCATCGGTGCGCGGGCCGCTCGACGGGTTTGCGCTCGAACCCCTCGAATACCCGGCCCGCGGCGGCCAGCGTGACGGCCGCGAGCAGGTAGGCGAACACCATCAGCACCGTGTTGTTGGCGATGCCCTGGGCGTCGGGGGCAAAGCTGGTCGCGATCGCGAAGGCCGACACCAGGTAGCTGAGCACCCACGCCACCCACCACTCGACGATCGGCCTGCGCAGCCGGGCGTAGTGCTCCTCGACGATGGCCAGCTCGATGACGAACACCGGCGCCCACAGCAGATTGGCGAGCGGAACGGCGCAGCCCGCCCACAGCGCCCGAACGGAGCGCGGCTCGGGCAGGCCGTGATGGGCGAACACGGCGGCCCGCCGCGCGATCAGCCAGCGGATCAGCAGCACACCGGAGACGATCACCGCCGCGATCGCGCCCAGGCTGGCCAGCACGCCCAGCCAGTCCGCGGCGAACGCGACGATCGAATTCAGCAGGGTGTTCCGGTTGACCACAAGCAGCACATACCGCACGACGTAGACCAGGGCGGTGATGCTGAGCACCAGCACGCTCAAGAACAGCCCGGTTCGCACGACGGGCGCCGATGGTGCTGTCCGCGTTGGCTTTTCGACCGTCGCCGGCGCCTGGTCGACGCGGTCGGCCAACCCCCAGCGCGGGATCACCGTGTAGCGCGGGGTGGGGCCCAGGGGCCGCCGCCCGTGCCGCGGCGGCGGCGCGGAGCCCGGGCGCACCGCGATCCAGCGGAAGCCCGCCGGCAGGCGCGGGGTGCGCTGCCAGGCGGTCGCCGCGGGAACGGGGGCCGTCGGCCCGGCCTGCGCGCCCCACCGCGGGTCGGCCGGCGGCGCGTCCGGCAGGGGCGCCATGAGCGCGCCCCGGCAGCGGGGGCACCACTCGCGCCGCCGCTCGCGCACGTTCCACCGCGTGCCGCACTGGGAGCACACCTGGATCACCGGACCAGACTAACGCCGCCGCCCACGCCGGCCGCGGATGCGGCCCGGCCGCGCAGGCGCGCGGTTGCTCGGCACCCACCGCGCCGATCGGCAACACCGAAAGCCGCCCACCCTATCCACAGTTTCCACAGGTTTATCCACAATTGGTGCATGGGTGTTCGCGGCATCGGCACAGCCCCCGCCGCGTGCCCGGCTTCGCCACTGTGGATAACACCCGGCTGGTACAGCTGTGCCATAAACAGGCCCAGGCGCGACCCGAGCGAAATGCATTGTCTTGCTAAGCATCGCCACGGCGGCGCCCGGCGGGACCGGCCCGGCGGCGGCTGTCTCCGCGCGCCGCGCCCGCCGTCGAGCAACACAGGCGCACCGCCGTTACGCAGGGCGTTTTTCAACCCCACTGCTAGCGGTTATGATCACCGTCACGAAAAATGGTTGTGACTCACCTCACTCGAGGTGAACGTGCAGGCGAAAGGCGCTTAATGGCGACGCATTCGTTCGGTCCCGGTTCCCCGGCCCCGTCGAACTCATACTCTGGCTCGCCTGCGTGGAACCATAGTTACAGCATCGCCGCCCTGCGTGCCGCTCTGATCGCGCTGGCGTTGCTCGCGGTTCTGGCCGTCATCGTCTTGTCTTAAATCGCGCCCGAGCGGGTAACCCGGGCCCCGCCCCGTTGCGGTCGTCCTTGCGGCACGCGCGGTCATGGAGCAGGGTTGACTGGTGAAGCTCGGGGCCCAGGCCGCCGCGTGGCCGACCCCGCGCGACTGCGCGTCAAGCACGATCACAATCGAAGAAAGGAATGCCGTGGCTGAATACACCCTGCCCGACTTGGACTGGGACTACGCAGCGCTGGAACCGCACATCTCCGGTCAGATCAACGAAATCCACCACAGCAAGCACCACGCCGCCTACGTCAAGGGTGTCAACGACGCCCTGGCCAAACTCGAAGAGGCGCGTGCCAACGACGACCACTCGGCGATCCTGTTGAACGAGAAGAACCTCGCGTTCCATCTCGGTGGCCACGTCAACCACTCGATCTGGTGGAAGAACCTTTCGCCGGACGGCGGCGACAAGCCGACCGGCGACCTCGCCGCCGCCATCGACGACGCGTTCGGGTCGTTCGACAAGTTCCGCGCTCAGTTCAGCGCGGCCGCCAACGGCTTGCAGGGATCGGGCTGGGCGGTGCTCGGCTACGACACCCTGGGCAGCAAGCTGCTGACCTTCCAGCTCTACGACCAGCAGGCCAACGTCCCGCTCGGGATCATTCCGCTGCTGCAGGTCGACATGTGGGAGCACGCCTTCTACCTGCAGTACAAGAACGTCAAGGCCGACTACGTCAAGGCGTTCTGGAACGTGGTCAACTGGGCCGACGTGCAGGCGCGGTACGCGGCCGCGACCTCCAAGACCCAGGGCCTGATTTTCGGCTGAGGCCAGTGTGGTGGAGGCCGGGGCGCCGCGCGGATCGCGTGGCGCCCTTGCCTTTCCCCGGCACGTTCGAGGTTTTCGATGAGCGGGTATTACCTGCCGTGTCGAGTTGCACCGCGCCGAAGCCGCAGGCATGCTGGGTTATTCGAGCTACCAGTGTGGTTATTCGGACGGAGAAGTCACGCGGGAGGCCGAGATGGAGACCGGTTCAGACCGTCCTATAGGGGTTTCGCCGTTCCACGCCCGTGGCGCGCTGAAAGGGTTCGTGATCTCCGGGCGTTGGCCCGATTCGACCAAGGAATGGGCCCAGCTGCTGATGGTGGCCGTCAGGGTCGCGTCGCTGCCCGGATTGCTTTCCACCACAACGGTGTTCGGGGCTCGCGAGGAGTTGCCCGACGAACCCGAGCCGGGCACCGTCGGCCTGGTGTTGGCCGAGGGCACCGTCTTCGGTGAAACCGCCATCCAGCCCGGGCATTTCGCCGAGCATCAGCCGCCGGCGCTGCTGATGCTGCACCCGCCGTCGGAGACGACGCCGTCGCTGCCGGAATGCAGCGGGGCCGCGTCGGGGTGCGTGCTGCTGCCGGGGTTGCCGTACCTGGGATTGGAACATCGCGCGGCCTGGGTGGAAGCCGAGGCCGACGGAACCATCACGTCGATGGTGAGCCGCGTCGGCGTCGATCCGATCAGCCATCCCGACACGGCCATCTTGGCGATGCTGCTTGCGGCGTAACGGAATTCGGATGCGCTGAATCGGCCCCCGAATCACAAATTACGGGTCTCCGAACTTCCCCGCCTCCCTGGCGTTCGCCAAATCGGCCCGCTAGCCTGAACACCGTCAGCGAAGGGGAGTAGCCCCGAATCGTCGTGTCGACATACTGGCGCACAGCCCGGCCGACGAACCGGTCCCGGCGGACCGGTGGGCGAGACCTTCGACCGATGTTCGGTGGCCCTTCCGGCGCCGACGACGTGTCGAAAGGTCGCCTCCCATGCTCGCCGCCACTTTGGTCACGCTCGGTGTGGTCTTCCTCGCCGAACTCGGCGACCGCTCCCAGCTCATCACCATGACCTTTGCGCTGCGCTACCGATGGTGGGTGGTGCTGGCGGGTGTGGCGATCGCGGCGTGCCTGGTGCACGGCGTCTCGGTGTCGATCGGCCACTTCCTGGGCGCCACGCTGCCGGCCCGGCCGATCGCTTTCGCGTCGGCGGTCGCCTTCCTGCTCTTCGCGGTGTGGGCGTGGCGCGAAGGCGCCGGCGACGGCCAGGCCGTCGCGACCGTCCGCGAACCCCGCTTCGCGTTGCTCACGGTGGTGTCGTCGTTCGTCCTGGCCGAGATGAGCGACAAGACGTCGCTGGCCACGGTCACCCTTGCGAGCAACCACGACTGGACCGGCGTGTGGATCGGCTCGACCCTCGGCATGGTGTTGGCCGACGGCTTGGCGATCGGCGCGGGGACGCTTTTGCACCAGCGCCTGCCCGCCAGGCTGTTGCACGTCCTGGCAAGCCTGCTGTTTTTGATCTTCGGCCTGTGGATGTTGTTCGACAGCGCGCTGGGGCTGCGCTCGGTCGCCATCACCGTGACCGCGGCGGTGGCGTTGATCGCCGCGGCCGCGGCGGCCGCGCAAACCGCTCGACGGCGCAGGAAAGAAGCCGCGATCGCCGGGAGGCCACCGGACGTCAACTAAGGCGCCGTCGCGCCACCTTCCCCTCGCACCGCCGTGCCCCGCATCCGCCCCGGAGGTATCGCCGCGGGCGATTATGTGCACCCTCGGCCCGTTTTGTACGCGTGTTCCCTACTTGACAGCAAATGATGTCGCCGCGAGCTCCGCGTCGCCTGCCGATTGCGGTGCGACTGCCCGGCATCCTCGCTCGCACCGCCGGACCGGGCGCCGGCGCGGCGGCCCGCCACCATCGCGCCGACGCCGAATTCTGCGGATAACCTGTGAAGTTCGCCGAGTTAGTGGACACCTCAGCGAATTGGTTAGACGCTCGTCAAGTGGGGGTTTGGCAAGCGTCAGCAATGGAGGTGTCGACCGCCCAGGGGTTTGCACCTGGTTGCGGGCCCAATCCCTCGCTACCATGATCAGCAAATACACTTAGGTAATAGTTCACTTCTACAGCCCAGTGGAGGTCTTATCGATGAGCACGACGTTCGCCGCCCGCCTGAATCGCTTGTTCGAGACGGTGTATCCACCCGGACGCGGGCCGCACACCTCGGCGGAGGTGATCGCAGCGCTCAAGGCGGAGGGCATCACGATGTCGGCTCCCTACCTGTCCCAGCTACGTTCGGGCAACCGCACCAACCCGTCAGCGGCGACCATGGCCGCCCTGGCCAACTTCTTCCGCATCAAGCCGGCCTACTTCACCGATGACGAGTACTACGAGAAGCTCGACAAGGAGTTGTCCTGGCTGGCCACGATGCGCGACGACGGCGTGCGCCGCATCGCGCTGGGCGCGGCCGAGTTGTCTGCGGAGGCCCGGCAGGAGATCGCGGAGCGCGTCGACGAGCTGCGGCGCGCCGAGCGCGCCACCGCATAGCCCGTAGCACATCTCGACCTGGAAAGCTGGGCCCGGCCCCTTCCGATTAGGGTTGGCTTTCGAATCGTGCACGAGCGATAGACACCGTTAGCCAGCGAGATCACCGGGAGGCGGCCGGGAATGGCCCTGTTTGGCAAGCGAAAGAGCCGCGCGACGCGTCGCGCCGAAGCCCGCGCGATCAAGGCCCGCGCCAAACTCGAGGCCAAGCTGGCCGCCAAGAACGAGACCCGCCGGCTCAAGGCCGAACGGCGCGCCGCGGAAAAGGCGCTGCGGGCGCAGATCAAGTCGCAGCGGGACAGCGACCGCACCGCGCTGAAGGTCGCCGAGGCCGAGCTCAAGGCCGCCCGGGAAGGCCGGCTGCTGTCGCCGACCCGGATCCGCCGGGTGCTGACGGTGGCCCGGCTGCTGGCCCCGATCCTGACGCCGTTGGTCTATCGGGCAGCCATGGCCGGCCGCTCGATCATCGACCAGCGCCGCGCCGATCGGCTCGGGATCCCGCTGGCCCAGATCGGCCAGTTCTCCGGGCATGGCGCCGAGCTGTCGGCCCGCATCGCCGGGTCGGAGAAGTCGTTGCGCCTGGTGCAGGAGAAGAAGCCCAAGGACGCCGAGACCCGGCAGTTCGTCGCCGCCATCACCGAGCGGCTCACCGACCTTTCCGCGGCCGTCACCGCCGCCGAGAACATGCCGGCGGCGCGGCGCCGGGCGGCCCACGCAGCGATCTCGTCGCAGCTCGACGGCATCGAGGCGGACCTGATGGCCCGCCTCGGGCTGGCCTGACCGCGCCGCCGGGAGATCCCGTGTCATCGCAGCACCAGCGGATTGTTCGCGTCCTAACGCCGGTCGTCGCGGCCGCCGCGCTCTACGTCGGCTCGGCCGCGGCTTGCCCCGCCGCGTGGGCGCACGTCCATGCCAGCGCGGACAACCCAGTCCGCGGCGCTAGGGCGACCGTCACCTTCCAGGTGCCCAACGAGTCGGACAAGGGCGCGGCGACCACCGCGCTGACCGTCACGCTGCCCAACGTGGCCTCGGCCAGCACCGAGGCCATGCCGGGATGGACGGCCAGGCTGGACCGCGACGCGGCGTCGGGCTCCGTCCGCTCGGTGACCTGGACGGCCGCGCCCAACGCCGGCATCGGCGTGGACCAATTCGCGCTGTTCCGCATCGCGGTCCAGTTGCCCGACGCCGAGACCGTCAGCTTCCCCGCGGCGCAGACCTATTCCGACGGCACCGTCGTCAACTGGGACCAGCCGCCGCAGCCGGGCGGCGGCGAGCCCGAGCACCCGGCGCCCATGCTGACGCTCGGCGGAAGATCGCCGGCGTCGCACGTGCACGGCGCTCCCCCGCGGTCGGAATCGCCCGACACGACCGCCCGCGCCCTGGCCGGGGTGGCCCTGGCGGTGGCCGCCGCCGGCCTCGCGCTCGCGCTGGTCCGCCGACGGTCATGAGACGAGAGGCCCTCGCCGGCTGCGCGGGGCTGCTGCTGGCCGCCGTGATGCTGACCGCCGCCCTGACCGCCCCGGTGGCGTCGGCCCACGCCGCGCGGGTGTCGGCCGAGCCCGCCGACAACGCCACCGTCGCGACCGGGCCCCAGCGGGTCAGCGCGACCTTCAACGAGCGATTGCAGACCACGTTCGCCGCCATGACGGTGGTCGGTCCCGACGGGAACGTGTGGTCGACGGGGGACCCGACCGTGCAGGGCGCGGTCGTCGGTGTAGGCCTGCGGCCCCTCGGGCCGGCCGGCACCTACACGGTCAACTACCGGGTGACGTCGGCGGACGGGCACGTGGTGTCGGGGTCCTGGTCGTTTCGCCTCACGGTGCCCGGCACCGGCACGCCGGGGCCCGCCGCCACCGGCGCCCGGCCGGGCGGCCACCCGCCGGTGTGGCCGTTCGCGGTGGCGACGCTGGCGCTCGTCGCGGCCGCCGGGGCGTGGGCGGCGCGCCGCCGGCGCTGACGACCCTGCTGGCCAAGGCGCCGCAAGCCCCCCTGGCATGATGGGACCGAGCAACCCGGTGCCCGCAATCACTTCAGAAAGCTGCAAAGGAGCGGCCGCATGGCAGACCCGCAGGACCAACCCAACGGCGAACCCGAGGGCGCAGCGACCCCGCCGGAGAAGAAGCCGCCCGCCAAGGCCGCCAAGAAAGCCCCTGCGAAGAAAGCGCCCGCCAAAAAGGCCGTCGCGAGGAAAACTCCCGCCAAGAAGGCACCGGCGAAAAAGGCTCCCGCCAAAAAGGCACCGGCCGCCGGCCCCGAACCGGCCCGGGACGCGCAGCAACGAATCGAAACCAACGGCCAGCTCGCGGCCGCCGCCAAAGACGCCGCGGCCCAAGCCAAGTCGACCGTGGAGGCCGCCCCGAACCCGGTCTCACCGGCCGTGCCGGCGCGCGAAGAAAGCGTGTTCCCCACGCCGTGGGCGGTCGCGCTGGCGGTCAGCCTGCTGGCCGTCCTGCTGATCCGTCAGCTGCGGCGCCGCTGACGTGTCCGTCTCCTTCAAGCCCACCGCCGACCTCGTCGACGACATCGGGCCCGACGTCCGCAGCTGCGACCTGCAGTTCCGCCAGTTCGGCGGCCGCTCCGAATTCGCCGGGCCGATCAGCACGGTGCGCTGCTTCGAGGACAACGCGCTGCTGAAGTCGGTGCTTTCCAGCCCGGGGAACGGCGGTGTGCTGGTGATCGACGGCGCCGGCTCGCTGCACACCGCGCTGGTCGGCGACGTCATCGCCGAACTGGCGCGGTCCAACGGCTGGGCGGGGCTGGTGGTCAACGGCGCGGTGCGCGACGCCGCCGCGCTGCGCGGCATCGACATCGGCATCAAGGCGCTGGGCACCAACCCCCGCAAAAGCAGCAAGACCGGGGACGGGGAACGCGACGTCGAGGTCACCCTGGGCGGGGTGACGTTCGTGCCCGGGGAAATCGCCTACAGCGACGACGACGGCATCGTTGTCGTCTGACGGTCAAACAGCAACCGGCGCAGGTTTCTTCGCAAACCGCAGGCCCTCGTCGTCGATCTTGCCGTGCCGGATCGTCCGCATGTCGAAGAAGTAGTTCTGTTTGAGCCGCCACGGCGCCCGCGATCCCGACTTGGGCAGCAGGTGCATCGCACGCTGGAAATACCCGGGGTTGAAGTCCATGAACGGCAGCACGTCGACGTCGTTGCCGGGGTGCTGCGGCTCCACGGTGTCGAAACCCTTGGCGTCCATGTAGTTCAGCAGCCGGCAGACGAACTCGGACACCAGGTCGGCCTTCAGCGTCCAGGACGCGTTCGTGTAACCGAAGGTGATCGCGAAGTTCGGAACGTCGGAGAACATGCAGCCCTTGTAGGTCATCAGCGTGGTCAGGTCGAAGGGCTGACCGTTCCTGGTCGGCTGCACGCCACCGAGCAACTGCATGTTCAAACCCGTTGCGGTGACGATGATGTCGGCCTGCAACTCCTCACCGGAGGTGAGCCGGATCCCGGTCTTGGTGAACCGGTCGATGGTGTCGGTGACGACGTCGGCCTTGCCGTGCCGGATGGCCCTGAAGAAATCGCCGTCGGGCGCCAGGCACAGCCGCTGGTCCCACACGTTGTAGCGCGGCCCGAAGTGCTTCTCGACGTCGTAGCCCTTGGGCAGGCGCCGCTGGGCCATCGTCATCAGCGTCTTGCGCATGTAGGCGGGCCGCTTCCGCGACAGCTGGTACTGGAAAGTGCTGAACGCGATCGCTTTCCAGCGATTCGCGATGTGGGCTAGGCGGTCCGGCAACAGCCGGTTGGCCCGAACGGCGAACGGGTCGACCGAGGGCAGCGAGCCGATGTAGGTCGGCGAGCGCTGCAGCATCGTCACATGCCCGGAACCGGAGTTCACCAGCGCCGGGATCAGGGTGATCGCGGTGGCGCCGGACCCGATGACGATGATCTTCTTGCCGGCGTAGTCCAGGTCCTCCGGCCAGTGCTGCGGGTGCACGATCGTGCCCTCGAAGTCTTTCGCTCCCGCGAAGGTGGGCGAATAGCCCTCGTCGTAGTTGTAGTAACCGGTGCAGGCGAACAGGAACGAGCAGGTGATCTCGCTCCGCTGGCCGTCGTGCTCCACCGTCACGGTCCAGCGGTTGTCGGCGTCGGACCAGTCGGCGGCCAGCACGCGGTGGCGGTAGCGGATGTGCCGGTCGATCCCGTTCTCGACCGCGGTTTCCCGGATGTAGTTTTTGATCGATTCGCCGTCGGCGATCGACTTGGCCGAGTGCCACGGCTTGAACCGGAACCCGAGGGTGAACATGTCCGAGTCGGAACGGATGCCCGGGTACTTGAACAGGTCCCAGGTGCCGCCCAGGTCGGCGCGGCGTTCGAGGATTGTGTAGCTCTTGGTCGGGCAGCGGTTTTGCAGGTGCCAGGCCGCGCTCACGCCGGAGATGCCGGCGCCCACGATGAGGACGTCGAGATGCTCAGTCATGCGGGCCACGTTATCAACGCGGTGTCGAGTCAGTCAACGGCCTGTCGAAATTCTCGACCACGTGTAAAGTGGCGGCCGTGACCACCGCCGGCCAGACCCGCGCCCTGCGCGGCCGTCGCGCCATCCGCCCGTCGGGCGACGACCGCGAGCAGGCGATCCTGGCGACCGCCGAGCGCCTCCTCGAGGAGCGCGGCTTCGCCGCCATCTCGGTCGACGACCTGGCCAAGGGCGCCGGCCTGTCGCGGCCGACGTTCTACTTCTATTTCAAGTCCAAGGAGGCGGTGGTCCTCTCGCTGCTGGAGCCGGTGATCGCGCGCGCCGACTCCGAGTTCGACGGCGCCATCCAGCGGCTGCCCGCCGACCCGCGCCGGGTTTGGCGCAACGGCATCAAGGCGTTCTACACGGCCTTCGCCTCGAACCGCGCCCTGGCGCGGGCCGCGACGGAGGCGCTGGCCTCCAGTTCGGAGCTGCGGGCGGTGTGGTCGGGCTACATGCAGAAATGGATCGACCAGACGGCGGCCATGATCACCGCGGAACGGGCCCGCGGCGCCGCGCCCGAGACCATCCCGGCCGCCGACCTGGCGACCTCGCTGAACCAGATGAACGAGCGCACCATGATGGCCGCTTTGTCCGCCGAGACCCCGGCGGTCGACCAGGACCGGGTCGTCGACACCCTCACCCACATCTGGGTCAGCAGCATCTACGGCGAGGCCGGCTAAGCCGCCTCTCGATATCGTCGGGGCCCGGTGCGAACATATGTTCGTGCGGTGCGACGCCTCCATTCTGCACGCCGACCTCGACTCCTTCTACGCGTCCGTCGAGCAGCGCGACGATCCGACGCTGCGCGGCCGGCCGGTGATCGTCGGGGGCGGCGTGGTGCTGGCGGCCAGTTACGAGGCCAAGGCGTACGGCGTGCGCACGGCCATGGGCGGGGCGCAGGCCCTGCGGCTGTGCCCCCACGCCGTCGTGGTCCCGCCCCGGATGAGCGCCTACACGCGCGCCAGCGACGCGGTGTTCGAGGTGTTCCGCGACTGCACGCCGCTCGTCGAGCCGCTTTCCGTCGACGAGGCGTTTTTGGACGTCGGCGGGCTCGGCCGGGTCTCCGGCACGCCGGTGCGGATCGCCGAGCGGCTGCGCGCCGACGTCCGCGAGCGCGTCGGCCTGCCGATCACCGTCGGGGTGGCCCGGACCAAGTTTCTCGCCAAGGTCGCCAGCCAGGAAGCCAAGCCCGACGGGCTGCTGCTGGTGCCGCCCGACCGGGAGCTGGCCTTCCTGCGCCCGCTGCCGGTGCGGCGGCTGTGGGGCGTGGGCGCGGTGACCGCCGAAAAGCTGCGCGCCCACGGCATCGCGACCGTCGCCGACGTCGCCGACCTCGGCGAGTCCACGCTGGCCGCGCTGGTGGGCGGCGCGATGGGCCGCCAACTGTATGCGCTGTCGCGCAACGTCGACCGCCGCCGGGTGACCACCGGCGTGCGCCGCCGATCGGTCGGCGCGCAGCGCGCGCTGGGCCGCGCCGGCAACCGCATGTCGGCCGCCGAGGTCGACGCGGTGGTGGTCACCCTGATCGACCGGATCACGTCGCGGATGCGCACCGCCGGGCGCACCGGACGCACCGTGGTGCTGCGGCTGCGGTTCGACGACTTCGGCCGGGCGACCCGCTCCCACACGCTGCCGTGGGCCACCTCGGCGACCCGGCCCATCCTGGCCGCGGCCCGGGGGCTGGTCGCGTCGGCGCAGCCGCTGATCGCGGAGCGGGGGCTGACGCTGATCGGCTTCGCGGTCTCGGGCATCGACCGCGGCGGCGCGCAGCAGCTGATGCTGCCGTTGGGCGCGGCCCGAAGCGAGCTCGCCGCCGACGACCTTGACGCCGCGATCGACCGGGTGCGCCACCGCTACGGCAAGTCGGCGCTGACGCCCGCGGTGCTGGTCGGCCGCGACGCGGGCCTCGAGATGCCGCACCTGCCGGACTGAGTTTCCCGGCGCTCTCGGCACGAGAGTGCACCGGAGGCACCCAACCGGCCTTCAGAATCGTGCTCGAGCCGGCGCGGCTGAGAGGAGCGCTCTGCGGAGGGAATCGATGTCGATCGCGCCCTCGGTTCCGGCGCGGCGGCGTTGCCGTCGTTGACCGCGTTGGCGCCGGCCGGGGCCGAAGAGGTGTGGATTCAGGCCGTCATGGCGTTCGCGGCTGAGGCCCAGGCGATGCCGGCCCTCACTAGGCCGACCCGGCCCACTCCAGCAACGTATCGGCCGGCCACGTGTTGACGATCCGGTCCGCGGGCACGCCGGCGTCCAGCGCGCGCTGGGCGCCGTAGCCCAAAAAGTCCAGCTGCCCGGGCGCGTGCGCGTCGGTGTCGATGCTGAACACGCAGCCGATCTCCAGCGCGAGCTTGAGCAGGCGCATCGGCGGGTCGCGGCGCTCCGGGCGGGAGTTGATCTCCACCGCCGTCCCATGGTCGCGGCAGGCGGTGAACACCGCCTCGGCGTCGAACTGCGATTCGGGCCGGATGCCGCGGCCGCCGGAGACCAGCCGCCCGGTGCAGTGGCCCAGCACGTCGGTGTGCGGGTTGGACACGGCGCGGACCATGCGCCGCGTCATTCCCGCGGAATCCATCGACAGCTTCGAATGCACGCTGGCCACCACGACGTCGAGACGCTCGAGCAGCTCGGGCTCCTGGTCCAGGCCGCCGTCCTCGAGGATGTCCACCTCGATGCCGGTCAGGATGCGCATCGGCGCGAACTGCTCGCGCAACCCCTCGATGACGTCGAGTTGCTTGCGCAACCGCTCCGGAGACAGCCCCTTGGCGATCGTCAGGCGCGGCGAATGGTCGGTCAGCGCGCAGTATTCGTGGCCCAGCGCGGAGGCGGTCGCCATCATCTCGTCGATCGGCGCCGACCCGTCCGACCAGTTCGAGTGCAGGTGTAGATCGCCGCGCAGCGCCGATCGGATGTCACCGCCACCGAGATATGCTGCGGCGGCGCGCAATTCGACGAGCATGTCGGGTTCGCGGCCAGACCAGGCCTGGTCGATCACCTTGGCGGTCTTGGGCCCGATGCCCGGGATCGTCTGCCAGCTGTTGGCCTGGCCGTGCCGCTCCCGCGTGGCGTCGTCGAGCCCCTCGATGATGTCGGCGGCGTTGCGGTAGGCCATCACCCGCCGGGGGTCGTGGCGGCTGCGGTCCTTGTAGTAGGCGATCTCGCGCAGGGCCGATACCGGATCCATGACTCCAGTGTGCCCGGCCCGGTCATCCGGCCGGCCGGCGACGAGGGCTCACCGACCGGCTCAGTTTAGTTGCCCTTCATAAAGACCGACTAACGTCGGTGGCATGCGATTCGCGTTCAAAACCTCACCCCAAAACACCACCTGGGCCGACATGCTGGCCGTCTGGCGGGCCGCCGACGGCATCGAGGTCTACGAGTCCGGGTGGACGTTCGACCACTTCTATCCGATCTTCTCCGACAGCGCCGGCCCCTGCCTGGAGGGCTGGACGACGCTGACCGCGCTGGCGCAGGCCACCGAGCGGCTGCGGCTGGGCACCCTGGTCACCGGCATCCATTACCGCCACCCCGCCGTGCTGGCCAACATGGCCGCCGCGCTCGACATCATCTCCAACGGACGCCTGGAGCTGGGCATCGGCGCCGGGTGGAACGAGGAGGAGTCGGGCGCGTACGGCATCGAGCTGGGCACCATCAGGGAGCGCTTCGACCGGTTCGAGGAGGCCTGCGAGGTGCTGACCAGCCTGCTCAGCCAGGAGACCACGGACTTCGCCGGCAAGTACTACCAGCTCAAGGGCGCGCGCAACGAGCCCAAGGGTGTGCAGCGCCCGCACCCGCCGATCTGCATCGGCGGCAACGGGGAGAAGCGCACGCTGCCGATCACCGCCCGCTACGCCCAGCACTGGAATTTCGTCGGTGGACCGCCGGACTTGTTCGCCCGCAAGCGTGACGTCCTGGCCGCCGAGTGCGAGAAGATCGGGCGCGACCCGAGGGAGATCACCCTGTCGGCGCACCTGCGCCTGAACGAGGACCGCAACTACGAGAAGGTCCTCGAGGAGGCGGCCGGCCTGGCCGCCGCGGGCCTGAACCTCGGCATCATCTACATCAACCCGCCGCACGACCCCGCGGTGCTGGAGCCGATGGCGGAAAAGATCCGGGATTCGGGGCTCTGGGACGCGGCGGGCTGACCCCCGCGTCGGGATGACAACGCTGTAAGTCCGGCAAACCCGTCGCGCGCCGGCGCTGCGCCGGCGGGGACGACTACACGCCGAAGAGCACCAGCTCCTCGGCGGTGATCAGGCGCTCGTTCTTGGCGGGAAACTCGCGGCTCTTCATCGGGTGGCGAAACCAGGACCAGGCTATTCGCCCCATCCGCGACCGAGGTACTGGGTTGACATGCACAGTGATCACTCCTGCGATCGGTCCGATCTATGGGACTCCCCCGAGACGAGCCCGCAATGAATCCATTAGACAACAGCGGGCTGGCAAACATGGGCAGAAACGCCGAATCGGTTCCGCGTGTTTCTGGTGTGACTGGTGTGACTACTGGAGGGGGACGGTCGTCGGCTTGATCGGCGCCGGCAGCGCGGTCGAGCCCATCAAGTAGCGGTCCACGCCCGCCGCGGCGGCCCTGCCCTCAGCTATCGCCCAAACGATCAATGACTGGCCACGACCCATGTCACCGGCAACGAAAACGCCGGGAACCGAGGTGTCGAAATCGGCGCCGCGCGCGACGTTGCCGCGCTCGGTGAGCTTCACGCCGAGGTCGGTCAGCAGGCCGTCCTTCTCCGGGCCGACGAATCCCATCGCCAGCAACACCAAATCGGCCTCGAGCTCGAAGTCGGAGCCCTCGACTTTGACGAACTTGCCGTCCTGCATGGTCACCTCGTGCGCCTTGAGGGCGGTGACGTGGCCGTCCTTGCCGACGAACTCCTCGGTGTTGACCGAGAACACCCGCTCGCCGCCCTCTTCGTGCGCCGACGACACCCGGTACATCAGCGGGTAGGTGGGCCACGGCGTCGACGCGGCGCGCTCGTCCGGCGGCCGCGGCATGATCTCGAACTGGTGCACCGCGACGGCGCCCTGCCGGTGCACGGTGCCCAGGCAGTCCGCGCCGGTGTCGCCGCCGCCGATGATGACGACCTTCTTGCCCTTGGCGGTGATCGGCGGCTCGCCGTCGGGCCCGAGGACGTCGTCGCCCTCCTGGACCCGGTTGGCCCACGGCAAGAACTCCATCGCCTGGTGCACGCCGTCCAGCTCGCGGCCGGGCACGGGCAGGTCGCGCCAGGCGGTGGCGCCGCCGGCCAGCACCACCGCGTCGAACTCCGCACGCAGCTGGTCGGCGGTGATGTCGACGCCGACGTTGATCCCGACCCGGAACTCGGTGCCCTCGGCGCGCAGCTGCTCCAGGCGGCGGTCCAGAACCCGCTTTTCCATCTTGAATTCCGGGATGCCGTAGCGCAGCAGCCCGCCGATGCGGTCGTCGCGCTCGAAGACGGTCACGCTGTGACCGGCGCGGGTGAGTTGCTGCGCGGCGGCCAGGCCGGCCGGCCCCGAACCCACCACGGCGACCTTCTTGCCGGTCAGCTTGTCCGGCGGCAGGGGCACCACGAAGCCCTCGTCGAAGGCGTGGTCAATGATCTCCAGCTCGATCTGCTTGATCGTCACCGGATCCTGGTTGATGCCCAACACGCACGCCGGCTCGCACGGCGCCGGGCACAGCCGGCCGGTGAAGTCCGGAAAGTTGTTGGTGGCGTGCAGCCGCTCGATGGCGTCGCGCCAGCGGCCGCGGCGCACCAGGTCGTTCCATTCGGGGATCAGGTTGCCCAGCGGACATCCGTTGTGGCAGAACGGAATGCCGCAGTCCATGCAGCGGGCCGCCTGGTGGCGCAGCGTCTCGTCGTCGAAGTCCTCGTAGACCTCGTTCCAGTCGCGCAGCCGCAGCGGCACAGGCCGGCGCCGCGGCAATTCCCGATGCGTGTATTTCAGGAAGCCGGTGGGGTCAGCCATGCGCGGCCGCCATGATCGCCTGGTCCACGTCCACGCCGTCCCGCTCCGCCTCGGCGATCGCCTGCAGCACCCGCTTGTAGTCCCGCGGCATCACCTTGACGAAGCACGGCAGCTGCCCGGACCAGTCGTCCAGGATGCGTTGCCCCACAGCCGAGTCGGTGGCGTCGACGTGCGCCTGGATGGTGGCCTGCAGGTACTCCACGTCGTCCTCGTCCAGCGGTTCCAGCTCGACCATTTCGGCGTTGAGGTTTGACGGCAACTCGCCCCGCGGGTCGTACACGTAGGCCACGCCGCCCGACATGCCCGCCGCGAAGTTGCGACCGGTCCGGCCCAGGATGACGACCTTGCCTCCGGTCATGTATTCGCAGCCGTGATCGCCGACGCCCTCGACCACCGCGTGGGCGCCGGAGTTGCGCACCGCGAACCGCTCCGCGACCACGCCGCGCAAATAGACCTCCCCGCTCGTGGCGCCGAACAGGATCACGTTGCCGCCGATGATGTTGTCCTCGGCGACGTAGTCGGCCGGCGCGTTGTCCGACGGCCGCACCACGATCCGGCCACCAGACAGGCCCTTGCCGACGTAGTCGTTGGCGTCGCCGTAGACGCGCAGGGTGATGCCCCTGGGCACGAAGGCGCCGAAGCTGTTGCCGGCGGACCCGTCGAAGGTGATGTCGATCGTTCCGTCCGGCAAGCCCTCGGCCCCATAGGCTTTCGTCAGCTCGTGGCCGAGCATGGTGCCCACGGTGCGGTTGACGTTGCTGATCGTGGTGGAGAACCGGACCGGCTTGCCCGAATCGAGCGCCTCGCGGCTCATCACGATCAACTGCTGATCGAGTGCCTTGTCCAGCCCGTGATCCTGCCGCGAGCTGCAGTACAGGTCCTGGTTCATGAAGGCCGACTCCGGCGCGTGCAGCACCGGCGTCAGGTCCAGCTTGTGCGCCTTCCAGTGCGCGCGGGCCAGCGTGGTGTCCAGCGAGCCGACCTGGCCGACGGCCTCGTTGAAGGTGCGGAAGCCCAACTGCGCCATGTATTCCCGCACTTCTTCGGCGATGAACATGAAGAAGTTCTCGACGAACTCGGGCTTGCCGGTGAACCGCGCGCGCAGCACCGGGTTCTGGGTGGCGACGCCGACCGGGCAGGTGTCTAGGTGGCACACCCGCATCATGATGCAGCCCGAGACCACCAGCGGCGCGGTGGCGAAGCCGAATTCCTCGGCGCCCAGCAGCGCGGCGATCATCACGTCGCGGCCGGTCTTGAGCTGACCGTCCACCTGGACCACGATCCGGTCACGTAACCCGTTGAGCAGCAACGTCTGCTGGGTCTCGGCAAGGCCGAGTTCCCAGGGGGCGCCGGCGTGCTTCATCGAGGTCAACGGGGTGGCCCCGGTGCCGCCGTCGTGCCCCGAGATCAGCACCACGTCGGCGTGCGCCTTGGAAACGCCCGCCGCGACCGTTCCGACGCCGTTCTCGGAGACCAGCTTGACGTGCACCCGCGCGGCCGGGTTGGCGTTCTTCAGGTCGTGGATCAGCTGCGCCAGGTCCTCGATGGAGTAGATGTCGTGGTGCGGCGGCGGCGAAATCAGGCCGACGCCGGGCGTGGAGTGGCGGACCTCCGCCACCCACGGGTACACCTTGTGGCCCGGAAGCTGGCCGCCCTCACCGGGTTTGGCGCCCTGGGCCATCTTGATCTGAATGTCCGAGCAGTTGGTCAGGTAGTGCGAGGTGACCCCGAACCGGGCCGAGGCGACCTGCTTGATCGCGCTGCGGCGCCAGTCGCCGTTGGGGTCGCGCTCGAAACGCTTGGCGTCCTCGCCGCCCTCGCCGCTGTTGGACCGGCCGCCCAGGCGGTTCATAGCGATGGCCAGCGTCTCGTGCGCCTCGGCCGAGATCGAGCCGTAGCTCATCGCGCCGGTGGAGAAGCGCTTGACGATCTCGCTTGCCGGCTCCACCTCGTCGAGCGGCACCGGGGGCCGCACGTCGCCGCGGAACTTCAGCAGGCCGCGCAGCGACGCCATCCGCTCGCTCTGGTCGTCGACCAGGCGGGTGTATTCCTTGAAGATCTTGTACTGCCCGGTGCGGGTGGCGTGCTGCAGCTTGAACACTGTCTCGGGGTTGAACAGGTGGTACTCGCCCTCACGGCGCCACTGGTATTCGCCACCCACCTCCAGCTCGCGGTGGGCGCGCTCGTCCGGCCGGTCGAGGTAGGCCAGCTTGTGGCGGGCGGCGACGTCGGCGGCGATGTCGTCCAGGGTGATGCCGCCGGTCGGGCAGCTCAGCCCGGTGAAGTATTCGTCGAGCACGTCCTCGGAGATGCCGACCGCCTGGAACAGCTGGGCGCCGGTGTAGGAAGCGACCGTCGAAATGCCCATCTTGGACATGACTTTCAGCACGCCCTTGCCGGCCGCCTTGACGTAGTTGTTCAAGGCCGTGTTGCGGTCTATCCCGTTTGCACCGCCGTCGAAGAAGCCGCGGTCAAGCATGTCCTCGATCGACTCGAACGCCAGATAGGGGTTGATCGCCGCCGCGCCGAAGCCGACCAGCGCCGCCATGTGGTGCACCTCGCGGGCGTCACCGGTCTCGACCACCAGGCCCACCTGGGTGCGCGTGCGGTCGCGCACCAGGTGGTGGTGCACCGCCGCCACCGCCAGCAGCGACGGGATGGGGGCCAGCCGCTCGTCGGATTCGCGGTCGGACAGGATGATGACCCGGGCCCCGTCGGCGATCGCCGCCGACGCCTGCGCGCGCACGTCCTCGATTGCGGCGGCCAGCCCGGCGCCGCCGTCGGCGACGGGGTACAGGCAGCGAATCACCTTGGAGCGCATGCCGTGTGGCCGCCCGTCGATCTTGTCGTCGGGGTTGAGGTTGATCAGCTTGGCCAGCTCGTAGTTACGCAGGATCGGCTGCTGCAACACGATCTGGTGACAGGAGTTCTCGTCCGGGTTGAGCAGGTCGCGCTCGCCGCCGGTGGTCCCCTGCAGGCTGGTCACCACCTCCTCGCGGATGGCGTCCAGCGGCGGGTTGGTCACCTGGGCGAACAGCTGCTGGAAGTAGTCGTAGAGCATGCGGGGCCGCTGGGACAACACCGCCACCGGGGTGTCGGTGCCCATCGACCCGATCGGCTCGGCGCCGGAGCGGACCATCGGCGCCACCAACAGGTTGAGCTCCTCGTAGGTGTAGCCAAAGATCAACTGGCGCTTGACGAGTCGCTCGTGCGGCATCCGGACGTACTCGCCCGACGGCAGGTCGTCAAGGGGAACCAGGCCCTTGTCGAGCCACTCCTGGTAGGGGTGCTCGGCGGCCAGCTCGGCCTTGATCTCCTCGTCGTCGACGATGCGGCCCTGCGCGGTGTCCACCAAAAACATCCGGCC
Organism: Mycobacterium palustre; assembly: GCF_002101785.1. Lineage (GTDB taxonomy): Bacteria > Actinomycetota > Actinomycetes > Mycobacteriales > Mycobacteriaceae > Mycobacterium > Mycobacterium palustre. Next base: position 19,709 of record NZ_LQPJ01000004.1, read on the forward strand.
CGGCTGCAGGCGCATCCTGCGGACCACCTTGGCCGGGTCCAGGTCCAGCACCCCGGCCTCGGAGGCCATCACCACCAGGCCGTCATCGGTGACCCAAATTCGCGAGGGGCGCAGACCGTTTCGGTCCAGCACGGCGCCCACGATGGTCCCGTCGGTGAACGTCATCGATGCCGGGCCGTCCCACGGCTCCATCAACGACGCGTGGTACTGGTAGAACGCCCGCCGCGCCGGGTCCATCGACTCGTGGCGCTCCCAGGCCTCCGGGATCATCATCAAAACCGCGTGGGCGAGGCTGCGGCCGCCCAGGTGCAGCAGTTCGAGCACCTCGTCGAAGCGGGCGGTGTCCGACGCCCCGGGGGTACAGATCGGGAACAGCTTCTCGACGTCGTCGCCGAAGACGTCGGTCTTGATCAACGCCTCCCGGGCGCGCATCCAGTTCTCGTTGCCCGTGACGGTGTTGATCTCACCGTTGTGGGCGATGCGCCGGAACGGATGTGCCAGCGGCCAGGACGGGAAGGTGTTGGTGGAGAACCGCGAGTGCACGATGCCCAGCGCGCTGGTCAGCCGATCGTCTTGCAGGTCAAGGTAGAACGCCTTGAGCTGCGGGGTGGTCAGCATGCCCTTGTAGATGAACGTCTGACCGGAAAGACTTGGGAAATAAACGGTTTCGCGACCCGGGCCGTCCTGCCCGGGGCCCTTGGTCCCGAGCTCGTGTTCGGCGCGCTTGCGCACCACGTACGCGCGGCGCTCCAGCGCCATGTCGGACGCACCCGCGATGAACACCTGGCGGAACGTCGGCATCGCGTCGCGCGACAGCGCACCCAGCGACGAGTCGTCGGTGGGCACGTCGCGCCAGCCCAGCACCTGCAGGCCCTCGGCCTCGACGATCTTCTCCACCGCGGCGCAGGCGGCGGCGGCGTCCTTGGACGACTGCGGCAAAAACGCGATGCCCGTGGCGTAGCTGCCGGGCGGGGGGAGCTCGAAATCCACGACCTCGCGCAGGAAGGCGTCCGGGACCTGAATCAGGATGCCCGCGCCGTCACCGCTGCGCGGCTCGGCGCCCTGGGCGCCGCGGTGTTCGAGGTTGAGCAGCGCGGTGATCGCCTTGTCGACGATGTCGCGGCTGCGCCGGCCGTGCATATCGACGACCATGGCAACCCCGCACGCGTCGTGCTCGAACGCGGGGTTGTATAACCCGACGCGCTTCGGCGTCATATGCACCTGACCCTTCACCAAAACGTTCTCGCTGCCATTACGAGCGGCTCCGACGGGGCCGCAACCCCGGAGGGTTGCGGGCTTCGGACCCCTTAGGCCCCTTCGGTCTTGTCGATAGGCTGTCCCCAAGCGGAGCTGGTCCGATCAGGGATTCGTCCGTGCAGCGCTGAACGGGGGCTTGGAACCGGTCTCGACAAGTCGTAAAACGATATGACAATACCCGCCTGACATGCCAACTTCGTTAAGTCTAGCCGCCGACCGGCAGCGCCGTAAATTCGCTGCAGCCAACGACCGGCGACGCCGCCGACGTGCTGTTTCCGGTCGATACTTTTCTCGCCCCACCGTCGATGCTACCGAATCACCAGCCATGTCTGCCAATCCCGCGAGTTTGCTGTGACGATGCCCACGTGGCACCGAATGGCCGCCCGCGCCGCCCGCGGGCGTGCTCAGCGAAAGACCGGTATCGCGGTGGCCTCGCGGCCCGAAGTTTGCGCGCTGTTCGGCCGAGCCGGTGGCGGCGCGGGAGGCGATACTTAACACAAATTTCTCCGCGCGGTCGGCCCCGCGCGAGGATCGATTCCCGGCAGTCGAGGAGCCCATGAACGAGCGCGACGAATTCCTGCGGGACCGTCTGCAGCCCGACCTGCCCGGCGTCGACGCCGGGCAGGTCGGGCTGCAGACGGTCCCGCAGGAATTCGTCGCGCTCGTTCATGGGCTCCTCGACTGCCGGGAATCGATCCTCGCGCGGGGCCGACCGCGCGGAGAAATTTGTGTTAAGTATCGCCTCCCGCGCCGCCACCGGCTCGGCCGAACAGCGCGCAAACTTCGGGCCGCGAGGCCACCGCGATACCGGTCTTTCGCTGAGCACGCCCGCGGGCGGCGCGGGCGGCCATTCGGTGCCACGTGGGCATCGTCACAGCAAACTCGCGGGATTGGCAGACATGGCTGGTGATTCGGTAGCATCGACGGTGGGGCGAGAAAAGTATCGACCGGAAACAGCACGTCGGCGGCGTCGCCGGTCGTTGGCTGCAGCGAATTTACGGCGCTGCCGGTCGGCGGCTAGACTTAACGAAGTTGGCATGTCAGGCGGGTATTGTCATATCGTTTTACGACTTGTCGAGACCGGTTCCAAGCCCCCGTTCAGCGCTGCACGGACGAATCCCTGATCGGACCAGCTCCGCTTGGGGACAGCCTATCGACAAGACCGAAGGGGCCTAAGGGGTCCGAAGCCCGCAACCCTCCGGGGTTGCGGCCCCGTCGGAGCCGCTCGTAATGGCAGCGAGAACGTTTTGGTGAAGGGTCAGGTGCATATGACGCCGAAGCGCGTCGGGTTATACAACCCCGCGTTCGAGCACGACGCGTGCGGGGTTGCCATGGTCGTCGATATGCACGGCCGGCGCAGCCGCGACATCGTCGACAAGGCGATCACCGCGCTGCTCAACCTCGAACACCGCGGCGCCCAGGGCGCCGAGCCGCGCAGCGGTGACGGCGCGGGCATCCTGATTCAGGTCCCGGACGCCTTCCTGCGCGAGGTCGTGGATTTCGAGCTCCCCCCGCCCGGCAGCTACGCCACGGGCATCGCGTTTTTGCCGCAGTCGTCCAAGGACGCCGCCGCCGCCTGCGCCGCGGTGGAGAAGATCGTCGAGGCCGAGGGCCTGCAGGTGCTGGGCTGGCGCGACGTGCCCACCGACGACTCGTCGCTGGGTGCGCTGTCGCGCGACGCGATGCCGACGTTCCGCCAGGTGTTCATCGCGGGTGCGTCCGACATGGCGCTGGAGCGCCGCGCGTACGTGGTGCGCAAGCGCGCCGAACACGAGCTCGGGACCAAGGGCCCCGGGCAGGACGGCCCGGGTCGCGAAACCGTTTATTTCCCAAGTCTTTCCGGTCAGACGTTCATCTACAAGGGCATGCTGACCACCCCGCAGCTCAAGGCGTTCTACCTTGACCTGCAAGACGATCGGCTGACCAGCGCGCTGGGCATCGTGCACTCGCGGTTCTCCACCAACACCTTCCCGTCCTGGCCGCTGGCACATCCGTTCCGGCGCATCGCCCACAACGGTGAGATCAACACCGTCACGGGCAACGAGAACTGGATGCGCGCCCGGGAGGCGTTGATCAAGACCGACGTCTTCGGCGACGACGTCGAGAAGCTGTTCCCGATCTGTACCCCCGGGGCGTCGGACACCGCCCGCTTCGACGAGGTGCTCGAACTGCTGCACCTGGGCGGCCGCAGCCTCGCCCACGCGGTTTTGATGATGATCCCGGAGGCCTGGGAGCGCCACGAGTCGATGGACCCGGCGCGGCGGGCGTTCTACCAGTACCACGCGTCGTTGATGGAGCCGTGGGACGGCCCGGCATCGATGACGTTCACCGACGGGACCATCGTGGGCGCCGTGCTGGACCGAAACGGTCTGCGCCCCTCGCGAATTTGGGTCACCGATGACGGCCTGGTGGTGATGGCCTCCGAGGCCGGGGTGCTGGACCTGGACCCGGCCAAGGTGGTCCGCAGGATGCGCCTGCAGCCGGGCCGGATGTTTTTGGTGGACACCGCGCAGGGCCGCATCGTCGACGACGAGGAGATCAAGGCCGAGCTGGCCGCCGAGCACCCCTACCAGGAGTGGCTCGACAAGGGCCTGGTTCCCCTTGACGACCTGCCGTCGGGCGAGTACGTCCGGATGCCGCACGAGCGACTCGTCAAGCGCCAGTTGATCTTTGGCTACACCTACGAGGAGCTCAACCTGTTGGTGGCGCCGATGGTCCGCTCCGGCGCCGAGCCGATCGGGTCGATGGGCACCGACACCCCGGTGGCGGTGTTGTCCCAGCGGCCCCGCATGCTCTACGACTACTTCCAGCAGCTGTTCGCCCAGGTGACCAACCCGCCGCTGGACGCCATCCGCGAGGAGGTGGTGACCAGCCTGCAGGGGACCACCGGCGGCGAGCGCGACCTGCTCAACCCGGACGAGAACTCCTGTCACCAGATCGTGTTGCAGCAGCCGATCCTGCGTAACTACGAGCTGGCCAAGCTGATCAACCTCAACCCCGACGACAAGATCGACGGGCGGCCACACGGCATGCGCTCCAAGGTGATTCGCTGCCTGTACCCCGTCGCCGACGGCGGCGCCGGGCTGGCCGCCGCAATCGAGGACGTGCGCGCGCAGGCGTCGGCGGCGATCGCCGACGGGGCCCGGGTCATCATCCTGTCCGACCGCGAATCCGACGAGCGGCTGGCCCCCATCCCGTCGCTGCTGGCGGTGGCGGCGGTGCACCACCACCTGGTGCGCGACCGCACGCGCACCCAGGTGGGCCTGGTGGTCGAGACCGGTGACGCCCGCGAGGTGCACCACATGGCGGCGCTGGTCGGCTTCGGCGCGGCGGCGATCAACCCCTATCTGGCGTTCGAGTCGATCGAGGACATGCTTGACCGCGGCTTCTTCGACGGCGGTGCAAACGGGATAGACCGCAACACGGCCTTGAACAACTACGTCAAGGCGGCCGGCAAGGGCGTGCTGAAAGTCATGTCCAAGATGGGCATTTCGACGGTCGCTTCCTACACCGGCGCCCAGCTGTTCCAGGCGGTCGGCATCTCCGAGGACGTGCTCGACGAATACTTCACCGGGCTGAGCTGCCCGACCGGCGGCATCACCCTGGACGACATCGCCGCCGACGTCGCCGCCCGCCACAAGCTGGCCTACCTCGACCGGCCGGACGAGCGCGCCCACCGCGAGCTGGAGGTGGGTGGCGAATACCAGTGGCGCCGTGAGGGCGAGTACCACCTGTTCAACCCCGAGACAGTGTTCAAGCTGCAGCACGCCACCCGCACCGGGCAGTACAAGATCTTCAAGGAATACACCCGCCTGGTCGACGACCAGAGCGAGCGGATGGCGTCGCTGCGCGGCCTGCTGAAGTTCCGCGGCGACGTGCGGCCCCCGGTGCCGCTCGACGAGGTGGAGCCGGCAAGCGAGATCGTCAAGCGCTTCTCCACCGGCGCGATGAGCTACGGCTCGATCTCGGCCGAGGCGCACGAGACGCTGGCCATCGCTATGAACCGCCTGGGCGGCCGGTCCAACAGCGGCGAGGGCGGCGAGGACGCCAAGCGTTTCGAGCGCGACCCCAACGGCGACTGGCGCCGCAGCGCGATCAAGCAGGTCGCCTCGGCCCGGTTCGGGGTCACCTCGCACTACCTGACCAACTGCTCGGACATTCAGATCAAGATGGCCCAGGGCGCCAAACCCGGTGAGGGCGGCCAGCTTCCGGGCCACAAGGTGTACCCGTGGGTGGCGGAGGTCCGCCACTCCACGCCCGGCGTCGGCCTGATTTCGCCGCCGCCGCACCACGACATCTACTCCATCGAGGACCTGGCGCAGCTGATCCACGACCTGAAGAACGCCAACCCGGCCGCGCGGGTGCACGTCAAGCTGGTCTCCGAGAACGGCGTCGGAACGGTCGCGGCGGGCGTTTCCAAGGCGCACGCCGACGTGGTGCTGATCTCGGGGCACGACGGCGGCACCGGGGCCACCCCGTTGACCTCGATGAAGCACGCCGGCGCCCCCTGGGAACTCGGCCTTGCCGAGACCCAGCAGACGTTGCTGCTCAACGGGTTACGTGACCGGATCGTGGTCCAGGTGGACGGTCAGCTCAAGACCGGCCGCGACGTGATGATCGCCGCGCTGCTGGGCGCCGAGGAATTCGGCTTCGCCACCGCGCCGCTGGTGGTCTCGGGCTGCATCATGATGCGGGTGTGCCACCTAGACACCTGCCCGGTCGGCGTCGCCACCCAGAACCCGGTGCTGCGCGCGCGGTTCACCGGCAAGCCCGAGTTCGTCGAGAACTTCTTCATGTTCATCGCCGAAGAAGTGCGGGAATACATGGCGCAGTTGGGCTTCCGCACCTTCAACGAGGCCGTCGGCCAGGTCGGCTCGCTGGACACCACGCTGGCCCGCGCGCACTGGAAGGCGCACAAGCTGGACCTGACGCCGGTGCTGCACGCGCCGGAGTCGGCCTTCATGAACCAGGACCTGTACTGCAGCTCGCGGCAGGATCACGGGCTGGACAAGGCACTCGATCAGCAGTTGATCGTGATGAGCCGCGAGGCGCTCGATTCGGGCAAGCCGGTCCGGTTCTCCACCACGATCAGCAACGTCAACCGCACCGTGGGCACCATGCTCGGCCACGAGCTGACGAAAGCCTATGGGGCCGAGGGCTTGCCGGACGGAACGATCGACATCACCTTCGACGGGTCCGCCGGCAACAGCTTCGGCGCCTTCGTGCCCAGGGGCATCACCCTGCGCGTCTACGGCGACGCCAACGACTACGTCGGCAAGGGCCTGTCTGGTGGCCGGATCGTGGTGCGGCCGTCGGACAACGCGCCGGCCGACTACGTCGCCGAGGACAACATCATCGGCGGCAACGTGATCCTGTTCGGCGCCACGAGCGGGGAGGTCTATTTGCGCGGCGTGGTCGCGGAGCGGTTCGCGGTGCGCAACTCCGGCGCCCACGCGGTGGTCGAGGGCGTCGGCGATCACGGCTGCGAATACATGACCGGAGGCAAGGTCGTCATCCTGGGCCGGACCGGTCGCAACTTCGCGGCGGGCATGTCGGGCGGCGTGGCCTACGTGTACGACCCGCGGGGCGAGTTGCCGTCAAACCTCAACGCCGAAATGGTCGAGCTGGAACCGCTGGACGAGGACGACGTGGAGTACCTGCAGGCCACCATCCAGGCGCACGTCGACGCCACCGACTCGGCTGTGGGGCAACGCATCCTGGACGACTGGTCCGGGCAGCTGCCGTGCTTCGTCAAGGTGATGCCGCGGGACTACAAGCGGGTGCTGCAGGCGATCGCCGAGGCGGAGCGGGACGGCGTGGACGTGGACCAGGCGATCATGGCGGCCGCGCATGGCTGACCCCACCGGCTTCCTGAAATACACGCATCGGGAATTGCCGCGGCGCCGGCCTGTGCCGCTGCGGCTGCGCGACTGGAACGAGGTCTACGAGGACTTCGACGACGAGACGCTGCGCCACCAGGCGGCCCGCTGCATGGACTGCGGCATTCCGTTCTGCCACAACGGATGTCCGCTGGGCAACCTGATCCCCGAATGGAACGACCTGGTGCGCCGCGGCCGCTGGCGCGACGCCATCGAGCGGCTGCACGCCACCAACAACTTTCCGGACTTCACCGGCCGGCTGTGCCCGGCGCCGTGCGAGCCGGCGTGCGTGTTGGGCATCAACCAGGATCCGGTGACGATCAAGCAGATCGAGCTGGAGATCATTGACCACGCCTTCGACGAGGGCTTCGTGGTGCCCCTGCCGCCGGACAAGCTGACCGGCAAGAAGGTCGCCGTGGTGGGTTCGGGGCCGGCCGGCCTGGCCGCCGCGCAGCAACTCACCCGCGCCGGTCACAGCGTGACCGTCTTCGAGCGCGACGACCGCATCGGCGGGCTGCTGCGCTACGGCATCCCGGAATTCAAGATGGAAAAGCGGGTTCTGGACCGCCGCCTGGAGCAGCTGCGCGCCGAGGGCACCGAGTTCCGGGTCGGGATCAACGTCGGCGTCGACATCACCGCCGACCAGCTGCGTGCGGAGTTCGACGCGGTGGTGCTGGCCGGCGGCGCCACCGCCTGGCGCGACCTGCCCGTGCCCGGCCGCGAGCTGGACGGCGTGCACCAGGCGATGGAGTTCTTGCCGTGGGCCAACCGGGTCCAGGAGGGCGACGACGTCCTCGGGCCCGACGGCGAGCCGCCGATCACCGCCAAGGGCAAGAAGGTCGTCATCATCGGCGGCGGCGACACCGGCGCGGACTGCCTGGGCACCGTGCACCGGCAGGGCGCCGTCGCGGTGCACCAGTTCGAGATCATGCCGCGGCCGCCGGACGAGCGCGCCGCGTCGACGCCGTGGCCCACCTACCCGCTGATGTACCGGGTGTCGTCGGCGCACGAAGAGGGCGGCGAGCGGGTGTTCTCGGTCAACACCGAGGAGTTCGTCGGCAAGGACGGCCACGTCACCGCCCTCAAGGCGCACGAGGTGACCATGCAGGACGGCAAGTTCGTCAAAGTCGAGGGCTCCGACTTCGAGCTCGAGGCCGATTTGGTGTTGCTGGCGATGGGATTCGTCGGCCCGGAGAAGGACGGCCTGCTGACCGACCTCGGCGTGAAGCTCACCGAGCGCGGCAACGTCGCGCGCGGCGCCGATTTCGACACCTCGGTTCCCGGCGTTTTCGTTGCCGGTGACATGGGTCGTGGCCAGTCATTGATCGTTTGGGCGATAGCTGAGGGCAGGGCCGCCGCGGCGGGCGTGGACCGCTACTTGATGGGCTCGACCGCGCTGCCGGCGCCGATCAAGCCGACGACCGTCCCCCTCCAGTAGTCACACCAGTCACACCAGAAACACGCGGAACCGATTCGGCGTTTCTGCCCATGTTTGCCAGCCCGCTGTTGTCTAATGGATTCATTGCGGGCTCGTCTCGGGGGAGTCCCATAGATCGGACCGATCGCAGGAGTGATCACTGTGCATGTCAACCCAGTACCTCGGTCGCGGATGGGGCGAATAGCCTGGTCCTGGTTTCGCCACCCGATGAAGAGCCGCGAGTTTCCCGCCAAGAACGAGCGCCTGATCACCGCCGAGGAGCTGGTGCTCTTCGGCGTGTAGTCGTCCCCGCCGGCGCAGCGCCGGCGCGCGACGGGTTTGCCGGACTTACAGCGTTGTCATCCCGACGCGGGGGTCAGCCCGCCGCGTCCCAGAGCCCCGAATCCCGGATCTTTTCCGCCATCGGCTCCAGCACCGCGGGGTCGTGCGGCGGGTTGATGTAGATGATGCCGAGGTTCAGGCCCGCGGCGGCCAGGCCGGCCGCCTCCTCGAGGACCTTCTCGTAGTTGCGGTCCTCGTTCAGGCGCAGGTGCGCCGACAGGGTGATCTCCCTCGGGTCGCGCCCGATCTTCTCGCACTCGGCGGCCAGGACGTCACGCTTGCGGGCGAACAAGTCCGGCGGTCCACCGACGAAATTCCAGTGCTGGGCGTAGCGGGCGGTGATCGGCAGCGTGCGCTTCTCCCCGTTGCCGCCGATGCAGATCGGCGGGTGCGGGCGCTGCACACCCTTGGGCTCGTTGCGCGCGCCCTTGAGCTGGTAGTACTTGCCGGCGAAGTCCGTGGTCTCCTGGCTGAGCAGGCTGGTCAGCACCTCGCAGGCCTCCTCGAACCGGTCGAAGCGCTCCCTGATGGTGCCCAGCTCGATGCCGTACGCGCCCGACTCCTCCTCGTTCCACCCGGCGCCGATGCCCAGCTCCAGGCGTCCGTTGGAGATGATGTCGAGCGCGGCGGCCATGTTGGCCAGCACGGCGGGGTGGCGGTAATGGATGCCGGTGACCAGGGTGCCCAGCCGCAGCCGCTCGGTGGCCTGCGCCAGCGCGGTCAGCGTCGTCCAGCCCTCCAGGCAGGGGCCGGCGCTGTCGGAGAAGATCGGATAGAAGTGGTCGAACGTCCACCCGGACTCGTAGACCTCGATGCCGTCGGCGGCCCGCCAGACGGCCAGCATGTCGGCCCAGGTGGTGTTTTGGGGTGAGGTTTTGAACGCGAATCGCATGCCACCGACGTTAGTCGGTCTTTATGAAGGGCAACTAAACTGAGCCGGTCGGTGAGCCCTCGTCGCCGGCCGGCCGGATGACCGGGCCGGGCACACTGGAGTCATGGATCCGGTATCGGCCCTGCGCGAGATCGCCTACTACAAGGACCGCAGCCGCCACGACCCCCGGCGGGTGATGGCCTACCGCAACGCCGCCGACATCATCGAGGGGCTCGACGACGCCACGCGGGAGCGGCACGGCCAGGCCAACAGCTGGCAGACGATCCCGGGCATCGGGCCCAAGACCGCCAAGGTGATCGACCAGGCCTGGTCTGGCCGCGAACCCGACATGCTCGTCGAATTGCGCGCCGCCGCAGCATATCTCGGTGGCGGTGACATCCGATCGGCGCTGCGCGGCGATCTACACCTGCACTCGAACTGGTCGGACGGGTCGGCGCCGATCGACGAGATGATGGCGACCGCCTCCGCGCTGGGCCACGAATACTGCGCGCTGACCGACCATTCGCCGCGCCTGACGATCGCCAAGGGGCTGTCTCCGGAGCGGTTGCGCAAGCAACTCGACGTCATCGAGGGGTTGCGCGAGCAGTTCGCGCCGATGCGCATCCTGACCGGCATCGAGGTGGACATCCTCGAGGACGGCGGCCTGGACCAGGAGCCCGAGCTGCTCGAGCGTCTCGACGTCGTGGTGGCCAGCGTGCATTCGAAGCTGTCGATGGATTCCGCGGGAATGACGCGGCGCATGGTCCGCGCCGTGTCCAACCCGCACACCGACGTGCTGGGCCACTGCACCGGGCGGCTGGTCTCCGGCGGCCGCGGCATCCGGCCCGAATCGCAGTTCGACGCCGAGGCGGTGTTCACCGCCTGCCGCGACCATGGGACGGCGGTGGAGATCAACTCCCGCCCGGAGCGCCGCGACCCGCCGATGCGCCTGCTCAAGCTCGCGCTGGAGATCGGCTGCGTGTTCAGCATCGACACCGACGCGCACGCGCCCGGGCAGCTGGACTTTTTGGGCTACGGCGCCCAGCGCGCGCTGGACGCCGGCGTGCCCGCGGACCGGATCGTCAACACGTGGCCGGCCGATACGTTGCTGGAGTGGGCCGGGTCGGCCTAGTGAGGGCCGGCATCGCCTGGGCCTCAGCCGCGAACGCCATGACGGCCTGAATCCACACCTCTTCGGCCCCGGCCGGCGCCAACGCGGTCAACGACGGCAACGCCGCCGCGCCGGAACCGAGGGCGCGATCGACATCGATTCCCTCCGCAGAGCGCTCCTCTCAGCCGCGCCGGCTCGAGCACGATTCTGAAGGCCGGTTGGGTGCCTCCGGTGCACTCTCGTGCCGAGAGCGCCGGGAAACTCAGTCCGGCAGGTGCGGCATCTCGAGGCCCGCGTCGCGGCCGACCAGCACCGCGGGCGTCAGCGCCGACTTGCCGTAGCGGTGGCGCACCCGGTCGATCGCGGCGTCAAGGTCGTCGGCGGCGAGCTCGCTTCGGGCCGCGCCCAACGGCAGCATCAGCTGCTGCGCGCCGCCGCGGTCGATGCCCGAGACCGCGAAGCCGATCAGCGTCAGCCCCCGCTCCGCGATCAGCGGCTGCGCCGACGCGACCAGCCCCCGGGCCGCGGCCAGGATGGGCCGGGTCGCCGAGGTGGCCCACGGCAGCGTGTGGGAGCGGGTCGCCCGGCCGAAGTCGTCGAACCGCAGCCGCAGCACCACGGTGCGTCCGGTGCGCCCGGCGGTGCGCATCCGCGACGTGATCCGGTCGATCAGGGTGACCACCACCGCGTCGACCTCGGCGGCCGACATGCGGTTGCCGGCGCGGCCCAGCGCGCGCTGCGCGCCGACCGATCGGCGGCGCACGCCGGTGGTCACCCGGCGGCGGTCGACGTTGCGCGACAGCGCATACAGTTGGCGGCCCATCGCGCCGCCCACCAGCGCGGCCAGCGTGGACTCGCCGAGGTCGGCGACGTCGGCGACGGTCGCGATGCCGTGGGCGCGCAGCTTTTCGGCGGTCACCGCGCCCACGCCCCACAGCCGCCGCACCGGCAGCGGGCGCAGGAAGGCCAGCTCCCGGTCGGGCGGCACCAGCAGCAGCCCGTCGGGCTTGGCTTCCTGGCTGGCGACCTTGGCGAGAAACTTGGTCCGGGCCACCCCGACGGTGATCGGCAGGCCGACGCGCTCGCGGACGTCGGCGCGCAGCCGCTCGGCGATCCGCACCGGCGTGCCGGAGACCCGGCCGAGCCCGCCGACGTCCAAAAACGCCTCGTCGACGGAAAGCGGCTCGACGAGCGGCGTGCAGTCGCGGAACACCTCGAACACCGCGTCGCTGGCGCGCGTGTAGGCGCTCATCCGGGGCGGGACCACGACGGCGTGGGGGCACAGCCGCAGGGCCTGCGCCCCGCCCATGGCCGTGCGCACGCCGTACGCCTTGGCCTCGTAACTGGCCGCCAGCACCACGCCGCCCCCGACGATCACCGGCCGGCCGCGCAGCGTCGGATCGTCGCGCTGCTCGACGGACGCGTAGAAGGAGTCGAGGTCGGCGTGCAGAATGGAGGCGTCGCACCGCACGAACATATGTTCGCACCGGGCCCCGACGATATCGAGAGGCGGCTTAGCCGGCCTCGCCGTAGATGCTGCTGACCCAGATGTGGGTGAGGGTGTCGACGACCCGGTCCTGGTCGACCGCCGGGGTCTCGGCGGACAAAGCGGCCATCATGGTGCGCTCGTTCATCTGGTTCAGCGAGGTCGCCAGGTCGGCGGCCGGGATGGTCTCGGGCGCGGCGCCGCGGGCCCGTTCCGCGGTGATCATGGCCGCCGTCTGGTCGATCCATTTCTGCATGTAGCCCGACCACACCGCCCGCAGCTCCGAACTGGAGGCCAGCGCCTCCGTCGCGGCCCGCGCCAGGGCGCGGTTCGAGGCGAAGGCCGTGTAGAACGCCTTGATGCCGTTGCGCCAAACCCGGCGCGGGTCGGCGGGCAGCCGCTGGATGGCGCCGTCGAACTCGGAGTCGGCGCGCGCGATCACCGGCTCCAGCAGCGAGAGGACCACCGCCTCCTTGGACTTGAAATAGAAGTAGAACGTCGGCCGCGACAGGCCGGCGCCCTTGGCCAGGTCGTCGACCGAGATGGCGGCGAAGCCGCGCTCCTCGAGGAGGCGCTCGGCGGTCGCCAGGATCGCCTGCTCGCGGTCGTCGCCCGACGGGCGGATGGCGCGACGGCCGCGCAGGGCGCGGGTCTGGCCGGCGGTGGTCACGGCCGCCACTTTACACGTGGTCGAGAATTTCGACAGGCCGTTGACTGACTCGACACCGCGTTGATAACGTGGCCCGCATGACTGAGCATCTCGACGTCCTCATCGTGGGCGCCGGCATCTCCGGCGTGAGCGCGGCCTGGCACCTGCAAAACCGCTGCCCGACCAAGAGCTACACAATCCTCGAACGCCGCGCCGACCTGGGCGGCACCTGGGACCTGTTCAAGTACCCGGGCATCCGTTCCGACTCGGACATGTTCACCCTCGGGTTCCGGTTCAAGCCGTGGCACTCGGCCAAGTCGATCGCCGACGGCGAATCGATCAAAAACTACATCCGGGAAACCGCGGTCGAGAACGGGATCGACCGGCACATCCGCTACCGCCACCGCGTGCTGGCCGCCGACTGGTCCGACGCCGACAACCGCTGGACCGTGACGGTGGAGCACGACGGCCAGCGGAGCGAGATCACCTGCTCGTTCCTGTTCGCCTGCACCGGTTACTACAACTACGACGAGGGCTATTCGCCCACCTTCGCGGGAGCGAAAGACTTCGAGGGCACGATCGTGCACCCGCAGCACTGGCCGGAGGACCTGGACTACGCCGGCAAGAAGATCATCGTCATCGGGTCCGGCGCCACCGCGATCACCCTGATCCCGGCGCTGGTGAACTCCGGTTCCGGGCATGTGACGATGCTGCAGCGCTCGCCGACCTACATCGGCTCGCTGCCCTCGGTCGACCCGTTCGCCGTTCGGGCCAACCGGCTGTTGCCGGACCGCCTAGCCCACATCGCGAATCGCTGGAAAGCGATCGCGTTCAGCACTTTCCAGTACCAGCTGTCGCGGAAGCGGCCCGCCTACATGCGCAAGACGCTGATGACGATGGCCCAGCGGCGCCTGCCCAAGGGCTACGACGTCGAGAAGCACTTCGGGCCGCGCTACAACGTGTGGGACCAGCGGCTGTGCCTGGCGCCCGACGGCGATTTCTTCAGGGCCATCCGGCACGGCAAGGCCGACGTCGTCACCGACACCATCGACCGGTTCACCAAGACCGGGATCCGGCTCACCTCCGGTGAGGAGTTGCAGGCCGACATCATCGTCACCGCAACGGGTTTGAACATGCAGTTGCTCGGTGGCGTGCAGCCGACCAGGAACGGTCAGCCCTTCGACCTGACCACGCTGATGACCTACAAGGGCTGCATGTTCTCCGACGTTCCGAACTTCGCGATCACCTTCGGTTACACGAACGCGTCCTGGACGCTGAAGGCCGACCTGGTGTCCGAGTTCGTCTGCCGGCTGCTGAACTACATGGACGCCAAGGGTTTCGACACCGTGGAGCCGCAGCACCCCGGCAACGACGTCGACGTGCTGCCGTTCATGGACTTCAACCCCGGGTATTTCCAGCGTGCGATGCACCTGCTGCCCAAGTCGGGATCGCGGGCGCCGTGGCGGCTCAAACAGAACTACTTCTTCGACATGCGGACGATCCGGCACGGCAAGATCGACGACGAGGGCCTGCGGTTTGCGAAGAAACCTGCGCCGGTTGCTGTTTGACCGTCAGACGACAACGATGCCGTCGTCGTCGCTGTAGGCGATTTCCCCGGGCACGAACGTCACCCCGCCCAGGGTGACCTCGACGTCGCGTTCCCCGTCCCCGGTCTTGCTGCTTTTGCGGGGGTTGGTGCCCAGCGCCTTGATGCCGATGTCGATGCCGCGCAGCGCGGCGGCGTCGCGCACCGCGCCGTTGACCACCAGCCCCGCCCAGCCGTTGGACCGCGCCAGTTCGGCGATGACGTCGCCGACCAGCGCGGTGTGCAGCGAGCCGGCGCCGTCGATCACCAGCACACCGCCGTTCCCCGGGCTGGAAAGCACCGACTTCAGCAGCGCGTTGTCCTCGAAGCAGCGCACCGTGCTGATCGGCCCGGCGAATTCGGAGCGGCCGCCGAACTGGCGGAACTGCAGGTCGCAGCTGCGGACGTCGGGCCCGATGTCGTCGACGAGGTCGGCGGTGGGCTTGAAGGAGACGGACACGTCAGCGGCGCCGCAGCTGACGGATCAGCAGGACGGCCAGCAGGCTGACCGCCAGCGCGACCGCCCACGGCGTGGGGAACACGCTTTCTTCGCGCGCCGGCACGGCCGGTGAGACCGGGTTCGGGGCGGCCTCCACGGTCGACTTGGCTTGGGCCGCGGCGTCTTTGGCGGCGGCCGCGAGCTGGCCGTTGGTTTCGATTCGTTGCTGCGCGTCCCGGGCCGGTTCGGGGCCGGCGGCCGGTGCCTTTTTGGCGGGAGCCTTTTTCGCCGGTGCCTTCTTGGCGGGAGTTTTCCTCGCGACGGCCTTTTTGGCGGGCGCTTTCTTCGCAGGGGCTTTCTTGGCGGCCTTGGCGGGCGGCTTCTTCTCCGGCGGGGTCGCTGCGCCCTCGGGTTCGCCGTTGGGTTGGTCCTGCGGGTCTGCCATGCGGCCGCTCCTTTGCAGCTTTCTGAAGTGATTGCGGGCACCGGGTTGCTCGGTCCCATCATGCCAGGGGGGCTTGCGGCGCCTTGGCCAGCAGGGTCGTCAGCGCCGGCGGCGCGCCGCCCACGCCCCGGCGGCCGCGACGAGCGCCAGCGTCGCCACCGCGAACGGCCACACCGGCGGGTGGCCGCCCGGCCGGGCGCCGGTGGCGGCGGGCCCCGGCGTGCCGGTGCCGGGCACCGTGAGGCGAAACGACCAGGACCCCGACACCACGTGCCCGTCCGCCGACGTCACCCGGTAGTTGACCGTGTAGGTGCCGGCCGGCCCGAGGGGCCGCAGGCCTACACCGACGACCGCGCCCTGCACGGTCGGGTCCCCCGTCGACCACACGTTCCCGTCGGGACCGACCACCGTCATGGCGGCGAACGTGGTCTGCAATCGCTCGTTGAAGGTCGCGCTGACCCGCTGGGGCCCGGTCGCGACGGTGGCGTTGTCGGCGGGCTCGGCCGACACCCGCGCGGCGTGGGCCGACGCCACCGGGGCGGTCAGGGCGGCGGTCAGCATCACGGCGGCCAGCAGCAGCCCCGCGCAGCCGGCGAGGGCCTCTCGTCTCATGACCGTCGGCGGACCAGCGCGAGCGCGAGGCCGGCGGCGGCCACCGCCAGGGCCACCCCGGCCAGGGCGCGGGCGGTCGTGTCGGGCGATTCCGACCGCGGGGGAGCGCCGTGCACGTGCGACGCCGGCGATCTTCCGCCGAGCGTCAGCATGGGCGCCGGGTGCTCGGGCTCGCCGCCGCCCGGCTGCGGCGGCTGGTCCCAGTTGACGACGGTGCCGTCGGAATAGGTCTGCGCCGCGGGGAAGCTGACGGTCTCGGCGTCGGGCAACTGGACCGCGATGCGGAACAGCGCGAATTGGTCCACGCCGATGCCGGCGTTGGGCGCGGCCGTCCAGGTCACCGAGCGGACGGAGCCCGACGCCGCGTCGCGGTCCAGCCTGGCCGTCCATCCCGGCATGGCCTCGGTGCTGGCCGAGGCCACGTTGGGCAGCGTGACGGTCAGCGCGGTGGTCGCCGCGCCCTTGTCCGACTCGTTGGGCACCTGGAAGGTGACGGTCGCCCTAGCGCCGCGGACTGGGTTGTCCGCGCTGGCATGGACGTGCGCCCACGCGGCGGGGCAAGCCGCGGCCGAGCCGACGTAGAGCGCGGCGGCCGCGACGACCGGCGTTAGGACGCGAACAATCCGCTGGTGCTGCGATGACACGGGATCTCCCGGCGGCGCGGTCAGGCCAGCCCGAGGCGGGCCATCAGGTCCGCCTCGATGCCGTCGAGCTGCGACGAGATCGCTGCGTGGGCCGCCCGGCGCCGCGCCGCCGGCATGTTCTCGGCGGCGGTGACGGCCGCGGAAAGGTCGGTGAGCCGCTCGGTGATGGCGGCGACGAACTGCCGGGTCTCGGCGTCCTTGGGCTTCTTCTCCTGCACCAGGCGCAACGACTTCTCCGACCCGGCGATGCGGGCCGACAGCTCGGCGCCATGCCCGGAGAACTGGCCGATCTGGGCCAGCGGGATCCCGAGCCGATCGGCGCGGCGCTGGTCGATGATCGAGCGGCCGGCCATGGCTGCCCGATAGACCAACGGCGTCAGGATCGGGGCCAGCAGCCGGGCCACCGTCAGCACCCGGCGGATCCGGGTCGGCGACAGCAGCCGGCCTTCCCGGGCGGCCTTGAGCTCGGCCTCGGCGACCTTCAGCGCGGTGCGGTCGCTGTCCCGCTGCGACTTGATCTGCGCCCGCAGCGCCTTTTCCGCGGCGCGCCGTTCGGCCTTGAGCCGGCGGGTCTCGTTCTTGGCGGCCAGCTTGGCCTCGAGTTTGGCGCGGGCCTTGATCGCGCGGGCTTCGGCGCGACGCGTCGCGCGGCTCTTTCGCTTGCCAAACAGGGCCATTCCCGGCCGCCTCCCGGTGATCTCGCTGGCTAACGGTGTCTATCGCTCGTGCACGATTCGAAAGCCAACCCTAATCGGAAGGGGCCGGGCCCAGCTTTCCAGGTCGAGATGTGCTACGGGCTATGCGGTGGCGCGCTCGGCGCGCCGCAGCTCGTCGACGCGCTCCGCGATCTCCTGCCGGGCCTCCGCAGACAACTCGGCCGCGCCCAGCGCGATGCGGCGCACGCCGTCGTCGCGCATCGTGGCCAGCCAGGACAACTCCTTGTCGAGCTTCTCGTAGTACTCGTCATCGGTGAAGTAGGCCGGCTTGATGCGGAAGAAGTTGGCCAGGGCGGCCATGGTCGCCGCTGACGGGTTGGTGCGGTTGCCCGAACGTAGCTGGGACAGGTAGGGAGCCGACATCGTGATGCCCTCCGCCTTGAGCGCTGCGATCACCTCCGCCGAGGTGTGCGGCCCGCGTCCGGGTGGATACACCGTCTCGAACAAGCGATTCAGGCGGGCGGCGAACGTCGTGCTCATCGATAAGACCTCCACTGGGCTGTAGAAGTGAACTATTACCTAAGTGTATTTGCTGATCATGGTAGCGAGGGATTGGGCCCGCAACCAGGTGCAAACCCCTGGGCGGTCGACACCTCCATTGCTGACGCTTGCCAAACCCCCACTTGACGAGCGTCTAACCAATTCGCTGAGGTGTCCACTAACTCGGCGAACTTCACAGGTTATCCGCAGAATTCGGCGTCGGCGCGATGGTGGCGGGCCGCCGCGCCGGCGCCCGGTCCGGCGGTGCGAGCGAGGATGCCGGGCAGTCGCACCGCAATCGGCAGGCGACGCGGAGCTCGCGGCGACATCATTTGCTGTCAAGTAGGGAACACGCGTACAAAACGGGCCGAGGGTGCACATAATCGCCCGCGGCGATACCTCCGGGGCGGATGCGGGGCACGGCGGTGCGAGGGGAAGGTGGCGCGACGGCGCCTTAGTTGACGTCCGGTGGCCTCCCGGCGATCGCGGCTTCTTTCCTGCGCCGTCGAGCGGTTTGCGCGGCCGCCGCGGCCGCGGCGATCAACGCCACCGCCGCGGTCACGGTGATGGCGACCGAGCGCAGCCCCAGCGCGCTGTCGAACAACATCCACAGGCCGAAGATCAAAAACAGCAGGCTTGCCAGGACGTGCAACAGCCTGGCGGGCAGGCGCTGGTGCAAAAGCGTCCCCGCGCCGATCGCCAAGCCGTCGGCCAACACCATGCCGAGGGTCGAGCCGATCCACACGCCGGTCCAGTCGTGGTTGCTCGCAAGGGTGACCGTGGCCAGCGACGTCTTGTCGCTCATCTCGGCCAGGACGAACGACGACACCACCGTGAGCAACGCGAAGCGGGGTTCGCGGACGGTCGCGACGGCCTGGCCGTCGCCGGCGCCTTCGCGCCACGCCCACACCGCGAAGAGCAGGAAGGCGACCGCCGACGCGAAAGCGATCGGCCGGGCCGGCAGCGTGGCGCCCAGGAAGTGGCCGATCGACACCGAGACGCCGTGCACCAGGCACGCCGCGATCGCCACACCCGCCAGCACCACCCACCATCGGTAGCGCAGCGCAAAGGTCATGGTGATGAGCTGGGAGCGGTCGCCGAGTTCGGCGAGGAAGACCACACCGAGCGTGACCAAAGTGGCGGCGAGCATGGGAGGCGACCTTTCGACACGTCGTCGGCGCCGGAAGGGCCACCGAACATCGGTCGAAGGTCTCGCCCACCGGTCCGCCGGGACCGGTTCGTCGGCCGGGCTGTGCGCCAGTATGTCGACACGACGATTCGGGGCTACTCCCCTTCGCTGACGGTGTTCAGGCTAGCGGGCCGATTTGGCGAACGCCAGGGAGGCGGGGAAGTTCGGAGACCCGTAATTTGTGATTCGGGGGCCGATTCAGCGCATCCGAATTCCGTTACGCCGCAAGCAGCATCGCCAAGATGGCCGTGTCGGGATGGCTGATCGGATCGACGCCGACGCGGCTCACCATCGACGTGATGGTTCCGTCGGCCTCGGCTTCCACCCAGGCCGCGCGATGTTCCAATCCCAGGTACGGCAACCCCGGCAGCAGCACGCACCCCGACGCGGCCCCGCTGCATTCCGGCAGCGACGGCGTCGTCTCCGACGGCGGGTGCAGCATCAGCAGCGCCGGCGGCTGATGCTCGGCGAAATGCCCGGGCTGGATGGCGGTTTCACCGAAGACGGTGCCCTCGGCCAACACCAGGCCGACGGTGCCCGGCTCGGGTTCGTCGGGCAACTCCTCGCGAGCCCCGAACACCGTTGTGGTGGAAAGCAATCCGGGCAGCGACGCGACCCTGACGGCCACCATCAGCAGCTGGGCCCATTCCTTGGTCGAATCGGGCCAACGCCCGGAGATCACGAACCCTTTCAGCGCGCCACGGGCGTGGAACGGCGAAACCCCTATAGGACGGTCTGAACCGGTCTCCATCTCGGCCTCCCGCGTGACTTCTCCGTCCGAATAACCACACTGGTAGCTCGAATAACCCAGCATGCCTGCGGCTTCGGCGCGGTGCAACTCGACACGGCAGGTAATACCCGCTCATCGAAAACCTCGAACGTGCCGGGGAAAGGCAAGGGCGGCACGCGATCCGCGCGGCGCCCCGGCCTCCACCACACTGGCCTCAGCCGAAAATCAGGCCCTGGGTCTTGGAGGTCGCGGCCGCGTACCGCGCCTGCACGTCGGCCCAGTTGACCACGTTCCAGAACGCCTTGACGTAGTCGGCCTTGACGTTCTTGTACTGCAGGTAGAAGGCGTGCTCCCACATGTCGACCTGCAGCAGCGGAATGATCCCGAGCGGGACGTTGGCCTGCTGGTCGTAGAGCTGGAAGGTCAGCAGCTTGCTGCCCAGGGTGTCGTAGCCGAGCACCGCCCAGCCCGATCCCTGCAAGCCGTTGGCGGCCGCGCTGAACTGAGCGCGGAACTTGTCGAACGACCCGAACGCGTCGTCGATGGCGGCGGCGAGGTCGCCGGTCGGCTTGTCGCCGCCGTCCGGCGAAAGGTTCTTCCACCAGATCGAGTGGTTGACGTGGCCACCGAGATGGAACGCGAGGTTCTTCTCGTTCAACAGGATCGCCGAGTGGTCGTCGTTGGCACGCGCCTCTTCGAGTTTGGCCAGGGCGTCGTTGACACCCTTGACGTAGGCGGCGTGGTGCTTGCTGTGGTGGATTTCGTTGATCTGACCGGAGATGTGCGGTTCCAGCGCTGCGTAGTCCCAGTCCAAGTCGGGCAGGGTGTATTCAGCCACGGCATTCCTTTCTTCGATTGTGATCGTGCTTGACGCGCAGTCGCGCGGGGTCGGCCACGCGGCGGCCTGGGCCCCGAGCTTCACCAGTCAACCCTGCTCCATGACCGCGCGTGCCGCAAGGACGACCGCAACGGGGCGGGGCCCGGGTTACCCGCTCGGGCGCGATTTAAGACAAGACGATGACGGCCAGAACCGCGAGCAACGCCAGCGCGATCAGAGCGGCACGCAGGGCGGCGATGCTGTAACTATGGTTCCACGCAGGCGAGCCAGAGTATGAGTTCGACGGGGCCGGGGAACCGGGACCGAACGAATGCGTCGCCATTAAGCGCCTTTCGCCTGCACGTTCACCTCGAGTGAGGTGAGTCACAACCATTTTTCGTGACGGTGATCATAACCGCTAGCAGTGGGGTTGAAAAACGCCCTGCGTAACGGCGGTGCGCCTGTGTTGCTCGACGGCGGGCGCGGCGCGCGGAGACAGCCGCCGCCGGGCCGGTCCCGCCGGGCGCCGCCGTGGCGATGCTTAGCAAGACAATGCATTTCGCTCGGGTCGCGCCTGGGCCTGTTTATGGCACAGCTGTACCAGCCGGGTGTTATCCACAGTGGCGAAGCCGGGCACGCGGCGGGGGCTGTGCCGATGCCGCGAACACCCATGCACCAATTGTGGATAAACCTGTGGAAACTGTGGATAGGGTGGGCGGCTTTCGGTGTTGCCGATCGGCGCGGTGGGTGCCGAGCAACCGCGCGCCTGCGCGGCCGGGCCGCATCCGCGGCCGGCGTGGGCGGCGGCGTTAGTCTGGTCCGGTGATCCAGGTGTGCTCCCAGTGCGGCACGCGGTGGAACGTGCGCGAGCGGCGGCGCGAGTGGTGCCCCCGCTGCCGGGGCGCGCTCATGGCGCCCCTGCCGGACGCGCCGCCGGCCGACCCGCGGTGGGGCGCGCAGGCCGGGCCGACGGCCCCCGTTCCCGCGGCGACCGCCTGGCAGCGCACCCCGCGCCTGCCGGCGGGCTTCCGCTGGATCGCGGTGCGCCCGGGCTCCGCGCCGCCGCCGCGGCACGGGCGGCGGCCCCTGGGCCCCACCCCGCGCTACACGGTGATCCCGCGCTGGGGGTTGGCCGACCGCGTCGACCAGGCGCCGGCGACGGTCGAAAAGCCAACGCGGACAGCACCATCGGCGCCCGTCGTGCGAACCGGGCTGTTCTTGAGCGTGCTGGTGCTCAGCATCACCGCCCTGGTCTACGTCGTGCGGTATGTGCTGCTTGTGGTCAACCGGAACACCCTGCTGAATTCGATCGTCGCGTTCGCCGCGGACTGGCTGGGCGTGCTGGCCAGCCTGGGCGCGATCGCGGCGGTGATCGTCTCCGGTGTGCTGCTGATCCGCTGGCTGATCGCGCGGCGGGCCGCCGTGTTCGCCCATCACGGCCTGCCCGAGCCGCGCTCCGTTCGGGCGCTGTGGGCGGGCTGCGCCGTTCCGCTCGCCAATCTGCTGTGGGCGCCGGTGTTCGTCATCGAGCTGGCCATCGTCGAGGAGCACTACGCCCGGCTGCGCAGGCCGATCGTCGAGTGGTGGGTGGCGTGGGTGCTCAGCTACCTGGTGTCGGCCTTCGCGATCGCGACCAGCTTTGCCCCCGACGCCCAGGGCATCGCCAACAACACGGTGCTGATGGTGTTCGCCTACCTGCTCGCGGCCGTCACGCTGGCCGCCGCGGGCCGGGTATTCGAGGGGTTCGAGCGCAAACCCGTCGAGCGGCCCGCGCACCGATGGGTCGTCGTCCCCACGGAGGGCCCGCCGCGGCCCGCCGCGCCGGCATCGGGTGGCCCGGTTGAGTTGGAGGGGCAGGAACCGGCAGCATAGGGGTATGACCTGGGCCGACGAGGTGCTCGCCGGGCATCCGTATGTCGTCGCTCACCGGGGCGCCTCGGCCGCTCGGCCCGAACACACCCTGGCCGCTTACGATCTCGCGCTCCAGCAGGGCGCCGACGGCGTGGAATGCGATGTGCGGTTGACCCGCGACGGCCACCTGGTGTGCGTGCATGACCGCCGCCTGGACCGGACGTCGACGGGAGCCGGTCTGGTCAGCACTATGACCCTGGCGCAACTCCGCAAGCTCGAGTACGGCGCGTGGCACGACAGCTGGCGGGAGGACGGGGCGCACGGTGACACCAGCCTGCTGACGCTCGACGCCCTCGTGTCGCTCGTTTTGGACTGGCGCCGGCCGGTGAAGATCTTCATCGAGACCAAGCACCCGGTCCGCTACGGCTCGCTGGTGGAAAGCAAACTCCTCGCGGCGCTGCACCGCTTCGGCATCGCCGCGCCGCCCTCGGCCGACCGGTCGCGCGCGGTGGTGATGTCGTTTTCGGCGGCCGCCGTCTGGAGGATTCGCCGCGCCGCGCCGATGCTGCCGACCGTGCTGCTCGGCAGGACCGCTCGCTACCTGACCAGCACCGCGGCCACGGCGGTCGGCGCGACCGCGGTGGGACCGTCATTGCCGACGTTGAAGGACTACCCGCAGCTCGTGGACCGCGCCGTGGCCCAGGGGCGGGCGGTGTACTGCTGGAACGTCGACGAGTACGAGGACATCGACTTCTGCCGCGACGTCGGGGTGGCCTGGCTCGCCACCCACCACCCGGGCCGCACCAAGGCGTGGCTGCAGCACCGAAGCACCGGCAACGGCGCCCACTAGGTGTACCCGGCCATAACGTTGGTTACAGGCGGCTGATGGGTGGTAGGCCGCTGAGTGCGCTGTGGCGGCGTTGAGTGTT
>NZ_LQPJ01000005.1 GCF_002101785.1 Mycobacterium palustre
ACAGGGCTGTGGGGCAGCGGCGGGGCCGGCGGGATGGGCGGCATGGGCACCGCCTCCACCGGCACCAGCGGCGCGGTCGGCGGCAGCGGCGGTGCAGGCGGTGATGGCGGCAACGGCGGATGGCTGTACGGCCCGGCCGGTGCCGGAGGCCAGGGGGGCAACGGTGCCGCCGTTGGTACCGCTGCCAAGGCTCGCTACGCCCGCCCCACCGTGGCCGCCGGCCGCGCCATTGCCGAACAGCCACCCGCCGTTCCCGCCGGCGCCGCCGGCCGCGCCCGGCCCGCCGGCGCCGCCCAACCCGCCGTTACCCCAGAGGCCGGCGCTCCCGCCGGCGCCCCCGGCGACTCCGTTGGTGGTGCTGTTGAAGCCGTTGCCGCCGTTGCCGTACAGCAACCCACCGGCCTGCCCGTTGGGGTTCGCGGCGGTGCCGTCGGCGCCGTTGCCGATCAGTGGGCGCCCCAAGAGCGCCTCGGTTTGTGCGTTGATCGCCGCGAGCGCGTCTTGTCCGACGCCTTGCAACTCCGAGGCGCCGGCCGTCTCGGCGGCCGCGTACGACCGCCCGGCAGCGGTCAGGGCCTGGACAAACTGGTCGTGAAACCCGGCCACCTGTGCGCTGACCGCCTGATAGTTCGCCGCGTGGCCGGAAAACACCGCGGCTATCGCCGCCGACACCTCGTCCTCGGCCGCGGCCACCAGTCCCGTGGTCTGGGTCGCCGCGGCGCGATTGGCCGCGGCGAGCGCCGAGCCGACACCCGCCAGGTCCGTGGCCGCGCTCGTCAGCGCCTCCGGCGCCGCCATCACATAGGACATGGTTGTCCTCCTCTTAAGGCATGCCGAACTGCCCGAGAGAATGAAAGTGTACGCCGGTCATAGTTGACGACGCGCAGAATTCGTGGGATGGCGATCCACTCGCGACACGCACCGCGCGCCGGCCCAAGCCACGACGCTGCCGCATAAGGCGCAAGGCCGCCAAGCGCGTCCGCTACGCCGGCGAGCTGCGCCGGCCCCTGGGGCGTCGTCGCCGCCGCGGCGCCGCGGCAGATGGCGGTGTCGGCCGGAACGACGGTGGGGGAGAACGGGTTCGGCTACGGCATGCGGTACGCGCGCGAGCAGCAGATCGCCCGCCGGTGCCGAGCGGAAGCCCTACAACTCGCCTGACGTGACCGGTCCTCCCGGTGGCCCGCTGAGGGGGCGGGCCGCCGGGTGTCGGCCGGCCCGACTCAGCTGGACGGCGCCCGGTGATCGCCGGCGTCGCGGAGGTTGTCGGTCTGCACGTCGTCGTGCCTGACGGGTGTCTCTTGGCTCCAGGCCTCGTCGCGCCCCCGTTCGGGGCCCCCGGTTGCTTCGCGCGCCTGGGTCGTCGGGTCGATGCGGTCGGCGTGCTGCATCCGTTCCCGCACTTGCTCGCGCGAATCCGCCACTTCGCTGTGATGCGCCGCGGCGCGTTCCTGCAGCCTGGCGGCTTCGGCGGCCTTGGCTTCGGCCTCGGCCCGCGCCGCGCGGGCCTTGGCGGCCGTCTCGTCGGCCAGCGCCTGACGCCGTTCCACCCGGGCCGACTCCACCGCGGCCTGCTCGCGGATCTGCTCGGCCTGCCGTTGGCGGCGGCGACGCGCCGCTCGGCTGGCGGCCAGCAGGACCGCGACAAGCACCACGGCTGCCACGGCCACGGCGACGACGATCCAAATAGTGCTGGTGCTCATGATGGGCTCCGTCGTTCGGGGTTGTGCGTGCTGGCGCACGCCCCTAACCGGTTCCCCATATTCGACAGATATGAAACAGCGCGGGGTGCGTTGCCCCAGCGGCCCGCCCAGAATGGCCGTATGACGCTGGACGTGGACGGATACTTCGACCGCATCGGCTACCGCGGGGCCGCCGAGCCGACCCTCGAGGTGCTAAACGGCCTGGTGGCCGCCCACACGCAGGCGATTCCGTTCGAGAACCTCGATCCGCTGATGGGAGTGCCGATCGACGACCTGGGTCCCGAGGCCCTCGCCGACAAGCTGGTCCGCCGCGGCCGGGGCGGCTACTGCTACGAACAGAACGGGCTGATCGGCCACGTGCTCGGCGCGATCGGCTTCCGGGTGCGCCGCCTGGCCGGTCGGGTGATCTGGATGGCCCCGCCCGACGCGCCGCTTCCGGCTCGGACGCACACCGTGCTCGCGGTCACGTTCCCGGGCTCGCAAGGCCCGTACCTGGTCGACGTGGGTTTCGGCGGGCAGACACCGCCCTCTCCGCTGCGCATCGAAACCGGCAGCATCCAAAGGACCACGCTCGAGCCGTACCGGCTCGAGGACCGCCGTGACGGGCTGGTGCTGCAGGCGCAGCTCCGCGGCGAGTGGACGCCGCTCTACGAGTTCGGCACGCGGACCGCACCCGACATCGACCTGAAGGTGGGTAGCTGGTTCGTCTCGACCCACCCCTCGTCACATTTTGTGACCAGCCTGATGGCCGCGCGGGTGATCGACGGCGCCCGGATGAATCTCGCCGGCCGCGAGCTGAGCGTGCACCGCGCCGAGGGCAGCGAAAAGATCCGGCTGCACGACGCGGCGGCCGTCGTCGACACGCTCACCGACCGGTTCGGCATCAACGTGGGCGACGCCGGCCCGCGTGGCGCGCTGGAGGCCAGCATCGACAAGATCCTGGACGCTTAGCGGCCCGCCAGCCACGGGCCCATGCGCCGCAGGGCCTCCTCGATGTCGCTCGTCGGCCCGGCGAACGACAGCCGGACGAACGAATTGCCGCGCGCAGTGTCGAAGTCGATGCCCGGTGCGATGGCAACTCCAGTGTCGGCCAACAGCTTCGAACAAAACCCGAGCGAGTCGTCGGTGAACTCCGAGACGTCGGCGTACACGTAGAACGCGCCGTCGGTCGGTGCGAGGCGCTCGATGCCGATCCCGCGCAGGCCGTCGAGCAGCAGCGAGCGGTTGACCGAATAGTGCCGCAGATTCCCGTCGGCCTCGGCGGTCGCCTCCGGGGTGAACGCCGCCACCGCGGCGAGCTGCGACAGCACCGGCGGGCAGATGGTGAAGTTCCCGGTCAGGCAATCCACCGCGCGGCGCAGCTCCGTCGGTACCAGCAGCCAGCCCAGCCGCCAGCCCGTCATCGCGTAGTACTTGGAAAAGCTGTTGACCACCACCGCGTTTCGCGAGGTTTGCCACGCGCAGCTGGTTTGGGGCGCCCCCTCGTAGACCAGGCCGTGGTACACCTCGTCGCTGATCAGGCGCGCCCCGGCGCCGTCGCACCAGGACGCGATCGCGGTCAGCTCCTGTGGCGGGATGACCGTCCCGGTGGGATTGGCCGGGCTGGCGACGATGACGCCGCGCACCGGCGGGTCGAGCTCGGCGAGCATCTGGGCGGTGGGCTGGAACCGGGTCTCCGCACCGCACGCGATGTCCACTACCTCACATCCCAAGGCGGACAGGATGTTTCGGTAACAGGGGTAGCCGGGGCTGGCCAATGCCACCCGGTCGCCCACGTCGAAGCAGGCCAGGAAGGCGAGCAGGAAGCCTCCGGAGGAGCCCGTGGTCACGACGACCGCGTCGGGCTCGACGTCTATTCCGTGTTTGCGTCGGTAATCCGCCGCGATCGCCGCGCGCAGCTCGGGGATGCCCAGCGCCACGGTGTAGCCCAGCTGGTTGAGATGCAGCGCCGACGCCGCGGCCGCCCGCACCGGCTCCGGCGCGCCCACGCTGGGCTGGCCGGCCGACAGGTTCACCAGGTCGCCGTGGCTGCGCTGGCGCTCCGCGGCGGCCAGCCAGACATCCATCACATAGAAGGGCGGGATGCCGGCGCGCAGGGCGACGGAGGCGTTCACGGCGCGGGGAGCACCTCGACTTCGAGTCGGCGCAACAGCTCTCGCGGCGAGTCGAGGAGATGCGCGCTGCCGTGGGCGCGCTTGAAGTACAGGTGCATGTCGTGTTCCCAGGTGATCGCGATGCCGCCGTGCAGCTGGATGCCCTCGGCCGCCACCTTACTGAGCGCCTCGGTGGCCGCCAGGCGCGCGGTGGCGGCGTTGGTGGGGTTGGGGTCCTCGCAGGCGTCGGACACCACGGCCTTGGCCGCGGCGACGCTGACATACAGGTCGGCCATTCGGTGCTTGAGCGCCTGGAAGCTGCCGATGGGGCGGCCGAATTGCACGCGGCTCTTGGTGTATTCGACGGTCAGCTCCAGACAGCGTTCCGCGGCGCCGATCTGCTCGGCCGCCAGCAGGATCGCCGCGGTGTCCGCAAGGCCCGGGTCGGGGCCGATCGCCTGGGTCTCTTCGGGTTTCACCCGGGCCAGGCGGCGGGTGGGGTCCATGGTGGCGACGGGCTGCGCGCCGAACGCGGTCCACCGGCTCAGCTCGCCGTTTGTGGCCGCGACGACGACGTCGGCGCAGTCGCCGTTGACGACATAGTCGGCGTCGAGGACCAGCGCGCCGATCGAACGGCCCTCGGCGAGCCCCTCCAGCGTCTCGGCGTCCGGCTCGGGCGCGGCCAGCAGCGCCAGCTCGGCCAGCGTGGTGCCCAGCAGCGGAGAGGGCACCAGGTTTCGCCCCAATTCCTGCAAAACGGTTGCGGCGTCGGCCAATTCGCCGCCGGCGCCGCCCAGCTCCTCGGGGATCACCAGCGCGGCCGCGCCGACCTGCTCACACAGCAGCTGCCACAGCGACTCGTCGTACCCGCGGTCGGACTCCATCGCGGCGCGCACGGCCGCCGGGTCGGCGTGCTTGGTTACCAGGCTGGCCACGGTTTCCCGCAGCAATTGCCGTTCTTTGCTCACGCTCATAGCGCCTCCAGCACCCTGCGCCGGTGCTCCTCGGGCGTGCCCCACGCCGAGCGCAATGCCTGCACGCGAAGCAGCCACAGCGACAGGTCGTGCTCCTGGGTGAACCCGATCGCGCCGTGGGTCTGCAACGCGGCCCGCGCGGCGAGCAGGCCCGCCTCGGACGCCGCGGCCTTGGCGGCGCCGACGTCGCGGGCATCCAGCGTCAGCGCGGCGCCGTACACCAGCGGGCGGGTTAGCTCGACCGCGATGTGCACGTCGGCGAGCTTGTGCTTGATCGACTGGTACGAGCCGATCACCCGGCCGAATTGGCTGCGCTGCTTGGCGTAGTCGACGGCCGTATCCAGCAGCGCCTGCGCGGCGCCGACCAGCTGCGCCGCGGTGGCCAGGGCGCCGACCTCGAAGGCGCGCCGGGTGTCGGCCTGCCAGCCGTCGCAGGCGGCGGTCACGTCGTAGAGGCGGCGGCTGGGGTCGACGGACGGGTGCTTGTCGCCCGGCTCGGCTACCGTGGCGCCGTCTTCGGTGGCCAGCAGCACCAGCCCGGCGGCGTCGGCGTCGACGGCGCGCGGCACCCGCGGCGGGTGCGCGACCGTGGCGATCAGCTCACCGGAGGCCAGGCCCGCGCAGCGTTCGTCGTCGGCGAGCAAAACCGGTGCCACGGCGATGGATTCGGCCACCGGCCCCGGCACGCACCAACGGCCCAGGCGCTCGAGGGCGACCACCAGGTCCACCGGGTGCGCCTGGATGCCGTCGAACTTCTCCGGCACGGCCAGCGCGGTGACGCCGAGGTCTGCCAGCTGTGCCCACACCTTGCGGCCTGGCGCGAGGTCGCCCGCGGCCCACGCGCGCACCGCGCCGGGCAGGTTCGCCGCACCCAGTGCCGCGTCGATGCTTGAGGCGAAGTCGCGCTGCTGTTCGTCCAACTCGAATCGCACTATCGCTTCTCCCTCGGCAGTCCCAGCAACCGCTCCGAGATGATGTTGCGCTGAATCTCGTTGGTGCCGGCGTAGATCGGGCCGCCCAGGGCGAACAGCAGGCCTTCGGTCCAGGGGCCGGCCAGTTCCGCGTCGGCGCCCATGAGGTCCAGGGCGGTCTGATGTATCGCCACGTCCAGGTCGGACCAGAACACCTTGGTCACCGACGACTCCGCGCCGAGCTCGCCCCCGGCCGCCAGCCGGGTCACCGTGCCGAACGTCTGCAGCCGGTAGGCCTGCGCCTTGATCCATGCGTCGGCGACGCGGTCGGCGAATTCCGCGGGGGAGCCGCGGTCCTTCCACAGCCGTACCAGCCGCTCGGCGGCGGAAAGGAATCGCGCCGGGCTGCGCAGCGACATGCCGCGCTCGTTGCTCGACGTGCTCATGGCCGCGCGCCAACCGTCGTTGGGGGTGCCGATGACGTCCCGGTCGGGTACGAAGACGTCGTCGAGAAAGATTTCGCCGAAGCCGGTGTCGCCGCTCAGCTGGACGATGGGCCGCACGGTGACGCCGTCGGCTTTCAGGTCGAACATCAGGTAGGTCAGGCCGTGGTGCCGCTCGGCGGCGGGGTCGGAGCGGAACAGGCCGAAGCCCATCTCGGCGAACGGAGCCCGCGAGCTCCAGATCTTCTGGCCGTTGAGCAGCCAGCCGCCGTCGGTCTTGGTCGCGGTGGAGCGCAGCGACGCCAGGTCGCTGCCCGATTCGGGCTCCGACCACGCCTGCGCCCAAATTTGTTCGCCGCTGGCCATTTTCGGCAGGATCCGGTCCCGCTGCTCCTCGGTGCCGTGCGCGAACAGCGTTGGCGCGAGCATGGAGGTGCCGTTGGCGCTGGCCCGCCCCGGCGCCCCGGCGCGGAAATACTCCTCCTCGAACACCACCCAGTGCAGCAGCGGCGCGTCGCGGCCCCCGTACTTTTTCGGCCAGGTGATCACCGACAGGCCGGCGTCGAACAGCACCCGGTCCCAATGCCGGTGCTGGGCAAAGCCTTCGGCGTTGTCGTAGGACTTCGTCGGGATCGACTCGGCGTTCGCTTCGAGGAATTCGCGGACCTCGGCTTGGAAGGCCAGGGTGTCCTCGTCTAGTTCCAGATCCATTCAGCCCTGCTCTCGCAGTTGTGGTTTGACCACCTTGCCGCCGGCATTGCGCGGCAACGCGTCGACGAACCGCACGGACCGCGGCGCCTTGAAGTTCGCCAAGTGCGCACGGCTGTAGGCGATCACGGATTGCTCGTCGAGTTCGGCGCCGGGGCGGGCCACCACGAAGGCGCGGCCGACCTCGCCCAGCCGCTCGTCGGGCACCCCGATCACCGCGACGTCGGCCACGCCCTCCATCCGGGCCAGCACCTGCTCGACCTCGGCGGGGTAGACGTTGAAGCCGCCGCAGATGTACATGTCCTTGAGCCGATCGGTGATGCGCAGGTTGCCGGCCTCGTCGACGGCGCCGATGTCGCCGGTGTGCAGCCAGCCGTCGGCGTCGACGGCGGCGGCGGTGGCCTGCGGGTCGTCGAGGTACCCCAGCATCACGTTCGGTCCGCGCAGCAGCACCTCACCCGTGTCGTCGATGCGCAATTCGAAGTCGGCGAACGGCCGCCCGCAGGTGGTGGCGACCGTGACCGCGTCGTCGTCGGCGCGGCACATCGTTCCCATGCCGTTGGCCTCGGTCAGCCCGTAGGCGGTCAGCACGATGTCGATGTCCAGCTCGGCCTGCATGCGCTCCACCAGCACCACCGGCACGGTGGCCGCGCCGGTGACGGCGAACCGCAGCGAGCTCAGGTCGTAGTCGCGGCGGGCCGGGTGGTCCAGCAGGGTCTGGTAGATCGTCGGCGGCCCGGGCAGCACGGTGATGCGGTGCTGCTCGATCGCCTGCAACGTGCGCAGCGGGTCGAAGGTCAAATGCGGGATCAACGTCGCCCCGGTCTGCAGGCAGGCCAAAATGCCGGCCTTGTAGCCGAAATTGTGGAAGAACGGGTTGATGCACAGGTAGCGGTCGTCGGCGGTGATCTTGCCGTTGGCGGCCCACGACGCCGACGCCGACAGCGACTGCCGGTGCGCGCACAGCACGCCTTTGCTGCGGCCGGTGGTGCCGGAGGTGAACAGGATGTCGCT
Source organism: Mycobacterium palustre (assembly GCF_002101785.1). Lineage (GTDB taxonomy): Bacteria > Actinomycetota > Actinomycetes > Mycobacteriales > Mycobacteriaceae > Mycobacterium > Mycobacterium palustre. The sequence continues at coordinate 7,844 of NZ_LQPJ01000005.1, forward strand.
GACGTCGTCGGGGCCGACGCCCGCGGCGCGCTCGGCGACCGCCTGCAGGTCGGTGCCGCGCGCGACGAAGTCGTCCCACGTCCCGTCGTCGGCCTCGATCGGGATCCGCACGATGTGGCGCAGGGCCGGCAACGCTGGAGGGCCCGGGCGGTTTAGGTCGGCCACCCGGTCGCTGCCGAGGAAACGGCCCATCGCGAAGAGCACCGGCGCATGCGTGCGCGCCAGGAGGTCACCGGCTTCGCCGGCCGTGTAGCGGGTGTTCAGCGGCACCATGGCGGCGCCGGCATGGTGGATGGCCAGGCAGGCCACCACCCAGTGCCAGGTGTTGGGCGACCAGATGGCCACCCGGTCTTTCGGCTGCACGCCGAGCGCGATGAGCGCCGCCGCCGCGCGGTGCACCTCGTCGCGCAGCTGGGCGGCGGTGAACGTGCGGTCGTCGGTGACGAGCGCGGGGTGGTCGGGGAGCTGGGCCGCCAGACGATCCAGCGCCGCGGGCACGGTGCGGGGATCGCCGGTCATCGTTGCCTTCCTAGCCTGATCGCCCGGCTCCTCCTCGCGCGGCTCCGCCCGCGCGCGTCGTCACCGCGCTACAAAGCAAGTGCTTGGTAGGTTAGCCTACAGGGCATGCAGGGCGTCGAGGAGTTCCGGGCGGAGGTCCGCGAGTGGCTCGCCGACAACCTGGTCGGCGAATTCGCCGCGCTCAAGGGCCTCGGCGGTCCGGGGCGCGAGCACGAGGCGTTCGAGGAACGCCGCGCCTGGAACCAGCACCTGGCGGCGGCGGGACTGACGTGCCTGGGTTGGCCGGTCGAGCACGGCGGCCGCGGGCTTTCCACCGCGCACCGGGTGGCCTTCTACGAGGAGTACGCCCGTGCCGACGCGCCGGACAAGGTCAACCACTTCGGCGAGGAGCTGCTCGGCCCGACGCTGATCGCGTTCGGCACTGCCGAACAGCAGCAGCGCTTCCTGCCGCGCATCCTCGACGTCACCGAGCTGTGGTGCCAGGGGTACTCCGAGCCGGGTGCCGGCAGCGACCTGGCGAACGTGTCGACCACCGCCGAACTCGACGGCGACCAATGGGTGATCAACGGCCAGAAGGTGTGGACGTCGCTGGCGCACCTGTCGCAGTGGTGCTTTGTGGTGGCGCGCACCGAAAAAGGGTCGAAGCGGCACGCGGGATTGTCCTATCTGCTGGTGCCGCTGGATCAGCCGGGCGTGCAGATCCGCCCGATCGTCCAGATCACCGGGACCGCCGAATTCAACGAGGTGTTTTTCGACGACGCCCGCACCGACGCGTCGATGGTGGTCGGCCGGCCGGGTGACGGCTGGCGGGTGGCGATGGGCACCCTGACGTTCGAGCGCGGGGTCTCGACGCTCGGGCAGCAGATCCGTTACGCCCGAGAGCTTTCCAACTTGGCCGAGCTGGCGCGGCGCAACGGCGCCGCCGAGGACCCGCTCATCCGGGAGCGGCTGGCTCGGGCCTGGACCGGGCTGCGGGCCATGCGGTCGTACGCCCTGGCCACTATGGACGCCGAGCAGCCCGGGCAGGACAACGTGTCGAAGTTGTTGTGGGCCAACTGGCATCGCGATCTGGGCGAGCTGGCCATGGACGTGCGCGGCAGGTCCGGCATGACCATGGCCGACGGCGAGTTCGACGAATGGCAACGGCTGTTCCTGTTCACCCGCGCCGACACCATCTACGGCGGATCCAACGAGATCCAGCGCAACATCATCGCCGAGCGGGTGCTCGGCCTACCGCGAGAGGTTAAGGGATGACGCTCTCCGAAGCGCCGAAAGAGATTGCCGGACACGGCCTTCTGGAGGGAAAGGTGGTCGTGGTGACCGCAGCGGCGGGCACCGGCATCGGGTCGGCCACCGCCCGGCGCGCTTTGGCCGAGGGCGCCGACGTCGTCATCTCCGACCATCACGAGCGGCGGCTGGGCGAGACCGCCGACCAGCTGAGCGTGCTCGGTCTGGGCCGAATCGAGAAGGTGGTGTGCGACGTGACGTCCACCGCCCAGGTGGACGCCCTGATCGACTCGACCACCGCACGGATGGGCCGCCTCGACGTGCTGGTCAACAACGCCGGGCTGGGCGGGCAGACGCCGGTGGTCGACATGACCGACGACGAGTGGGACCGGGTGCTGGACGTGACGCTGACGTCGGTGTTCCGCGCCACCCGGGCGGCGTTGCGGTACTTCCGCGAAGCCAAGCACGGCGGGGTGATCGTGAACAACGCCAGCGTGCTGGGTTGGCGCGCGCAGCACTCGCAGTCGCACTACGCCGCGGCCAAGGCGGGGGTGATGGCCCTAACCCGTTGCAGCGCAATCGAAGCCGTCGAGTACGGGGTGCGGATCAACGCCGTCTCGCCCAGCATCGCCCGGCACAAATTTCTGGACAAGACCACCTCGGCCGATCTGCTGGACCGGCTGTCGGCCGGCGAGGCGTTCGGCCGCGCCGCCGAGCCCTGGGAGGTGGCCGCCACCATCGCATTTCTGGCCAGCGACTACTCGAGTTACCTGACCGGAGAGGTGATTTCGGTTTCCAGCCAGCACCCGTAGGCTTACGGCAACATCCGGCTGAGGCCGAACAGGCCGGACGAGCCGGTGATCATGTTGAACAGGCCCGAGGCGTAGCCGGCGACGGCGGTGCTCAAGAAGACGTTGTTCGGGTCCGGGACGATGTTGTTCCCGATACCCGAGACCTGGTAGTTGAAGACCGACCCGCCGCTGACCTTGTTGAAGAAGCCCGAGACCTCGCCGTTGAAGGATCCGCCGCTGGCCGTGTTGAAGAAACCCGAGATGTCGTCACCGACGTTGCCGAAGCCCGAGTTGGGGATGCCCGAGTCGGTGGTGACGCCGACGCCGGTGTTCGTGGCCCCCGAGTTCCAAAAGCCGGTGTTGGTGAAGCCCGAATTGCCGTCACCGGTGTTGACGGCGCCCGAATTCCAGTTGCCCGTGTTGTTCTGGCCCGAATTGCCGAAGCCGGTGTTCTGAGCGCCCGAGTTCCCGAAGCCGTTGTTCGCGAATCCCGAGTTCCCGATGCCGATGTTGTTGCTGCCCGAGTTCCCAAAGCCCAGGTCGTTGAGATTGCCGACGTTGAGGGTGTTGGCGCCGGTGTTGAACATGCCGACGTTGCCGCTGCCCGAGTTGAAGAAGCCGATGTTACCGGTGCCGGAGTTGCCGAAGCCGATGTTGCCGCTGCCGGAGTTCAGCCCGCCGAAGTGGAATTGGTTGGTCGTCCTGTCGAAGTAGCTGTTGCCGATCCCGATCTGATTGCTGCCGGTCAGCCCGAACCCGATGTCGTTGTTGCCGGTGTTCCCGCCGCCGATGTTCCCATTGCCGAAGTTGCCGCCACCGTAGTTGCCGTTGCCGCTGTTGCCGAAGCCGACGTTGTTGTTGCCGTTATTTCCTATGCCGACGTTCCCGCCCGGGTTCGAGCTGACCAGGTTGCCCGAGTTTCCGAAGCCGATGTTGCGGTTGCCGATGTTTCCGGAACCGAAGTTGTGGTCGCCGGTGTTGCCGCTGCCGATGTTGTTGTTGCCAATATTGCCGCCGCCCAGGTTGGAGCTGCCGGTGTTGCCGTTGCCGACGTTGCCGCTGCCCTTGTTGCCGCCGCCGAGGTTGGCGCTCCCGATGTTGCCGACACCCAAGTTGGGGAGGTTCTGCAGCAGGTCCTGCAGGGTCTGCGCCGGTGTCAGCGCGGCGGCCGCCGCCGACGCCCCGCCGTGGTAACCGACCATGGCCGACACGTCCTGGGCCCACATCGTTTCGTATTCGCTCTCCAGCTCGGCGATCGCCGGCGCGTTGAGCCCGAACCAGTTCGACCTCACCATCTGCACAAACGAATTGCGGTTGAGCTCCACCAGCAGCGGGTGCACCGTCGCCGCCTGCGCGGCCTCGAACGCACTGGCGACCGCGCGCGCCTGTCCGGCCGCACCCGCCGCTTGGGCCGCCGCCTGACTGAGCCACCCCGCATACGGTGTGGCCGCCGCCGCCATCGCCTGGGACGCCGCGCCTTGCCACGCCTGATCGGTCAAACCCGAGGTGACCGCCGAGAACGACGACGCCGCCGAGCCCAACTCCGAAGCCAGGCCGTCCCACGCCGCGGCCGCCTCCAGCATGGGTCCCGAACCGGCACCACTGAACATCAGCAACGAATTGATCTCCGGTGGCAACACCGCAAAGTTCGCCATCGCTGACCTCCTAAACGTGTGAGCGCGCCGCCCGGTTGGGGTCGTGCGCGCGGCCAGTGAAGCTGGTCCGGCGCGCTACCGATCCCAACTTTTTCGACAGCGTGCGCCGACCGGCGGGCTCGATACATCGGGAAAATTCCGCATTTTTTGCGCCGCTGCGGCGAAAAGACGATCCGCTTCGGCCGACGGGCACGGCGCGACGCTACGGGTTCCTCAGTAGCTGCGTGAGGCCCAAGAACCCGGCCACGCCGGTGCCCGCGTTGAGGAAGCCGGTGTCGAGACCGCTCAGGAAGCCGGTCGGGAATCCCGGGAACGGCTGGGGGATTCCCGTGTTGAGGAAGCCGGAAATGTCGCCGTTGAAGTCTGCACCGCCGCTTGCCTTGTTGAAAAAGCCCGACACGTCACCGGCATTGGCGCCGGTGACGGTGTTGTTGAAGCCCGAGACACCGCTACCGACGTTGTTCAGGCCCGAATTGACGGCGCCGCTATTGGTGGTGATTCCGATCCCGGTGTCGGTGTTTCCGGAATTCCACAAGCCCGTGTTCGTGTTGCCCGAGTTGCCGTCGAAGGTGTTGTAGCTGCCGGAGTTCTCCGAGCCGGTGTTCACGATGCCGGAGTTGCCGAAGCCGGTGTTCTCCGCCCCGGCATTGACGAACCCGGTATTGAGCGCACCGCTGTTGCCGAAACCGAAGTTCCCCTGGCCGGCATTGCCGAAGCCGACGTTGCCGACCCCGGAGTTTCCGATGCCGAAGCTTTGGATCTTGCCCACGTCGGCCGGGGCCAGGTTGACGCCGGAGCTGAAGAAGCCGACATTGCCGTCGCCGGAGTTGAAGAAGCCGATGTTGCCGGTGCCCGAGTTCCCGAAGCCGATGTTGCCGCTACCGGAATTCAGCCCGGTGAAGACGAACTGACCGGTGGTGCGGTCAAAGTACGCGTTGCCAATGCCGACCAGGTTGTTGCCGGTCAGGCCAAACCCGATGTTGTTGTTGCCGGTGTTGCCCGCGCCCTGGTTGCCGCTGCCGGTGTTGCCCAGACCGATGTTGTTGGTCCCGGTGTTGCCCACGCCGACGTTGCGCCCGGCGGTCAAGCTGGTGCTGTCATTGCCAAGGCCGATGTTGCCGGCGCCGAAGTTCCCGAAGCCGAAGTTGTTGCTGCCCAAGTTGCCGCTGCCGGCGTTGTTGTTGCCGGTGTTTCCGCCCCCGACGTTTCCGCTCCCTGTGTTGCCGTTGCCGATGTTGCCGCTGCCCTTGTTGCCGTTGCCGATGTTGCCCGTGCCGAACTTGTTGCCGACGCCGATGTTGGGCAGCGCGGCCAGGATGTCTTGCAGGCCCTGGGCGGGGGCCAACTGCGCCGCCGCCGACGACGCGCCCGAGTAGTAGCCGGACATCGCCGACACGTCTCGGGCCCACATGTCTTCGTACTCGCTTTCCAGCTCGGCGATCGCCGGCGCGTTGAGGCCGAACCAGTTCGACACGACCATCTGCACGAAGGAGTTGCGGTTGAACTCCACCAGGATTGGCTGCACCGTCGCCGCCTGGGCTGCCTCGAAAGCGCTCACCACCGCGCGGGCCTGCTGGGCCGCACCCGCCGCCTGGGTCGCGGCCGCATCCAGCCACTTCGTATACGGTGCCGCCGCGGCCGTCATCGCCTGAGCCGCCGGCCCCTGCCACGCCTGACCCGCCAACCCCGAGGTCACCGAGCCGAACGAGGACGCTGCCGAACTCAACTCCGAAGCCAGCCCGTCCCAGGCCGCCGCCGCTTCCAGCAACGGGCTCGAGCCCGCTCCGGAGAACATCAGCAACGAGTTGATCTCCGGTGGCAGCGTCATGAAACTCATGGAGCCTTCTTTCCCAGATCCGGGCCGCAGGCGGCGGCGAGGGACGTTAGCGGTCTCGAACGCTCGGCCGCCGTTTGGCGAACTGCGGCCGGCGATCCGGACTTGCGGACAGCGTGCACCGGCTGGTGGGCTCGGGACATCGGGAAATTTCCCCAACTTTTACGCGGGGGCGCCGGACTGGCGGCCTGCACCTGGAACCGCCGAGAGGCCGCCTCACTGGCCGAGCAAGCGCTTGGTTGATACGCTGGCCGGGTGGACCGAGTGACCGGTCAGGCGAACAGCCGGCGGAACGAGTTGCTGGAACTCGCCGCGTCCATGTTCGCCGAGCGTGGCCTGCGGGCCACCACGGTGCGCGACATCGCCGACGGCGCGGGGATCCTGTCCGGCAGCCTGTATCACCACTTCTCCTCCAAAGAGGAGATGGTCGACGAGCTGCTGCGGAGCTTTTTGGACTGGCTGTTCACCCGGTACCGCGAAATCATCGACAGCGAGCCCAACCCGCTGGAGCGGCTCAAGGGCCTGTTTATGGCATCGTTCGAGGCGATCGAGGACCGCCATGCGCAGGTCGTCATCTATCAGGACGAGGCCAAGCGGTTGTTGACCCAACCCAGGTTTTCCTACATCGAGGACATGAACCGCCAGCAACGCAAGATGTGGGTCGAGGTGCTCAACCAGGGCGTCGACGAGGGCTACTTCCGGCCCGACCTCAACGTCGACCTCGTCTACCGATTCATCCGTGACACCACCTGGGTGTCGGTGCGCTGGTATCAACCCGGCGGGCCGCTCACCGCGCAGCAGGTCGGTCAGCAATATCTCGCCATCGTCCTCGGCGGCATTACCAAAGAAGGAGCCTGACACAATGTCTGAGGCGTACGTCATCGACGCAGTACGGACCGCGGTCGGCAAGCGCAACGGCGCGCTGGCCGGGATACATCCCGTCGACCTCGGTGCGCTGGGGTGGCGCGGACTGCTCGATCGGGTCGACGTCGACCCCGCCGCCGTCGACGACGTGATCGCCGGTTGCGTCGACGCGATCGGGGCGCAGGCCGGCAACATCGCCCGGCTCTCGTGGCTGGCCGCCGGCTACCCCGAGGAGGTCCCGGGTGTCACCGTCGACCGGCAATGCGGTTCGAGCCAGCAAGCGATTTCCTTTGGCGCGCAAGCGGTCATGTCCGGCACGGCCGACCTCATCGTGGCCGGTGGCGTGCAGAACATGAGCCAGATCCCGATCTCGTCGGCCATGACGGTCGGGGAGCAATTCGGGTTCACCTCGCCGACCAACGAGTCCAAATCGTGGCTGCACCGGTACGGCGATCAGGAGATTTCGCAGTTCCGCGGCTCGGAGCTGATCGCCGAGAAGTGGAATCTGTCGCGCGAAGAGATGGAGCAGTACTCGCTCGCCAGCCACGAGCGCGCGTTCGCGGCGATCCGCGCCGGTCACTTCGACAACGAAATCATCACCGTGGAAACGGAATCCGGGCCGTTCCGGGTCGACGAGGGGCCGCGCGAGTCGTCGCTGGAGAAGATGGCCGGCCTCAAGCCGCTGGTCGAGGGCGGCCGGCTGACGGCGGCGATGGCCAGCCAGATCTCCGACGGCGCCAGCGCGGTGCTGCTGGCCTCCGAGCAGGCCGTCAAAGACCACAAGCTGACCCCGCGGGCCCGCATCCACCACATCAGCGCCCGCGCCGCCGACCCGGTGTTCATGCTGACCGGTCCCATCCCGGCCACCCGCTACGCGCTCGAAAAGACCGGTCTCTCAATCGAAGACATCGACACCGTCGAGATCAACGAGGCGTTCGCGCCCGTCGTTTTGGCCTGGCTCAAGGAGATCAAGGCCGATCCGGAGAAGGTCAACCCCAACGGCGGGGCGATCGCGCTGGGGCACCCGCTCGGCGCGACCGGGGCCAAGCTGTTCACCACCATGCTCAACGAGCTGGAGCGCATCGGCGGCCGGTACGGATTGCAGACGATGTGCGAGGGCGGCGGCACGGCCAACGTCACGATCATCGAGCGGCTGTAGGCGCGCCACCGCCTCCCCACCCGCCGAGAGTGAAATCCGCGACGGGTCAACGGCGTGTCGCGTCGTGAATTTCACACTCGGGGCGTTGTCGGTGGCGGCTGGCAGCCTCTGCGCCATGACGGAGCTATTCCTCGGCGGTGAGGCTTTGGCGGCCAAAGCAATGCCGGAGCGGGTGATGCGCTCGCTCTACGCGCCGGTCTACCCCGGGGTCTACAGCCCCGCCGGTATCGAGCTGACGGGCCGCCAACGCGCGGAAGCGGCATGGCTGTGGTCGCGACGGAAGGCCGTGGTCGCCGGCAACTCGGCGGCGGCGGTCCTCGGGGCCAAATGGGTGAGCCCCGCGATCGATGCCGAGCTGATATTCGGCAATCGGCGCCCGCCGGCCGGTATTTCCGTGCACTCCGAGCGCTTGGGCCCGGGAGAGGTGATCGACGTGGACGGCATGCCGGTAACCAGTTCCGCGCGTACGGCTTTCGACATCGGGCGCTGGACGGCGTCGCGGCTGCAGGCCGTGCAACGGCTCGACGCGCTGGCCAACGCCACCGACGTCAAGGTGGCCGACATCGAGGCCGTGATGGCCGAGCATCGCGGTGTCCGGGGCCTGGCCCGGCTCCGAGGCGTGCTGCCGCTGGTCGACGGCGGCGCCGAGTCCCCGCAGGAGACGCGCACTCGACTGGTGCTGATCGACGCCGGACTGCCCGCGCCGCAGACTCAGATCACGGTGTGCGACGGATACGGCGACTTCGTCGCCCGCGTCGACATGGGCTACCGGGATTTGCGGGTCGGCATCGAGTACGACGGGCCGCAGCACTGGACGGATCCCGCGCAGCGTGACCGTGACATCGACCGGCACGCGGCATTGTGCGAGCAGGGCTGGACGATCGTCAGGGTGAGTAGCGAGCTACTGCGTTACCGGCGAGGCACCCTGATCGCCCGAGTGGTTGCCGCGATGCGAGCCGCGGGGTGGCGCGCGGCAGCGCCGAGCGTGCAATTCGCGACGGATCGACGGCGTGTCGCGTCGTGAATTTCACGCTCGCGCAAAGGGGCGCTATCGGGTGGCCAGCACCAGCGCGATGCCACCGAGCGCCAGCAGCCAGCTCGCGAAGCTGCCGACGAGGAAGTACTCGGTCACCTCGTCGATGCCGACCTCGCCATTGCTGTTCTTCTGCGCGCTCAATTCGGGAAACCGGATGATGCCCTTGGCCGCGATGACGGCGCTGGCCGCGGCCACCTGCCCACCGACGCCGAGACTCAGGATCAGCAGGCGTTCCATCGGGCCTAGCAGCCGGCCGCCCTTGAGCCGGTCCGACGGCTGCGGCTGGCCGAGCGGCCGCACCGCCCCCACCGCACCAAGCACGAGGCGCACCAGCTGATTCGCCGTGGCGAACTGCACCAGCACCACACCGACGACCATCAGCAGCCGCGTCGGGGTGACGTGGCCGAGCGGCAGCTGCACCCAGCCCGACCAGCGGGCGACGAGGCCGTGGACCGCCGAAGACCAACCGGACAGCCCGATCAGCAGCGCCAGCGCGGCCGCGAAGACGGCCAGGGGCGCGGCTTGCCGTTTGCCCCGGAGTTCGCTGCGCCGGCATAGCCATTCCCAGCCGACCGCCGCGGCCGCCGCAAACACCAGCAGCGCGATGTCCCCGGCGTGCCACAGCCCGGCCAGCGCGGCGCACACCGCCACCACGACGGGTCCGATCACCAGCGCCGGCCACGTCGCGCGGACCGCCCGCCGGCACAGGTCGGCGACGCCCAGCGCGATCAGCAGCACCGCGACGCCGCTCACGGCAGGCTCCGAAGATATCGGCTGGCAAGGACAATCAGGTCCAGGCCGTCGCGAGCCGCCCGCTGCGACACCGCCGACGGGCTGATGCCCTCACCCGCGGCGAGTTCCTTTTTGGCCCGGCCGGCCATCAAACCCCTCACAATCCGCACCGATCTCTCATCGAGCGATCCAAGCAGATGGTCCCGACAAATCAGGGCGGCGTTGACCGCCGCGATGTCGTCGCGCGTGCCCTCGGCCGCGCGAAACGTCGTGCGCACCAGCGCGAGGCCGGGCTGACGCTGAGCCGCCGCCGTCTGCTGGATCGCCTCCCGGGCGGCCCACCAGCCCGGCCCGTCCTGGATTCGCGCGTCGGCATCGAGGATGGCGACGGCACCCCAACCGATGCCGAATCGCACGTCGATCTCGGGGGCGACGGCCAGCCTCAACGAAAGCGCGGCGTCGATGGCGGCGCCCGCGGTCGGATAGCTGCCCTGGAATTCGTCGCCGACGGTGAAGGCCGGCGGGTCGAGGGCGCCGTCGCTGACCTGGCGCAGCGCGGTGGTGACGCGTCGATGCAGGGCGGCGCGGTCGCTGGCGCGCCGGGAGCCCACCACGTCGCCGATCAGTGTGGCGCGCAGTGAAGGGCTGGCCTTCACCCTAGGCATATGAAGATTATAGCTTAATTACACCGCAATTTAGCAAGACGCTTAATCGCGGGCGGCGGGCTACTCCGCCACGAGCGCGGTGGCAGCCTGCAAATGCTCGATCGCGTCGCTGACGATGTCCTGGATCAGCTCCGCGCACGAGGGCAGGTCGGCGAGGATGCCGGCGACCTGCCCGGAGGCCAGCACGCCGGCCTCGGTGTTGCCTTCCACCAGTCCGGCTTTGAGCAGCATCGGGGTGTTGGCGGCCATCACCACCTGAGACCAGGTCATCTCGCTGCCGTGCCGCATGGCGAGCCCGTCGCGGATCATCGACCGCCAGGTCATGTGGGACATCTTCTTGAACTTGGCGGCATTGCGTACCGCCGCGGTGAATCCCCTTACGGGGGAACCGCTTTCCAGCTTTTCGACGAGCTCGGTGCGCAACACGCGGTGCGGCATGCCGTCGACGCGGGTGGTGACGACGGTGCCGTCCAGGGCCGCCTCGAGGTAACGCCGCTTGACCGCGTCGGGCACGGTGGAGTCCGAGGTGAGCAAAAACCGCGTGCCCATAGCCACCCCCGCGGCGCCGTAGGACAACGCCGCGGCCAGCCCGCGCCCATCGAAGAATCCGCCCGCCGCGATCACGGGTATCCCGGTGCCCTGCACGGCGTCCAGCACCGACGGCAACAGCAGCGTCGTGGCGACCGGCCCGGTGTGCCCGCCGCCCTCGCCGCCCTGCACGATCATCGCGTCGGCGCCCCACGCCGCGACCTTGCGCGCGTGCTTGGCCGCGCCGATGGACGGGATCACAACCGCCCCGGCCTCTTTCAAGCGGGCGATCAGCTCCTGCTTGGGCGCCAGGGCGAACGACGCCACCTTGACGCCCTCACGGATCATCAAGTCGACACGGTCGCCGGCGTCGGCGGCGTCGGCGCGGATGTTGACGCCGAACGGTTTGTCGGTCGCGGCCTTGACCTTGTTGATGGCCGTCGCGAGCTCGTCGAGCGTCATCGTCGCCGAGGCCAGGATGCCCAGGCCGCCCGCGTTGGCCGTGGCCGACACCAGCCGGGCGCCGGCCACCCAGCCCATCCCGGTCTGCACGACCGGGTGCTCGACGCCGACCAGCTCGGTCAGCGGCGTGCGCAGTCTCATAGCCACCGCCGACGATGCAGCGCGAAGCGATGAGGAGGAGGCGGAACAATCATGAACGGATCTCTTTGTCGCGCAGAGACTTCGGGTCGATCACCTCGCGGATCAGGCGCAGCTCGTCGGCGGTCGGCACCCTGGTCTCCGAGGCCTCGTCGAGGCCGTGAACCTCGAACGAGGTGTTCTCCCGCACGTCGTCGGGTGACACGCCGGGATGCAGCGACACCGCCCGCATGCTTCGGTCCGGCCCGGCGAAGTCGAACACCCCGAGGTTCGACACCACCCGATACGGGTTGGCGAACCGGAACGCCGGGTTGGCCGGATCGATCTTGTCCCAGCCGATCCCGCACACCACGTCGACGGCCTCGCAGAACACCCGCTTGGAATGGTTGCCGACCCAGTAGCTGGTGGCGTGGTTGATGGCGTTGCCGGGCCCCCCGCGCACGCCGAACATCTGACGCGTGGGGTGCTGCAACGGTCCGAACGCCGAGATGTTCTGATTGCCAAAGCGGTCAACCTGATTGGCGCCCATCACGACATGGCGCCGCCCCCAGGCCAGGGTCTCGAACACCCGGCCAAACGGCATCCATCCCTCTACGGCCCCGGACGCACCCAGGGCGGGGGTGTCGGCCAGCAGCTGGGCCTCGCCGTCGGTGAGCAGGATGTCGGGGGAGAAGGTCAGCCGGGCCAGCCGCGCGCCGACCGAAGCCATGTTGGTCATCGGGCTGACCATGATTTCGCCCGCGCCCCTGAACAACTCGGCGCAGGCGACCGCGCAGATCTCGGCACGGCTGCTCATTTCGCGGCCTCCTCGGCAAACGCGCGCACGGCCGCCTGGTAATCGTCCTCGCTGCCCGACAGGTAGGTCTGGACGAACTTCTGCCAGCCCTCGTCGGTCGAGGCCGCCTCGGCGTAGTGGCGCTGAAACTTCTCGTCTCGGCCGTAATCCGGTGCGGCGGTGGTGAAGTGGGCCCCGCCCGGGGCCTCGACCACCGAGTCGACCATCATCCGGTTCACCAGCAGCGCCTGCGGCGGCACCGCCTTGACCAGCTCCTGGGTGGACACGACGCGCTCCACCGACAGGTAGCGCTTTTCGGCGGCCATCAAGAACAGGTCGTCGAAATACGGGTCGATCCCGGTGTAGGCGGCGTTGCCTTGGCTGTCACCGAGGTTGAGGTGTACGAACGCGGCGTCCAGGCGCAGCGCGGGCATCGCGAGCAGCGTCTCGTGCCCGCCGCCGGGCGCCGGGTACGGGCTGGTCACCGTCTGCAGTTCGCCCTCCCAGAAGTCGAGCACCGAACTGCCCAGCCCGGCGCGGATCGGCAGGAACGGCAGGCGCTGCGACGCGGCCTGCAGCCCGCAGCGCAGCATGCCCTCGTCCATTTCCCGGGCCTCCAGGGCGCCGCTGGTGCGGGCCTTGGCAAACCACGGGTCGTAGAACGGCGCGGAGTCCAGCGACACGAATCCGTAGTAGACCCGCTTGACCTTGCCCGCCGAGCACAGCAGCCCGAGGTCGGGCCCGCCATAGGTGACGACGGTCAGGTCGGTGACGTCGGTGCGCAGCATGGCGCGCACGAACGCCATCGGCTTGCGCCGCGAGCCCCAGCCGCCGATGCCGATCGTCATGCCGCTGCGCAGGCCCGCCACGGCGTCGTCGAGGGTGGTGCGCTTGTCGCTCAACGTTTCTCGCCCTTCGCCGTGCCGGCGAACGCGTCGCGGTGCTCGTCGGACACCCCGGCCAGGTTGAGCTCGAACGTAAAGCCTTGCTCCATGCGGTAACTCGAGTTGACCCGCTGCACGTCGATGAAGTTGAGCGCCTCTTTGGCCGCGCGGATCACGCGGGTGTCCTTGGCCGCGATGTCGCGGGCCACCCGCAACGCCGCCTCGTCGAGGTCGGCCCGGGGCACCACCTCGTGCACCGAGCCGAAGTGATGCAGGGTGGCGGCGTCCACGGTGGCCGCGGTGAAGAACAGCCGCCGCATCATGTGCTGCGGCACCAGCCGCGACAGGTGGGTGGCCGCGCCGAGCGCGCCGCGTTCCACCTCGGGCAGCCCGAAGGTCGCGTCGTCGGAGGCCACGATCACGTCGGCGTTGCCGACCAGCCCGATGCCGCCGCCGACGCAGAAGCCGTTGACCGCGGCGATCACCGGGACGGCGCACTCGTAGACCGCGCGGAACGCGGCGAAGCAGCCGCGGTTGGCGTCGATCAGCGCGGTAAACCCCTCCGTGCGCTGCATCTCCTTGATGTCGACGCCCGCGTTGAAGCCGCGGCCCTCGGCCCGCAGGATCACCGCGTGGGTGGCGGTGTCGGCGCCGGCGGCGGTGATCGCGTCGGCGAGTTCGAACCAGCCGCGCGAGGGGATCGCGTTGACGGGCGGGTAGTCGACGGTGACCGAGGCGATGCCCGGTTCGGGGGTGCTCGTTGTGATCGGCAAGGTCGCACGTCCTTCTCAGAAATTCCGGCTGGCTACCTAAGCAAGCACTTGCTTGGTACGCTAGCACAGTGACTCGCGCCGAAGGAGCCCCGATCAATTTGGGACTGGCCGGGCGGGTGGTCCTGGTCACCGGTGGCGTCCGGGGGGTGGGCGCGGGCATCAGCTCGGTGTTCGCCGCGCAGGGCGCGAGCGTGATCACCTGCGCGCGCCGGCCCGTCGAGGGACTGCCCTACGAGTTCCACTCGTGCGACGTGCGCGACGACGAGGCGGTCAGGGCGTTGATCGACACGATCGTCGATCGGCACGGTGGCATCGACGTAGTCGTCAACAACGCCGGCGGTTCGCCGTACGTGTTGACCGCCGAGGCCAGCGCGAAGTTCAACCGCAAGATCATCGAGCTCAACCTCATTGGCGCGCTGGGCGTATCGCAGCACGCCAACGCCAAGATGCAAACCCAGCCGCGCGGCGGGTCGATCGTCAACATCTGCAGTCTCAGCGGGCGGCGGCCGTCCCCGGGCACCGGTGCGTACGGGGCGGCCAAGGCCGGCCTGGAAAGCCTCACCCAGACGCTGGCGGTGGAGTGGGGGCCGAAGGTCCGGGTGAACGCCTGCGTGGTGGGCATGGTCGAGACCGAACAGGCCGAGCTGTTCTACGGCGACGCCGAGTCGATCGCCGCGATCTCGAAGAATGTGCCACTGGGCCGGCTGGCCAAGCCCGAGGACGTCGGTTGGGCCACAGCGTTTTTGGCCTCCGACGCGGCGTCCTACATCAGCGGTGCCGCGTTGGAGGTGCACGGCGGCGGCGAGCCGCCGCACTACCTGGCCACCACCAACGCGAGCGCGATCAAGTAGAGGAGACAAGGGATATGGGCTTGCTCGACGGACGTGTCGTCATCGTCACCGGGGCGGGCGGCGGCATCGGCCGCGCGCACGCGCTCGCCTTCGCGGCCGAAGGGGCGCGCGTGGTGGTCAACGACATCGGGGTGGGCCTGGACGGCTCGCCGGCCAGCGGCGGCAGCGCCGCCCAGGGCGTGGTGGACGAAATCATCGCGGCCGGTGGGGAAGCCGTCGCCAACGGCTCCGACGTCTCGAACTGGGACCAGGCGGCCGGCCTGATCCAGACCGCCGTCGACACCTACGGCGGCCTGGACGTTTTGGTCAACAACGCCGGCATCGTGCGGGACCGGATGCTGGCCAACACCAGCGAGGCCGAGTTCGACGCCGTCGTCGCCGTGCACCTCAAGGGCCACTTCGCCACGATGCGGCACGCCGGGTCGTATTGGCGGGGGCTGTCGAAGGAGGGCAAGCCCGTCAACGCGCGGATCATCAACACCAGTTCCGGCGCGGGGCTGCAGGGCAGCGTCGGGCAGGCCAACTACAGCGCGGCCAAGGCGGGCATCGCCGCCCTGACGTTGGTGGGCGCCGCCGAGATGGGTCGTTACGGCGTGACGGTCAACGCGATCGCGCCGTCGGCGCGCACCCGCATGACCGAGACCGTGTTCGCCGAGATGATGGCAACGCAGGACCAGGATTTCGACGCCATGGCGCCGGAAAACGTGTCGCCGCTGGTGGTCTGGCTGGGCAGCGCCGAATCCCGCGACGTCACCGGCAGGGTGTTCGAGGTTGAGGGCGGCAAGATCCGGATCGCCGAGGGGTGGGCGCACGGCCCACAGATCGACAAGGGCGCGCGGTGGGATCCCGCCGAGCTGGGGCCCGTCGTCGCCGACCTGCTGGCCAAGGCGCGACCGCCCGTCCCGGTCTACGGGGCGTGACCGACCGCCCGCGCCGAACGTGCTCTCACGGTGAGGTTTTCGCTGATTCTTCGCCCTGGTTGCACGTTCGGCGCCCAGCCTAGCGCGGTTCGTCCGACTTGCGTCCGGTCGTGGTCAGCCACGCCGCGGGGAACCACAGCAGCTTGGCGCCGATCCTGCCGTTGGTCCGGCGGTACAGCCAGATGTGGCCGCGGGCAAAGTATTTGAGCAGCTGCGCGACCGGCCGAGAGTTGCGGATCCGGTTCACGGCTCGCAGATGACGACCGGGATCACCCGCTGGGTCCACGACTGATAGTCCTCGAACGAGGGATACATCGCGACCAGCTTGGGCCAGTAGTGGTCGCGCTCTTCCGGCGTGGCGTCGCGCGCCCGCAGCTGCAGCACCTCGTCCTTGATCTGCACCGACACCTTCGGGCCCGCCTTCAGGTTGAGGTACCACATGGGGTTCTTTTCGCGCCCGCCTTGCGATGCCACCAGGATCACGCGCTCGCCGTCGCGCAGGTACAGCAGGGGGCTCACCCGCGGCTGACCGCTCTTGCGGCCCGTCGTGGTCAGCAGCGCGACCGGACTCTTCTGGAAGACACCGCCGAGCTTTCCGTTGCTGCGCTTGTAGATCCAGGCGTTGCCCCGCGACATCCACTTGATGAAGAAGGTGACCCAGGGCGCGTTCAGATGTCGTGGCTTTTCCATGGCGCCCCCTAGGCCTCGCGCTGAAGGTACGGCTTGAAACGAACCCGGATGTGGTGGATCGCGGCTGTGCCGTTCGGGCTTTCGGCCGGGATGACGAACGTCTCGTCGACCCGGGCGGCCAGCCGTCGGCCGGCGAACCCGGCCTTGGTCAGCACGTCGTAGCCGGCGCGCACCTCGTCGCCGACGATGCGGTAGTCGGGCTGCGTCGTCTGCGTGATGACCCGGTACTGGGGCCCGCGATTGAGGCTGCGCCGCAAGTGGTTTCCGGAGAATCCGTTCTTGATGCCCTGCTCGATGCGGGTGCACCCGTCGGCAAAGGGAACGGAGTCGCCGTCGCGGCTGACCAGTGCGTCGATGTAGGCCTGCGCCGCGGCGATCCGGCTCTCTTCGGAGACGATCAAGTGACGATCGCTGAGGGGCTAGATGCGCTCGATGATGGTGCCGGTGGACAGCGCGCCGCCGGCGCACATCGTGATCAGCGCGGTGGTCTGATCGGTGCGCTCGAGTTCGTGCAGGGCGGTGGTGATCAGGCGGCTGCCGGTGCTGCCCACCGGGTGGCCCAGCGCGATGGCGCCGCCGTTGACGTTGACCCTGTCCATGTCGGGCTCGTGGACCCGCGCCCACGACAGCACCACCGAGGCGAACGCCTCGTTGATCTCGACGATGTCGATGTCGCCGATCTTCATCCCGGCCTTCTCGAGCACCTTGGCCGTCGACTGCACCGGGCCGTCCAGGTGGTAGTACGGCTCCGCGCCGACCAGCGCCTGGCTGACGATGCGGGCCCGCGGCCGCAGGCCCAGCGCCTTGGCCTTGTCCTCGTCCATCCACAGCACGGCCGCCGCGCCGTCGGAGATCTGCGACGACGTGCCCGCGGTGTGCAGGCCGCCCTCGATGACGGGCTTCAGCGCCGAAAGGCCCGACAGCGTGGTGTCGCGCAGGCCCTGGTCGCGGGAGATGGTGACGCGCTGGGACGTCGGTTGCTTGTTCTCGTCCAGGGCGGGCGCCTCGATCGGGGAGATCTCGCGGTCGAAGCGGCCCTCGGCCCAGGCCTGCTTGGCCTTGGCCTGCGATTGGTAGCCGAACTCGTCGAGTTCGTCGCGGGTGATGCCGCGGCGCTTGGCGATCCGCTCGGCGGCGGTGAACTGGTCGGGCAGGTCGATGTCCCACGAGGCGGGCCGCAGGATGCTGCGGTCGGGGCCGGCGTTGGCGCCGAGCCCGACGCGGCTCATGGCCTCGATGCCGCAGGCGATGCCGATGTCGATGGCGCCCGCCGCGATCAGGCCGGCCACCAGGCCGTTGGCCTGCTGGCTGCTGCCGCACTGGCAGTCCACGGTCGTGGCGCCGACGTGCTCGGGCAGGCCGGCGACCAGCCAGCTCACCCGGGTGATGTTGTTGGACTGTTCGCCGAACTGCGTGACGCAGCCGCCGACGACCTGCTCGACGTCGCCCGCGTCGATTCCGGCCTTCTCGACCAGCGCCTTTTGCACCGCGCCGAGCAGCTCGGTGGCGTGCAGTCCTGAGAGCCATCCGGCGCGTTTGCCGATCGGGCTGCGGGTGGCTTCGACGATTACCGGGTTACCCATGGGGTCAGGCTAGAACACGTTTCATTACTATGACAAGCGACGATGCGTCAGCGCCTTTTTTATACGGTGGAGGCATGTTTTACTGGCAGCAGGGCTCCACTAGGAGAGCTAGTGTCCTGGAATCGCCAGCCACTGGCCAGTCGCCAGACCAGCATAGGGACGATCAGAAGGAGAAGTTAGCGTGCCCAGCCCGAACCTGCCGCCCGGATTCGATTTCCTGGACCCGGACATCAACGTCAAGGGCCTGCCGGTCGCCGAGTTGGCCGAGGTGCGGAGGTCCCAGCCGATCTACTGGGTCGACGTTCCCGGTGGGACCGGCGGTTTCGGAGACAAGGGCTACTGGGCCATCACCAAGCACAAAGACGTCAAGGAAATCTCCATCCGCAGCGACGTCTTCTCGAGTCAGCAGGACTGCGCCATTCCGGTCTGGCCGCACACGATGACCCGCGAGCAGATCGACCTGCAGCGCAACGTCATGCTCAACATGGACGCCCCGCACCACACCCGGCTGCGCAAGATCATCTCCCGCGGTTTCACCCCGCGCGCCATCGGGCGGCTGCGCGACGAGTTGGACGCCCGCGCCCAAAGCATCGCCAAGGCCGCGGCGGCGGCCGGCTCCGGGGACTTCGTCGAGCAGGTGTCGTGTGAGCTGCCGCTGCAGGCCATCGCCGACCTGTTGGGCGTCCCGCAGGACGACCGGGACAAGATCTTCCGCTGGTCCAACGAGATGACCGGCAACGAGGACCCCGAGTACGCCCACGTCGACCCGCAGATGTCGTCGGCCGAGCTGATCATGTACGCGATGAAGATGGCCGAGGAGCGGGCCAAGAATCCCGGGGACGACATCGTCACCAAGCTGGTCCAGGCCGACATCGACGGCGAGAAGCTTTCCGACGACGAGTTCGGTTTCTTCGTGGTGATGCTGGCGGTCGCCGGCAACGAGACCACCCGCAACTCGATCACGCACGGCATGATCGCGTTCTCGGAGAACCCCGACCAGTGGGAGCTGTTCAAGAAGGAACGCCCGGAGACCGCCGCCGACGAGATCGTCCGCTGGGCCACCCCGGTCACCGCGTTCCAGCGCACCGCGCTGGAGGACTACGAGCTGTCCGGCGTGCAGATCAAAAAGGGCCAGCGGGTGGTGATGTTCTACCGCTCGGCGAACTTCGACGAAGAGGTCTTCGAGGACCCGCACACCTTCAACATCATGCGAAACCCCAACCCGCACGTCGGTTTTGGCGGCACCGGCGCCCACTACTGCATCGGGGCCAACCTGGCCAAGATGACGATCAACCTGATCTTCAACGCCGTTGCCGACCACATTCCGGACCTCAAGCCGCTGTCGCAGCCCGAGCGGCTGCGGTCGGGCTGGCTCAACGGCATCAAGCACTGGCAGGTGGACTACACGGGCAAGTGCCCGGTGGCGCACTGATATGGACTTCAATCTCACTGCCACACAACAGGCCGTCGCCGACGTGGTGACGTCCGTGCTGGATCGCGACCTGTCGTGGGAGGCGCTGGTGGACGGGGGCGTGACGGCGCTGCCGGTGCCCGAACGTCTCGGCGGCGACGGTGTCGGCCTGCCCGAGGTGGCCACGGTGCTGACCGAGGTGGGTCGCCACGGCGCCGTCACGCCGGCGCTGGCCACGTTGGGGCTTGGCGTGGTGCCGGTGCTGGACCTGGCATCCGAAAACCAGCAGGACCGCTTCCTCGCCGGGGTCGCCAAGGGCGCGGTGCTGACGGCGGCGCTCAACGAGCCCGGCGCTGCGCTGCCCGACCGGCCCGCCACGACCTTCGCCGATGGTCGCTTGAGCGGCACCAAGATCGGTGTCGGGTATGCCGAACAGGCGGAGTGGATGGTCGTCACCGCCGACAGCGCGGTTCTGGTGGTGTCGCCCAAGGCCGACGGTGTGCGGCTGGTCCGCACGCCCACGTCGAACGCGTCGGCGGAGTACACGGTCACGTTCGACGGTGTGGCCGTTGATGATTCGGATGTCTTGGCGGGCGCATCCGCGCGCCGGGTCAACCAGCTGGCGCTGGCGGCGATGGGCGCGTACGCCGACGGTCTGGTGGCCGGGGCGCTCCGATTGACCGCCGACTACGTGGCCAACCGCAAGCAGTTCGGCAAGCCGCTGTCGACGTTCCAGACCGTGGCGGCGCAGCTGTCGGAGGTCTACATCGCCTCGCGCACCATCGATTTGGCGGCCAAGTCGGTGGTGTGGCGGCTGTCGGAGGGCCGCGACGCGGACGCCGACCTGGACGTGCTCGGCTACTGGGTCACGTCGCAGGCGCCGCCGGTGATGCAGACCTGCCACCACCTGCACGGCGGCATGGGCATGGACATCACCTACCCCATGCACCGGTATTACTCCACGATCAAAGACCTGACCCGGCTGCTGGGCGGTCCGTCTCATCGCCTGGATCTGTTGGCGATCGCAAGCGCGGCGGGGCCGGGCGCAGCGGGTCGCCAACCGGACGATCTCGTGGGAGCGCAATGTTCATAGACCTGACCCCCGAGCAGCGCCGGCTGCAAGCCGAATTGCGGGAATACTTTTCGAACCTGATCTCGTCGGACGAGATGAAGGCGATGGAGCAGGACCGTCACAACGAGGCCTATCGGGCGGTGATCCGGCGGATGGGCAAGGACGGCAAGCTCGGCGTGGGGTGGCCGAAGGAGTTCGGCGGCTTGGGCTTTGGCCCGATCGAGCAGCAGATCTTCGTCAACGAGGCGCACCGGGCCGACGTGCCGCTGCCCGCCGTGACGCTGCAGACGGTGGGCCCCACGCTGCAGGTGTTCGGCAGCGAAATGCAGAAGAAGAAGTTCCTGCCGGCCATCCTGGCCGGCGAGGTGCACTTCGCGATCGGCTACACCGAGCCCGAGGCCGGCACCGACCTCGCCTCGTTGCGGACCACCGCCGTGCGGCAGGGCGACGAGTACATCGTCAACGGGCAGAAGGTGTTCACCACCGGCGCGCACGACGCCGACTACATCTGGCTGGCCTGCCGCACCGACCCGGAAGCCGTGAAACACAAGGGCATTTCGATCCTGATCGTCGACACGAAGGATCCCGGCTATTCGTGGACGCCGATCATCCTGTCCGACGGTGCCCACCACACCAACGCCACGTACTACAACGACGTGCGGGTGCCCGCCGACATGCTGGTCGGCGAGGAGAACGGCGGCTGGCGGCTGATCACCACCCAGCTCAACAACGAGCGGGTGATGCTGGGCCCGGCGGGCCGGGTCGCGGGCATCTACGACCGGGTGCGCGCGTGGGCGTCCAAGCCCGGCGCCGACGGCGTCGCCCCGATCGACCACGACGACGTCAAGCGGGCGCTCGGCGAGATCTACGCGATGTGGCGGATCAACGAACTGCTCAACTGGCAGGTGGCCGCCGCGGGCGAGGACATCAACGTGGCCGACGCCGCGTCGACGAAAGTGTTTGGGACCGAGCGGATTCAGTACATCGGCCGGCTCGCCGAGGAAATCGTGGGCCGGTACGGCAACCCGGCGGAGTCGGACACCGCCGAGCTGCTGGGCTGGCTGGACTCGCAGACCAAACGCAACCTGGTCATCACCTTCGGTGGGGGCGTGAATGAAGTCATGCGCGAAATGATCGCGGCGGCGGGCCTGAAGGTGCCGAGGGTGCCGCGATGACCGACATCCACGAAGCCGTCGCGGAGATCAAGGCGGCCGGCGGCCCCAAGCCGCGCGCCGGCCGCGACCCGGTGAACCAGCCGATGATCAACAACTGGGTGGAGGCCATCGGCGACCGCAACCCGATCTACGTCGACGAGGCCGCCGCCCGCGCCGCCGGGCATCCCGGGATCGTGGCCCCGCCGGCCATGATTCAGGTGTGGACGATGTTCGGCCTGGCCGGCGAACGCCCCAAGGACGACCCGATGGGTCCGATCATGGCGCTGTTCGACGAGGCCGGCTACATCGGTGTGGTGGCCACCAACTGCGAGCAGACCTACCACCGCTACCTGCGGCCCGGCGAGCAGGTCAGCATCACCTCCGAGATGGGCGACGTGATCGGCCCGAAGCAGACCGCGCTGGGGGAGGGGTTCTTCGTCAACCAGCACATCATCTGGCGCGTCGGGGACGAGGACGTCGCCGAGATGAATTGGCGCATCCTCAAATTCAAGCCGCGCGAGTCGTCGTCCGAACCCTCCCCGGTGCCGGCGGACGTGGACCCCGACGCGATGATGCGGCCCTCGTCGTCGCGGGACACCGCGTTCTTCTGGGAGGGCGTCAAGGCGCACGAGCTGCGCATCCAGCGGCGCCCCGACGGCACGCTGCAGCACCCGCCGGTGCCGGCGGTGTGGCAGGACAAGTCGGAGCCGATCGACTACGTGGTGGCCAGCGGTCGCGGCACGGTGTTCAGCTTCGTGGTGCACCACGCGCCGAAGGTGCCCGGTCGCACGCTGCCGTTCGTCATCGCCCTGGTGGAACTGGATGAGGGGGTGCGGATGCTGGGCGAGCTGCGCGGGGTGGACCCCGGCGCCGTCACGATCGGGATGCCGGTGCGCGCAACGTATATCGACTTCCCGGCGGGAGACGCCGGGCCGGAGTGGACCCTTTACGCCTGGGAGCCCGCGGGAGATCGACCATGAGCGCGCCGGCCGTGGAAGTGGGCACCGCGTTGCCCGAACTCAAGCTGTACGGCGACCCGACGTTCATCATCTCGACCGCGTTGGCCACCAGGGACTTTCAGGATGTGCATCACGACCGGGACAAGGCGCAGGCCAAGGGGTCGAAGGACATCTTCGTCAACATCCTCACCGACACCGGGCTGGTGCAGCGCTTCGTCACCGACTGGGCCGGGCCGTCGGCGCTGATCAAGTCGATCGGGCTGCGGCTCGGGGTGCCGTGGTACGCCTACGACACGGTGACGTTTTCCGGCGAGGTGACCGCCGTCGAGGACGGGCTGATCACCGTAAAGGTGTTGGGCCGCAACAGCCTCGGCGATCACGTCATCGCCACGGTCACGCTGACGATGGGGGATGCCTAGTGTTGTCGGGTAAGGCGGCCATCGTCGGCATCGGGGCCACCGACTTTTCCAAGGACTCCGGCCGCAGCGAGCTGCGGCTGGCCGCCGAGGCGGTGCTCGACGCGCTAAACGACGCCGGGTTAAGCCCGTCCGACGTGGACGGGCTGACGACCTTCACGATGGACACCAACACCGAGGTCGCCGTGGCGCGCGCGTGCGGCATCGGCGAGCTGAAGTTTTTCTCCAAGATCCACTACGGCGGCGGGGCGGCGTGCGCGACCGTGCAGCAGGCGGCGATGGCGGTGGCGACCGGGGTGGCCGACGTCGTGGTGGCGTACCGGGCGTTCAACGAGCGGTCCGGGATGCGGTTCGGCCAGGTCCAGACGCGCCTGGTGGGAGACGGTGGCGCCCAAGCGGATTCGACGACGTCGGACAACGCGTTTTCCTATCCGCACGGGCTTTCCACGCCGGCCGCGCAGGTCGCGATGATCGCCCGGCGCTACATGCACTTTTCGGGCGCGACCAGCCGGGACTTCGGTGTGATCTCGGTGGCCGACCGCAAGCATGCCGCCAAGAACCCCAAGGCGTACTTCTACAAAAAGCCGATCACCATCGAGGACCACCAGAATTCGCGGTGGATCGCCGAGCCGTTGCGGCTGCTGGACTGCTGCCAGGAGACCGACGGCGCGGTCGCGATCGTGGTGACCTCGGCGGAGCGCGCGCGCGACCTCAGGCAGCGCCCGGCGATCATCGAGGCCGCCTCGCAGGGCTCGAGCCCCGACCAGTACACGATGGTCAGCTACTACCGGCCCGAGCTCGGCCTGCCCGAGATGGGGGTGGTGGGCCGGCAGCTGTGGGAGCAGTCCGGTCTGCGGCCGTCGGACATCCAGACCGCCATCCTCTACGACCACTTCACGCCGTTCACGCTGATCCAGTTGGAGGAGCTGGGGTTCTGCGGCCGCGGCGAGGCCAAGGACTTCATCGCCGACGGCGCCATCGAGGTGGGCGGCCGGCTGCCGATCAACACGCACGGAGGCCAGCTCGGTGAGGCCTACATCCACGGCATGAACGGCATCGCCGAGGGCGTGCGGCAGCTGCGCGGCACCTCGGTGAACCCGGTGCCCGACGTCGAGCACGTGTTGGTCACGGCCGGCACGGGGGTGCCGACGTCGGGCCTGATCCTGGGTTAGCTGCGGCTCGCGGCGAGGGTGCGGCTAGCCGCACGCTCGGCGACAAGGGGGCCGGCTAGCAGCGGCCGACGACCGGAAAGACGGTTTCCATTCCGCGCCGGCCCTTGATCGCCACCTGCTCGGCGCGGCCCCACGCGTAGTGCGACTCGACGGCGGCGTGCACGCTGGAGCTGACCATCACGTCGGCGTGCCCGGCGCGCCCGGCGATGCCGGCCAACCGGAACGCCACGTTGGTCGCGTCGCCGATCACGGCCGTGACGGTTCGCGTCATCGCGGCGAGCGCCGCTCGGCCCTGGACCACGCCCCAGCCCATGCGGATCGGCGAGCCGTCCGGCGCGCGCAGCGGCAGCGTGGGCCCGAGCTCCTCGACCCTGCGGTTGGCGGCGAGCGCGAAGTCGATGGCGAGCTGGTTGGCCGCCGGAATCGTCCGCAGTTCCCACACCGCGTACAGAGCGTCGCCGGCGTAGTGGTTGAGCGTGCCGCGGTGCGCGCGCAGCACGAGGTTGAGCTCGTGCCACAGATAGTTGAGGCTGCGGGCGATCACCTGGTTGTCGGTGACTTCGGAGATCGTCGAGTAGTTGGTGATATCGCCGACCACCATCACCATGGTCTCCTCGACGATCCGGGTGAGGGTGGGGCTGGTGTTGGTCGCCCCGACGGAGTTGAACCGGTCCGAGCGGAAGATGAGCACGGCGTCGCCCACACAGATCTGGTCCTCGGGCTTGATAGGGACCTGCACGGCGCGCTCGAGCGGCATGCCGTTGAGCAACGTCCCGTTGGTGCTGGTGTCGATGAGGAAGGCTCGGTCGGTGGCGACGTCCAAGCGGATCTCGAGGTGGTTGCGGGAGATGTTCGGATCCGCGATGACCAGTCGGCGGTGTTCGTCGATCCCGGCGCACTGCCGGCCGACGAACAGCTGATCGAAGATCGGTACTCTTTTTTCGCCGCCGTCGCTGTGCATGACGAGATGGGCCAACGGCTTGTCCCACCAATCGGAGCGCATCGCTTGACGACCTAGCTGCACGCGAACCTGTTTCGCTGCAGAGCTAATAGTACCGGCAGCGGCCGGTCAGCGAACGAGCTCCGGCCGCGCTTCCAGGGCCGCGCGGGTGGCGATCCGCCCGGCCTCCAGGGCGGCATCGATGTTCTTGAAGTCCAACGGGCCGATCGCCGAGACGTCCGGTTCGATGATCGCCGTGACTCGGGGAAGCTCGAGCAGGTTTCCCTTGGGGGCGGCGAGTTCGACGCTGCGAAGCAGCGTCTCTTGCAGCGGCGGTAGGGCTGTTTCCGTCCCGGTGATGAGCCTCCGCACGACCGCGGGCGGCTGAAGCCTCTCGGGGAGCGGGCCAAAACCCTTGGAGGGCACATACGTTCGGCGTAGGTCGACGCATATGACTTCGCCGTCGGGGTCGGCGCACATCACGTCGGCCGGGAGGATGTTCAGCAGCCCACCGTCGACCAACAGCCGTTCGCGATGTTGCACGGGCGGCATGAGACCGGGTATCGAGATCGAGGCGCGCACCGCGATCCACAACAGCCCCCGCCGATGGATGACCTGATCGCCGGTGACGATGTCCGTCGAGACGGAGAAAAACTCTTTGGGCAGCCGTTCGATCAAGGTATCGGCGCCGAAGAAGCCTTCCACCAGACGGTCGACGCGCCGCCCCCTCGTGAGGGCTATCGCGGGCAGCGTGTAGTCGCCGAGTGGCTTGCTTTCCGCGATGAACTCTCGTGCCGCGGCGGTCGCATCGTCGGCGTCGATGCCCAGCGCGAAGGTTGCCGCGGCGAGGGCGCCGGCGCTCGTTCCACCGAACCGGTCGATGACGACGCCGGCCCGGGTGAGCTCCTCGTACACGCCGTAATGCGCGAGGCCGCGGGCGCCGCCACCTCCGAGCACGAGGCCCATTGATCGCCCGGCGATCCTGCGGGCCAGCGCACCGACGCCGTCGTGGTCGGCGGGGTGGTGCGAAACCGGCTGCAGCAGGTCCCACCAGCTCGGATCCGGCACCACGCGGCAGGTGACGAGGTGGACCGGCCGTTGCGTGACCGGTGGATCGAGCGCTCGCGGTGGATGGGATTGATCGGCGATGACGACGAGCCGGTCGCTTTGTGCGACGACGTAGCGCCGCCAGATGTCGCCCGAGCCGCGATCGGCGACCACCAACAACCAATCGTTGCTTCGCTCCAGGCGATCGAGGGTCTCGCTGAACGCTTCGACGAGCTCGCCGTAGTGATCGGCCGCGGCCGTCGCGTCGACGGGCGGGGCGACCACCGCGGTCTGACCGTAGGAGCCCAGGCGCTTGGCGATCGCGTCGACAACCGGGCCCGCGGCCGCGTCGCCGGCCGACAGCACGCCGACGACCCGGCGGCCCCGAGAAACGTTGGCGGATCGCGACTCTCGCAGCGTTACCGCCATCGCGCGGAACATCGCCGACTGCAGTTGCGGAGCCTTGGCGAGCAGTTCGGTGAACGTGTCGGCGGCGATCCGCCAGACGACGCCGTCCCGAAGCGCCCGGATCCCGGCCGAGCGCGCGGCGCCCGTGATCACGCCGAGCTCTCCGATCGAATCGCCGGTCGCCATCTCGCGAAGCACCACTCCGTCGGCACCGACGGCGGCGAATCGCCCCGAGGCGATCAGGTAGATGGCGTCGGACGGCTCTCCCATGTGAAACAGCCACTCGTTGGCGGGGATGTACTGGCGATCTGCGGCGCCGGCGAGTTGGTCGAGTTGTTCGTCGTCGATCTCAGCGAATATCGGGATGCCGCGCAGCGCGGTTCGCTCGTCGGTCACACGCGGTTCAGGGGACCGCCCGTCGGGGCTCACGAGGCGCAGCTGTCGGAGTCCCTGCCCGCAACCTGGGCGCCCAGCATATTGCGCAGTTTAGCTGCAGTCGGCCCCCAGCAAAGGCCTACGCGGGGACGAGCTCGACCCCGGACAGCACCACGGCGTTGTCGCGCGAGGGGGCGACAACGGTGGCCACAAACCGGTCCGCGTCCTTCCAGATGCCGACCTTGAGGGTCTCGCCGGGGTAGGCCACCCCGGCGAAGCGCGCGCCGTAGGCGGCCACCGCGCCGGCATCGCCGTCCAGCAGCGAGTCGGTGATCGCCTTGCACGTCATGCCGTAGGTGCACAAACCGTGCAGGATGGGCTTGGGAAAGCCTGCGGCGGCGGCGAATTCGGGATCGGAGTGCAAGGGGTTACGGTCGCCGCAGAGCCGGTACAGCAGCGCCTGCTGCGGCAGGATCGGCATGTCGACCTCCAGGTCGGGCGCCCGGTCCGGCGCCGCGTCCTTCGATGACGGCCCGCGCTCGCCGCCGAAGCCGCCCTCGCCGCGGGCGAAGATGGACCGCCTCTGGGTCCACAGCAGGGCGCCGTCCGGGGCGCTTACCGTGGTCTCGCTCCAGATCACCGCGGCCTTGCCCTTGTCCCAGATGTCGGTGAATCGGGTGACGGCCGTCGCCGAGCCCGACGGCGGCAGCGGCGCGGGCACCTCGACCCGCTCGCTGGCGTGCAGCACCTTGCTCAGTTCGATGTCGATCCCGGGGAACCGCACCGTCGGCGGCTCGGTGGCGTGGAAGGTGGCGGCGACGTTGCCGAACGTAGGCAGCACCTGCGGCGTGTCGTCCACCAGGTAGCGCAGCTCGCGCGGGTCCATCGGATCCGCGCCGGCGCCGAGGCCCAGGTGGTAGAGCTGAATGTCGCTGCTCACCCAGGAGAATTCGATCGGTTCCAGCTCGGCGGCCAGCGCGACCGCTACGTCGATCGGCATGTCAGTTATCCCCCGCGATGTGCAGCGCCGCCAGGTAGCCGAACGTCATCGCCGGCCCGATGGTGCCGCCCGGCCCTGGATACGTGTGTCCCATCACCGGGGCGCTGACATTGCCTGCGGCGTAAAGGCCTTCGATGACGCTGCCGTCGTCGCGCAGCGCGCGGCCGTGCACGTCGGTGCGGATGCCGCCCTTGGTGCCCAGGTCGCCGGGCACCATCTTGGCCGCGTAGTAGGGCGGGTGGCTGATCTCGCCCAGGTTCGGGTTCGGCTTGTTGGTGGGGTCGCCGTAATAGCGGTCGTAGGCGCTTTCGCCGCGGTGGTAGTCCTCGTCGACGCCCGACCGCGCGAAGCCGTTGAAACGCTCAACGGTCGCGGTGAACTCGTCGACCGGAAGCCCGGCCGTTTCGGCCAGCTGCGCGAGGGTGTCGGCCCGAATGATGACGCCGGACTCCAGCCACTTGCACGGAATGCGTTGCCCGGGTTGCAATCCGGCGAAGATGTAGCGGTCGCGGTACTGCTGGTCGAACACCAGCCACGCGGGAATGTTCTCGCCGGGGCCGGGCCCCTGGCCGTATTCGCCGCCGTACATGTGGTGGCAGGCCTCGACGTAGGGCATCGACTCGTTCATGAACCGCTTGCCCGACATGTTGACGATGATCGACCCCGGCGAATTGCGCTCCGACAGCGCGAACCACGGCGCGCCGACCAGCGGCACCGTCGGGCCCCACCAGGCGTCCTCCATCAGATCCAATGCGGCGCCGAGCTTTTCGCCGGCCACGATCCCGTCACCGGTGTTGGCCTTGGCGCCGACGGTCCACTCCGTGGTGATGGGGGCGCGCTGGTACTTCACCCGCATCTGCTCGTTGTGCTCGAACCCGCCGCAGGCCAGGATCACGCCGCGGCGGGCGCGGAGCAGCCGCGGCTCGGCCGATTCCGATGCAGCGGTGTCTCGCGCGTAGACGCCCCGCACCACGCCGTCCTCGACGTAGAGGTCGGTCAGCGCGGTGTTGAGCACCACCGGAACGCCGGCGCGCTGCAACCCGATCCGCAACGGACCGATCAGCGCTCGTCCCATGCCGACCAGGTTCTTGCCGGTGGACTTGGCCCACATGGTGCGCGCGCCGACCTTCAGGCTGCGCAGCAGTCCGCGGGGGTGGCGCTTGAGTTGGTTGAGGCGCACGTAATCCTGCTGCATCACAACAACATTCAGGGGCACCTTGCCGTAGGCGGGCTCGAGGCCGGCCTCGTCGGCGCCGAGCTTGCGGGCGTTGAACGGCTTGGGCTCGATCGACCGGCCCTCGGCGCGGCCGCCCGGCGCCTCGGGGTAGTAGTCGGAGTAGCGCGGCACCCAGCACATCTTCAAAGGCGTGTGCTCGAGCACGAACGACAGCATCTCGGGCCCGCGCTGGAGGTAGGTGTCGATGCGCTCGGGCTCCACGATGTCGCCGATGATTCCGTGCAGGTAGGTGCGGGCCGCCTCGGGGGTGTCGCGCACGCCGTCGCGCTCGAGCACCTCGTTGTTCGGGATCCAGATGCCGCCGCCGGACCGCGCAGTGGAACCGCCATAGTGGGCAGCCTTCTCGATGACTATTGTCGAGAGGCCCCGGTGCGCGGCGGTAAGGGCGGCTACCATGCCGGCCCCGCCGCTCCCGACCACGACGACGTCGTACTCCTGCGCTGTCATGTAGAACACGTTATAGAATTGCCCGGGTTGGGCGCTACCGGCCCGGTCAAGCCGAAGACTTTTCAACGAGGGGACTTCCGGGAAATGCTCAGTGTGGCGGTCCGCGACGAGCTCGCCGCCGACCTCGCGCAGGCCGAGCGCAGCCGCGAGCCGATCGCACCGCTGACGTCCGGCTACCCCGACATCGATGTCGTCGACGCCTACGAAATCCAGCTGATCAATATCCGTCAGCGCGTCGCCGAAGGCGCCCGGGTGGTGGGCCACAAGGTGGGCCTGTCGTCGCTGGCGATGCAGCAGATGATGGGCGTCGACGAGCCCGACTACGGGCACCTGCTCGACGAGATGGAAGTGTTCGAAGACATACCCGTCAAGGCCGAACGCTACCTGTATCCGCGGGTCGAGGTCGAGGTGGGCTTCATCCTTGCCGAGGACCTTCCGGGCGCCGGCTGCACCGAGGACGACGTGCTGGCGGCCACCGAGGCCGTGGCGCCCTCGATCGAGCTGATCGACACCAGGATCACCGACTGGAAGATCGCCTTGTGCGACACCATCGCCGACAACGCCTCGTCGGCCGGCTTCGTGCTCGGTGAGAGCCGGGCGTCGCCGCGCGACGTGGACGTCAGGGCGATCGACGCGGTGCTGACGCGCAACGGCGAGGTGGTCGCCGAGGGCCGCAGCGACGCCGTGCTGGGCAATCCCGTCACGGCGGTGGCCTGGCTGGCGCGCAAGGTGGAAAGCTTCGGGGTGCGGCTGCGCAAGGGCGACATCGTGCTGCCCGGATCGTGCACCCGCGCGATCGACGCCCGCGCCGGCGACCGGTTCGTCGCCGACTTCGCCGGGCTGGGTTCGGTCCGGTTGTCCTTCGAATAGTCTCGGATTACTTTGGAACCAATCCAATACA
Source organism: Mycobacterium palustre (assembly GCF_002101785.1). GTDB lineage: Bacteria > Actinomycetota > Actinomycetes > Mycobacteriales > Mycobacteriaceae > Mycobacterium > Mycobacterium palustre. Next base: position 38,469 of record NZ_LQPJ01000005.1, read on the forward strand.
GGAGTTGACATGCCCTCAAAGGCGAGTGTGGCCATCGTCGGATCGGGAAACATCAGCACCGATCTGCTCTACAAGCTCCTGCGCTCGGATTGGCTGGAACCGCGCTGGATGGTGGGCATCGACCCGCAGAGCGAGGGCCTGGCGCGGGCCCGCAAGCTGGGCCTGCAGACCACCCACGAAGGCGTCGACTGGCTGCTGGCGCAGCCCGACAAGCCCGACATGGTGTTCGAGGCGACCAGCGCCTACGTGCACCGGGAGGCCGCGCCCAAGTATGCGGCCGCGGGGATCAGGGCCATCGACCTCACGCCGGCCGCGGTGGGCCCGGCGGTGATCCCGCCGGCGAACCTGCGCGAGCACCTCGACGCCCCGAACGTCAACATGATCACCTGCGGCGGACAGGCGACGATCCCGATCGTGTACGCGGTCTCGCGCGTCGTAGAGGTTCCGTACGCGGAAATCGTCGCGTCGGTGGCATCGGTGTCGGCCGGCCCCGGCACCCGCGCCAACATCGACGAGTTCACCAAGACCACCAGCAAGGGCGTCGAGACGATCGGCGGCGCCGCCCGCGGCAAGGCGATCATCATCCTCAACCCGGCCGACCCGCCGATGATCATGCGCGACACCATCTTCTGTGCCATCCCCGAGGACGCCGACCGCGACGCCATCGCCAAGTCGATCCACGACGTGGTGGCCGAGGTGCAGACCTACGTCCCCGGCTACCGGCTGCTCAACGAGCCGCAGTTCGACGACCCGTCGCTCAACTCCGGCGGCCGGGCCCTGGTCACCACCTTCATCGAGGTCGAGGGCGCCGGCGATTACCTGCCGCCGTACGCGGGGAACCTGGACATCATGACCGCGGCGGCCATCAAGGTCGGCGAGGAGATCGCTAAAGAGACGCTGTCGGTCGCAGGAGGCACGCGATGAGTACCGACATTTTCTTCAACCCAATCTGGGACGTCCGGATAACCGACACGTCGCTGCGCGACGGGTCGCACCACAAGCGCCACCAGTTCACCAAGGAAGAGGTGGGCGCGATCGTGGCCGCCCTCGACGCCGCCGGGGTGCCGGTCATCGAGGTGACCCACGGCGACGGGCTGGGCGGGTCGAGCTTCAACTACGGGTTCTCCAAGACCCCCGAGCAGGAACTGATCAAGCTGGCGGCCGAGACCGCCAAAGAGGCCAGGATCGCGTTCCTGATGCTGCCCGGGGTGGGCACCAAGGACGACATCAAAGAGGCGCAGGACAACGGCGGGTCGATCTGCCGGATCGCGACCCACTGCACCGAGGCCGACGTCTCGATCCAGCACTTCGGGCTGGCGCGCGAGCTGGGCCTGGAGACCGTCGGGTTCTTGATGATGGCCCACACCATTCCGCCGGAGAAGCTGGCCGCCCAGGCGCGCATCATGGCCGACGCCGGATGCCAGTGCGTCTACGTCGTGGATTCGGCGGGCGCGCTGGTTCTCGAGGGCGTGCGCGACCGGGTGGCCGCGCTGGTCGCCGAACTGGGCGACGACGCGCAGGTCGGCTTCCACGGGCACGAGAACCTGGGCCTGGGGGTCGCCAACTCGGTCGAGGCAGTCCGCGCCGGCGCCAAGCAGATCGACGGCTCCTGCCGCCGGTTCGGGGCCGGCGCGGGCAACGCGCCGGTCGAGGCCCTGATCGGGGTATTCGACAAGATCGGCGTCAAGACCGGCATCGACTTCTTCGACATCGCCGACGCCGCCGAGGACGTGGTTCGTCCGGCCATGCCCGCCGAATGCCTGCTCGACCGCAACGCGCTGATCATGGGCTACTCGGGTGTCTACTCGAGCTTCCTCAAGCACGCCGTGCGCCAGGCCGAACGCTACGGGGTGCCGGCCCACGCGCTGCTGCACCGGGCCGGTCAGCGCAAGCTCATCGGCGGCCAGGAAGACCAACTCATCGACATCGCGCTGGAGATCAAGCGGGAGCTGGATAGTGGCGCCGTCGTCACGCATTAAAGACGTCGCCGGACACTAGGCGGCAGGTTTGTTCGGCCCGATCAGCGCATATCCGGCGTGTCCGCGCCCGGCTTCTCCTAGAATTCTTTGAATCCGGCGGAAGGCTGCGAACCGCCGTCGGAATTGGCCTAGCGTTTGTAGCGACTTCATGCGCCGCGAGGGGATTCGATGAGTTTTTTGACGTTGCCGCCGGAGATCAATTCGATGCTCATGTATGCGGGCGCCGGTCCCGGGCCGATGCTGGAGGCCGCGGCGGCCTGGAACGGGCTGGCCAGCGAGCTGGCGACGGCGGCCGAGTCGTTCTCGTCGGTGACCTCGGCGTTGACCGGTCAGGCGTGGCAGGGCGCGGCGGCGGCGGCGATGGCGGCGGCGGCCGCCCCGTATGCGTCATGGTTGACCGCGGCGTCGGCTCAGGCGTCCGCGGCGGCGGCCCAAGCCCAGGCGGTGGTGAGCGCGTTCGAGGCGGCGCTTGCGGCGACCGTGCACCCGCTGGAGGTCCAGGCCAACCGCAACGGCCTGGTCCAGCTGGTGATGAGCAACTTTTTCGGGCAGAACTGGCCGGCGATCGCGGCCACCGAGTTCAACTACGCGGAGATGTGGGCTCAGGACGTGGCGGCGATGGTGGGCTACCACGGCGGGGCCTCGGCCGCGGCCGGGCAGCTGCTGTCGGGGGCGGCCAGCCTGCCGCCCATCCCGAGCCTGCCCGGCGCCGGGGCCGCCGCGGCGGCCGGCGGTTCGGGCCAGGGGGCCGGAAGCAGCGGAGCCGGCGCCTCGGGCAGCGCGGCCACCTCGGGCGGCGCGGGTGGCGTCGCGCAGGCCGGGCCCGCGGTCGGCGGCGGGAACGTCGGCGGCGCTGACGCCAGCGGATCGGTCGGGGCTGCCGCGGGCGTACCCGGCGAAACCGTGGACGGTGGCTACGCGGCTGGCGCCGGCGCGGCCGACCCCAGCGCCGGTGCGGTCGCCACGGGTGGCAGCGCCGTAGGAAGCGCGGGCGCCGTCGGCGGCGGTGGCGTACCACCGGCGGGACTCATGGGGGCGGGCGGCATGGCCGCGATGATGGCGGCCTCAACGATGGGATCGTCGGCGTCGTCGACCTCGTCGGCGCAGCCCCCGGCACCGCCGGCGCCCAGGGACACGGTCGTGGCGTCGGCGCCGGAGCCGGTGGTGGAAACCGAAGCCGTCGAGGCCGTCGAGGCCGAGGAAGCGACGATTCCGGCCGCCGCCACGCCGCTGGCCACCACCCCGACCGCGGCCGGGCCCGCGGCCGAGGTGGCACCGGCCGAGGCAACCCCGACCAGGGCGCGCGAGCCCGGCGAAAGGCTCGCCGTGGCCGCGCCCCTGCCGGAATCGGCGGAGGAATCCGATCCCCGGGTCAGGCAGATTTCGTAGTCGCTCGCCGCAGGCGAGCGATCGGCGGGTGTCTGGCCCAGGCTAACGCGGGTAACCTCGGTCGCATGACCGTGACTTGGAACTCTCGCGTTCTCGGCGGTGCCCTGCTGGCCGCGACCGCGTCGGTGATGATCGCCGTACCGGTGGCCGGCGCCGACCCCCAGTGCAATCAGACCGTGGGTCAATCCATCGACTCCTACCTGACCCGGCATCCCGACGTGAAGGCGAAGCTGCAGGCCAGCTCAGAGGCGGAGGGCGGCGGCCCCAACGTCATCGACTACCTGAACCGGCATCCCGACGTGCGGCAGCACCTCATCGACCTGTCCCAGCAGTGCACGCACTAGGACGGGCGTAGCCTCCGCGCCGTCCGGCGAGTTTGTGGTCGTTGATGGGTTGTTTGGGGGTGTGCCGCTTGCGGTGCGGCGCTTGGAGCCGTGGCTGCCCGCGTCGTTGGATTGGTTGTTGGG
>NZ_LQPJ01000006.1 GCF_002101785.1 Mycobacterium palustre
CGACACGCCACACCCCACCCGGGGGTTCTCCTCACATCAAGCCGACACGCCTGCTACCAACGTCCTGGCCGAGTACATCTAGGGCTCGCTTCCGGGCTCCGCACTGTGCCGACCGCGGCGACCGGGCCGGGTTGTAGCGCAAGGCCAAGCGCCCTTCACACCCCCGCCGGAGCGGGCCGGGATGTTCGTTTAGTACGCACCTGCGTTCCTTGACCTCGCCGTCGCAGCGATGCTAAGCAGATGCACAGCACTTTCGGTTCGGCGCCCATCCGACGACGGAAGGTCAGGAATGCAGCTGCAGACGGTATTGGACGAGATTCAGAAACGCCCCGGCACCGGCGACACGATCCCGGTGTTCGATCCCTCGACCGAGGAGCAGATCACCGAATTCAAAGACTGCGGCCCAGAGGCGGTCAACGACGCCGTCGCGCGCGCCAGGGAGTCGTTCGAATCCGGGGTCTGGCACGGGCTGCCCGCCAGTGAGCGGGCCAAAGTGCTCTGGCGGGTCGGCGAATTGATCGACGAAAACGCTGACGTCCTCGCCAAGCTCGAGTCCCTCAACGCCGGCATGACCCCAACGCAAGCGCAGGGAACGGTGACCGTGAGTGCGGAGTTCTTCAGGTACTACGCCGGTTGGTGCTCCAAGATCGAGGGGATCGCGGCCGACGTGCACACCGGCGGCCTCACCGGTATCGATTCGCACCAGCATGCCTACACGCTCAAAGAGCCCTACGGCGTGGTCGGGCTGATCTTTCCGTGGAACGGCCCGATCTTCAATTTCTGCGCCAAGCTCGCGCCGTCGCTCGCCGCCGGTTGTAGTAGCGTCGTCAAGCCCGCGGAGGAGACGCCGCTTACGGCGCTGGTTCTCGACCGAATCCTCACCGAAGCCGGAGTGCCCGACGGGGTCGCGAACCTGTTGCTCGGCTACGGGCACACCGCCGGCGCGGCCATCACCGCTCACCCAGACGTCGAAAAGGTTGCCTTCACCGGTTCGACCGAAGTGGGCAGGGAAATCGTTCATGCCGCGGGCGCAAGCAATCTCAAGAAGGTCACGCTGGAACTCGGTGGCAAGTCGCCCGTCGTGGTGTTCGACGACGCCGACCTGAAGTCCGCGATCCCGATGGCCGCCTTTGGCACCTTCATCCATTCCGGGCAGGCGTGCGTGTGCGGATCGCGAATCTTTGTGCAGCGCAGCGTGTTCGACCGGTTCGTGGAGGGGCTGGCCAACATCGCGAACACCCTCCCGCAGGGCGGGCCGACTGAAGAAGGCGTCATCATCGGGCCGCTGATTAGCCAAAAGCAGCTCAACCGCGTCCTCGGCTACCTCGACCAGGGCAAGTCGGACGGGGTGGAGTTCGTCACCGGCGGGCATCGCCGTGACCGCAAGGGGTATTTCGTACACCCCACCGTCGTCACCAACGTCGCGACCACGAGCAGGCTGTTCCAGGAGGAGATCTTCGGCCCGGTCGTCAGCGTCATCCCGTTCGACGACGAGGACGAAGCCGTCGCCCTGGCCAACGACACGACGTACGGATTGGCCGCCACGGCGTGGACGTCGAATCTAGGCCGCGCACATCGGATTGCGAAGCGACTCAAGGCCGGAACCGTCGGACTGAATTGCCAAATGCAGTTCGACCACTCTATGCCCTTCGGCGGGTACAAGCAGTCCGGGTGGGGATACGAATCGGGCAAGGCGGGCCTGGAGACCTACCTGCAAACGAAAATCGTGTGGGCGCAACTGTAGTACGCCTGCCACGGTGCCAAGACGGGCCTTGCGTTGACTCAGCTCCCGGGAAATCCTTGGGAAATGACGGGTGGAAAACGGGGCTCCTGGGTTCGGCGGTCGGCCGGTGGTGCGCTGGTGCTGTCGGCGATTGGGCTGGGCGGCGGCGCGGGCCCCGTCAACGCGTCGCCGCCGCCGGCGCCGGTCGCCCACTGGTGTCCGGGCGATCCGTGGAACCCGGGTTGGGGCAAGGTCGAGGACTGGGACTGGAACCGCTGCCACGACTGGCCGGGTACGGGCACCCCGTCTGGTCCGGCGGGCTGGGGACCCTGGGGCCCGCCGCCGCCCTGGGCGCCGCCGCAACCACCCCAACCGGCGTGGGCGCCCGGCGCGAACCTGATGTGGAATCCCACCGCCGGCAACTGGGGATTCTGGAACAACGGCGTCTGGACTCCGACCTAGTCGCGTGCCGGCGGCTTGTCGGTGGGCGCCCCTAGCATTCCTCGGGTCAGAGGGACGCCTACCCAAGGAGCACCGCATGAAGTTCGTCTCGACCCGCATCATCACGGCCGACGTCGGCCGGCTCGTCGCCTTCTACGAGCTGGTCACCGGCACGCCCGCGGTATGGGCGAACGAGCTCTTCGCCGAGATACCGACGCCGGTCGGCACCCTGGCCATCGGTAGCGACAAGACGGTCCCGCTGTTCGGCGAGGGATCGGCCGAGCCGGCCGCCAACCGCAGCGCGATCGTCGAGTTCCTGGTCGACGACGTGGACGCCGACTACGCGCGGCTCCGCGACAACCTCGACGACGTGGTGACGACGCCGACGACCATGCCGTGGGGCAACCGTGCGCTGCTGTTCCGCGACCCGGACGGAAACCTGGTCAACCTGTTCACTCCGGTCACGGACGGGGCGCGCGCCAAGTTCGGGCGCTGAGGTGAGGCGTGGCCGCCGACATCGATCGCGAGGTGGCCAAAAGCGAACGCGTTCGCGACGGCGGCTGAAACCTTCTTGCCGGCTCAGCACGGCGACGGTGCTGAGCCGCTCCGGGTCTCGGGCGGTGTTCCGCGTGACCCGGGCCGGCCATCCGCATCGCCGCCCTCGGCGAGCACATTTTGAATAGAGAATTTGCTGGATATGTGGCGGGCGCCATTAAACCAAATGTGCATGACGAAGGCCACAAATTTTGGCTCTGAATGATTGGCGTTGCTAGCGTGCCAGCCCATGGTTGTACTTGCATCGCTGATGGCGCTTATCAATCAGGTCTCCGGGGCGCCATATATCGTGGGTGGCGATTCTCCCGCGGGGACCGATTGCTCCGGGCTTGCTTCGTGGGTCGCCAACGCGGCGACCGATCGGCCGATTTTCGGCAACAGGTTCAACACCGGCAACGAGGAGGGCGCGCTGTTGGCGCGGGGCTTCCCAATACGGAACCGCTCCGAACGCCCTGGTGATCGGCTGGAACGGTGGCCACACCGCGGTGACCCTGCCGGACGGGACGTCGGTGTCCAGCGGCGAACGCGGCGGGGTGCGCATCGGTGGTCCAGGCGCCTACCAGGCCGGATTCACCCATCACATGTTCTTGCCGCTGCCGCCGGAGGGTGACGTGGCCCTTCCGCCGCCCGACGCGCCGCCCCCGCC
>NZ_LQPJ01000007.1 GCF_002101785.1 Mycobacterium palustre
CGACACGCCACACCCCACCCGGGGGTTCTCCTCACATCAAGCCGACACGCCTGCTACCAACGTCCTGGCCGAGTACACCTAGCCCCGAATCAGTCGACGCCGTTGTCCCGCCCTCGCGGCGGGATGACGGTGTCGGCGATCAACGCCAGTTCGCGCCGGTTCGGCGGCTCGCCGGTCAGCAAGAAGTGGTGGTTGATCAGCGCCGGTCCGACCCGCGCCGTCAGCGGCGTGACCGAGGCCGCGTCGATCTCGCCGTTGTCGATCGCGGCCCGAAGGATCGACTCCACGATCTGCAGCCGCGGGCACACCACGGCGTCGGCGAAGATCGCGCGCATCTCCGGTTCGTGCAGGAGCTGGTGAACGATGTCGATGCCGGGAAAGGCGGTCTTCCCGGCCAGGACGTCGCGGTGGGCGGTCAACAGCGTCAGCAGGTTTTCTCGGGCCGACCTGCCGGGGCGCAGCTCGGGCAGCGGCGGCAGCGTGTAGACCAGGGCGGCGTGCACCAAAGCCTGCTTGCTGCACCAGCGGCGGTACAGCGCCGCCTTGCCGGTGTGGGCGCGGGCCGCGATCCCTTCCATAGTCAGGCCGCCGTATCCAACCTCGGCCAGCTCCGCCAGCGTGGCCTCGTAGAGCGCGCGTTCGAGCACCTCGCCGCGCCGGCGGCTGCGGCTACCGCTGCGACCTTGGGTGAGCTGGGGCATTCGTCGATAGTAGCCGTCGGCGTTCCTAGCTGCTGAGCGGCCGGCAAAACTGGTGCCGCGTTCTCACGGAGGTACTGTGCGTCCATGTCCGAGACTCCGCGGCTGCTGTTCGTCCACGCGCATCCCGACGACGAAAGCCTCAGCAACGGCGCCACGATCGCGCACTACACCGCCCGCGGGGCGCAGGTGTCGGTGGTCACCTGCACGCTGGGCGAGGAGGGCGAGGTCATCGGCGACCGCTGGGCCGAGCTCGCCGTCGACCGGGCGGACCAGCTCGGCGGCTACCGCGTCGGCGAGCTCACCGCGGCGCTGCACGCGCTGGGCGTCGGCGAGCCCGTCTATCTCGGCGGCGCGGGCCGCTGGCGCGACTCGGGCATGGCCGGCACCCCCAGGCGGCGCCGGCAGCGGTTCATCGACGCCGACGAACGCGAGGCCGTCGGCGCGCTGGTGGCGATCATCCGCGAGCGGCGCCCGCACGTCGTCGTGACCTACGACCCGAACGGCGGGTACGGGCACCCCGACCACATCCACACCCACAGGGTCACGACTGCCGCCGTGGCCTCGGCCGGTTTGGGGCCCGGCACCGGCGACTACCCGGGCGAGCCCTGGACGGTGCCGAAGTTCTATTGGTCGGTGCTGTCCGAGACTGCGATGGACGACGGGTGGCGCGCCCTGAACGACGACGACCTGCTGCCGGGCTGGACGATCCCGCCGCGGGAAGCGTTCGACTTCGGCTATGCCGACTCCGACATCGACGCCGTCGTCGAGGCGGGCCCGGAAGCGCGCGATGCCAAGGCGGCGGCGCTCGCCGCCCACGCCACCCAGGTCGTCGTCGGCCCCACCGGGCGGGCCTGCGCGCTGTCGAACAACCTGGCGCTGCCGATCGTCGCCGACGAGCACTACGTCCTGGTGGCCGGCTCCCCGGGCGAGCGCGACGAGCGCGGCTGGGAAACAGATCTGCTTGCAGGACTTGGTTTCACCGCCGAAGCGACGCGGTAGGCTGCCAAACAGGCAGCCACGGAAGGAACTCGCGATGGACCCCGACCTGGACCCTAACCTTCAGCATTGGCAGGACCGACTCGACAGCCTGCAGTGGGTTATCGGCTCCATCCTGTCCAACATCGACAGCGTCCCGACCTGACCGAAACAAAGCCACGCGCCGCGTCCCTCGAGGACAGCGGCGCGACGGACCCCGCGATTCGTTTCGTCGTACTGGCGCTGCTGACCGTCGACGGCGTTCTCTCGGCATTGGCCGGCGCGCTGCTGCTGCCCTCCTATATCGGCTCGGTCCCGTTTCCGATCAGCGGATTGATCAGCGGATTGCTCAACGCGGCGCTGGTCTGGGCCGCGGGGCGATGGGCCCGCTCGCCGCGGGTGGCCGCGTTGCCGCTGTGGACGTGGCTCCTCACGGTGGTGGTGCTGAGCATGGGCGGACCCGGCGATGACGTGATCCTGGGCGGCCAAGGGCTGATGCGCTACGGGGCCCTGGTGTTGATCGTGCTCGGGGTTGCGCCGCCGGTGTGGGTGTTGTTGCGGCGCGGCCACTGAGCGCTTTTACTAAGGCACGTTCACGCCGATCGGCGGCAGCGGGGGCAAAAAGCTGAGCACCCAGTAGATCTCGGTGTTGATGAACTGGTTGACCGATGCGGTTGTGGCCGCCCAGATGTTGTTCAGGCCCTGCGTGAAACTGACTGTGCCGTCGATGAAGTCGATGGTGTTGAACAACACGCTCTGCACGATGGGCTCGAAAAGGTAGTAGAAGAAGTTGATCTGCGGGGCCAGCCAACCGACCCACGGCAGCCAGCCGGCCGCGTACGCGGCCAGGTTGAAGCCGTACTGCACCCAGGGTTCGATCGCGAGGTAGGCGGCCTCGATCGCGTCCCCGATCGAAACCAGCGCGTTGGCCGCGGGGACCACGGCGGCGGTGGACGCGGCGGCCGGCGCGAGGAGCGCGCCGGCCGCGATCGCACCGATTCCCCCCACGGGCCGCAGCAGCAGCGCTTCGGCCTGACCGACGGCTCCGGCGGCGCCGTCGAGGAACCTTGCGCCCGTGCCGCCGAGCACCCCGGCGGCACCCGGGAAACCCGACCCCAGCAGGGCGCTCTCGATGCGGTTCACCGCGCCCGACACCGCGCCGGCGGCGCCGCCGCCCAGCGCCGGGTTGCCCAGCGTCGCCGCGGCGGGCGCGTCGACCGCGTCGGCCAAAGTCCGCGCGGCGTTGGCCTCGGCCGCCGCATAGGCGCCCGCCCCGGCGGTCAGCGCCTGAACGAACCGCTCGTGAAACGCCGACACCTGCGCGCTGAGCCGCTGGTAGTCCAGCCCGTGCTGGGAAAGGAACGCGGCGACCTGTGCCGACACCTGGTCGGCGGCCGCGGCCACCACTCCAGCGGTCGGGCCCGCGACGGCCTCGTTGGCGGCGTTGAGCATCGAACCGACGCCGGCCAAGTCCGAAGCCGCTGTGACCAGCGCCTCCGGGGCCGCGAACAGGAACGACATCGCACACCTCCGCTGAGTTAGCACGGATGGTATCGCGATCACAGTTCGACCGACGGCAACTCCGTCAAACACTTGACCAAAGGGCTCGGGCGCCGCCGAAACTCCCCGAATCCCGACCGCGGGCCGCCGGTAGCCTGGCGCTACTGTTGCCCGTATGGCACCGCCGCCCATAGTTTCGATCGGGACGCACGGATGAAATTCGATCGCGGGAAAGTTACACCAACGTGCCACTGACACCGGAGCGTCCGGCCCAGGAGCCTGTCCCTCTACCCAGCCCCGTTGTCCCGGCCGCGGCCTTCGCCAAGGCCAGCGCGTCTGCCCTGCGCCGCGTCTTGCGGCGAGCCCGGGACGGGGTGGCGCTGAACGTCGACGAGGCGGCCGTCGCGATGACCGCGCGCGGCGACGACCTCGCGGACCTGTGCGCGAGCGCGGCGCGGGTGCGGGACGCGGGCCTAAAGTCGGCCGGACGGCGCGGGCCCGGCGGCGGGCTGGCGATCACCTACTCGCGCAAAGTGTTCATCCCGGTCACCCACTTGTGCCGAGACACCTGCCACTACTGCACCTTTGTCACCGTTCCCGGCAGGCTGCGCGCCCAGGGCGCCGGCATGTATCTCGAACCCGACGAGATTGTCGACATCGCCCGCCGCGGGGCCGAACTCGGTTGCAAGGAGGCCTTATTCACCCTCGGCGACCGGCCGGAGGACCGGTGGCCGGAGGCTCGCCAGTGGCTCGGCGAGCGCGGCTATGACTCCACGCTGTCTTACGTGCGGGCCATGGCCATCCGCGTGCTGGAGGAAACCGGGCTGTTGCCGCACCTGAACCCGGGCGTGATGAGCTGGTCGGAGTTGTCGCGGCTCAAACCGGTGGCGCCGTCGATGGGCATGATGCTCGAGACGACGTCGCGGCGGCTCTTTGAAACCAAAGGGCTTGCCCACTATGGCAGCCCGGACAAGGACCCCGCGGTCCGGCTGCGGACCCTGACCGACGCGGGCCGGTTGTCGATCCCGTTCACCACGGGGCTGCTGGTGGGCATCGGCGAAACGCTGACCGAACGCGCCGACACCCTGCACGCGATTCGCAAGTCGCACAAGGAGTTCGGACACGTCCAGGAAGTGATCGTGCAGAACTTCCGGGCCAAGGAGCACACCGCGATGGCCGCGGTCCCCGACGCCGGCATCGAGGACTACCTCGCCACGGTGGCGGTCGCGCGGCTGGTCCTGGGGCCGGGCATGCGTATCCAGGCGCCGCCCAATCTGGTCTCGCGCGAGGAATGCCTGGCGCTGATCGGCGCCGGAGTCGACGACTGGGGCGGTGTCTCGCCGTTGACCCCAGACCACGTCAACCCCGAACGCCCATGGCCCGCGTTGGACGAGCTGGCCGCCGTCACCGCCGAGGCCGGATACGAACTGGTGCAGCGGTTGACCGCGCAACCCAAGTACGTCCAGGCCGGCGCGGCGTGGATCGACCCGCGGGTGCGCGCCCACGTGGCGGCGCTGGCCGACCCGGCCACCGGCCTGGCCCGCGACGTGAACCCGGTGGGCGTGCCCTGGCAGGAGCCCGACGACGTGGAGTCGGCCGGCCGGGTGGACCTGAACGCGTCGATCGACACCGAGGGCCGCAACACCGCGGCCCGCAGCGACCTGCACAGCGCCTTCGGTGATTGGGAGTCGATCCGCTCGCGCGCGCAAGAACTGTCGGCCCGGGGCGCCAAAGCGCCAGAACGCCTAGACACCGACGTGCTCGCCGCGCTCGCCTCGGCCGAACGCGATCCCGCCGGCTGCAGCGACGACGAGTACCTGGCGCTGGCCACCGCCGACGGACCCGCGCTGGATGCCGTTGCCGCGCTGGCTGATTCGCTGCGCCGCGACACCGTCGGTGACGACGTCACGTTCGTGGTGAACCGCAACATCAACTTCACCAACATCTGCTACACCGGGTGCCGGTTCTGCGCGTTCGCGCAGCGCAAGGGCGACGCAGACGCGTACTCGCTGTCGATCGACGAGGTCGCCGACCGGGCGTGGGAGGCGCACGTACAGGGCGCCACCGAGGTGTGCATGCAGGGTGGCATCGACCCCGAACTGCCGGTGACGGGATACGCCGAGATGGTTCGGGCCGTCAAGGCCCGGGTGCCTTCGATGCACGTGCACGCGTTCTCCCCGATGGAGATCGCCAACGGGGTGACCAAGAGCGGGTTGAGCGTTCGCGAGTGGCTGACCGCCCTGCGCGAGGCCGGCCTGGACACCATCCCGGGCACCGCCGCCGAAATCCTCGACGACGAGGTGCGCTGGGTGCTCACCAAGGGCAAGCTGCCGACGTCGATGTGGATCGAGATCGTCACCACCGCGCACGAGGTGGGGCTGCGGTCGTCGTCGACGATGATGTACGGCCACGTCGACACCCCGCGACATTGGGTGGCGCACCTCAACGTGCTGCGCGAAATACAGGACCGCACGGGCGGATTCACCGAGTTCGTGCCGTTGCCGTTCGTGCACCAGAATTCGCCGCTGTACCTGGCCGGCGCGGCGCGTCCCGGGCCCACCCACCGCGACAACCGGGCCGTGCACGCCCTGGCGCGAATCATGTTGCACGGCCGCATTTCCCACATCCAGACCAGCTGGGTCAAGCTCGGCGTCGAGCGCACCCAGGTGATGCTCAACGGCGGCGCCAACGACCTGGGCGGCACGCTGATGGAGGAGACGATCTCGCGGATGGCGGGATCCGAACACGGGTCCTCGAAGAGCGTGGCCGAGCTGGCCGCGATCGCCGAAGGGATAGGCCGCCCCGCCCGCCAGCGCACCACCACCTACGCCTCGCTGGCGGCGTGATCGGCGGCTTACCCGTCGGTGCGGGCGGGTATATCCGACGCCGTGAAGCGACACATCGACGGAGAGCGATTTCCCGAGTGGCGACCGTTTTCGGACGCGGTGCAGCAGCGCAGGCCCGACGCCGGCACCTGGTGTGAAGCCTGGACCGTCCGCGATATCGTCGTCCACCAAGCCGGAAACGCCGAAGAACTCGCCCGCGTGCTGGGCGCGCACGTACAGGGCGAACCCGTGGGCACCCGCGGCTTCGAGGAGCGCGAGGCGCCGCTGCGCGCGATGAGCGATGCCGACCTGTGGGACGCGCTGCACGACCGGATGGCCGCCCTCGACGAGGTGGCGGCGGCCGCCGAGGACCCGTCGCGGATCTGCAGCCGCGTTGGACCCGAGACGTTGGGCCGGGTCCGCCGACTGCTCAGCGGCTACTGAGGTTTTCGGCGTCCGATCAGTAGTTGTTGCAGCTGCCGGCCACGGCAAGCACGTCGTTGAAGTACGGCGCGGCCTGCGGCATGGCCTGGATCTGGCGGGCCATCTGCAACCGCTGCGGCGGCGGCGAGGCCAGGAAGTTACGCAGGTAGTTCACTGCGATCGGCGATGCGTTCAACTGCGCGGCCGCTGCGGGGTCCGTCGCGTTGAGCGCCGCCATGACCTGCCCGTAGTTGCAAGTCGTGTTGATGACCGGATCCAGCGGATCGGCGGATGCGATCCCGGAGCCAGCCGTCAACGCGAACGCCGCACCGCCAACTGCAGCGACCAACTTAGTCAACGACAGCCTCACCATCTGTGGACACCTTCCCCTATCAATGCACCGTATGAACGGCGACGACATCTGCCCAACGGTTGCCGTCTGAGGTCGAGGTTACCAGGCCCCGCGAGCGTTCTTCCATCGCAACCGTTATCGCACAGGAACCACATAACGTAACTCTCCGCAGGTCACCGGCCTGCCCACGGTATTCGCCGTGGGTGAAACCCCCGCCGCCGGCGAGCGTGAAGCCGGGCGCCCCGGGCGGCGTTCGGATTCGCGCCCGGCCCGATTGTCGGCACGCCCGTGCCGGGTGGTTGACGTGTATGTGCAACGTCTAGTATCAGTAACCGAGAGCTCTCCGGCGAAGCGGCTAAAGCGCCGCGGCGCGCCGAACAGCAGCCCACAGGCAGCACATGGAAGAGACTTGAGGAGACGTCTGTGACGTACACGATCGCCGAACCTTGCGTCGACATCAAGGACAAGGCGTGCATCGAGGAATGCCCGGTCGACTGCATCTACGAGGGCGCCCGGATGCTCTACATCCACCCCGACGAATGCGTCGACTGCGGCGCCTGCGAGCCGGTCTGCCCCGTCGAAGCGATCTACTACGAAGACGATGTGCCCGAGCAGTGGAGCCACTACACGCAGATCAACGCCGACTTCTTCGTTGAGCTGGGGTCGCCGGGCGGTGCGGCGAAGGTCGGCATGACCGACAACGACCCGCAGGTGATCAAGGATCTGCCGCCCCAGGGCGAAGGCGACTGAGCGGGCCGGTGCTGCCCGGGCCGGGGTTGCGGGCGCGGCCGGCCGTGTCGGCCTCCCTGCCGGAATTCCCTTGGGACACTTTGGCCGACGCCAAGGCGCAGGCCGCTGCCCACCCGGACGGCCTCGTCGACCTGTCCGTGGGCACCCCGGTCGACCCGGTGGCGCCGCTGATCCGTGACGCGCTGGCCGCCGCCGGTTCCGCTTCCGGATATCCGGCGACCGCCGGCACCGCGCGGCTGCGCGAATCGGCGGTGGCCGCGCTGGACCGCCGCTTCGGGATCACCGGGCTGGCCGAGGCGGCCGTGTTGCCGGTGATCGGCAGCAAGGAACTCATCGCCTGGCTGCCGACGCTGCTCGGGCTGGGATCCACCGACGCGGTCGTCGTGCCCGAGCTGGCCTACCCGACCTACGACGTCGGCGCCCGGCTGGCCGGCGCCCAGGTGGTGCGGGCGGACTCGCTGACCCAGCTCGGCCCGCTGACCCCGTCCCTGATCTACCTGAACTCGCCGAGCAACCCCACCGGGCGCGTTCTCGGGGTGGATCACCTGCGCAAGGTCGTCACCTGGGCGCGTGACCGCGGCGTGCTGCTGGCCTCCGACGAGTGCTACCTGGGCCTGGGCTGGGACGCCGAGCCGGTGTCGGTGCTGCACCCCGCGGTCTGTGACGGCGACCACACCGGGCTGCTGGCGATCCATTCGCTGTCTAAGAGCTCGTCTCTGGCCGGGTATCGGGCCGGCTTTGTCGCCGGTGACCCGACCGTGGTCGCCGAACTGCTGGCCGTGCGCAAACACGCCGGGATGATGGTGCCGACCCCGGTGCAGGCCGCCATGGTCGCCGCCCTGGACGACGACGCCCACGAACGCCAGCAGCGCGAGCGGTATGAACGGCGGCGGGCGGCGCTGTTGCCCGCGATCCGGTCGGCCGGCTTCGGGGTCGACCATTCCGAGGCCGGCCTGTACCTGTGGGCCACCCGGGGTGAGCCGTGCGCGGACAGCGTGAGGTGGCTGGCCGGCCGCGGCATCCTGGTGGCGCCGGGCGACTTCTACGGCCCGGGCGGTGCCCGGCACGTGCGGGTGGCCTTGACGGCCAGCGACGAGCGCATCGCCGCCGCGGCACAACGGCTGACCCAGGGCTGACTGCGGGCCTGACTTCGCGCGTCCGCTGCCGCATGCCCGCCGCGAACGGCAGAATGCATCTGCAAGGACGGCGCTTCGACCTCAGGCAAGGATTTGGTTTGTGACAACATCGGCTGGCGGTTCGGCGGGCAAGCTGTACATCCCGACCTCGGTGGGCGACATCGCCAAGCGGGTCTTTCTGGGAAAGCCGCTGATCACCGAGGAACTGAGGTCCGAGAAGCTGTCCAATCCCGTTGCCCTGGGCGCGCTTTCGCCGGACGCGATCTCGTCCACCGCCTACGGCCCCGAGCAGATCCTGATCGAACTGCTGCCGCGCGCGGGACTGGCGGCCTTTGCACTGCTGCTGCCGATCACCGGTGTCATTCTGCTGATCCTGGTGCTTGTGGCCGCGTCGTACCGACAGGTCCTGATGGCCTACACCCGCGCGGGCGGTTCCTACATCGTGGCGCGGGACAACTTCGGGCCCAGGGTGGCGCAGGTGGCCGCCGCGGCGCTGTTGATCGACTATGTGGTCACCGTGGCGGTGCAGTCGGCGGCCGGGACGGTGGCGGTGGTGTCGGCGCTGCCGGCGTTGGGTCCGCACAGCCTGCAGATCACGATCGGCGTCGTGCTCGTCATCTGCTATGCGAACCTGCGCGGATTGAAGGAAGCGGGCTGGCAGTTCGCGGTGCCGACGTACTTTTTCGTCGTCATGGTCGGGTTCATGATCGTGGTCGGCGTGGCCCGCGCGGTCACCGGCGACCTACCGGTTTACGACCCGGGGCAGGTGCCCGGAACGGTGCCGGTGCACCAGGGCGACGGCCTGGTGATGGGCGCGACCATCCTGACGTTGCTGCGTGCGTTCGCCAACGGTGGCTCGTCGCTGACCGGGGTCGAGGCCATCTCGAACACCGTCGACGTGTTCCGAAAACCGCAGGGCCGCAACGCCCGCCGGGTCCTCACCGCGATGGCGACCATCCTCGGTTTCCTGCTGGCCGGTGTCGCCTTCCTCGCCTACGCCACGCACGCCACGCCGTACATCAGCGAATACCCGTCGGTCCTGTCGCAGATCGCCAGGGCGGTGTTCGGCAACGGCGCGGTCGGTGACGCCTTCTACATGCTGGTGCAGGCCTCGACCGCGGCCATCCTGTTCACCGGCGCGAACACCAGCTTTAACGGCTTCCCGGCGCTGGCCAGCTTCGTCGCCGAAGACCGCTTCCTGCCCCGGCAGCTGACGAAACGCGGTCACCGCCTGGTGTTTTCGAACGGGATCATGACCTTGACGGCCCTGTCGGTGGCGCTGCTGCTGGCCACCGGCGGCTCCGTCAACGCGCTGGTGCCGTTCTATGCGATCGGCGTGTTCACCGGCTTCTCGATGGCCGGCTACGGGATGACTAAACACCATCTCACCGAACGCGAGGCGGGATGGCGGCGCCGGTTGGCGATCAACCTGTCGGCGGGGATCCTGTCGACGATCGTGGTGGGGATCTTCGCGGTCGCCAAGTTCACCGAGGGGGCGTGGCTGGTCGTCGTGGTCTTCCCGGTGCTGGTGTTCGTGCTCATCCGGCTCAACCGCGAATACCGCGCCGAGGCGGCCATTCTCGAGATGTTCCGCACCGACCGGCCCGAGCTGGTCAAGTACGCGCGGCATCGGGTGTTCGTCTTCGTGAACTCGGTCGACCTCGCGGTGATCGAGGCGCTGCGGTACGGCATGGGGCTGCGCGCCGACGAGCTCATCGCGGTGCACTTCATGGTCGACCCCGCCCACGCCGCGCACTTGCGAAAGCGTTGGGACCATTACGAACTCACCACGCGGCTGCGGGTCGTGGACTGTCCGGACCGGCGGATCAACCGGTCGGCGCAGCTGCTGGTCGCCAAGGCCCTGCAGGAACATCCGGACACCAACGTGACGGTGCTGTTGCCGCGGCGCACCTACTCCCCGCTGCTCGGTCGCCTGCTGCACGACCGCACCGCGGACAAGATCGCCCGCGCGGTCAGCCTGATCCCGGACGCCGCGGCGACGATCGTTCCCTACGACGTGGAGTCGCGCATCAAAGAGGCGTTTCCCGACGACTTCGAGCACCGGATCGCTCGGGCGCTCGACAAGGTCGAAGCGTGGGTGTCCAGGGACGAGGACCGCAATGTCGAGGCCTACGAACACCCCGAGCGGCCGCGGGCGGTGATCACCGTGGCGGGCCTGATCCCGGGGCAACGGTCCACCATCGAGGGACGCGTCAACCAGGTCGAGGACATCAACAAGCGGCGTCGAACGCTGCGCTGGATCGTCGTCGGCGACGACAGCGGCGAGATCAACGTGACCTTCCGCCCGGGGCGCGGGGGCGCGGACATCCAGCCCGGCCAGCTGCTGCGGATCACCGGAAAGCCCAGGCAGAGCGGAAACCGGCCGATGTCGATGATCGACCCGGTGTACGAGGTGCTCGAGGACCCCGCGGACACAGCCGAGTCTGACGAGGCCGAGGAGGCCGGCAAAAGTAGTTCAAAGTAGGCAGCGACTGGTCGCGCCGGGTTATGCGCCCACGCCCCAATGGAACACGCGCGAGGTGAGCAGCACGATGCCCAGCGAGACCGACGCCACGACGACGAGCCCTATCACCGCCACGACGAGCGGGCGCCACCCGGTGCGCGCTATCTGGCGGAAATCGGTGTTCAGTCCGACGCCGGCAAAGGTAAGCAGGAACGCCCATTTCGACACGTTGGCCAGGTTCGCGGTCTGACCCTTGCTCAGCCAGTGCGCGGTGGCGATCGCCGACACCGCCAAAAAGCCCAGCACGAACTTGGGGAACTTCTTCCAGACGAACGCCGCCTTGGCCCGGGCCCCCGGCGCGATCTCGTCGGCCTGCCCGCGCGCGGCCCAGTACAGCGCGAAGCCCAGGACGACGAACCCGATCAGCGCGTTGCGCGCCGACTTCACCAGCACGGCGATCTTGCCGGCGTGATCGGAAAACAGGTAACCCGTGGCGGTGGTCTCGGCGGTGTTGTCCACCGAGAGTCCCGCCCAGATGCCGAATTCCCGGTCGGTCAGGCCGATCCCGTGTCCCAGCGGCGGCAACACGAACAGGGCCACCGCGCCCAGCGCCAGGATCGCCGCGATGGCATAACCGACGTCGGAGTTGCGGGCCCGGATCGCGCCCTTGGCGGCGATGATGGCCGATACGCCGCAGATCGAGGTGCCGATCGCCAGCAGCGAGCCCAGCTTGCCGGACAGCCCGAACGCGCGCGCCGCGACGATGATGATGGTGCCCGCGACCGCCATGTCGACCAGGATCTGGACCAGGCTCAGCCCGCCCAGCTTGGCGATGTCGCCGAGCACGAACCGGGCCCCCAGCACCACGATGCCGACCTTGAGCCAGAACTCGTAGGTCTGCACACCGGGCCGAAATATCCGGTGCAGGCCGACGGTGTTGGTGATCAAAAGCCCGATCACGATGGCCCACAACACGTATTCGATGTCGGGCACCCGCCAGTGTTCGTGTTTGGCCAGCGCGTTCCACCAGATCTGGGCGTACTTGCCCAGCAGGCCGACTCCGATGAGCAGCAACAGGCCCGGCACATAGTCCAGCGGCCGGCGGCTGGTGAAGGCCGCCTCGTCCAGGGTTTCTTCGGGGTCGAAGCCCTCGGCGGGCTCGACGTGCGTGGTGGTCACCGCGCTCACCACGGAATCTTGGGTAGCACGCCGGTGACGGCCAACGCGGTGATCGCCGCTGCGAGCAGGGTCGCCCACCAGTCCACGGATAACCGGTTCACGACGCAATGGTGGCGTGCAGCGCCCGGCCGACCAAGGAATTGGCTCGCGCTGAATTTAGCCCCGCGGGCGGGGGCTGAGCTCGTCGAGCAGCGCGATGACCCGGGCCGCGAGCTCGTCGATGTCGGCGGCGGCGGTGTCGAGCACCAGCTCCGGGTTCTCGGGGGGCTCGTACGGCGCGTCGATACCCGTGAGGCCCTTCAGCTCGCCGCGGCGGGCGCGCGCGTAAAGACCCTTGGGATCCCGCTTCTCGCACTCCGATAGCGACGTGGCGACGTGCACCTCGATGAACGGCAGCTTGGCGGCGTCGTTGAGCGCGCGGGCCGTCTCGCGATCGGACCGCAGCGGCGACACCAGCGACGCCAGCGCGACCACGCCGGCGTCCGCCAGCAGCCGGGTCAAATGGCCGACGCGCCTGATGTTTTCGGTGCGGTCACCGGGGGAGAAGCCCAGGTCGTCGGACAGGCCGTGGCGCAGGTTGTCCCCGTCGAGCAGGTAGGCGACCCGTCCGGATTCGACGAGGGCGCGTTCGACGGCCACCGCGATGGTCGACTTGCCGGAGGCCGGCAGGCCGGTGAACCAGATGGTCGCGCCGGCCTGCCCGGTGGCGCGCCACCGGTGCCCGCGGTCCAGCGCCGAGGGGTGCCAACGGATGTCGGTGCGCGGATGGGTGCCGGGCTTGACCTCCCGCGCCTCGACGATGGTGCCGGCGCCGACGGTGTCGTTGGTGGTTTCGTCGATCAAAATGAACGCGCCGGTGTCCCGGTTGTCGGCGTAGCCGTCGGCGATGACGGTCGAACTGGTTCGCAGGGTCACGGTGCCGATGTCGTTGAGCACCAACTCAACCGGCTGGTCGAGCTCGTCGAGGGTCTCGGGGTCCAGCCGCGAATGCAGTTCCTGCACGGTGGCCCGCACCGTCTTGGTCGTCTGCTTGAGCGCCAGCCGGTCACCGGCCCGCAGCGGCGAGTCCACGAACCAGCACACCGTCGCGTCCAGCTCTCGGGCCAGCACCGGCACGACCGCGTCGTCCGCGCCGCTGATCAGCACGTCGCCGCGGCCCACGTCGATGTCGTCGGCCAGCTCGACCGAAACCGACAGTGGCGCAACGGCCGTCGTGCGGCTGTCGTCCAGGGTGTCCAGCGCGGTCACCGTCGAGCGGGTGCCGGCGGGCAGGGAGACGACCGGGTCGCCGACGCGCAGCGTGCCCGCCGCGAGCCGCCCGGTGTAGCGGCGGCGCACGTCGGCGGTCGGGCGCGACACCCACTGCACCGGCAGCCGCAGCCGCGCCGCCTCGGCGTTGGGCGCGGTCAGCTCGACGCCTTCGAGGTATTCCAGCAGCGTCGGGCCGTCGTACCACGGCGTGCGGTCGGAGGGGTGCACGACGTTGTCGCCGTGCTTGGCCGCGATCGGGATCACGGTGATGTCGACGCCACCCAGGCGATCCGCCAGCCGGCGCAGCTGGTCTTCCACCTCGGTGAATCTGGCCCGGTCGAAATCGATCAGGTCGATCTTGTTCACCGTCGCGACAAAGTGCTTGATCCCCAACAACTTTGCGATGCGGGCGTGCCTGCGTGTCTGGCGCAGCACCCCGGCGCGCGCGTCGACCAGCAGGATCGCCACGTGCGCGTTGGAGGCGCCGGTGAACATGTTGCGGGTGTAGCGCTCGTGGCCGGGGGTGTCGGCGAGGATGTAGCTGCGGGTGACGGTGGAAAAGAAGCGGTAGGCGACGTCGATGGTGATGCCCTGTTCGCGCTCGGCGCGCAACCCGTCGCTCAGCGCCGCCAGGTCGGCAACGCCCTCGTCGTCGGTGACGGCGGCCAGGTGGTCCAGCGGCAGGCTGTCGGTGTCGTGCAGCAGACGCCCGATCAGGGTGCTCTTCCCGTCGTCCACCGATCCGGCGGTGGTGATGCGCAGCAGCTGACGCGTGACGTCCTTGCGGGGCTGGAATTGCTCTGTGTGCTCGGAGTTTTCGGTCGCGGTCATCAGAAGTAACCCTCTCGCTTGCGGTCTTCCATCGCGGCGGCCGAGGTGCGGTCGTCGGCGCGCGTCTCGCCGCGCTCGGAGACGGTGGCCGCGGAAATCTCCTCGATGACCCCGGCGATGTCGGTGGCGCGCGAGCGCACCGCCCCGGTGATGGTCAGGTCGCCGACGGTGCGGTACCGCACCCATTCGACGGCCGAGGTCTCGCCGTCGCGGGGCGAGGCGTACTCCGACACCGCAAGCAGGATGCCGTCGCGTTCGAAGACCTCGCGTTCGTGTGCGTAGTAAATCGACGGTATTTCAAGGTTTTCCAGCTCGATGTAGCGCCACACGTCGAGCTCGGTCCAGTTGCTCAGCGGGAACACCCGAACCTGCTCGCCCTTCTTGATCCGCCCGTTGTAAAGCGACCACGGCTCGGGGCGCTGCGCGCGGGGATCCCACTGGCCGAACTCATCGCGGAAGCTCAGGATGCGTTCCTTGGCGCGGGCCCGCTCCTCGTCGCGGCGGGCGCCGCCGAAGGCCGCGTCGAAGCCGCCGGCCTCCAGCGCGTCGAGCAGCGTGCGGGTCTGCGCCCGGTTGCGCGAGGCCCCGGGCCCCGGGTCGGGCACGCGGCCGTTGTCGATGGATTCCTGCACCGAGGCGACGATCAGTTTGTGGCCCTGGCCGGTGACCCGGCGATCGCGGAACTCGATGACTTCACCGAAGTTGTGGCCGGTGTCCACATGCATCACCGGGAAAGGCAGCGGCAGCGGCCGAAAGGCCTTCTCCGCCAAGCGAAGCAGCACGATCGAGTCCTTGCCCGCCGAGAACAGCAGGACCGGCCGCTCCAATTCGGCGACCACCTCGCGGATGATGTGCACCGCTTCGGCCTCCAGCAGCCGCAGTTCGTCGACGCGCCGCGTCTCCGCCAGTGTCACCGTCATGTCGGCAGCCCCTCCCTCTCGGCATCGGCACGATAGCGGTCTACCCATTCATCGGAACGTTGATCGGCTTGACGCTCCAGCACCGGCTCGGGCGCCAGCCGCGGGTCGAGCCCCAGTTTCTCGAGGATGGTGGCCACCACCTGAGTCAGGTTGCGCCACAACACCGGATATGAAATCTCGATGGGTTTTATGTCCTCCTCGACGAACCAGTTGCGCCAGCCCTGCTCCTGGGCGCGCAGCATGGTGACGACGTGGGCGATCGCCCCGGCGTGGTAGGTGGCGCGCGCGTCGCGGACCGGGTCGGGCCGGCCGCGCCACACCCGCGTCTGCACCGCCCGCCAGAAGGACACCGCCTGCGAGATCACGTCGGGCCGGTAGACGTAGACCAAAAGAGGTTCCTCGCCGACGACGTCGCGGATCGCGGCCCGCAGGCCGTCGCCCGAGCGGTCGGGCAGGTCTTTCGCCCGGCTCAACAGCAGCGGGGTCTGGTTCCACATCAGTTTGCCGCCCCACACGCCGTTCGGTGTCCTGCCGACGGTGCGGATGTAGTCACGCCACACCTCGGCCGGTGCGAGGTCGGGGTTTCCCTCGTCGAGCGGATCGAGCAGGCTCACGATGGACTCGTCGTCGACGCCGGCGAACCACTCCCGCGGCTGCGGGGCCTGGCTGGTGTTGGGCAGGTACTGGAAAAACTCCTGGGGCTCGCCGGCCACGCCGGTCGCGCGCAGCGATTCCACCAGCAGCGTGCTGCCGCTGCGCTGGGAGGCCAGCACCAAATACGACGACGGAGTTTCTGTCACCTAGGAAGCCTATCCGGTGGCAAATCGGCTGCAACACATTGAATTAGCTTCAGGCTGAGCATAACCATTGCGCCGGGCGGCGGCCGTTTCGGTGCGGGCGCGCAATGGCGGGAGCCGAATGCGATGATAGCCGTCCGTACCCAGCAATTGCCAACGGGAGAGACATTGGCGATCAAAGCGCGTGCCAAGGCGTCGGCCCGCCGAATCATCTGGCGGGCCGACCGCGGTACTACGACCGATCTGCGTCGACGCTTTGTGCCGCTGGATCCGTTGAGCGTCGACCGTTTCCGTGATCACCTGCGCGAGAACTGGTCGACGAAGGACTATTGGGATTCCGACGTCGGGCGCCGCGACATCGAGGAGCACACGTTCGGACGCCTGGTCTACGACCGGCACGAATACGTGCCGTGGCTCGATGCGCTTCGGCCCCTCGATGGGGCCCGGGTGTTCGAAATCGGCTGTGGCACCGGCTCGTCCGTCATGGCCCTGATCGAGCAGGGCGCCGAGGTGACGGGGGTCGATGTGGCGCCGGAATCCATCGAGGTTTCGCGCGCGCGATTGCGGTTTTTCGGCCTCCGTCAACCGCCCCTGCATCACCTCAACGCGACCGAGATCGGCGCGAATTTCGAGCACTCCAGCTTCGATTTCGTCATTTTCTTCGCGTCGCTAGAGCACATGACGCATCGCGAGCGCCTGGGCAGTTTGCGGGCGGCCTGGCAATTGTTGGCCGACGGCGGAATCCTCTGCATTATCGAGGCGCCCAATCGGCTGTGGCTGTACGACGACCACACCGCCGACCTGCCGTTTTTTCATTGGCTACCGGACGAGATCGCCCTGGAATATTTCAAGCAGACGCCGAAGTACCGGGCGTCGGCGTTCGACACGACCGCCGAGGACGCCACGCTGCGACTCACCCGGCGCGGCCGGGGCGTGAGCTACCACGACATCGAGCTGGCCCTGGGTCCCGTCACGGGCCTGGAGTTCCTGGCCGACCGGCAGAGCTTCCAGATGAAGCAGAACCCGCTGCGCCGGCTGTACTACCTGCAGTCCAGCAACCGCCGCTACGCCAACCTGCTGCGCCGGCAGCGCCCCGACCTGCCTTTCGGCCTGTTCACGCCCTACCTCAACGTCGCGATCCGAAAGGCGGCGCCCTAGCCGGGCGCCGCCCCGTCACGCGTGCGGGCAGAAGATGCCCAGGATTTGTTGGCAGTTGTCCTTGTTGATGAGCCCCGGCGGCGGCGGCGGGGGCGGCGCCGGCGGATTGTCGCCGTCCCAGATGTTTTGGGCGACGTTGCCCTGCCCGAAGTAGACGTAGTAGTAGGTGTGGCAGATGTTGTTGTCCCAACGGACCGGGTTGGTGACGTGGTTGCCGGTCGGCGGCAAGGGCTCGCCCGGGCACCAGCGGTGCGGGCCGCCGTCGGCGTGGGCGGTACCCGCGGCCAGTCCGAGACCGGCGACACCCACCCCGCCGGCCACCAGCGCGGTCGTCGCCAACCGCACGATTCGTCGCATCATGGTTGTCCTTCTCCTCCAAATCGCGGTCCGGGTGGCCCGCGTTCGCATGGAAGTCGATAACGCCGCGGCCGCTACCGATCCCAACTGAATGCGTTGAGTTTGCCGCCGGCCGCTTGCGAAAAGCTTGCGTTTCGCGCGCGATCACCAGAGCGCGCGGCGTCCCGGTGAGACGATTTTTCGATGGACCACGACGACGCCGAAAGGCGCATCGCTTCGGGCGCGCCGACGGCGGGCGGCTGGCTCACCGCCGAGCAGGTGCACAACACTGTCCCCCGCACCGGCGCCCGCCGGTTTGCTCCGCCGACCGCCGGCCCGTTGGCCGCCCGCCACGGCTCAGCGCGGCATGCCGTCGGCGAGACCTGGCTCGGCCGGGCGCGGAACGTCGCCGTCGGGTTCGTGGCCCGGATCATCGAGGACACGCCGTAGCGGCTCGGTCGCCCGCAACCCGAGCGAAAACACCAGCCGCGCTTCGGAATCCGACAGTGAGGCCGACAACAGTCTTTCGATGCGCCGCACCCGGTAGCGGACCGTGTTGGGATGCACGCCCAGCAGCCGAGCGGCGGCGCCGACGTCCCCGAAGCTGTCCAGATAGACCCGCAGCGTCTCGGAGAGCACCGGATCCCGCTCCCGCAGGGCGCGTATCCGCGGATCGATCAGCCTTTCGTCGGCGCGCACCAGGGCAACGATCTCGTCGAGCAGGACGGTGGTGCGGGCCTCGGCCAGCGACGTCACCTGGCCGATCGAAAGCGGGTGCCGCTCGGCGCTATCGAGCACCCGGTCCACCTCGCTGCGCGCGGCTGCCACCTCCGTCAGCCCGGCGAGCGGCGCGGCGATGGCTGCCCGCAGCTCGACACCGATTTCGGTGCGCAGCGCGGCGATCGTGCCGCGAACCCACGAGGTGACCGAGCGCGTCGCCCCAGTCTGCGGCAGCAGCGCATAGATCCGCGAGCCGTTGGAGGCGACCTGGGCGTCTCGCCGAAAAGCGCTGGCGCTCAACGCCAAAACGTCGGCCAGCCGGGGATGACGGGTCCCGGCGGCATCCCACCCGATCAGTGCCGCGGCGCCGTCCGCGGACAGGCCGAGCTCGGAGGCGATGGCCGCCACGTCGGCGGGTTCGCCGTCGCGGAGGCCCAGCAGCTGCTGCACCCGTCGCGCGTGCGTGGACGGCCGCGCGGCCAGCCGAGACATGATGCGGGCGGCCAGCACCGCCGCACCCCGCAGGATGTCGTCGGCGTCCTCGGCCAGCGGCTGCGAACCCTGCTGCACCCAGATGGTGCCGGCGAACAGCGGCGGTCGACGGACCCCCTCCGGCGGCCGGTGGATCCCGATCGCCAGCCGCGGGCGCAGCCCGAGCTCCGGGCGCTCCGCCACGCGCACCACCTCGCCGCTGGATCGCAGCGCGTCGAAGATGCCCCACTGGGCGATCCACTTCAGGTGCTCCGGCGGGCCGGCGCGGCCGAGGATGGAAAGGCGGCGCAGCTCGTCGGCCTCGTCGTTGGACGCCGAATAGGCAAGCACGTGCGAATCGGCGTCTTCGATGCTGACCATGCCGTGGATGCGGTCGGCCAGCGACTGCGCCAGACCGAAGAGATCCGTGCCCGAATCGTCGACCGGGCCGCCGTCGCCGTGATGCTGCGCGACGTGGTTGACCAACTGGTAGAGCCGCTCCCAGCGGGCCCGCGGCTCCACCGCCACCACCGCCGAGCCCGTTTCGACCGCCGCGGCCACCAGCGCGTTCGAGGGCTCCTTGGCAAAGATCGCCGTCGGCGCCCGGACGCGCGCCTGGCGATCCAGCCACCGCAACGCCTCGTCGTCGGTGACGCCGAGCAGGAAGAAGACGTCGGCCGAGGCGACCGCCGCCGCCAGGCCCAACCGCACGTCGTCGGAGTCGATCAGCGCCGCCGAGGCCACCGGAAGGTCCAGGCCCCGCGGCGCGTCGACCAGCCTGACCAGCGTCGCGTCCAGCGCGAGCAACAGCTGGCCCAGCCCGACACCGGCCGCCCGCATATTGTCCGATCGTACTAGGTGCTGTCTTCAATCTTGGTGATTCCGCCAACCAGATTCGGCGTCGCGGCGAGGATCCTGGCGACATGGACGCGATCACCCAGGTGCCGACGCCGGCCAACGAGCCGGTCCACGACTACGCCCCCCACTCCCCGGAGCGCACCCGCCTCCTGCACGAACTGAGCGCGCTGGCCGAGCACCCCATCGACCTGCCGCACGTCATCGGCGGCGAGCACCGGATGGGCGACGGTGAGCGCATCGACGTCGTCCAGCCGCACCGGCACGCCGCGCGCTTGGGCACCCTGACCAACGCCGGGCACGCCGACGCCGCGGCGGCGATCGAGGCCGCGATGGCCGCCAAGAACGCTTGGGCGGCGCTGCCTTTCGACGAGCGGGCCGCGGTGTTCCTGCGGGCGGCCGACCTGCTGGCCGGGCCGTGGCGGGAGAAAATCGCGGCGGCCACGATGCTGGGCCAATCGAAATCGGTCTACCAGGCCGAGATCGACTCGCCCTGCGAGCAGGTCGACTTCTGGCGGTTCAACGTGGCGTTCGCCCGCCAGATTTTGGCGCAGCAGCCGATCAGCGGCCCCGGCGAGTGGAACCGCAGCGACTACCGCCCGCTGGACGGCTTCGTCTATGCGATCACGCCGTTCAACTTCACCTCGATCGCCGGAAACCTGCCCACCGCGCCGGCGCTGATGGGCAACACCGTCGTCTGGAAGCCGGCGATCACCCAAACCTTGTCGGCGTACCTGACCATGCAACTGCTCGAGGCCGCCGGCCTGCCCCCCGGCGTCATCAACCTGGTCACCGGCGACGGCTTCGCGGTTTCCGATGTGGCGCTGGCCGATCCGCGCCTGGCCGGCATCCACTTCACCGGCTCGACCACCACCTTCCAAAGTTTGTGGCAGCGGGTCGGGACGAACATCGGCCGCTACCGAAGCTACCCGCGACTGGTCGGCGAGACCGGCGGCAAGGACTTCGTCGTCGCGCATGCCTCGGCGCGCCCGGACGTGTTGTGCGCGGCTCTGATTCGCGGGGCCTTCGACTATCAGGGCCAGAAGTGCTCGGCGGCGTCGCGGGCGTACATCGCGCACTCGGTGTGGCAGCGCATGGGGGACGAGTTCCTGGGCGCGACGGCCGCGCTGCGCTACGGCGACGTCACCGACCTGACCAATTTCGGTGGCGCGCTGATCGACCGGCGCGCGTTCGACAAGAACGTCACCGCCATCGAGCGGGCCAAGGGCGCACCGGGGGTCACCATCGCCGTGGGCGGCGAATACGACGACAGCGAGGGGTATTTCGTGCGGCCGACGGTGTTGCTGTCCGACGACGTGGGCGACGAGGCGTTCTCGACCGAATACTTCGGGCCGCTGCTGTCGGTGCACGTCTACCCCGACGCCGCCTACGAGAGGATCCTCGACGTCATCGACGGCGGGTCACGCTACGCGCTCACCGGCGCCGTCATCGCCGACGATCGCCGGGCCGTGCTGACCGCGCAGGACCGGCTACGGTTCGCCGCCGGCAACTTCTACGTCAACGACAAGCCGACCGGCGCGGTCGTCGGGCGTCAGCCGTTCGGCGGTTCGCGCGGCTCGGGCACCAACGACAAAGCCGGCTCGGTGCTGAACCTGTTGCGGTGGACGTCAGTTCGCACCATCAAGGAGACGTTCGTCCCGGCGACGCGGCACACCTATCCGCACATGGAGTCCGACTGATGGCCGGGGTCTTCGCACACACCGTTCGGCCGGCGATCATGGCCGCCGCCCGGTGGGAGGGACTGCGCCGCACCGCCGAGCGGATGCCGGTCACCCGCAAGGTGGTGGCCCGCTTCGTGCCCGGCGAGACGATCGGCCAAGCCCTGGACACCGTTGCGGCGCTTCGGGGCTCGGGCCGCTACGTGAGCGTCGACTACCTGGGTGAGGGCGTCGCCAACGCCGACGACGCGGACGCGGCGGTGCGGGTCTACCTCGATGTGATCGACAGGCTGGGCCGGTACGGCGCGGGCGCCGACGGCGTGCGGCCGCTGGAGGTGTCGCTGAAGCTGTCCGCGCTGGGGCAGGCGCTGGAACGCGACGGGGAAAAGATCGCCCGCGAAAACGCCTTCACGATCTGCGACGCCGCTCGGCGGGCCGGCGTGTGGGTGACGGTGGACGCCGAGGACCACACCACCACCGATTCCACGCTGTCGATCGTCCGCGACCTGCGCGCCGACTTCCCATGGCTGGGAATGGTTTTGCAGGCCTACCTGCGGCGCACGCTGGGGGACTGCGAGGAGTTCGCCGCCGCCGGCGCGCGGGTCCGGCTGTGCAAGGGGGCCTACGACGAGCCGGCGTCGGTGGCTTATCGCGATCGCGCCGACGTCACCGGCTCCTACCTTCGCTGCCTGCGAGTGCTGATGGCCGGTTCCGGTTATCCCATGGTGGCCACCCACGACCCGGCAGTGATCGAACGGGTGCCGGCGCTGGCACGCGCATCCGGACGAAGCGCCGTCGATTTCGAGTATCAGATGCTGTACGGCATCCGCGACCGCGAGCAGCGGCGGCTGGCCTACGACGGGAACCAGGTCCGGGTGTACGTCCCGTTCGGCAGCCAGTGGTACGGATACTTCATGCGGCGGCTGGCCGAGCGCCCCGCCAACCTGGCGTTTTTCCTGCGGGCGGTCGCGCGGAGCAAGATGTGATGCGTGAGCTGGAAGAGATACGAGGCACGGGCGCTCGCGGATGCGACCCTCACCGGCGGGGCCCTGCACGCCGCGCTCGAAGACTATGTGCGCGTGCGCAACCCGCACTTGACGGACATCCGGCTGGACGCGGCAACCGCGACCGAGGCGTATGAGACGGGCGTCCAACCGCCCCGCCGGTGGTATCAGGTCAGCTACCTGGCCGACGATGGCGGGGGCGCCTAAGGGGTAGTCGGGTCTGGGGTAGTCGCGCGCATATGCACCGGGGGCCTGGCCGGGCGTTTGTGCGCTCAGGGATTCGAGTGTGTACTCACGGATTCGATTGTGTATTCACGCATTTTAGTGTGTACTCACGGTTGAAAAATCGCGGCATTCCCGCCGCAGCTTCACACTGAAAGCCGTGGCTTCACAATCGACGCCGTGGTTTCACACTCAGAGCCGTGGCTTCACACGGAAAGCCCTTGCCGCGCAATCGCAAGGCCCCGGCTACGCCCGGCGAGGCCGCGGGCGATCGCCGGCGAGTCCGCGCACCACATGCGCGCGCACGAATTCGGCTGCCACCGCGGGGTCGTCCATGTCCAGGGTCGACGACGGCGTGCTGAACAGCGAAAACAGTATGCGCGCGAACCATTCCCCGGCGGCCCGGACGTCCAGGTCCTTGCGCACCTCGCCGGTGAGCTTGGCGGCCGACAGGTAGGGCGCCAAGAAGTCGACGCATTCGCGCAGCAGCACCGCCGCGTCCTTGGTCAGCAGCAGGCTGATCGCGTCCTCGTCGAAGTTCCTGCCGGACGCGATGACCCGCCGCGCCTGTGTCACGAAAACGGCGGCATGGCTGAGCTTTTCCTCCAGCGAACTGCCTCGGTCCATCGCCTGGGACATCTCGCGATAGAACTGCTCGGACGCGTGCTCGGCGCACGCCTCCAGGATGGCGCTCTTGTCGTTGAAGTACTCGTAGACCGTGCTTCGGGAGACGTGGGCGGCCCGGGCGATATCGACGATCGTCGTCTTGTTCAGGCCGTGCCGACAGAAACATTCGTACGCGGACTTGACGATCAGTTCGCGGGTATCGGTCGCGGTCTCGTGGATCATCCGGCCGGCGCGAGGATCAGCCCGCTGGTGGGAACGCCGGTTCCCGACGTGACGAGCACGTGCTCGACGCCCTCGACCTGGTTGTGCGAGGTGCCGCGGATCTGGCGCACCCCCTCGGTGATGCCGTTCATCCCGTGGATGTAGGCCTCGCCGAGCAGCCCGCCGTTGGTGTTGATCGGCAGCTCGCCACCGAGCGATAGCCGTTCGACCGTGGCGAAGTCCTTGGCCTCGCCGCGCCCGCAGAAACCGAGCTCCTCGAGCTGGGTGAACACGAACGGCGTGAAATGGTCGTAGATGAACGCTGTTTGGATGTCTTTGGGCTTGAGGCCGGAATCGCGCCACAGCCGTTCGGCGACCACTCCCATTTCCGGCAGGCCGGTGATGTCGTCGCGGTAGTAGCTGGTCATCATTTCACCGTTGGCGGCGGCGCCCTGCGCGGCCGCGGCGATGACGGCCGGCGGCTGCCGCAGGTCGCGAGCGCGTTCGGCGCTGGTCACCACCAGCGCGACGCCGCCGTCGCTTTCCTGGCAGCAATCCAGCAGCCGCAGCACGGGTTCGACGATCCACCGGGAGTTCTGGTGGTCTTCCAGGGTGATCGGGCGCTGGTAGAACCACGCGTCGGGGTTGCGCGCCGCGTGCGCGCGGTCGACGACGGCGATCCGGCCGAAATCCTCGTTGGTCACACCGTAGGTCGACATGTAGCGCTGGGCGTGCAGCGCGACCCAGGCCGCGGGAGTGAGCAACCCGAACGGCGCGTAGTGCGCCATGAACGGGGGAGTCCCCAGGTCGGTGCGGCCGCTGCCACCGAAGCGCATGCCGGATCGTTCGTTGAACGCGCGGTAGCACACGACGACGTCGGCGATGCCGGTCGCGACGGCCATCGCCGCGTGCACCACTGTCCCGGCCGCCGCCCCGCCGCCGTGCGGCACGCGGGAAAAGAAGCTCAGGTCGCCGATGCCCACATTGCGCGCCACGTCGATCTCGTCGCTCGAGTCCATGGTGAAGGTGACCATGCCGTCGACGTCGCCGGGCGCCAGCCCGGCATCGTCGAGCGCGGAACTGACTGCCTCACAGGCTAATTGCAGCTCGCTGCGCCCGGACTGTTTGGAGAACTCGGTTTGACCGATCCCCGCGATGGCGCAGCTGCCCGGCAGCACGCCGCTCATGTTCCCGACGACCCGTCGAGCAGGCTGAGGACCGCGGTCCCCGAGACGTGGTCGCCGAGGCTGTTGGAGCCCTTGAAGGTCACCTCGACGAAGTTCTCCCCGCCGGAACCCGGCGTCTTGCCGGTCACGCTGCCGGTGAAGCGCAGCGGATCGTCGGGGAAGCACGGGACGCCAAGGCGAATCGACAGGTTCTTCACCATCGCCTCGGGTCCGGCCCAGTCGGTGAGGAAACGCACGCAGTAACCGTTGGTGGTCAAAATGTTCATGAACAGGTTCTGCGAGCCCTGTTGGTTGGCGTAGTCGCGGTCGTGATGGACCGGCATGAAGTCGCGCGACGCGATGGCACCGGCGACGATCAGCGTTGTGGTGATGGGGATTTCGAGCGGCGTGACCTCGTCGCCGACGACGATGTCGGCCCACTCGAGCGTGGTGGTGCGGGTGGGGGTCGTCGTCATCGGCGTCCTTCCAAAGCCGCGGGCCGAAACTGGTGCAGCACCAGGTCATTATCGAAGGACTGGTAGTAGACCTCGACCGGCATGCCGACCGTGACATCGGCCGGCTCGATGCCGCACAGGTTCGAAACCAGCCGCACCCCCTCGTCGAGCTGCACCAGCACCACGATGTAGGGATAGTCGAAGAAGGGGAACCGGGGCTCGAGCGGCATCACGTAGCTGTAGACCGTGCCGCGGCCCGCCGACTCGACCGTGTCCCAGTCCAGGGAACGGCAGCCGGGACACATGGGGCGCGGCGGGTGGCGCAGCGCGCCGCATCCGCCGCAGCGCTGGATCAGCAGTTTGCGCTCGCGCAGCCCGTTCCAGAAGAATTCGGTGTCCGGGCCTATCGCCGGTGCCAGCCGGGGCGCCATCAGCGTTCCGGCCTGAATCGCAGCACGCGAAATCGCTGTCGCCCCAACAGCTCACCGTCCTGGTCGCGGTAGGTGATCACCCACGTCAAAAAGTACCCGGTCCCCAGCGCGGTCTTCTTCTGGTCCGAGACCTCCTCGAACACCGACGTCGAGCTCACGACATCGCCGAGCCTCGGATAGCGTTCGATCTCGAACTCCGAGTTGGTGGCCACGGTGCTGGTGTATCCGGCCTTGTCCAGGAACGCCGTTGGATTGCCGTCCATCTCGACGGGGACGCCGCCTCGCTCTTTGATCCCCTCCAGTTTCGGGGCCGGCATTATCCAGGTCTGCAGCATGACCGGCGGCGAGACGATGCCACCGAACCGCGACGACGCCGCGAAGTCCGGATCGAGGTAGACCGGGTTCATGTCGCCCATCGCGTGGGCCCAGTGCCGGATCATCGGCTGGTTGACCGGATCCGGTCCCACCGAGGGCATTGCGGTGCCGCTGGTGGGCTGGCCCACGAGGGCGCGCAGCTTGTCGCGCACTTCGGCTTCGTCGTCGGTCACTGACTTGAACTCCAATCTATCCGCACCCGAACCGCACCGGCATTCGCTTCACGCCGGGCACCATCGTGGCACGCATCCGATCCACTTCGCCGACCAACTCTAGATTCGGGAAGCGCCGCAGCAACTCGTCGAACATGACCGACGCCTCCAGGCGCGCCAATTGCGCACCGACGCAAGAATGTTCGCCGCACCCGAACGCGATGTGGGGGTTCGGATGGCGGATCACCTTGAACTCCTCGGCGTCGGCGCCGAAGATGTCCTCGTCGCGGTTGGCCGACCCGTAGAGCATCACAACCGTGTCGCCTTCGGCGATGCGCTGTCCCCGTATCTCGACGTCGGTCACCGCGGTGCGGGCCATGTGCACCACTGGGCTGTTCCACCGCAGCATCTCTTCGACGGCGCGCGGGATCAGCGACCGGTCCTCGATGAGCAGGCGGCATTGGTCGGGGTGGGCGATCAGCGCGAGGGTGCCCAGCGCGATGAGGTTGCGGGTGGTTTCGTTGCCGGCGACCAGTAGCAAGAAGGCGAAGTTGAGCAGGTCCTCATCGGTCAGGCGGATGCCGTCGATCTCGGCGCCGGCCAGCACCGACAGCAGGTCGTCGCGGGGCTCGGCGCGCCGCGCCGCGATCAGCTTCTGGAAATACTCGAACAACTGGCCCATGGCCACCAACGGGTCCAGTTCGATCTCGGGGTCCGCGGTCCCGGTGGCCGCGTCCGACCACGCCCGGAATTGCTCCCAGTCGTCCGGCGGCGCCCCGATCAGCTCGGCGATCATCCGGGTGGGCAGCGGCGCGGCGATCTCTTCGGCGAACTCGTGAACCGAGTCGGGTTCGATCGCGTCGAGGATTTCACTGACGATCTCGCGAACCTTAGGCTCCAGCAAGGAAACTCGCCGCCGGGTGAATCCGGAGTTGATCAGCTTGCGCAGCTGCCGGTGCCGGGGCGGGTCGGTGAAGATCAGGTTGCCCGGCTGCACCGCGTTCGGGATCGCCGGGTCCGGAATGTTGATGCCTTCGGTCGAGGTGAACGTCGCGGGATTGCTCGATACGTAGCGGATGTCTTCGTACTTCAGCAGCGCCCAGAAGTGGGTGACGTCGTTCCAGCAGACCGGGGAGGTGGCGCGCAGTTCGCGATACGCCGGGTATGGGTCGCCGGCGTAGAAGTCGGGGGAGTGCAGCGGAAAGGTGGTCTGCACGGCGTGCCTCCCTCAACGGACCCCGAAGGTCGAAATCCGACACATTGGGCCAATGTGTCCGCGCCGTTGTGTCTACCCTGGCGCGACCGCCGGTGTCAATAGACCGTCAAAGCCGCGAAATTGGGTCAGTTTCGGCATGCTGACGATTGACGCACCGACGCCACGGGTGAACACTGAGCCTCAAGATGACCGACCTTCGGGTGAGGACGCACATGGCCGAGAAACCACCTCCGGGACCGCTTGTCGACGCCTATCAGCTCTATATCGACGGCCGTTGGGTGGAACCGGAGGGCGGCCGCTACGACGACGTCGACCCGGCCACCGAGCAGACCATCGGCACCGCGCCCGACGCGAGCGTCGCGCAAGTCAGCGACGCGATCGCGGCCGCGCGCCGCGCCTTCGACGGCGGGGCGTGGGGGACCACGAGCCCCGAGGGGCGGGCCCGGTGCCTCAACCAGCTCGGCGAGGCGCTGGTCAAGCACGCCGACGAGTTCTGCGCGCTGTCGCAGGCCGAGTGGGGCTGCGTCGCCAACGAACGCGTGATGCAGATCGACGGTGCCGGATACATGTCCATGCACGCCGCCCAGCTCGCCACCGAGCTGACCGACGAGCCGGTCACCGGGATAGGCGCGGGAACGACGCTGCTGCGGCGCGAGCCGCTGGGCGTCGTATCGATCCTGACGCCGTGGAACTTCCCGCACTGCCTCAACGTCATGAAGGTGAATAACGCTCTGGCGGCGGGCAATACGGTCGTGCTCAAGCCCTCGCCGCTGACGCCGCTGGCCGGGCTCGCGCTCGCGCGCCTCATCGACGAGGAGACCGACATCCCGCCCGGCGTGGTCAACGTCGTGACGCCGTCGGGGATCGAGGGCGCCCGGCTGCTCACCACCGACCCCCGCGTCGACATGATCAGCTTCACCGGCAGCTCGGCCGTCGGCTGCGAGGTGATGCGCGCCGCCGGCGACGCGATGAAGCGCCTGCTGCTCGAGTGCGGCGGGAAGTCGGCCAGCATCGTCCTCGACGATGCGCAGCTGACCGACGACACGCTGCGGCAGATGCTGTTCGACGGCTGTTCGCTGCACGCGGGGCAGGCCTGCATCCTGCACAGCCGGCTGCTGCTGCCCGACGCGCTGCACGACGACGTCGTCGACCGGCTCGTCGCCCTGGCCCGCGACATCAAGGTGGGCGACCCCAGGGACCCCGAGGCCCAGATGGGCCCCCTGATCAGCGCGGCGCAGCGGGACCGCGTCCAAGCGCACGTCGACGGCGCGGTCAACGACGGGGCCAAGCTGGCCACCGGCGGCGGTCGCCCGGCCGGCCGCGACGTCGGCTACTACTTCGAGCCGACGATCCTCACCGACGTCGACCCCGATTCCGCGGTCGCCCAGGAAGAGGTGTTCGGGCCGGTGCTGTCGGTGCTGCGCTACCGCGACGATGACGACGCCGTCGCGATCGCCAACAACTCTCGCTACGGGCTGTCCGGCGCAGTGTGGGGCGCCGACGTGGACCGGGCCGTCGGCGTGGCCCGCCGGATCCGCACCGGCCAGGTCGCGGTCAACGGCGTCGGTCCCGGCGACGCACCGTTCGGCGGCTTCAAGCTGAGTGGGTTCGGCCGGGAGAGCGGCGGGATCACCGGGCTGCATCAGTACATGGAGGTCAAGGCCATCGGGGTCCCCGCCTGACCGGTGAGCCTGTGAGGCTTTTGTCAACTGCTCGTCACATGCGAAGCTGCTGGCATGGCCATCCAGATCGCCCGCCCGAAGCTCGAAGGGAACGTCGCCGTCGGGCAGGACCGCCAGATCGGGTTCGCCGAGTTCGGCGACCCCCAGGGGCGGGCGATGTTCTGGCTGCACGGGACGCCCGGCGCCCGCCGTCAGATCCCGACCGAGGCCCGCGTCTACGCCGAACAGAACCGCATCCGGCTCATCGGCCTCGACCGGCCGGGCATCGGCTCCTCGACGCCGCATCGCTACGAGAACATTCGGGCGTTCGGCGAGGACCTGCGGACCATCGCCGACACGCTGGGCATCGACAAGATGGCCGTCATCGGCCTGTCGGGCGGTGGTCCGTACGCGCTCGCGTCGGCGGCGGTCCTGCCCGATCGCGTGGTGGCCGTCGGTGTGCTCGGGGGCGTCGCGCCGTTCCTCGGTGGCGAGGGCGTCACCAGCGGCCTGATGAACCTGGGCAAGCGGGTGGCGCCGCTGCTGAGAATCGGCGGTGACCCGCTGCGGATCGGCGCGAGCCTGGTGGTCCGGATGATCCGCCCGGTCGCGAATCCCGCGCTGTATCTGTACGCCGCGATATCGCCTGAGGGCGACCGGCGCCTGCTCACCCGGCCGGAGTTCGGCGCCATGTTCCTCGACGACCTGCTCAACGGCAGCCGCAAGCAACTGGCGGCGCCCTTCAACGACATCATCCTGTTCACCCGCGACTGGGGGTTTCGCCTCGACGAGGTCAAGGTCCCGGTCCGCTGGTGGCACGGCGACAGCGACCACATCGTCCCGTTCTCCCACGGCGAGCACGTCGTGTCCCTGCTGCCCGACGCCGAGCTGATCGTGCTGCCCGGCGAGAGTCATCTGGGCGGGCTGGGCCGCGGCGAGGAGATCCTGTCCACGCTGACCAAAATCTGGGACGAGCAGGGCTGACCGGCGGTCGTCGAACCGCCCGCGGGTAGCCTGCATTCGTGCTGCTGGCATCCCTGAATCCCTCTGCCGTCACCACCACCGACATTGCGGACGCGGTCAGAATCGACGGCGCCACGCTGAGCCGCAGCGACCTGGTCGGCGCCGCGACGTCGGTGGCCGAGCGCGTCGCCGGCGCCAGCCGCGTCGCGGTGCTGGCCAAGCCGACCGCCTCGACCGTGCTGGCGATCACCGGTTGCCTGATCGCCGGTGTCCCCTTCGTCCCGGTCCCCTCGGACGTCGGGGCGTCCGAGCGCCGGCACATGCTCACCGACTCCGGGGCCGAAGCCTGGCTGGCGCCGGAACCGGACGAGCCGGAAGGCTTGCCGCACATACCCGTTCGCTTGCATGCCCGCTCCTGGCACCGGTATCCCGAGCCGTCGCCCGACGCCACCGCGATGGTCATCTACACCTCGGGCACCACCGGGCTGCCCAAGGGCGTGCTGCTGAGCCGCCGGGCGATCGCCGCCGACCTGGACGCGCTGGCCGAGGCGTGGCAGTGGACGGCCGACGACGTGCTGGTGCACGGCCTGCCGCTGTTTCACGTGCACGGGCTGGTGCTGGGCCTGCTTGGGTCGCTGCGCATCGGAAACCGCTTCGTGCACACGGGAAGACCGACGCCGGCCGGCTACGCCGCGGCGCGTGAGGAGGCCGGCGGCACGCTGTTTTTCGGGGTGCCCACGGTGTGGTCGCGGGTGGTGGCCGACGAGTCGGCGGCATCGGCGCTGCGGCCGGCGCGGCTGTTGGTGTCGGGCAGCGCCCCGCTGCCGGTCCCGGTGTTCGACGGGCTGTCCCGGCTCACCGGGCACCAGCCGATCGAACGCTACGGCGCCTCGGAATCGCTGATCACGATTTCCACCCGGGCCGACGGCGAGCGGCGCGCGGGCTGGGTGGGCCTGCCGGTCGCCGGCGTGGAAACCCGGCTGCTCGACGACAACGACAACCCGGTGCCGGCCGACGGGGAAACCGTTGGGCGCCTTCATGTTCGCGGCCCGACGATGTTCGACGGCTACCTGAATCGGCCCGAGGCCACCGCCGAGGTCTTCGACGCCGACGGCTGGTATCACACCGGCGACGTCGCCGTCATCGACGACGGCGGCATGCACCGCATCGTCGGGCGCGAGTCGGTCGACCTCATCAAGTCCGGCGGATACCGCGTCGGGGCGGGCGAAATCGAGACGTCGCTGCTCGGCCACCCCGGCGTGCGGGAGGCCGCGGTCGTCGGGCTGCCCGACGAGGACCTGGGCCAGCGCATCGTCGCGTTCGTCGTCGGCTCCCCGCAGCTGCAGGCCGACGAGCTGATCAACCATGTGGCCCAGGAGCTGTCCATCCACAAGCGGCCGCGGGAGGTGCGGATGGTCGACGCGCTGCCGCGCAACGCCATGGGCAAGGTGCTCAAGAAGCAGCTGCTCTCCGAGGGCTGAGCTTTCGGTCGAAGGGCCGCCGCCGGGAACCGTCGCGGCCCTTAGGCGACACGCAGGATTTTGTCAGGTTCTCCGTCGAGCGAGACCGCGAAGCTTCACCTACCGTCGTACAGATGAGTAGACGTAACCGAGCACTCGGCGGCCCCCATGGGTGAGCCCGGCCGCCCGGCCGGCGCGACGGTCCTCGCTCGCCCCGCCGCCACGCCGATGCGCCGGGTGGCGGCCGCCTGCCTGGTCGGCTCCGCCATCGAGTACTACGACTTCCTCATCTACGGCACGGCCGCGGCGCTGGTGTTCCCGACGGTGTTCTTCCCGCACCTGAGCCCCACCGTCGCGATGATCGCGTCGATGGGCACGTTCGCGACGGCGTTTCTGTCCCGGCCGCTCGGCGCGGCCGTGTTCGGCTACTTCGGCGACCGGCTGGGCCGCAAGAAGACCCTGATCGCCACGCTGTCGATCATGGCCGTGTCCACGGTGTCGGTCGGCCTGGTGCCCAGCACGGCGGCCATCGGCGCGGCGGCGCCGCTGACCCTGATGGCGCTGCGGCTGCTGCAGGGGTTCGCCGTCGGCGGCGAGTGGGCGGGGTCGGCGCTGCTGAGCGCCGAATACGCGCCGGCGGGCAAGCGCGGCCGCTACGGCATGTTCACCCTGCTGGGCGGCGGTACCGCGGGGGTGCTGTCCAGCCTGACGTTCCTGGGCGTCAACGTCAGCATCGGTGAGCACAGCCCCGCGTTCATGCAGTGGGGATGGCGGCTGCCGTTTTTGATCAGCGCGGCGCTGATCGGCATCGCCCTCTACGTGCGGCTCAACATCGACGAGACCCCGGTGTTCGTCGAGGAGAAGGCGCGAAACCTGGTGCCCAAGGCGCCGCTGCGGGAGTTGCTGCGGCTGCAGCGCCGCGAAATCGTGCTGGCCGGCGGCAGCATCCTGGGCGGCCTGGGGTTTGCCTACATGGGCAACACGTATCTGGCCATGTACGCCAATGCGCACCTGGGCTATTCGCGAACCTTCATCTGGTCCGTCGGGGTGCTCGCCGGGTTGGTGAGCATCACGTCGGTCTCGCTGTCGGCCACGCTGTGCGACCGGGTCGGGCGTCGCCGCCTGATGCTGATCGGGTGGTCGGGCTGCCTGCCCTGGGCGTTCGTGGTGATGCCGCTGCTGGACACCGGCAACCGGGTCTGCTACGTCATCGCGATCCTGGGCATGTGCGCGATCGCGGGGATCGGGTCCGGCCCGACCGGGGCGTTCATTCCGGAGTTGTTCGCCACCCGCTACCGCTACAGCGGTTCGGCCCTGGCGATCAACCTGGCGGGCGTGGTGGGCGGCGCCCTGCCGCCGCTGCTCGCCGGGACGCTGCTGGCCACCTACGGGAGCTGGGCGATCGGCCTCATGCTGGGTGCCCTCATGTTGACCGGCCTGGTGTGCACCTACCTGCTGCCGGAAACCAACGGCACGACGCTCGGATCGGGCGCAAAGGACGCGACCCGCTAGTTGGCGTGCAGGTCCTCGTTGAGGGCGATGCCCTGGCCGTCGCGGGCCACCACCTCGACCGCGCCGGTCACCGAGTTGCGCCGGAACAGCAGGTTGTTCGCCCCGGACAGCTCGCGGGCCTTGACCGTCTTCCCGTCGGGGGTGCTGACCTTGGTGCCGGCGGTGACGTACAGCCCGGCCTCGACGACGCAGTCGTCGCCCAGCGAGATGCCCAGCCCGGCGTTGGCGCCGAGCAGGCAGCGCTTGCCGATCGAGATGACCTCGGTACCGCCCCCGGACAGCGTGCCCATGATCGACGCGCCGCCCCCGACGTCGGAGCCGTCGCCAACCACCACGCCGGCCGAGATGCGGCCCTCGACCATCGACGCGCCCAGGGTGCCGGCGTTGTAGTTGACGAAGCCTTCGTGCATGACGGTGGTGCCCGGCGCCAGGTGGGCGCCCAGCCTGACGCGGTCGGCGTCGGCGATGCGCACCCCGGTGGGCAGCACGTAATCGACCATCCGCGGGAACTTGTCGATGCCGTAGACGGTCACCGGCCCGTGCCGGCGCAGCCGCGCCCGGACCGCCTCGAAGCCCTCGATCGCGCAGGGGCCGCGGTTGGTCCACACGACGTTGGTCAACACCCCGAACAATCCGCCGGCGTTCAACCCGTGCGGCGCCACGATGCGGTGCGACAGCAGATGCAGCCGCAGGTAGGCGTCGTGGGCGTCGGTGGCCGGGTCGTCGAGCGAGCCGATGACGGTGCGCACCGCGACGGTCTCGGTGCCGCGGTCGTCGTCGCGGCCGACCAGCGCGGCCAATTCCGGGGGGATGTCCGACAGGGCGAGCCGTGACGTTGCGCTGGCGCCGCCCTCGGTCAGCTCCGGGGCCGGGAACCACGTGTCGAGGACCGACCCGTCGAAGGTTAGTGTCGCCAACCCGATGCCCGCAGCTCCAGTCACGGCCGACAGGTTACTTGGGCCTCGCCGCAACAGGCGGACCCACTACCCTTGGGGCGTGCTGGACTTGCGTGGCGACCCGATCGAGCTGACCGCGGCTCTGGTCGACATCCCCAGCGAATCGCGCGACGAGGCGCGCCTCGCCGACGAGGTGGAGGCCGCGCTGCGCGCCCAGACTCCCCAGGCTTTGGGGTACGAGATCGTGCGCAACGGCAACGCGGTGCTGGCCCGCACCCACCGACAGCTGCCGTCGCGGGTGCTGCTGGCCGGGCACCTCGACACCGTCCCGGCGGCCGATAATCTGCCCAGCCACCGCGAAAACGGCGACCTCTACGGCTGCGGCACCGCCGACATGAAATCCGGGGACGCGGTCTTCCTGCACCTGGCGGCCACCGTGGCCGACCCGGCCCACGACCTGACCCTGGTGTTCTACGACTGCGAGGAAATCGACGCCGCCGCAAACGGTTTGGGCCGCATCCAGCGCGAGCTGCCGGACTGGCTGGCCGCCGACGTGGCGATCCTGGGCGAGCCCACCGCCGGCTACATCGAGGCCGGCTGCCAGGGCACGCTCCGGGTGGTGATCAGCGCGACCGGCGCCCGCGCCCACTCGGCGCGATCATGGTTGGGCGACAACGCCATTCACAAGCTGGGCGCCGTCCTGGACCGGCTGGCGTCCTACGGCGCGCGCACCGTCGACATCGACGGGTGTGAATACCGCGAGGGGTTGTCGGCGGTGCGCATCGACGGCGGGGTCGCCGGCAACGTGATCCCCGACGCCGCGTCGGTGACGGTCAACTTCCGCTTCGCGCCGGACCGGTCGGTGGACCAGGCGCTGCAACACGTGCGCGACGTCGTCGACGGGCTCGACGTCCGGATCGAGCTGACCGACGCCGCGGCGGGGGCGTTGCCCGGCCTGTCGCAGCCCGCCGCCAAGGCGCTGGTCGAGGCCGCGGGCGGCCGCGTCCGGGCGAAGTACGGCTGGACCGACGTGGCGCGGTTCGCCGCGCTGGGCATACCGGCGGTCAACTTCGGGCCCGGCGACCCCAACGTGGCGCACCGCCGCGACGAACGGGTCCCGGTCGCCAACATCACCGCCGCGGTGGAGCTGCTGCGGGGCTACCTGAGCGCGTAGCTTCCTGTAGCACAACTTGCTCGCTGGATGGTGAAGACTGTCGCCCAGCGGGAATTGCGCAACGGGAACGCCAAGGTGATCGAAGCGGTAACGGCGGGTAAGACTTTCGTCGTCATGCGCAATGGCGAGCCGGTTGCGGAGCTGCGCCCGATTCGAGCGGGCCGCCGTGCTTTCATCTCCCGCGACGAAGTGGCGGCGCTGGCGACGTCCGCCGTGCGCATCGATCACCGACGCTTCCGCGCCGACACTGACGGCTTGATCGACCAAGGGCTCTGAGTTGTCGTCGGGCCTCCTCGACACCTCCGTCGTCGTCGAATGGCACGATCCAGCCGCGGTGACCG
Organism: Mycobacterium palustre; assembly: GCF_002101785.1. Lineage (GTDB taxonomy): Bacteria > Actinomycetota > Actinomycetes > Mycobacteriales > Mycobacteriaceae > Mycobacterium > Mycobacterium palustre. Next base: position 35,180 of record NZ_LQPJ01000007.1, read on the forward strand.
CACTCCCCGACGAGATCGCGATATCTGCGGTCACGGCAGCCGAATTGGCGGCGGGCCCGCACGTAACCGCGGACGCTGTGGAAGCGGCGAAACGGCAGGCCCGGCTGCAGGAGGTCGAGTCGCTCCTCGAACCTATTCCGTTCGATGCGGCCGCCGCACGCAGCTATGGACTCGTCGTTGCAGCAGTCGTTCGCGAAGGAAGGAGACCGATGAGCCGCTTCGCCGACCTACCGATCGCGGCGACCGCACACGCCAGCGGCCTGGACCTTTACACCCGAAACGGCGACGATTTTGCGGGCCTCGAAGGCCTTGTTTGGGTCCTGGCAATTTGAGCCGACGGACGTCAGGGCGTCACGGCGACGTCGACCGTGGTCGCGCCGGCGTCCGCCACCACGGCCAGCACGGGCGCGTTGGGCGCCGAAACCGCTTGTCCGCCTGCGACACTCACCTGATATCCGTTCGGGTACTCGACCGGCGGCACCGAGATGAACGTCTGCGTGCCGGGCGCGAAGCTGCCCGCGCGGTCGGCCCGCTCGGTCGAATAGCGCAGCCGGAAAACGCCCGACCGAAACGACCAGTCCCTCGGTGTGCCGGCCACCACCTGGGGGTACGGGGCGGCGAGCACCCCGAGCTTGGCCGCGTTGACGTTGGCGCCGGTCGGCGGCCGGCTGGGATCGAAGACCAGCGCCTGGTCGTTCGGGGACGAGCTGGTCTTGTCGTTGCCGGTGTAGGCCCACTCCAGCCAGCCCATCCGATGGCGGTCGGTGTGGCGCATCACCTCGGCGATGTTGTTCAGGTCGTTGGTGGCGCCGAACTCGGTCAACAACGGCGGGATGTGATTGAAATCGGCGTAGAGGCTCGCGTTGGTGATCGTGACACCGTCCTCGAAGCGGCAGGCGATGTTTCGGTGCAGCACCGCTTCGATGGCGCAGTAGTCATGGAAGGAAAAGCCGGTGCTCGGGTCGACGATGTGGCCAAGATCGGTGTGAATTCCCTCGTCGAACAACGTGTTTGGTTCGAAGAACACCAGCGTGGTCGGGTCGGCGGCGCGAATCGCGGGCACCACCTTGCGATAGAACACGGTCAGCTTGTGGTCCTGCAGCGGGCAGCCCAGGACGGGGTTGAAGCAGCCCTCCCAGATGAAGCCGGGCCACGGCTCGTTGAGCACCTCGTAGCCGAATACGCCCGGGTTGCCGCGGAAGAAGGACGCGACGTGCGCCCAGGCGCGCGTGTAGTGGTCCTGCAGCCCGATCCCGTCGGGCGCCGGTGCGTCGCTCCAAAACGCGTGCCAGGCATGCTCTTCGGCGGGGTTGGCGAAATAGTTGCCGGGAAAGCCGAGTTGGGGGTTGGGCAGGCCGGCCGTCTGCACCGCCCACGCGGGTGCGCCCTCGCCCTGGAACGCCTCGTTGTAGAGGTCCTGATGGAAGTCGAGCAGGCTGACGATCCCGTGTGACGCCAGCGTCGCGACGGTCTGGGCGATCGAGGTGAGGTAGTTGTCGTCGTAGGTGAGCGGCTGCGGCTCCACGGCCGCCCAGATGACGCCGACCCGCATCGCGTTGAACCCGTTGGCCTGCAAGAAGGCGGCGTCGTCGTCGCCGAAACCGTCGGCCGCCGGCTCGTACGGGGGGATCTTGTAGACGTGGTTGAGCCCGTGCAGCACCACGACGCGGCCGTCGGCGTCGGTGATCCACCTGCCGGCGTGGCCCAGCGGCAGCGTCGGGCCGGTGGGGGCGGCCCGCGCGGCCGGCGGCGCGACGACGGACCAGGCGTCGGTCGTCAGCGCGGCAACCAGCAGGCCGGCCGCGAACAGGCCGACCACGCGGGCGGGGCGGATACGCATGGTCCTGCAAACAGTGAGGGGTAATGGTCACCGGGGCGACACGGTGGTGTTACGGTTCGCGCACAATGCGGCGCGCCGTTTGCGTTGCAGGCTAACGGGTTTGGAGCTCCCGCGCTTGCTCGGCGGCGCTGGCGGCCGCTGCGCGCATCCCGACCTCGGCCAGGTCGTCGGACACCGCGCGCAGCGCCGCGCCGTCTCGGTCGGCCAGGGCCCGCGCATGGGCGAGGACGATTCTGCCTACGACGCAGTCGATTTCGCCGCACAGCCGGGTGAGCGGATCGACCGCGCGGATGTCGCCGAGGCGGACCGCCTCGTGCCAGGCGCGCAGCGCCACGCCGAACTGCCCGCCGCGTTCTGCCATCCGGGCGGCCTCGCGGGCGGCGGCCACCGCGCCGTGCGGGTCGCGCATCGCCGCCAGCCGCCACGCCCGCGCCACGCCGAGCTCCGGGGCGAACAACGCCGACTTGGTCCCGTGCCGAGACTCGGCCCTGCTCAGGGCTTTCGCGGTCGCTGCGGTGTCGCCCTGCTGGGCCAGCGCGGTGGCCAACAGCGTCAGCGACAGCGGGCCCCAGGAGTAGCCGGTGCGTTCCAGCATGGCGGCGGCAGGGGCGAGTAACGCTGCGGCGCGGGCGAATTCGCCTTCGGCGAGCAGCACGTGCGCGAGCAGCACCTCGCCGATCGCGCGGCCCGGCTGCTGCAGTTCGGCGAAGTCGGTGAACTGCTGGGCGAGTCGGCGCGACGCGTCCAGCCGGCCCGCCATCAGCAGCGCCGTCGTTTGACCCAGCCCGATGGTGAAGCGCAGCAGCCCCGGATGCTCGCCGGCCAGGGCGCGTTGCGCCAACGGCTCGACGTCGTCGAAACGGCCCTGCCGCGCCGCGCACAACGCCGCCGCGCTGGCCGCCCACGCCACCGCCTGGTCGTCGGCCGAGGGGGACGCAAGCACCTCCCCGGCGACCTTGACGGCGTGCCCGACGTTGCCGGCGTTCATCGCGAAGGTGGCGCTCAGCGCGTCCAGGGTGGTGCGCGGGCCCGCGTCGGTGACCCGGCTGCGGATGGTGCGCAGAAACGCCGTGGCGCGCTCGGGCTCGCTGAGCATCCAGAACTGGTTGGCCGCCCGCAGCAGCGTCCAGTCCATCAGCGCGGGCTCGGCCAGGGCGGTGTGGTCGACGGCGCCGAGCACCTCGTCGGCCTCGCGTCCGCGCCCCTGCCACGCCAGGGCGTGCGCGAGCGCCAGCCGCGCCGCCAAACCGCCGGACCGCTCCAGCGCCGAGCGGGCCAGCCGTTCGCCCAGCGCCAGATCGCCCAGCCGCAGCGCCTGCTGCGCGGCGGCGACGACCTCGGAGGACCGCTGCGGCGCGTCGCTGGCCAGCGCCAGCGACGACAGCCGCAGCCGGTCGCTGAGGTGGTCGCGCGGGTGCTGGGCCAGCAGCTTGACCACCTCGGTGCGGCGCCGTCGCGCCTCGTCGGCGCCCAGCGCGTCGAGCGCACGCTCGGCGAACAGCGGGTGGGCCGTGTAGACCACCGGGTCGTCGGAACGTCCCCCGCGAATCCGGGTTTCGGCGGCTCCCCACTCCGTCGCCTCCGTCACCGCGCCGTCGCCGGCCAGTGCGGTCAGGTCCGCCAGCGACAGCGGCTCCTGGACGGCGAGGTAGTCCAGCACCGACCGCGCCGCCGGCGGCAGCTCGGCCAGGAAGGCGTCGACCTCGCCCGGCGTCGTCACCCCGCCGGGCGCCTCGACGTCGATGCGCTGCAGCAGGTCGTCCGTCCACAGCGCGGCGATGGCTTCCGGCGCGGCCTCGGCGCGGGCCGTGACGATCATCCGGGCCGTGCCGGCCAGGGCCAGCTGGTAGACCAGGGTGGCCGACAGGACGTCGAGGTGGTGGGCGTCGTCGACGACGAGCAGCAGGTCGCCACGCGCGGAGTCGTTCAGCGAGGCCCGGGCCGCCCGCAGCAGCGCGGCGGGCTTGCCGACCTCCGCGATATCGACCAGGTGGCCGAACGCCCCGAACGGAACGACGCGCTCGGTGGGGGTCCCGGTGACCCAGCGGGTGACCCCGCCGCCGTCCCTTCCGGCGGCCACGCGGGCCAGCGTGGATTTGCCGCAGCCGTCGGGTCCGAGCACCACCGCCCCCCGCCCGGCGCGCAGCGCCGCGTCCAGCCGCTCTGAGGCCGCCGCGTGCTGTGGCACGTTCCATCGAATCGGCACCGCCCGAATTTTATTGCGCGCGATGTGCGCCCCATACCGGGCTTGGTCTACCTTTCGTGGTATGCCCGCCGCCCGCGATCCGTCACGCCCATGGGCGGTGTGTGTGTACTGCGCGTCGGGACCCGAGCATCCCGAATTGCTTGAGCTTGCTGCGGAACTCGGCGAGGCGATCGCCGAGCGTGGCTGGACTTTGGTGTGGGGCGGCGGCCGGGTCTCGGCGATGGGCGCGTTGGCAACCGCCGCCCGCGCCCGCGGCGGCCGCACCGTCGGTGTGATCCCGCAAATCCTGATGCGCCGCGAAATCGCCGACGCCGAGGCCGACGAGCTGATCGTCAGCGACACCATGCACGAGCGCAAGCAGCTGATGGAGGACCGCGCCGACGCGTTCATCGTGTTGCCCGGCGGCGTGGGCACCCTCGACGAACTGTTCGACGCCTGGACGACGGGTTACCTCGGCCTGCACGGTAAACCGATCGTGATGCTGGACCCGTTCGGACACTACGAGGGCCTCTGGCTCTGGCTGAACGGACTGCTGGACAGCGGCTACATCTCGCAAGCCGCGATGGACCGGTTGATGCTGGTCGATAAGGTGGGTGCCGCACTAGAGGCGTGCGCTCCCGCCTGACCGACGGCGACTTAGCGGGACCGCCAACGAATCGAGGGGATCACGTGTCCGATCACGACGGGGCAGCGCGCACGGCGGTCAGGCTGACCGACATCGCATCTGGGGTGCCTGGCGTCCTGGCGGACACGCCGGTGATCATGCGCGGGGCGCTGACCGGGCTGTTGGCCCAGCCGGGTTCGAAGAAATCGATCGGCAAGGTGTTCCAGGAACGCGCCGCCCGCTACGGCGACCGGGTCTTCCTGCGGTTCGGCGACCAGCACCTGACCTACCGCGACGCCAACGCGGCGGCCAACCGGTACGCCGCGGTGCTGGCCTCCCGCGGCGTGGGCCGCGGCGACGTCGTCGCGATCATGCTGCGCAACTCGCCCAACGCGGTGCTGGCCATGCTGGCAACGGTCAAGTGTGGGGCGGTGGCCGGAATGCTCAACTATCACCAGCGCGGCGAGGTGCTGGCGCACAGCCTGGGCCTGCTGGACGCCAAGGTGCTGATCGCCGAGACCGACCTGGTCAGCGCGGTGGCCGACTGTGGCGGCTCGGGCAGCGCGGAGACGGTGACCGTCGAAGACCTGGAGCGGTTCGCCCAGAGCGCGCCGGCCGTCAACCCGGAGTCGGCGTCGGCCGTGCAGGCCCGCGACACCGCCTTCTACATCTTCACCTCGGGTACAACGGGATTCCCCAAGGCCAGCGTGATGACCCACCTGCGGTGGCTGAAGGCGCTCGCGGCGTTCGGGGGAATCGGGTTGCGCCTCAAGAGCTCCGACACGCTGTATTGCTGCCTGCCGCTGTACCACAACAACGCGCTGACGGTGGCGCTGTCGTCGGTGATCAACTCCGGGGCCACCCTGGCGCTGGGCAAGTCGTTCTCGGCGTCGAAGTTCTGGGACGAGGTGATCGCCAACGACGCGACGGCGTTCATCTACATCGGCGAAATCTGCCGCTACCTGCTCAATCAGCCGCCCAAGCCGACCGACCGCGCGCACAAGGTTCGCGTGATCGCCGGCAACGGGCTGCGCCCCGAGATCTGGGACCAGTTCACCAAGCGATTCGGCATCGAGCGCGTCTGCGAGTTCTACGCCTCCAGTGAGGGCAACACCGCGTTCATCAACGTGTTCAACGTGCCGCGCAGCACCGGGGTCTTCCCGATGCCGCTGGCCTACGTGGAATACGACCCCGACACCGGCGAGCCGCTGCGCGACGAGAACGGGCGGGTGCGCCGGGTGCCCCCCGGCCAGCCCGGCCTGCTGCTGAGCCCGGTCAACCGGCTGCAGCCGTTCGACGGCTACACCGACAAAGAGTCCACCGAAAAGAAGTTGGTGCGCAACGCTTTTCGCGAGGGGGACTGCTGGTTCAACTCGGGCGACGTGATGAGCCCGCAGGGCATGGGCCACGCGGCGTTCGTCGACCGGCTCGGCGACACCTTTCGGTGGAAGGGCGAAAACGTCGCCACCACGCAGGTCGAGGCGGCGCTGGCCTCCGACGAGTCGGTCGAGGAGTGCACGGTTTTCGGTGTGGAGATTCCGCGCACCGGCGGGCGGGCCGGCATGGCCGCGGTCAAGCTGCGCGACGGCGCCGAGTTCGACGGCAAGTCCCTGGGCCGTGCGGTGTACGACCAGCTGCCGGCCTACGCGCTGCCGTTGTTTCTGCGGCTGGTCGAGTCGCTCGAGCACACCACGACGTTCAAGAGCCGCAAGGTGGAGCTGCGCCAGCAGGGCTACGGCCCCGACGTCAAGGACCCGCTGTATGTGCTGGCCGGCCGCGACGAGGGCTACGTGCCGTACTACGACGAGTATCCCGACGAGGTGGCGGCGGGCAAGCGGCCGCAAGGCTGAGCCGGCTTCGGCTGCGCCGAGACTGCGTCCAGCGCGTGCTTGAGCGACGCGAACGGGGCTAGCTGTACTCGGCCAGGACGTTGGTAGCAGGCGTGTCGGCTTGATGTGAGGAGAACCCCCGGGTGGGGTGTGGCGTGTCG
>NZ_LQPJ01000008.1 GCF_002101785.1 Mycobacterium palustre
GACCTGGCCGGCCGGGTGCGGGCGCGAGTCGTGGTCGACGGCCGCAACTGCCTCGACGACGCCCGCTGGCGGGAGGCCGGCTGGCGGGTGTACCGGCTGGGAGCGCCGCGACCCTAATACCGGCTTTTCCTTCAACCCGATTCAAACGCTATCAAACCGAAGAATCGTCGTTACCCTCAAACAGTCGACACCGCAGGTAATTTCGACGATTGACGGGGACTTTGTCTGTTGACGACGACCGATGTGACGGCCGGTGCCACCGATATCGAGGTAATCCCGCTGTCCGGGTGGACCGGAGCCCTGATCGAGGGCGTGGACATCTCGAGGCCGCTCAGCGGTGCCGACAAGGACGCCATCCGGGCCGCCTTGCACCGATGGAAGGTGGTGTTCTTTCGCGGGCAGCACCTCGACCATGCCGCGCAGATCGCGTTCGCCGCGCAGTTCGGTGAGGTCACACCGGCTCATCCTTACGAGGGCGATTGTGCGCCTCCGGGTTTCCCACAAATCCACACCGTGTCACCGGCCGCCTACGACCGCCGGTACGGATCCGGGTACCGGCACCGGGAGGGCTGGAACGGGCCTAACTGGCATGCTGATGTGACACCGCTGATCAATCCGCCGTCGCATTCGATACTTCGCGCCGAAGTGGTGCCGCCCTATGGCGGTGACACAGTGTTCACCAACGTTGCTGCTGTCTACCAAGGACTTTCACCGTCGGTGCGGGGTTTTATTGACGGACTGCGCGCCGAACACCGATTCGGCGCCACGTTGTCTTACGAACGCAGCGCCGAGAAAATCGGCGATCTGGTTCGCAGCAAGCCGCTGGCGTCCATCCATCCCGTTGTCCGGGTGCACCCCGAGACGCAGGAGCGGGTGGTCTACGTCAATCAGTTCTTCACCCGCGAGATCGTTGACCTGTCGCCGCGTGAAAGCCGCTACGTGCTGGACTTGTTGTTCGAGCAGATCGCCCGTCCGGAGTATTCGGTGCGATTCAAGTGGGAGCCGGGAAGCGTTGCGTTCTGGGATAACCGGGCCACGTTGCACCTGGCGCCACGCGATTTCGAACACCTCGACCACGAGCGGGTGCTGCACCGGGTCACGCTCGTCGGCGATGTCCCGGTGGGTCCGGACGGACGCGAATCAGAGTCGCTGGCCGGTGAGTTCTTCGGTGCTGCCTGATGGCCGCGGCCCTGCCAACCGTGCGGGCCGGCTGAACCCGGTATCGGGCGGTCGCTTTCCGGCGCTGCTAGCCACCCTGAGCCTCGTCGTCATCGTCGCCGGGTGGGAAGTCGCGGCGCGATCCGGCATGTTCTCGCCCAGCCTGCTGCCCGCACCGGAGGACGTCATTCAGGCCGCCCGCCAGATGGCCGATCAGGGAACGCTGTTAGCCGATGGTGCCGCCAGTTTCCGGCGCGCGTTGTCCGGTTTCGCCCTGGGCTCGTCGGTTGCGATCGTGGTCGCGGCGCTGACGGGGACCAGTCTTGTCGCAAGGGCACTGCTGGAGCCGGTCATTCAGGTGTTGCGCCCCATCCCCGCGATCGCCCTGGTGCCGCTGGCCATCCTGTGGTTCGGTATCGGCGAGGAATCAAAGCTGTTCCTCACCAGCGTGGGTGTGTTCTTTCCGGTCTGGGTCAACTCTCATGCCGGCATCGCCGCGACCCGCACGGATTATCTCCGGGTGGCCGCGTCCGTCGGCGCCACCCGCGGCCAGGTGTTCGGCTGGGTGGTGCTGCCGTCGGCGCTGCCGTTCATCCTTACCGGTCTGCGTCAGGGCATCGCGATGTCGCTCATCTTGATCGTCGCCTCCGAACAAGCCGGTGTGACAGAGGGTTTGGGCTTCCGCCTGGACCAGTCGCGGTTGTTCAGCCAGCCCGATCGGTTGCTCGCCTGTTTGGCCGCATTGGGGATACTCGGGGCGCTCACCGACCAGGTCTTCCACCGTGCCACCCGGCGGTATGTGCGCTGGGCGACTGAGCAAGCGTGACCGGCGGGCGCATCGAAGTATCCGGGCTGACCGTCAGCTACCGGGGTAGCGCCACGGCGGTGCTGCGCGGCGTCGACTTGGTGGTCGACGGCGGATCTTTCCTCGCGCTGCTCGGTCCGTCCGGATGCGGAAAATCCACGTTACTCAATACCATTGCCGGTTTCGTGCGACCCGCGGCCGGCGTGGTGCAGTTCAACGGCGCGCCCGTGACCGGACCGGGGGCCGAACGCGGTGTGGTGTTCCAGCGCGACGTGCTGTTCCCCTGGGCGTCGGTGCAGACCAACATCGGCTTCGCGCTGCGTGCGGCGAAAGTGCCACGCGCGCAACGTCACAAACGAACGGTGGAGTTGCTGGAGGACGTGGGGCTTTCGCCGTCACTGCTCGGCCGGCTGCCGCACGAACTCTCCGGCGGTATGCGCCAGCGCGTGGGCATCGCCCGCGCGCTGGCGGGCAATCCGGAAGTTCTGCTGATGGACGAGCCTTTCGGCGCGCTGGACGCGCTCACCCGTTCGCAAATGCAGGATCTGGTCGTTGAACTCTGGCGGCGGTCTGGGACGACCGTCGTCTTCGTCACCCACGACGTCGACGAGGCGGTGCGCATCGCCTCGTCGATCGTCGTGATGAATCAACACGGCGTCCTGCTTGATCAGATCGACAATCCATTGCCGTGGCCGCGCTCGTCCGGTGCCCTGGCCGAACTCGCCGGCTACCCGGCGCTGCGCCGCCAGTTGCACGATCAATTGCGACCCGCTCCGGAGATCATTGCGACATGCCAGGCCAAGCCATGACGCCGCAACGTTTCTCGCTGGTTGCGCTGCTGTCAGCGGCGATACTGGCCTGCGCCGTGTCTGGGTGCGCAGGAGCGGGACCGTCGCGTGCGGGTCAACTCACCCTGGCGTGGGTGGTCGACCCTTGCTGGTCACAGGTGCCGGTGGCCGCAGACCTGGGCTACTTCACCGGCGCCGGGGTGAAGGTCAAGGTGGTTCCGTTTCCAACCGGCGCGGCGGCCCTGGAGGCCCTCGTCGGCGGCGCGGTCGACGTCGCTAACGGCGGTGACGTCCCCACCGCAGCGGCGGCGCTGAAGAACACCCGGTTGCGGATCGTTGCGGACGGGTCACGCTGGGACGGCGGCCGTTTCGTCGCCCGGAAGTCGGCCGGAGTGAACTCGATAGCGGACCTGGCCGGGCGGCGCATCGCGGTTCCGCTGGGCAGCAGCGCGCACTACTTCGCGACGAAATTCCTTTCCCAGGCTGGGTTCGCCGCGAGCGCCATCAATTCCCAACTCATCCAAACCGGACCCGGCGAAATCCCATCGGCGATCGCCAACCACGATGTCGACGTGGTCGCGGTGTTCCAGCCCGAGCTCGCCAAGGCCGTCGATGAATTGCACGGCGACTCAGTAGAATTGCAGGGATCACCTAAGTACAACCAACACAGCATGTATCTGACGAACGAAAACACGCTAGCCACAAAGAAACTCGAATTATCCAAGTTTCTGGGGGCGATCCGCCGCGCCGACGGGCCGCTCAGCGCTCAAGAACCGCCGGCGGTGTCCGCGGTCGCGCGGGCCATGAAGCTCGATGAGCGCCTGATCACCGGGGTGCTGCGCGAGTTCGTGTTTCGTACCGATCTCGGCCCTGATCTGCCCGCCGATCTGGCGGATCGCGCGCACTGGGCACAGGCGCTGGGGCGTATCCCCGCCGACGCCGTTATCCCCGACTATCGATCCATCATCGCGCCGGCTTCGTTACAAGGGGCGCAGTGACAGTCCACTTGGTCGGCCTGGGCGGGACCATCTCCATGAAAGAGACGGCGCAAGGCGCGATTCCGGCTGCCAGTGCTGCCCAATTAGCCACGTGGGCAGGGGGTTTCGACGGCGCCCAGGACGTCGCGGTGCTGGGCGGGTCCGAGATCGATTTCGCGATCCTGGAACAACTTGTCGCGGCCCTGGACCGCCTGGTTGACCAGGGCGTCGACGGCGTGGTCGTCACCACCGGCACCGACTCGATCGAAGAGGTGTCGGCATGGTTGTCTTACCGGGCGCAGTGGCCGATTCGCGTTGTGGTCACCGGCTCCATGGTCACCGGTGCGCGCCCGGACAGCGACGGTCCCGCCAACCTCGCCGACGCCCGGGCCGTCGCCGCCGACCCCGCGCTTTTCGACCCGGTCGTGGTGTTCGGCGGCCGCATCTATTCCGGCCGCGAGGCGGTGAAGATCTCCGGGCTGGCACGTGACGCCTTCGACGCGCCGGGCCGCGGGCCGCTGGGCATCGTCGGCAACGGGGAGGTGCGGTGGCATCGGCTGCCGCCGCGGGGGAATGCCTACGGCCCGCCGGGTGGCCCGGTTCGCCCGGCGCCGATCGTCGTCGCCGCGCTGGGTGATGACGGCGCGCTGCTGACGGCGGCCGGTGCCGCGCACCCGGCGGTGGTGGTGGCGGCCAACGGCGCCGGGAATTTGCCGCCCGCCCAGGCGGCGGCCGCCGCGGCGCTGATCGAGCGCGGCGTGCTGGTCGTCATTACGACACGCGCGGCCGACACCCTGGTGGCCGGCCGGTACGGCTATCCGGGCGGCGGCGCCGCGCTGGCCGCCCGCGGGGCGGTGTTGGCTCCGGGTCTGTCGCCGCACCGGGCGCGGCTGCTGGTCACGCTGGGGATCGCCCAGGGGCGCGATGTGGAGGGGCTGCGAGCCCTGGTGGTCGCAGAGGCCCGATAATCAGGCCCAGTACACCAAGCGCCGCCACCGCCGTGGTGATCAGCGCGACCGGCCACAACGCCCCGCCGCAGCGCTTCGGCCGTCAGCGCCTCGGCGCGCAGCAGCGGTTTGATGCCCGGTGACAGCGGTCGCGGCGACGGCGCCAACGGCGGGATCGGCAAGTCTTAGGCCTCGCTCATTCCCTCATTGTCGGCCTCGGCGATACGCCGCACCGCTTAACGCCGAAAAACCGCGCGGTAGAAGCGCCTCGTATAGTCGACGGGGGTCGGGTCTGGACAGGAGGATAAGTGGCCGGTCGACCTTTGCAGAGCTTCGAAGTTGTCCGCACCAAGCAACTCACCCCCCACATGGTCCGAGTCGTGCTGGCGAGCAGCCAGTTCGACAGCTTCGTGCCGAGCAAATTCACCGACTCCTACGTCAAGCTGGTTTTCGTCCCGGACGACGTGGACGTCGCCGCGCTGCCCGAGCCGTTGACGCTGGACAGCTTCGCCGAGGTGCCGCCGGAGAAGCGGCCTTCGGTGCGGACCATGACGGTGCGCCACGTCGACCCCGCGGCCCGCGAGCTCACCCTCGACATCGTCGTGCACGGCGAGCACGGGATCGCGGGCATGTGGGCGGCGACGGCCCAACCCGGGCAGCCGATCTACCTGATGGGCCCCGGCGGCGCCTATACCCCCGACCCCGCCGCCGACTGGCACCTGCTGGCCGGCGACGAGTCGGCGCTGCCGGCCATCGCCGCGGCGCTGGAAGCCTTGCCGCCCAACGCGGTCGGCAAGGCGTTCATCGAGGTCGCCGGCCCCGACGACGAAATCCCGCTCGAAGCGCCGGAGTCCGTGCAAATCAACTGGGTCTATCGCGGTGGCCGCGCCGACCTGGTCCCCGAGGACCGCGCCGGGGACTTCGCGCCGCTGATCGAGGCCGTCACCACCACCCTGTGGTTGCCCGGCCAGGTGCACGTGTTCATCCACGGCGACGCGCAAACGGTGATGCACAACCTGCGGCCCTACATCCGCAAGGAGCGCGGCGTGGACGCGAAGTGGGCGTCGTCGATCTCGGGCTATTGGCGGCGCGGCCGCACCGAAGAGATGTTCCGGCAGTGGAAAAAGGAGCTGGCCGAGGCGGAGGCCAAGGCCTAGGAATGGCGCATTTCGGCGACTACCAGAACGAGATCTACCTGCAGGGACTGGCCGGAGTGGTGCCGCCGCTGCCGATGGCGTTCGCCGAGCTGGAGGCCAAGGCCGCCACGGCCCTACCGCCGTCGGTCTGGTCCTACGTCGCGGGCGGGGCCGGCGACGAACGCACCCAGCGGGCCAACTGCACCGCCTTCGAGCGGTGGGGCCTGATCCCGCGCATGTTCGTCGGCGCGGCGCAGCGGGACCTGTCCGTCGACCTGTTCGGCCTGAGCCTGCCGTCGCCGATCTTCATGGCGCCGATCGGCGTGATCGGCATCTGCGCCCAGGACGGCCACGGCGACCTGGCCACCGCGCGGGCGGCCGCGCGCACCGGCGTCCCGATGGTGGCCTCCACGCTGACGGTCGACCCGATGGAGGACGTCGCCGCCGCCCTGGGCGATACGCCGGGGTTCTTCCAGCTGTACACGCCGAACGACCGGGAGCTGGCCGCCAGCCTCGTGCACCGCGCCGAGGCGGCCGGCTTCAAGGGCATCGTCGTCACCCTCGACACCTGGGTCACCGGCTGGCGCCCGCGCGACCTCGCCACGTCGAACTTCCCGCAGCTGCGCGGGCACTGCCTGGCCAACTACACCAGCGACCCGGTGTTCCGCGCCGGCCTGGCGCGCCCGCCGGAGGAGGACCCGCAGGGCGCCGTGCTGCGCTGGGTTCAGGTCTTCGGAAACGCTCTCACCTGGGACGACCTTCCGTGGCTGCGCTCGCTGACCGACCTGCCGCTGCTGGTGAAGGGCATCTGCCATCCCGACGACGCCCGCCGCGCCCGCGACGGCGGCGTCGACGGCATCTACTGCTCCAACCACGGCGGCAGGCAGGCCAACGGCGGCCTGCCCGCGATCGACTGCCTGCCCGGCGTGGTGGAGGCGGCCGACGGCCTGCCCGTGCTCTTCGACTCCGGCGTCCGCAGCGGCGCCGACGTCATCAAGGCGCTGGCGCTGGGCGCGACCGCGGTCGGCGTCGGCCGCCCGTACGCCTACGGCCTGGCGCTCGGGGGCGTCGACGGCATCGTCCACGTGCTGCGCATGCTGCTGGCCGAAGCGGACCTGATCATGGCCGTCGACGGCTATCCCGCGCTCAAAGATCTCACCCCGGACACGCTTCGGCGCGTCGACTGACCCGGTCCCGCTGCGCCTGCCAACGTGGAGGCGTGGACGCGATCCTCGCCGAGTTCGACCAGTACCTGGACCTGCAGTGCGCCCGTTCCGCGCACACCCGTCGGGCCTATCTCGGCGACCTGCGCTCGCTGGCGGAGTTCCTGAACTCGCGCGGGGTCGGCCTCGACGGGCTGAGCCTGCCGGTGCTGCGGGCGTGGCTGTCGACGGCGGCGGGAGCGGGCGCGGCCCGCACCACGCTGGCCCGGCGCACCTCGGCGGTCAAGGCGTTCACCGCGTGGGCGGCGCGCCGCGGGCTGCTCACCGGCGACCCGGCCGCGCGGCTGCAGGTGCCCAAAGCGCGCCGCACGCTGCCGTCGGTGCTGCGCCAGGACCAGGCGCTGCAGGCCATGGCCGCGGCGAAATCCGGTGCGCAGCAAGGTGATCCGCTGGCCCTACGGGACCGGCTGATCGTCGAGCTGCTGTATGCCACCGGCATCCGGGTCAGCGAGCTGTGCGGCCTGGACGTCGACGACGTCGACACCGGCCATCGGCTGGTGCGGGTCCTGGGCAAGGGCAACAAGCAGCGCACCGCGCCGTTCGGGGCGCCGGCGGCCGAAGCGCTGAGCGTCTGGCTGGCCGACGGGCGTCCCGCGCTGGCGACGGCGGAGTCGGGCCCGGCGCTGCTGCTGGGCGCGCGCGGCCGGCGCCTCGACGTGCGCCAGGCGCGCACCGTCGTGCACCAGACCGTCGCCGCGGTCGACGGCGCGCCCGACATGGGCCCGCACGGGCTGCGGCACAGCGCGGCGACGCACCTGCTCGAGGGCGGCGCCGACCTGCGGGTGGTCCAGGAGTTGCTCGGCCATTCCAGCCTGGCGACCACCCAGCTCTACACCCACGTCGCGGTGTCGCGGTTGCGCGCGGTCCACGAGCGGGCCCACCCGCGGGCCTGATATTCGGCGAGCGTCCCCTCACCCGTTCAGCGGCTTGAGCCGGATCGGCGTCGACTTCAGCAGCCCCAGCGGGTCGACGTACTCGGCCCGCGACGCCGGGCCCCACATCGCGCCCCAGTGCAAGCACGCGGTGGCCGGGCAGCCGCGATGCCCGGCCACCAGCTCGCCGATCACGGTCCCGGCCGTCACGGCCTGGCCGGCCCGCACCGCCGCCCGGACCGGCTCGTAGCTGGTGCGTAACCCCCCGGGATGGGCCAGCGACACCACCGGCCGCCCGGCCAGCAACCCGGCGAACACCACGGTCGCCGGGCCCGCGGCATACACCGGCTGACCGGGGGAGCCCGGTAAATCCACGCCGCGATGGCCGGGCTGCCAGTCCGGTGACGGGGCGTCGGACCCGCGGGTGACGGCCGGGGGCGGCCGCAGCGGCCAGTCCAGCCGCACGCCGTCGGCCCGCGCCGGCGACGCACACAGCAGGGCCAGGATCAACAGCATCGCCCGCCGCACCCGGCGAGTACAGCGGGGCCCGCGCGACCGCGCCACTCACCGCTGTGGAAAAACCACCTGCTGAGTCGGTGTAAACTGCTGGTCGCAGCTCGCTTGCGGGCTGACTTCGCGCGTCTGCAGCCAACCGATTGCCGTGCGGTCCCGTCCCGGTGTCCCCGAGGCGGGCGCGGCACTTGACAGGCGCCAGGGCCCGGCTCACCCGATGCCGGGCGACAACCGACAACAAGTGAGGCACCCGCATGGCCGTCGTGACCATGAAACAGCTGCTCGACAGCGGCACCCACTTCGGGCACCAGACCCGTCGCTGGAATCCCAAGATGAAGCGGTTCATCTTCACCGACCGCAACGGCATCTACATCATCGACCTGCAACAGACCCTGACGTTCATCGACAAGGCCTACGAGTTCGTCAAGGAAACCGTCGCCCACGGCGGCACCGTGCTGTTCGTCGGCACCAAAAAGCAGGCGCAGGAATCCGTCGCCGCCGAGGCGACCCGCGTCGGCATGCCGTACGTCAACCAGCGCTGGCTGGGCGGCATGCTCACCAACTTCTCCACCGTGCACAAGCGGCTGCAGCGCCTCAAGGAACTCGAGGCGATGGAGCAGACCGGCGGCTTCGAGGGCCGCACGAAGAAGGAAATCCTGGGCCTGACCCGCGAGAAGAACAAGCTCGAGCGCAGCCTCGGCGGCATCCGGGACATGAACAAGGTGCCCTCGGCCATCTGGGTGGTCGACACCAACAAGGAGCACATCGCCGTCGGCGAGGCCCGCAAGCTGGGCATCCCGGTCATCGCGATCCTGGACACCAACTGCGACCCCGACGAGGTCGACTACCCGATCCCGGGCAACGACGACGCGATCCGCTCGGCCGCGCTGCTGACCAAGGTGATCGCCTCCGCGGTCGCCGAGGGCCTGCAGGCCCGCGCCGGGCTGGGCCGCGGCGACGGCAAGCCCGAGGCCGAGGCGGCCGAGCCGCTCGCCGAATGGGAGCAGGAGCTGCTCGCCTCGGCGACGGCCAGCGCCACCCTCGCTGCCCCCACCGACGCCGCTGCGGGCACCACCGAATCGACCACCGACCCCTCTTAGAGGAAGGCTGACATGGCGAACTTCACCGCCGCCGACGTCAAGCGGCTTCGGGAACTCACCGGCGCCGGCATGCTCGACTGCAAGAACGCGCTGGCCGAAACCGACGGCGACTTCGACAAGGCCGTCGAGGCGCTGCGCATCAAGGGCGCCAAGGACGTCGGCAAGCGCGCCGAGCGGGCCACCGCGGAGGGGCTGGTCGCGGCCAAGGACGGCGCGCTGATCGAGCTCAACTCCGAGACCGACTTCGTCGCCAAGAACGCCGAGTTCCAGGCCCTGGCCGACCAGGTCGTCGGCGCCGCCCTGGCCGCCAAGGCCACCGACGTCGACACCCTGAAGGCCGCCCCGATTTCTTCGGGATCGCCGACCAAGACGGTCGAGCAGGCCATCGCCGACCTGTCGGCCAAGATCGGCGAGAAGCTGGAGCTGCGCCGCGTGCAGTACTTCGACGGCAACGTCGAGACCTACCTGCACAAGCGCGCCGCGGACCTGCCGCCGGCCGTCGGCGTGCTGGTCGAGTTCACCGGCTCGGACAAAGCGGGGGCCAAGGAGGCGGCCCACGCCGTCGCGCTGCAGATCGCCGCGCTCAAGGCCCGCTACCTGTCCCGCGATGACGTGCCCGCCGACGTCGTGGCCAGCGAGCGCCGCATCGCCGAGGAGACCGCCAAGGCCGAGGGCAAGCCGGAGCAGGCGCTGCCCAAGATCGTCGAGGGCCGGCTGAACGGGTTCTTCAAGGACGCGGTGCTGCTCGAGCAGCCGTCGGTGTCCGACAGCAAGAAGACCGTCAAGGCCCTGCTCGACGAGGCCGGCGTGACGGTGACGCGGTTCGTCCGCTTCGAGGTGGGCCAGGCTTAACCGGCGGCCGGTAGCGGCTAGCGTCTGTGCTATGCGACGCGTGCACGCTTTCGGCGACGATGCCCTCGGTGACCTCGACGCGGTCGGCCTGGCCGACGCGATCCGCGAGGGTTCGGTCGGCCGGGCCGAGCTGGTCGAGGCCGCCATCGCGCGGGCCGAGGCCGTCAACCCGGCCCTCAACGCGCTGGCGTACGCCGCGTTCGACCAGGCCCGGGCCGCCGCGGCGGCCTCCGCCAGCGGCTTCTTTGGCGGCGTGCCGACGTTCGTCAAGGACAACGTCGACGTCGCCGGGCAGCCGAGCATGCACGGCTCCGACGCGTGGACGCCGTTCAACGCCCCTGCCGACAGCGTCTTCACGACGGTGTTTCTGGGCACCGGCCTGACCTCGCTCGGCAAGACGCAGCTGTCGGAGTTCGGGTTCAGCGCGTCGGCCGAGCACCCGCGGCTCGGGCCGGTCCGCAACCCGTGGGACACCGACTACACCGCGGGGGCCTCGTCGTCGGGATCCGGCGCGTTCGTCGCCGCCGGCGTGGTGCCGATCGCCCACGCCAACGACGGCGGCGGCTCGATCCGGATCCCGGCCGCCTGCAACGGGCTCGTGGGGCTCAAGCCGTCGCGCGGCCGGCTGCCGCTCGACCCGGTGCATCGGCGCATGCCCGTGGGCATCGTCGCCAACGGCGTCCTGACCCGGTCGGTGCGGGACACCGCGGCGTTCTACCGCGAAGCCGAGCGAATCTGGCGCAACCCCAAGCTGGCGCCGATCGGCGACGTGACCGGACCGGGACGCCAGCGGCTGCGGATCGCCGTCCTGACCCGCTCGGTGCAGCGCGAATGCAGCCCCCAGGTGCGCGAGCTGGCGCTGAAATCGGCCGGGCTCCTCGAGGAGCTGGGCCACCGCGTCGAACACCTCGACGAGCCGCCGGTGCCGGCCAGCTTCGTCGACGACTTCGTGCTGTATTGGGCTTTTTTGGCGTTCGCGCAGGTGCGGGGCGGCCGTCGGCTGTTCGGGCACACGTTCGACCGCACCCGGCTGGACAGCCTGACGCTCGGCCTGGAGCGGCACAGCGGCCGCAACATCCACCGCCTACCGATGGCGATCGTGCGGCTGCGCAGGCTGCGGCGGCGCACCGCCGAGGTCTTCCGCACCTACGACGCGGTGCTCACCCCGACGCTGGCCGACGAGACGCCCCAGATCGGGTACCTGGCGCCCACCGACTACCGGCAGGTGATGGACCGGCTGATCGACTGGGTGGCATTCACGCCGCTGCAGAACGTCACCGGCGAGCCGGCGATCTCGCTGCCGATGGCCCAATCGGCTTCCGGGATGCCGGTGGGCATGATGCTGTCCGCCGACCTCGGGCAGGAATCGCTGCTGCTGGAGTTGGCCTACGAGCTCGAAGAGGCCCGACCCTGGGCCCGGATCCACGCCTGAGTCAGTCCGATCCCAGCTTGTCGAGCATGCGTTTGAACTCTCGCTGCTGCGCGCCGGTCAGCTTGCTCAGGATGCGGGCGTCGGCGGCCCGCACCGCCGCTTCGGCCCGCTTGAGCAGCGCCCGTCCCTGACCGGTCAGCGTGGCCGGTAGCGCGCGCCCGGAGGACACCGACGCCGGGCGTTCCACCGCGCCGACGTCTTCCAGCTTGCGCAGCACCGTGTTCATCGCCTGCGGCGTGACGTTGATGTGGCGCGCCAGTTCGGCGCTGGATAGCCCGGGGAACGCGGAAATGATGCGCAGGCACACGAATTCGGGCAGCGTCAGCCCCAGGGGGCTCAACGCGGCCGACACCTCCGGCCGCAGCACCGTCGCGACCCGGTACAGCAGGTAGCCCAGCGGAGGGTCTTCGGCCTGGATCATGTCAACGATATTGACATATCCGGGGCGCGCGCCGGCGCACCGCTCGCGGCGCGGCCTCACGGCGTTTGGCCGCCCGTCGTGGTTTCCGCGCGCCCGAAGGGGTAACCCACAGAGGATCCAGACGTAAAAGGAGCGCCGATGGGCGAAGCAACGCAACTCACCGAAGAGGTGGCCGAGCGTGCGCGGCGGGAGGGCGACGCGTATCGCGGCGACAACCCGCGACCGCTGAAGGGCTATTCCATCGTCATGGCGATCTACGGCCTTGTGGTCGCCGTGACCGGCGCCATCGTCGCGGCCACCGGCCGAAAGCTGCCCGAGCGCTGGGCCGTCCAGGACCTGCTGACCGTCGCCGTCGGCACCCACAAGCTGTCGCGCACCATCTCCAAGGACGCGGTGACCAGCCCGTTGCGGGCGCCGTTCGCACACTACTCGGGCACCGGCGGACCGGCCGAGGTGATGGAGGAAACCCGGCAGGGCAGCGCCCTGCGACACAGCGTGGGCGAGCTGTTGACCTGCCCCTTCTGCCTGGACATGTGGGTGGCCACGGGCTTTGTGATCGGGTTGATCTTCGTGCCCCGACTCACCCGGCTGGTCGCCGGGACGTTCACCGCCCTGGCCGGCGCGGACTTTCTGCAGCTGGCCTACGCCAAGGCGCAGCAGATGACCGAGGGCTGAGCGAGGAGGTTCGATGCCCAAGACGACGAAGGGCGGCAAGCCCAAGCAGGGCGAGCTGCCGAGCACCCTGCAGCGTTCCGACGCCAAGGCGCAGCGCACGTTCGCCAAGGCCCACGACTCGGCCGCCGAACAGTACGGCAGCGAGGAGCGCGCCCACCGGGTGGCGTACTCCGCCGTCAAGCACGGCTTCGAAAAGGTCGGCGACCACTGGGAGCCCAAGGAGCAGAAGGGGCCCTCGGACGAGCTGGCCGAGGGCGGCGGCCCGCGCAGCAGCGGCCGGTCCGCCGAGGGCGTCGACGCCAACGCCAGCAAGAAGCATCTGCTCGACGTGGCGCGCCGCCTCGACGTGCGGGGCCGCTCGACGATGAGCAAGTCGGAGCTGGTCGAGGCCATCAAGAAGGAGAACCGGCGGGTCCGGGGCCGCTGACCGCGCCGCGTTTGGCCCGGCTACCGGTGGGCACCCCGCAACCCATGGTTGCCTCCACTACCGCCAGTCAGCTCCGAAAATGCCTCAGCGGTGTCGACTTTCCGGCCAACAAGCAGGAGCTGCTTGATGCCGCCGACCGCAACGGCTGCGACGCGGAGACCGCCCGCGCGCTTCCCGACCCGCGGTAACTGTTTTCGCCGCAATCGGGCACGGGGTTCATTTGCGACTGCACGCCGGGAACGGATTGCTGCTGCGGCGGAAAGCTCATTGCGGGTGGCCCTTCGTGATTCGAGTGAGTTCGGCCGGCGGGTGCAGAAAACCGGTTCAGGATTCGCGGGTCGGCGGGCCGGCCGTGCCGACGTCCGAATCGTCGTCGGCCGGCGGCTCCGGGTCGCGCCATTCCTCGCCGCGACTGGACCTGTTGCCGCGGATGGTGCCGCTCAATTCCTGCTTCAATTCGTCGTCTTCGCGTGGACTGTGCTTGGCGTTTCCGCGTTCCATCGACGGCCCCCATCGTTCGGTTTGCGGGTTGCCTTAACCGGCTACGTGTACGCCTCCGGGCTACCCGCTGCGACCGGGATTATGCGCGGCGCGGGAAAGCGTCCGCGTGATGACTGTGGTGCAATTGTGAATTTTGTGACGCGAAAGTGGCTGCGGCGCAAAAACGATCGCGGCGCCATTCGCGCAGGTGGCACGCCGCCGTCCGGAAAGTTTTCGGTTTAATCCGCGTTTAGCCCGGGAGCCGACGGGTTATGCCCTCTTTCGTGCGTATATCGCCCTGCGTGGGAGCGATTGTTCGACACGAAAGGAATATTATGAAGTTCAACACCACCGCTGTTAAGACAGCCATTGCTGCCGGGGGTATAGCGGCGGCCGGCGTTTTCGCTGCGGCAACCGCTTCCGCTGCCCCGCCCAGCATTCAGGGATTCGGAACCAGCGAACAACTCGTCGACGGGCCGATGATCACCAATTACACGGTGAGCAATCTGCAGCCCAGCAACGCCACGATCCCGGGCTACACCCCCAAGGGAACGCTGTACCAGGCTGACGTCACCGTCCGCTCCGACGGCGGGGTCGTGACCCCGATGGTCAACGACTTCATCGCCCGCGGGCCCAACGGCCAGAATTACCGCGTGGTCGACAAGCACCCGGTTCCCAACGGCCTCAACCCGGCGCCGATTCCGCAGGGTCAGGAATCGACCGGCGTCCTGTACTTCGACGTCACCGGCGCGCCCCCGAACGGCGTCGCCTACAACGACGGCGCGCAAGACATCCTGATCTGGACGTCGAACGTTCCGGGGGCCTCGACGCCTGGCGCGCCCAACACCCCGGGCGCTCCCAACGCGAGCCCGTCCCCGGGTGCGCTGCCCGCCCCGGCGGCCTAATCCGGTTGCACACAATCTCCCCGCGTCACCCGGTGACGCGGGGAGATTTGCGCTTGGGGGCATCCCGAGCGCGTGAACCGGGTATGCGACACCCATGAGCCCCGATCACAGGCCAGCCGATGTACGTGCCCAAGCGCAGCGCCACGCCGAGCGCGCGCGGACCCAGATGGAGGAGCTGCGCAGCGGTCAGGAAGGCGGGCTCAGCGGCTGGGTCGCCGAGCGCGCCGGCCGCTGGGACCTCAGCGGCCAGGACGAGACGACGCTGCAGCGGCAGAAGTACCTGTGGAACCTCCTGGTGGACTACTGGTTTCGCATGGAGATCGACGGATGGGAAAACATCCCCGGGCCCCCGGTGCTGTTGGTGGGGATCCACTCCGGTGCCCCGTTCGTCTGGGATGCGTGGACCGTCGGCCTGCAGTGGTGGCGGCGGTTCGGTCAGGACCGCCCGCTGCACGGCACGGCGCACGACGCGCTGATGGCCATCCCGCTGTTCGGCCGCTACTTCCGTTCGATGGGTGTGCTGCCGGCCGCGCCCGACGCGATCGCCACCGCGCTGGCGGAGGGCCGCGACGTCGCGTTGTGGCCCGGGGGCGAAGTGGACTCGCTGCGCCCGTGGGTCGAGCGCGACCGCGCCAACCTCGCCGGCCGCAAGGGCTTCGTCAAGATGGCGATCCGTGCCGGCGTGCCGATCGTGCCGATCGCCACCGTCGGGGGCGCCGACGCGATGCCGGTGCTGATCCGCGGGGACCGCCTCTCCAAGGCGCTGAAGCTCGATCGGCTGCTGCGGCTCAAGGTCTTCCCCGTGGCGGTCTCCTTGCCCTGGGGCATCGCCCCGGCGGCGCTGCCCCAGCTGCCGCTGCCCGCCAAGATCCGGACCCGGTTCATGCCGGCCGTCGAGCTCGACCACGATCCCGCCCGCGCCGACGACGACGACTACGTCGAGCGCAAATATCACGAGGTGCAAGACGCCATCCAGCAGGGGATGGATGCGCTGGCCCGCAAGCGCGCCTTGCCGCTCTTCGGCTAACTCCGCCAAAAGCTTGGCGCCGCAACGGCTTTCGAACTCAGGCCGACCCCATCACCGCGCGACGGGGTCGGTGGCCGGTCGCGCCGTCGACGTCCACACCGGGGTCAGCGCCGACTCGGTGAGAACCCACTCCGGCTGCGGCGGCGTGGCCGCCATGTAACCGACACCGCGGACAGTGTCGATCATCCATTCGTGTTCGACCCCGAGCTTGGCCCGCAGCCGTCGCACGTGAACGTCCACCGTGCGGACGCGGCCGTTGCAGTCATAACCCCACACCTCGTGCATCAAGCGGGTCCGGGAAAACGCCCGGCCCGCATGCTGCACAAGGAAATTCAACAACTTGAACTCTGTAAGGGTCAGCGCCAGATCGGCGCCGCCCAGCGACGCCGTGAAGCTGGCCGGGTGCAGCATCAGGTCGCCGAACTTCAGGGTGCCGTCCATCGCGCTGCGCCGTCGCGCGACCGCCAGCCGCAACCGCGCCTGCAACTCGTCGGCCCCGGCGGCCGGCAGCAGCACGTCGTCGAAGTTCCAATCGACGTCGACCGCCGCGAAGTCGGTGCGGGCGACCAGGGCCACGACGGCGATGCCGGGCGCGTCGGCGCGCAATCGGCGGCACACCCGGTGCGCCGCCTCGAGATCCGCGCGGGCGTCGATGATCGCCACGTCGGCAGCGCCGAGCCCCGCGATGTCGTGGGCCAGGGGGACGCGCCGCAGCGTATGGGTGAACGACGTCAACGTCGGGAGGGCCGATGCGACGTCGTCTTCGTCGGTCAGCACTACAACGTCCAACGACATCTCCAACCCTCGTGAGGCTTTACCCTCGCCCCCGACCTCGTAGGCACCTCACCGGGACATGTCTGCGGCGCGTCGCTGAATACCGGCTCGGAGCGAACCTATGCAAAGTCTAAATCCCCGCGTCAGGGGATCAACGGCCTTTGCGTTGCTCCGATCCGGAAAAGCCGACGGGTCCGGCCCGTTCGCACGGACCGGACCCGTCTTCGCGACAAGCTACTGGTTTTTCTTCTGGCGCTCCTCGGCCGCCTCGGCGCCGCCGCGAGCGGCCTCCGCCTCGGCTTCCTTCTTCGCCGCGTCACGCTGCGCTTCCGCCTTGTCCTGCTGGGCCTGGCCCTCGCGGGTGAGATCGTCCCGACCGGCAACCGCACCGACGGCTTCCTTGGCCTTGCCCTTGACGTCCTCGACGACGCCCTTCACGGCTTCGGCAGGTCCCGATTTGTTGTCCGCCATGGATTTATTCCTCCTCAGTGGCGTAGCTAAGTTGAGCGATCCCCGCCCAACGGCGACCGACCAACGGTCGGTCTTGTTCACAGGGCGCCGCTGGTCCTTGGTTGCTCAAGACCGTGTTCGCCGCCCCGCGTTGGCGCGTATTCCCGCTGCCGACGCCCACAAACATCGCGGGTCCGGTGGCGCGCATCACCCGCCGCGCAGATATTGCACCCCTCCGGGACCGCATTGTGCTGCGATGAGGCAGGATGTGAAATGCCGTTCCGGACGAGGTCGCCCGGGATGGCGCTTGCATGCGAGGAGTCTGATGACGGAGTCCAGCGAGGGCCGGGTCGCCGACGCGGCGGCGCCGCGGCCGGAGCCGACCACCCGCACCAACGGCGTATCGGCAACAGCCCGGGAAACTTCCGGCCGGTCGGGGAGCCGATCCAGGTATTCCAGGGTGCTGCTCAAGCTCGGCGGCGAGATGTTCGGCGGCGGCCAGGTCGGGCTGGATCCCGACGTGGTGGCCCAGGTCGCCCGCCAGATCGCCGAGGTGGTGCGCGACGGCGTTCAGGTCGCCGTGGTGATCGGCGGCGGCAACTTCTTCCGCGGCGCGCAGCTGCAGCAGCGCGGCATGGAGCGCACCCGCTCGGACTACATGGGCATGCTGGGCACCGTCATGAACAGCCTCGCGCTGCAGGACTTCTTGGAAAAGGAAGGCATCGTCACCCGGGTCCAGACGGCGATCACGATGGGCCAGGTCGCCGAGCCCTACCTGCCGCTGCGGGCCGTCCGCCACCTGGAGAAGGGCCGGGTGGTGATCTTCGGCGCCGGCATGGGCCTGCCGTACTTCTCCACCGACACCACGGCGGCCCAGCGCGCTCTCGAGATCGGCGCGGAGGTGGTTTTGATGGCCAAGGCGGTCGACGGCGTGTTCTCCGAGGATCCCCGGCTCAACCCCGAGGCCGAGCTGCTCACCGCCATCAGCCATCGCGAGGTGATCGACCGCGGCCTGCGAGTGGCCGATGCCACGGCGTTCAGCCTGTGCATGGACAATGGCATGCCGATCCTGGTGTTCAACCTGTTGACCAATGGGAATATCGCCCGCGCGGTGGCCGGTGAGAAAATCGGGACACTGGTCACCACCTGAGGGGAAGACATGATCGCCGCCGGCGACGATGCAGTGAAGCGATGAGGAGGAGCGGCGCAAATGATTGACGAGGCTCTCTTCGACGCCGAAGAGAAAATGGAGAAGGCCGTGGCGGTGGCCCGTGACGACTTGGCGACCATCCGAACCGGTCGCGCCAACCCGGGCATGTTCTCCCGGATCACGATCGACTACTACGGCACCCACACCCCGATCACCCAGCTGGCCAGCATCAACGTCCCCGAGGCGCGGCTCGTCGTCATCAAGCCCTACGAAGCCGGCCAGCTGCACGCCATCGAGACCGCGATCCGCAACTCCGACCTGGGCGTCAACCCGACCAACGACGGCACCCTGATCCGGGTGGCGGTGCCGCAACTGACCGAGGAGCGCCGGCGGGAGCTGGTCAAGCAGGCCAAGCACAAGGGGGAGGAAGCCCGGGTGTCGGTGCGCAACATCCGCCGCAAGGCGATGGAGGAGCTGCACCGGATCCGCAAGGACGGCGAGGCCGGCGAGGACGAGGTCGGCCGCGCCGAGAAGGATCTGGACAAGGCCACGCACCAGTACGTCACCCAGATCGATGAGCTGGTCAAACACAAAGAAGGCGAGCTGCTGGAGGTCTAGTGGCCGCCCAGCAGCACATCCATCCAGGTCCCGTGGCAACCACCGGCGCAGGCACCCCGCCCGACGAGCCCGCGCGCGGCCCCAACGAGGCGGCCCGGGAGCCGGCCAAGAAGGCGTCGCGGGCCGGCCGCGACCTGCGCGCCGCGATCGCGGTGGGGGCGGGCATCGGCGGGGTGCTCGTCGTGACGCTGCTGTTCGCGCCCCGCTTCTGGGTCGCCCTCGTCGCCGCGGCCATCTTGGTGGCCAGCCACGAGGTGGTGCGGCGCCTCCGCGAGGCCGGGTACGTCATTCCGGTCATCCCATTGCTGGCCGGGGGGCAGCTGACCGTCTGGCTGACCTGGCCGTTCCACGCCGCCGGCGCGCTGGCCGGCTTCGGCGTCACCGTGGTGGTGTGCAACTTCTGGCGGCTGTTCATGCAGGACAACAGCAAACGGCCCGAGCCGTTCGCCGGTTCGTCCTCGGCGAACTACCTGCGGGACGCGTCGGCCACCGCGTTCCTGGCCGCGTGGGTGCCGCTGTTCGCCTCCTTCGGCGCGTTGCTGGTGTACCCGCACGACGGCGCCGGCCGGGTGTTCTGCCTGATGCTCACCGTCGTCGCGTCCGACGTGGGCGGCTACGCGGTGGGCGTGCTGTTCGGCAAGCACCCGATGGTCCCGGCGATCAGCCCGAAAAAGTCCTGGGAGGGCTTCGCCGGGTCGCTGGTGTTGGGGATCACGGCCGCGATCCTGGCCGCGACGTTCCTGGCCGAGAAGCCGCCGTGGATCGGCGCCGTGCTGGGCGTCGTCCTGGTGCTGACCTGCACGCTGGGCGATCTGGTGGAGTCGCAGGTCAAACGCGACCTCGGGATCAAGGACATGGGCCGGCTGCTGCCCGGCCACGGCGGCCTGATGGACCGGCTCGACGGGGTGCTGCCGTCGGCGGTCGCCGCCTGGACGGTGCTGACGCTGCTTCCCTAGGTTTTCCGGGGCGTCCCGACGGGGCCGATACTGGACACCGTCATGGCCCAACAATTGGTTTTCACCGAGCCCCGCCGCAGCCGGCCGCCGCGGCACCTGGCCGACCTCGACGAGGCGGGCCGCGCGTCGGCCGTCGCCGAGCTGGGCCTGCCGCCGTTTCGCGCCAAGCAGCTCGCGCACCAGTACTACGGCCGGCTGATCGCCGATCCCCGGGAGATGACCGACCTCCCGGCGTCGGTGCGATCGGTGATCGCCGAGGCGATGTTCCCGACCCTGCTCACCGCGGCCGCCGACGTCAGCTGCGACGCCGGCCAGACCCGAAAGACGTTGTGGCGGGCCCTCGATGGCGCGACCGTCGAGTCGGTGCTGATGCGCTACCCGCACCGCAACACGGTGTGCATCTCGTCGCAGGCCGGCTGCGGCATGGCCTGCCCGTTCTGTGCCACCGGCCAGGGCGGGCTGACCCGCAACCTGTCCACCGCCGAGATCCTCGAGCAGGTCCGGTCGGCCGCCGCGGCCCTGCGCGACGACTTCGGGGACCGGTTGTCCAACGTGGTGTTCATGGGCATGGGGGAGCCGCTGGCCAACTACGCGCGGGTGGTGGCCGCGGTGCGGCGCATCACCGAACCGCCGCCGCGGGGCTTCGGCATCTCTGCCCGGTCGGTGACGGTGTCGACGGTCGGTCTGGTCCCGGCGATCCGCAAACTCGCCGACGAGGGACTGGGGGTGACGCTGGCGCTGTCGTTGCACGCCCCCGACGACGAGCTGCGCGACACGCTGGTCCCGGTCAACACCCGGTGGAAGGTCGCCGAGGCGCTCGACGCGGCCCGGCACTACGCCGACGCGACCGGCCGCCGGGTCTCGGTCGAATACGCGCTGATCCGCGACGTCAACGACCAGCCCTGGCGGGCCGACCTGCTGGGCAAGCGGCTGCACCGGGCGCTCGGGCAGCTGGTGCACGTGAACCTGATCCCGCTCAACCCCACGCCGGGTAGCGACTGGGACGCCAGCCCGAAGGCCGTGGAGCGGGAGTTCGTGCGGCGGGTCCGCGCTCAGGGCGTGTCTTGCACGGTGCGCGACACGCGGGGCCGGGAGATCAGCGCCGCCTGTGGACAGCTGGCCGCCGGAAGCGGGTAGTAGCTGCGCCGAGCGTGCAACTGTTGCGAGTTTTTCGCGAGTTTTTCGCACTGGCTGCACGTTCGGCGAGTCATCGCCTGAACCGAGATGAACCGCGGAGCCGGCTCGAACGTCGTTATGGCATAACACCAGCAAACGAGGTGAGCCATGATTGTCCGCTTGTTGTCTCCGTTCAAGTTGTTTGCCGCCGCGGTGTTCGCGGCGGTCCTGATCTTCGGGCTGGCCGAGCCGCCCCGGGCCGCGGCCGCCGACGAGCGCCTGCAATTCACCGGGACCACGCTCAGCGGCGCGCCGTTCAGCGGCGCCAGCCTGCAGGGGAAGCCGGCGGTCCTGTGGTTCTGGACGCCGTGGTGCCCGTTCTGCAACGCCGAAGCCCCCGGCGTCAGCCAGGTGGCGGCCGCCAACCCGCGCGTCACGTTCGTCGGCGTCGCGGCGCACTCCGACGTCGGGGCGATGCAGGGCTTCGTCTCCAAATACGGCCTGAACTTCACCACCCTCAACGACGCCGACGGCTCGATCTGGGCCCGCTACAACGTGCCCTGGCAGCCGGCGTGGGTGTTCTACCGGCCGGACGGCAGCTCGACGTTCGTCAACAACCCGACCTCGGCGATGTCGGCCCAGGAGCTGTCCGGCCGGGTCGCCGCGCTGACGTCCTGACGTGGACGGCGCTCTCATCGGCCTGGCGTTCGCCGCCGGACTGGTCGCGGCCCTCAACCCCTGTGGCTTTGCCATGCTGCCGGGATACCTGCTCCTCGTCGTGCGCGGCCAGCAAGCCGGCGGGCGGGCCGGGCCCGCCGCGCTGCGCCGGGCGCTGGCGGCCACCCTCGGGATGGCGCTCGGCTTTGTGACCGTGTTCGGGTTGTTCGGCGCGCTGACCATATCGGCGGCCGCGACGGTGCAGCGCTACCTGCCGTACGGCACCGCGGCGATCGGCGCCGTCCTGGTGGGGCTCGGGCTTTGGCTGCTGGCGGGGCGGGAGCTGACGGCGCTGACGCCGCGGCGGCCGGGCGCCCGGTGGGCGCCGGACGCGAGGCTGGTTTCGATGTACTCCTACGGCGTCGGCTACGCCGTCGCCTCCCTGTCCTGCACCGTGGGGCCGTTTCTGGCCGTCACCGCCGCCGGCCTGCGGGCCGGGTCGGTCCTGACGGCGGCGACGATCTACCTCGCCTACGTCGCGGGCCTGAGCCTGGTGGTCGGGGTGCTGGCCGTCGCCGCCGCGGATCTGGCCGGGGCCGCGTCCGCCCTCGCCGACCGGTTCCGCCGGGCGCTGCCGTTCGTCAACCGGATCGGGGGCGCCCTGCTGGTGCCCGTCGGGCTGTACGTCGCCTATTACGGGGTCTACGAGCTGCGCCTTTTCGGCGGCCGGGCGAACCCCCACGACGCCGTCATCGCGGCGGCCGGCCGCCTGCAGGGCGCCCTGGCCGGGTGGGTGCACCAGCACGGCGCTTGGCCCTGGGCGCTCGCCCTGGGGCTGGTGGCGGCCGGCGCGTTCGCGGGCGGCCGGTATCGCCGCGCCCGGCGTTAGCGCGTCGGCGCGGCAGCCGTCGGACGGCCGCGCGAGAGCGTGCCCGCTACCTGATCCAGCCGCGCCGGCGGCCCCACCAGTCGCGGCCGAGGACGAACACCGTCAGGGCGGCAAAAGCGATCAGGAACCAGTCCTCGATGTGGCCGACGTGGTTGCCGCGCAGCATGGCCAGCAGGAATATGACGATGACCGCCCCGGTGATGCGCCAGGTGCGGACGTTGATCTTGCTCCACCCCCACGCTGCCGACGGCACCTCGGCGACGTCGACGCCGTTGTAGTGCTCCACCTCGGTACTGGCCACGGCGAATCCCTTCCGGATCGGATCGGCTGGTATGGGTGATTCTGGCACACCCGCCGCGGGACCCCTCGGCACCGCCGAGCGGGGCACAATGGGTGGGTGAGCAACCCGACCGCCGAGCGCCGCCTGCGCGTGCTGGTGCTGGGCAGTACCGGGTCCATCGGCACCCAGGCGCTGCAGGTCATCGCCGCCAACCCGGACCGCTTCGAGGTTGTCGGGCTGGCCGCCGGCGGCGCCAACGTGGACGAGCTGGCGCGCCAGCGCGCCGAGACCGGCGTCACCAACATCGCGGTCGCCGACGAGGGCGCCGCGCAGCGCGCCGGCGGGGTCACCTTCAGCGGGCCGGACGCCGCCGCCCGGCTGGTCGAGGAGACCGAGGCCGACGTCGTGCTCAACGCGCTGGTCGGGGCGCTGGGCCTGCGGCCGACGCTGGCCGCGCTCAACTCCGGGGCCCGGCTGGCACTGGCCAACAAGGAATCGCTGGTGGCCGGCGGCCCGCTGGTGTTGCGGGCGGCGCGGCCGGGCCAGATAGTGCCCGTCGACTCCGAGCACTCCGCCCTGGCGCAGTGCCTGCGCGGCGGCACCCCCGACGAGGTGGCCAAGCTGGTGTTGACCGCCTCGGGCGGCCCGTTCCGCGGCTGGTCGGCGGCCGACCTGGAAGACGTCACCCCCGAGCAGGCCGGCGCGCATCCCACGTGGTCGATGGGCCCGATGAACACGCTGAACTCGGCGTCGCTGGTCAACAAGGGGCTGGAGCTCATCGAGACGCACCTGTTGTTCGGCATCGCGTACGACCGCATCGAGGTCGTCGTGCACCCCCAGTCGATCGTTCATTCGATGGTCACCTTCGTCGACGGCTCGACGATCGCCCAGGCCAGCCCCCCGGACATGAAGCTGCCCATCGCGCTGGCGCTGGGCTGGCCCCGCCGAGTCCCGGGCGCGGCCGCCAGCTGCGACTTCCGCACCGCCGCGACCTGGGAGTTCGAGCCGCTGGACACCGGCGTCTTCCCCGCCGTCGAGCTGGCCCGGCACGCCGGCGAGACCGGCGGCTGCATGACCGCGGTCTACAACGCCGCCAACGAGGAAGCCGCCGAGGCGTTCCTGGCCGGGCGGATCGGCTTCCCCGCGATCGTGCGCACCATCGCCGAGGTCCTGCGCGCTGCCGACCAATGGGCCGTCGAACCCGCTACCGTGGATGACGTACTCGAGGCGCAGCGCTGGGCCCGTGCGCAAGCGCGACGCGAGGTTTCCGAAATGGTTTTAGAAAGGTCCTAGCGACGAATGATGTTCGCAATCGGCATTGTGCTGTTCGCGCTCGCCATCCTGATCTCGGTGGCGCTGCACGAATGCGGCCACATGTGGGTGGCCCGCGCGACCGGCATGAAGGTGCGCCGCTACTTCGTCGGCTTCGGCCCGACGCTGTGGTCGACCCGGCGGGGTGAGACGCAATACGGCGTCAAGGCGGTGCCGCTGGGTGGCTTCTGCGACATCGCCGGCATGACCCCCGTCGAGGACCTGGCGCCCGACGAGGCCGAGCGGGCCATGTACAAGCAGGCGACCTGGAAGCGGGTGGCGACGCTGTTCGCCGGCCCCGGCATGAACTTCGTCATCTGCCTGGTGCTGATCTACGGCATCGCGCTCGTCTGGGGCCTGCCCAACCTGCACCCCCCCACCAAGGCAATCGTCGGCGAAACCGCTTGCGTGGCACCGGAAGTCGCTCCGGGCAAGGTCGGCGACTGCACCGGTCCCGGCCCGGCGGCGCTGGCCGGGATCCGCCCCGGCGACGTCGTCGTCAAGGTCGGCGACACCCCGGTGTCCACGTTCGACGACATGGCCGCGGCCGTGCGCAAGCTGCGCGGCATGGTGCCGGTGGTCGTCGACCGCGACGGCACCACCGTCACCACCTACGTCGACGTCACGCCCACCCAGCGCTACCTGACCAAGGGGCAGAACGGCAAGCCCGAGGCCGCCACCGTCGGGGCGATCGGCGTCGGCGCCGTCAAGGTCGCGCCCGCCCACTACAACGTCCTCTCGGCGATACCGGCCACCGTCGCCTTCGCCGGCGACCTGACCGTCGAGGTGGGCAAGGCGCTGGTCACCATCCCGACCAAGGTCGGGGCGCTGGTGCACGCCATCGGGGGCGGCCAGCGCGACCCGCAGACGCCGATGAGCGTGGTCGGGGCCAGCATCATCGGCGGCGACACCGTCGACCACGGGCTGTGGGTGGCGTTCTGGTTCTTTTTGGCCCAGCTGAACCTCATCCTGGGCGCGATCAACCTGGTGCCGCTGCTGCCCTTCGACGGCGGCCACATCGCCATCGCGGTGTTCGAGAAGATCCGCAACCTGATCCGGTCGGCCCGCGGCATGGTCGCCGCCGCGCCCGTGAACTACCTCAAGCTGATGCCCGCGACGTACGTAGTGTTGGTGTTCGTCGCCGGTTACATGCTGCTGACCGTGACCGCGGATCTGGTCAACCCGATCAGGCTGTTCCAATGAGCGCCGGGTCCGTCGGCCTCGGCATGCCCACCGCCCCGGCGCCCACGCTGGCGCCGCGGCGCAAGACCCGGCAGCTCACGGTCGGCGGCGTCGGGGTCGGCAGCGACCACCCGATTTCGGTGCAGTCGATGTGCACCACCAAGACCCACGACGTCAACGCGACGCTGCAGCAGATCGCCGAGCTGACCGCCGCCGGTTGCGACATCGTCCGGGTGGCCTGCCCACGCCAGGAGGACGCCGACGCGCTGGCCGAGATCGCCCGGCACAGCCAGATCCCGGTGATCGCCGACATTCACTTCCAGCCCAGGTACATCTTCGCCGCCATCGACGCCGGCTGCGCCGCCGTGCGGGTAAACCCGGGCAACATCAAGGAATTCGACGGCCGGGTGGGCGAGGTGGCCAAGGCCGCCGCCGCGGCCGGCATCCCGATCCGCATCGGCGTCAACGCCGGCTCGCTGGACAAGCGGTTTTTGCAGAAGTACGGCAAGGCGACCCCCGAGGCGCTGGTCGAGTCGGCGCTGTGGGAGGCCTCGCTGTTCGCCGAGCACGGCTTTTCCGACATCAAGATCAGCGTCAAGCACAACGACCCGGTCGTCATGGTCGCCGCCTACGAGCAGCTGGCCGCGGCGTGCGACTATCCGCTGCACCTGGGCGTCACCGAGGCCGGCCCGGCGTTTCAGGGCACCATCAAGTCCGCGGTGGCCTTCGGCGCGCTGCTGTCCCGCGGCATCGGCGACACCATCCGGGTGTCGCTGTCGGCGCCGCCGGTCGAGGAGGTCAAGGTCGGCATCCAGATCCTGGAGTCGCTGAACCTGCGGCCGCGCTCCCTCGAGATCGTGTCCTGCCCGTCGTGCGGTCGCGCGCAGGTCGACGTCTACACCCTGGCCAACGAGGTCACCGCCGGCCTGGACGGCCTCGACGTGCCGCTGCGGGTCGCCGTGATGGGCTGCGTCGTCAACGGTCCGGGCGAGGCCCGCGAGGCCGACCTCGGCGTCGCGTCGGGAAATGGCAAGGGCCAGATCTTCGTTCGCGGCGAGGTCATCAAAACCGTGCCCGAGGCGCAGATCGTCGAGACGCTGATCGAGGAGGCCATGCGGCTCGCCTCGCAGATGGGCGACGGGGGTCCCGGAAAAGAAACGAGCGGTTCGCCGGTTGTGACCGTAAGCTGATTCTGATCCCTTAGTTCGCACCACAGAGAGTTCGCCACATGTCGGCTCCGCCCCTCTTTCGCCTTGTCGGCGAGCGGCGGGTGTCCGTGGTGCGCGACGCCGCCGCGGTCTGGCGGGTGTTCGACGACGACCCGGTCGGTTCCTGCATGGTCGCGGCCCGCGTCGCCGACCACGGCATCGAACCCAATGCCATCGGCGGGGAGCTGTGGACGCGCCGCGGCCCGGAGGAGTCGCTGTGCTTCGCCGGCGCCAACCTGATCCCGCTGCGCGGCGGCCCGGCCGACCTGATCGCCTTCGCCGACGAGGCGATGAGCGGGACGCGGCGCTGTTCGTCGCTGGTGGGCCGGGCGAACCTGGTGATGCCGATGTGGGAGCGGCTCGAGTCGGCGTGGGGCCCGGCGCGCGACGTGCGCGACAACCAGCCGCTGATGGCGCTCACCAGCCACCCGAACTGCGACATCGACCCCGGCGTGCGCCAGGTCCGGCCGGACGAGCTGGACGCCTACCTGGTGGCCGCCGTCGACATGTTCATCGGCGAGGTGGGCGTCGATCCGCGGCTCGGGGACGGCGGCCGCGGTTACCGCCGCCGGGTGGCCAGCCTGATCGCCGCCGGGCGGGCGTGGGCCCGCTTCGAGCACGGCCAGGTCGTCTTCAAGGCCGAGGTGGGGTCGCAGTCTCCCGGCGTCGGCCAGATCCAGGGGGTGTGGGTGCACCCGGAGCGGCGCGGCCTCGGGCTGGGCACCGCCGGCACCGCGACGGTGGCCGCCGTGATCGTGGGCGCCGGCCGGATCGCCAGCCTCTACGTCAACGACTTCAACACGGTCGCGCGCGCGGCCTACACCCGGGTCGGCTTCAAGGAGGTCGGCACCTTCGCCACGGTGCTGCTCGACTGACGCGGCCTTTCGCCCGCGGTGCGTTACGCACGCCGACGTCACGGTTTCGTCTCGGTGTGTCGGCGGCCCCGCAACAGTGAACATTCATAACATCTGTACCGATGGTCACAAACACCCCATTGGTATCGGTGGCGACGAGCCTGGCGCTCGTCGGGGCGATCGCCCTGTCCGGATGCACGCCGCGGCCCGACGGGCCCGGCCCGGCCGCCGAAAAGTACCTGCGCGCCCTGTCGATCGGCGACACCGCGACGGCCGCCCAGCTCAGCGACGACCCCAACGAGGCGCGCGCGGCGCTGAACGCGGCGTGGGCCGGGCTGCAGGCCACCCA
Organism: Mycobacterium palustre; assembly: GCF_002101785.1. Taxonomy (GTDB): domain Bacteria; phylum Actinomycetota; class Actinomycetes; order Mycobacteriales; family Mycobacteriaceae; genus Mycobacterium; species Mycobacterium palustre. The sequence continues at coordinate 27,533 of NZ_LQPJ01000008.1, forward strand.
CTTGGACGCGCAGATCCTCAGCGCCAAGTACGCCGAGGACACCGGCACCGTCGACTACCGCTTCACCTGGCACCTGCCGAAGAACCGGACCTGGAGCTATGACGGCCAGCTGAAGATGGCCCGCGACGAGGGACGCTGGGAGGTCCGGTGGGCCAGCACCGACCTGCACCCCAAGCTCGGTGAGCACCAGACGTTCGCGCTGCGGTCCGACCCGCCGCGGCGCGCCTCGGTGAACGAGCTCGGCGGCACCGACGTGCTCACGCCGGGCTACCTGTACCACTACACGCTCGACGCCACCCAGGCCGGGCCCGCACTGATCGGGACGACCCACGCGATCGTCGACGTCCTGCGGCCGTTCAACAACACCCTCACCGACCCGCAGCTGCTCGCCGAGCAGGCCAGCTCGGCGTCCGAGCCGCTGGACCTGGGCGTCACACTGCACCCCGACGACAACGACAAGGTCTTCCCGGCGATCGGCAGGCTGCCCGGCATCGTCGTCACCCCCCAGGCCGAAATGCTGCCCACCGACCCGCATTTCGCGCCGGCCGTCGTCAACGCGGTGAAAAAGGCCGTGACGGACCAACTCATCGGTCAGGCGGGCTGGCGGGTGGTCAGCGTCAACCAGAACGGCGTCGACGTCGCGGTGCTGCAGGAGGTCGAGGGCTCGCCGGCGCCGTCGGTGTCGATCACCTTGGACCGCTCGGTGCAAAACGCCGCCCAGCACGCGGTGGACACCCGCGGCGGCAAGGCGATGATCGTGGTGATCAAGCCGTCGACGGGGGAGATCCTCGCGATCGCGCAGAATAAGGCCGCCGACGCCGACGGCCTGCCCGCCACCACCGGCCTGTTCCCGCCCGGGTCGACGTTCAAGATGATCACGGCGGGCGCGGCCGTCGACCGCGAGATGGCCACGCCCAACACCATGCTGGGCTGCCCCGGTCACATCGACATCGGGCACCGCACCATCCCCAACTACGGCGGCTTCGACCTGGGCGTGGTGCCGATGTCGCGGGCGTTCGCCAGCTCCTGCAACACCACGTTCGCCGAGCTGAGCAGCAGGATGCCGCCGCGCGGCCTGACGCAGGCGGCCACCCGCTACGGGATCGGGCTGGACTACCAGGTGGAAGGCATCACCACCGTGACGGGGTCGGTGCCGCCGACCGTGGACCTCGTCGAGCGCACCGAGGACGGCTTCGGGCAGGGCAAGGTGCTGGCCAGCCCCTTCGGCATGGCGCTGGTGGCGGCCACCGTCGCGGCCGGCAAGATGCCGGTGCCGCAGCTGATCGCCGGGCGGCCCACGACGGTCGAGGGCGACAACACCCCGATCTCGCCGAAGATGGTCGACGCGCTGCGGCCGATGATGCGGCTGGTGGTGACCAACGGGACCGCCAAGGAGATCTCCGGATGCTGCGGCGAGGTGTACGGGAAGACCGGCGAGGCCGAGTTCCCCGGCGGCTCGCACTCCTGGTTCGCCGGATACCGCGGCGACCTGGCCTTTGCGGCGCTCATCGTCGGGGGCGGCAGCTCGGAATACGCGGTCCGGATGACCAAGGTGATGTTCGAATCGCTGCCGCGGGACTACCTGGCGTAGGGGCGGTCCCGGCCCGCTTCCCGTGTGCGCTGGTGGCGGTGAGTGTGAGCTGACGGCTTTGCGTGTGAGCCGACGGCGGGGGATCGCGGCGTGTCGCCGCCCCATGCTCACAGTGAAGGCCGCGGATTCACACGAGAGACGAAGCAGGTGCCCCCGCCGCGCGATTATGCTGGTCGCCATGCCCACTCGCAGCGCGCTTTCCCCCGGAGTCATCTCCCCGACGCTGCCGGTGCCCAGCCGCATCGAACGTCCGGAATACGTCGGCAAGCCGACGGCCAGGGAAGGCAGCGAACCCTGGGTGCAAACGCCCGAGGTGATCGAGAAGATGCGCGTCGCGGGCCGGATCGCCGCGGGCGCGCTGGCCGAGGCCGGCAAGGCCGTGGCCCCCGGCGTGACGACCGACGAGCTCGACCGGATCGCCCACGAGTACATGATCGACAACGGCGCCTACCCCTCGACGCTGGGCTACAAGGGCTTCCCGAAGTCGTGCTGCACGTCGCTCAACGAGGTCATCTGCCACGGCATCCCGGACTCGACGGTGATCGAGGACGGCGACATCGTCAACATCGACGTCACCGCCTACATCGACGGGGTGCACGGCGACACCAACGCCACCTTTTTGGCCGGCGACGTCGCCGAGGAGCACCGGCTGCTGGTGGAGCGGACCCACGAGGCCACGATGCGCGCGATCAACGCGGTCAAGCCCGGCCGCGCGCTCTCGGTCGTCGGCCGCGTCATCGAGTCGTACGCAAACCGGTTCGGCTACAACGTCGTTCGTGACTTCACCGGACACGGCATCGGGACCACGTTCCACAACGGGCTGGTCGTGCTGCACTACGACCAGCCCGCCGTGTCGACGATCATCCAGCCGGGTATGACGTTCACCATCGAGCCGATGATCAACCTCGGCTCGCTGGACTACGAGATCTGGGACGACGGCTGGACGGTCGTCACCAAGGACCGCAAGTGGACCGCGCAATTCGAGCACACGCTGTTGGTCACCGACAGCGGCGCCGAGATCCTCACCCAGCTGTGACGCGGTGACCGGCGCGCTGCTGGTCGCGGGCACCAGCTCGGACGCCGGGAAATCGGTGGTGGTCGCGGGCCTGTGTCGGCTGTTGGCGCGCAAGGGGATTCGCGTCGCGCCGTTCAAGGCGCAGAACATGTCCAACAATTCGGTGGTCACCGCCGACGGCGGCGAGATCGGCCGCGCCCAGGCGCTGCAGGCCCGCGCGGCGGGGCTGGCGCCCAGCGTGCGGTTCAACCCGATCCTGCTGAAGCCCGGCGGCGACCGAACCTCGCAGCTGGTGATCCGCGGCCGGGTCGCCGGATCCGTCGCCGCCGCCGGGTACGTGCGCCATCGCGACCGGCTCGCCCGCATCGTCGAAGACGAATTGTCGCGGCTGCGTGACGAATTCGACGCGGTGATCTGCGAGGGGGCGGGCTCGCCGGCCGAGATCAACCTGCGCGCCACCGATTTGGCCAACATGGGGCTGGCCCGGGCGGCGAATCTGCCGGTGATCCTGGTCGGCGACATCGACCGCGGCGGCCTGCTCGCCCACCTGTTCGGCACCGTCGCGGTGCTCGAGCCCGAGGACCAGGCGCTGATCGCCGGCTTCGTCGTCAACAAGTTTCGGGGCGACCCCGCGCTGTTGGAGCCGGGGCTCGAGCGGCTGCAGGCCATCACCGGCCGTCCCACCTATGGCGTGCTGCCTTACGCCGAGGAGCTCTGGCTCGACGCCGAGGACTCGCTGTCGGTGGTGGCGCGCCGCGTGGTCGGCACGCCCGAGCCGCCGCGCGGCGCGGAGTGGCTGCGGGTGGCCGCGGTCCGGCTGCCGCGGATCTCGAACTCCACCGACGTCGAGGCCCTGGCGTGCGAGCCTGGCGTGGTGGTGCGCTGGACCACCGATCCGGCCGAGCTGGCCGACGCCGACCTGATCGTGCTTCCGGGCAGCAAGGCCACGGTCGCCGACCTGAACTGGCTGCGCGATCGCGGCCTGGCCGGCGCCATCGCCGAGCACGCGCGGGCCGGCAAGCCCGTGCTGGGCATCTGCGGCGGCCTGCAGATGCTGTGCCGGCGCATCGAGGACACCGTCGAATCGGGCGCGGGGGAAGTCGCCGGGCTGGGCCTGCTCGATGCCGACGTCGTCTTCGCCCCGGACAAAATCTTGCGCCGCTGGCAAGCGCCGTTGAGCGGCTACGAGATCCATCACGGACGGCTGTCGCGAAGCGCCGCGGAGACCTGGTTCGCGGTCGACGGCCACCCGCAGGGCGTCGTGCGCGGCGCGGTGTTCGGCACCCACTGGCACGGGCTGCTCGACAACGACGCCTTCCGTCGGTCCTGGCTCGCCCGTGTCGCCGAGGCGGCCGGTCGCGACGGCTTCGTGGTGGCCGACACCGACGTCGCCGCGCGCCGCGACGCCCAACTCGACGCGATCGCCGACCTGCTGGCCGCCCACCTCGACGTCGACGCCGTCCTCGGCCTGCTCGACGGGCCGCCGCCGCGCCGGCCCCACATCGCAAGCAGGTTGCGACCGTAGGCGGCCCGGGCGGCGGAAGCTCGCGCGCGCAGGCCAATGGTTGTAGCGTGCGTGAGTGTCCTCCATGATGACCACGCTCGACGGGTTTGGAGTTCCGGTGGCCGTGGCCGGCCCGGAAAAGGGCGTCGTGGTCGTAGTTTTGGGCGACCATCAGCGCGCCCCCGCCGCTTACGACGCGGTGTGCGAGCGGCTGCACACGGCGTCGCTTCGCACCGTGGTCATCGGGCATGACCAGAGGCTCACCCCCAAGTCGGTGGTCGGCATCCTCGACGTGCTGGGCATCGGCTGGGCCGTGGTCGTCGGCGACCGCGCCGGCGGCGAGCTCGCCTGGGAGCTCGCGGCCACCCGGCTGGGCCGGTTCGTCGGCCTGGTGGTGATCGACCGCGGACATCCGCGGGTGGCCGACCTCGGGGGCGCGGTCCTCGACGACCACTGCCCGCCGGTGGAGATCGGCACCACCGTGCTGGTCAGCTCCGCGGCGGCCCGCTCCGTGGCAAGGGCCAGCCAGCGTTTCGTGTACGCCGAATACCGCGTGGTCGAGCTGGGGCGGCGCAGTGTGCAGGAGTCGACCGCGCAGCTGGCGGCCGAGATCGTGTTGCGCACCAGCACCTGGTAGTCGGCCGAGGACGCATTGGTTGTGAACGCCTATCGGCCCGTGGTCGGCCTGACGTGCTATCTCGAGCAGATCCAGACCGGCGCCTGGGACATCCCCGCCGGCTACCTGCCCGCCGACTACTTCCAGGGCGTCACCATGGCCGGGGGCATCGCGGCGCTGCTGCCGCCGCAACCGTCGGACCCCGAGATCGTCGGCAGCCTGCTCGACAGCCTGGACGCCCTGGTGATCACCGGCGGCTACGACGTCGACCCCGAGCGCTACGCCCAGCAGCCGCACCCCGCCACCGACCCGCCCCGCGCCGACCGCGACGCCTGGGAATTCGCGCTGCTGGCCGGCGCGCTGGACCGCGGGCTGCCGGTGCTGGGCATCTGCCGCGGCGCCCAGGTGCTCAACGTCGCGTTCGGCGGCACGCTGCACCAGCACCTGCCCGACGTGCTCGGCCACAGCGGCCACCGCGCGGGCAACGGGGTATTCGCCCGGCTTCCCGTTCGCACCGTGGCGGGCACCCGGCTCGCCTCGCTGCTCGGCGAATCTGTCGACGCCCCCTGCTATCACCACCAGGCGATCGACAAGGTCGGCGACGGGCTGGTGGTCGGCGCGTGGGACCCCGACGGCGTCGTCGAGGCGGTGGAGCTGCCCGGCGAGAGCTTCGTGCTCGCGGTGCAATGGCACCCGGAGAAGTCGCTCGACGACCTGCGGCTGTTCGACGCCGTGGTGCAGGCGGCGCGCTCGCGCGGGGACGGCCGAGGACCGCGACACGGCTGATCAGCCCTCGGGCCGCATCCCCGAGCGGGTAAAGTCGTTTGCGGGTCTTCACACCGAAAGTGTTGAAAACGAATCCTTTCAAGGCTCGGGGTCTGTACCATAGAGTTGAACTAACCAGCGATGCGGTCGGGGCGTCGCGGGGCAGCTAGTAACCATCGCAGGGGGAAGAGTTTTGTACGCGGCGACCTGCCGTCACTGTGGCAGGGCCATAGTCCAGCATCCTTCAGGGCTGTGGGTTCCGCGGGCCGGCTCACTGGAAGGCGATCCCGACGGCATTCACTGCCGGGGATCCGCGGGCGGGGGCGAGGCCCGGATTTTGCACGAACCCATGCCTTCCGGGTTGGCGGGTGCGCCGCACTGGCTGACCGCCGATGCCACCCCCGGGGCGGCCTCGTCACGGCGCGAGCCGGATGGTCGCCCGCGCCGGCATGGCCGCGGGGCGCTCCTTTGTGAGCTCGCGAGGATCCGTGTCCAACAGGCCCTGTGCCGGCTGCGGGACCTGGCGCGATTTCGCATAACCGGCAATAACCGGTAGCCGCCAGGCTCAGAACACGATCAACGGGATCGCCGTTTCGGCCTCCGTGGCCCCGCCGTGAAAACCTATGAGCCGCGCGGATTCCGGCGGCTCGTGGCCGGTTGCCAACACGGCGGCGTCGCCGGTGCAGACGACGACGACGTCGCCGATGCGCGCCAGATGCCTCGGGTCGACGGGCCCGAACATCCCCGTGGCGACGGCCTCCTCGCGGGTGTACACCCGGGCCGAGCCGGCGAGCGCCTCGCTCCAGGTGGCCCGCACGTCGGCTGCGGCCCCAATCTCGGTGTGCAGGTAACGCACCCGAGGCTCGCCCGCGACCACCCGCACCCCCGACGCGAGCCGCGGGTCGGTGTCGATGTCGACGCGGGCCTCCGGCGGGACATTGAGGCCGCCGTGGTCGGCGGTGACCAATAGGGCCGCGCCCGGGCAAAGGCCCTCGACCAGCCGGGTCAGCAGCGCGTCGACGCGCGCCGCCGCCTCGTGCCACTGGACGGAATCGATGCCGAACACGTGGGCCGCGGTGTCCAGGTCGGCGGCATAGCCGTAGACCAGGCCCGGCGCCGCGTTCAGCTCGTCGGTCAGCTGCCGGGCGTAGTCGTCGGCCGGGTGCGCGGGGCGAAAGCGGGCGCCGCGATACGCCGCGTCGGTCAGCCCGCTCCCCAGAAACGGCGCGGGCAGCACGGCGCGCGCGGCGATGCCGGCCCGTTCGAGCCGCTCGAACCAGGTGGGCAGCGGTTGCCACTCGGCGGGCGGCGGGTCGTCGCGCCACACGATGTGGCTGAGCACCCTGTCGGTGCCGGGCACGTTGAGCGTGAACCCGAGGACACCGTGCTCGCCCGGTCGGGCGCCGGTGCCCAGCGACACCAGGCTGCTCGGCGTGGTCGACGGGAAGGTGCAGGCGAGCTCGCTGAGCCGCCCGGCGCCGCCGGCCAGGACGGACGCGAGCAGCGGCGCGCTGCCGGCCAGTCGGGGCAGCAGGTGCCAGCCCATCCCGTCGATCAGCATCACCGCGACGCGGTCTTTCGCGCCAACGGATTTCACCAGCCCCAGGCGGTCGACCGCGCCCGGCGCCCCGAGCAACGCGGCCGCGGCGGGCAGCACGTCGCAGATCGAGCCGGGCACGACGGTAAGACTAGACGCGCACCAGCCGCTGGTTGGTCACCCGGAGCTGACGGTCCGTGCTTTCGGCGAGCGCGCCGACCTGCCCTCGCGTGAGCCGGCCGCACAGCCGGCCCCAGTGCACGGCCACGTCGTCGCCGACGGCGACGTCGGGCACCGCGCTGTACCCGTCGGCCCAGACCTCGAGCGGGCGCACCGACGGCCCGGACAGCGCGAGTTCCCGGCCGTCCCAAACCAGCCTCCGGCACGAAACCTCGACCCCGTCGCCGGTGCGCGAAACGACCGTGGCCCAGGTGATTCGGCAGTTGTCCAGGACGGCCAGGGAGTGTTCGTCCATGCCTGGGCTTTTCCTGAGACCTAAAAAGCGGGTCCAAGGGTAGACGCCGAACACGTGGAAGCAGTGGTTGGCGGCCGCCTCCCGGGCCAGCTCCGGGGTGAGGTGCGACCAGTACCGGCCCGCCCGGGGGCCGATGATGCCGAGCAGCGCGCCGAAGAACTCGGCGGGGTCCAGGTCGGCGCCGATACCGCCGCCGTGCCAATAGGATTCGACGAGCCGGTGGTCCAGCGGGTCGGGGATGCCGGTGAGCCGGGACAGGACTTGCAGGTAGGGCCAGGCCCCGGAGAACCTGGCCGCCGCGCGGCGCACCTCGTCGACGGAGCCGTCGCGCAGGGTGGCCCCGAGCGGGGGGCCGCAGTAGCCCAGCGCGTTGGGGGCATACGCGTAGCGGGCGAACATCTCCGCGCCCCGGTGACGGGTCAAGTTTGGCCCACGAGCTTGGCGGCGTCGCGGTGCAGGCGCCCGAAGTTGTAGTAGGCCGCACACGCGCCTTCGGGGGAGACCATGCAGGTGCCGATCGGGGTCTCGGGCGTGCAGGCGGTGCCGAACACCTTGCACTCCCAGGGTTTCAGCACGCCCTTGAGAACCTCGCCGCACTGGCAGGCCTTGGGGTCGGCGACCCGCACGCCGGGCATCGCGAAGCGCAGTTCGGCATCGAATTCGGCGAAGTCGTCGTGGATGCGCAGCGCGCTTTGGGAGATGAATCCCAGGCCGCGCCACTCGAAGTGGGGGCGCAACGCGAACACCCTCCCGAGCAGCGCCAGCGCCGCGGGGTTGCCGCGTTCGGGCACCACGCGCTTGTATTGGTTTTCCACCTCGCAGCGGCCCTCGCGGATCTGGGTCAACAGCATCGCGACCGCCGCCAAGATGTCGAGCGGCTCAAACCCGGCCACCACCAAGGGTTTCCCGTACACCTCGGGCACGAACCGGTAGGGGCGGTTGCCGACAACGGTGGACACGTGGCCGGGGCCGATGAATCCCGAGAGCCGCAAATCGGGGGATTCCAGGATGGCCTTTATCGGCGGCACGATCGTGACGTGGTTGCAAAACACGCTGAAGTTGCGCAGGCCCAAGTCTCGCGCGCGCACCAGCGTCACCGCCGTCGACGGCGCGGTGGTTTCGAAGCCGATCGCGAAGAACACCACCTGCTTGCCGGGGTTGTCGACGGCGATCTTGAGCGCGTCCAGCGGGGAGTAGACGAACCGCACGTCGGCGCCGCGCGCCTTGGCGTCCAGCAGGCTGCCGTGCGAGCCGGGGACGCGCATCATGTCGCCGAAGCAGGTGAAGACGACGTCGGGTTGGCCGGCCAGCCACATCGCGTCGTCGATGCGGCCCATCGGGATCACGCACACCGGACACCCCGGCCCGTGCACCAGCTCCACGTTGCCGGGCAACAGGTGTTCGATGCCGTGGCGGTAGATGGTGTGGGTGTGCCCGCCGCACACCTCCATGAACTTAAAATCCTCGCCGCCTTCGGCCAAGCGTTCGATGGCGCCGAGCAGCTTGCGCGCGGCGGCCGGGTCGCGGAATTCGTCAACGAATTTCATTGCCGCTCCTAGTCAAACGATGGCCGACGAGTCGAACGCTTGCATCTCGGTGGAATACGCGTCACCGAGCTTTTTGATGGCCGCCAAGGTCAGCAGGGCTTCGGTCTCGTCGATCTTGGCCATCGCGAACCCGACGTGCACCAGCACCCAGTCGTCGGGCCCGGGCATGTCGTCCTCCAGCAGCCGCACGCTGATGCTGCGCTGCACCCCGCTGACATCGACCTTCGCCAGATAGTTGGCGGGGTCGGTGATCTCGACGATCCGGCCCGGAATTCCCAAACACATCCCTAATCCCCTTGTCTTTTCAGCAGATTCGCGGCAGCGGGTCCCCGACCAGCATGTCCACGATCCGCGTCCCGCCGAACCCGGTTCGCAGCACCACGCTTTCGGCCGGCTCGGCCACCACCTGGCCGACCTCGGCCGCCTCGGCGCCCAACGGATGCGACCGCAGCGCGGCCAGCCCCGCCTCGGCGTCCTGCGGCGCGACAACGGCGACGAACTTGCCCTCGTTGGCCACATACAGCGGATCGATGCCCAGCAACTCGCACGCCCCGGTCACCATGGGCCGCACCGGCAGCCGCTCCTCGAAGAGCAGCACGCCGAGGCCGCAGGCCTGGGCCAGCTCGTTGCACACCGTGCCCACCCCACCCCGGGTGGCGTCGCGCAGCCACCGCGTCGACGGCGCCGCGGCCAGCAGCAACTCCACCAACGGGCTCACACAGGCGGTGTCCGAGGCGATGTCGGCCTCGATGGCCAGATCCCCGCGGGCCAGCATGACCGCCATCCCGTGATCACCCATCGACCCCGACAGCAGCACCTTGTCCCCGGCGCGCACCGAGCTCGCCGACAGCGCGCGGCCGTCGGGGATGATGCCGACGCCGGTGGTCGTGACGAACAGCCCGTCCGCCGCACCCTTGGGCACCACCTTGGTATCCCCGGTGACGACCTGCACCCCCGCGGCCGCGGCGGCGGCGGCCATGTCGGCCACGATCGTTCGCAGTTCGCTTATGGGAAAGCCCTCTTCGAGCACGAACGCCGCCGAAATCCACGACGGCACCGCGCCGGCCATCGCCACATCGTTGCAGGTGCCGTTCACCGCCAGCTCGCCGATCGACCCGCCGGGAAAACGCCGCGGCGACACCACGAACGAGTCCGTCGACATCACCATCCGATCGCCGCCCGGCAAGGCCACCGCCGCCCCGTCGCCCAACGGCTCGAGCAGCGGGTTGCGGAACGCTTCCACGAACACCGCGTCCACCAACGCCGCCGACGCCTTGCCGCCGGCCCCGTGGGCCAGGGTCACGTGGTCGTCGAGCAGGCGAGGGCGGCGCCGCCGAAACGACTCGATCCGCTCGATCACCTCGCCCTCGCCGAACCGGGGGCCGGACGCCAAATACTCGCTCATGCGGCCCCCAAACCCGAGTCGCCCGACCGCTCGTGCACGCTCAACCACAGCTGATAGCCCAGCAGCGCCTGCGCTTCCTGGATCCGGTGCACGCTTTGGGAACGAACGACGAAGCAGGCGTCCACGTTTGGGTTGTCGACGAAAGCGCCGCCGTTGTAGCCGGCGAAACCGATCGTGTAGAGGCCTCGCCTTCGTGCCTCGGCCAGCGCGGCGAGCAGGTTGGGCGAGCCGCCGCTGGTCGACATGGCGATCGCGATGTCGCCCGCCTTCGCGCGGGCGATCAGCTGGCGGGCGAACACCAGCTCGAAGCCGACGTCGTTGCCCAGCGCCGTCATGACGGCCTGGTCGGCGGTCAGCGACCACGCCGGCAGCGGCCGGCCCATCGGCGGCCGGGCGAACAACCGCGCCAGCGTGGTGGAATCGGTGCAGCTGCCGCCGTTTCCGAAGGTGAACATCCGCCCGCCGGCCGCGAAACGCCGCGCCATCTCGGCGGCGGCCGCGGCCAGCGGCCCGGCGTTGGCCTCCAATGTCGAGCGCCGCAGCGCCAGGCTTTCGGCCGCCTTGGCCCGCGCCGAGGCGGCCAGGTCGGCGAGCAGCGACGCGGCCGCCCCGTCGTTGCGGTCTTCCTCGGCGTCGATGAACGGGTACAGGAAGTTGGTGGGTTCGTCGCTCATCGCGGACCGTCCTTGTCGTCGAGTCGGCTGATCACCATGCCGGCGTGCACCACGACGAGCTCGCCGGCGGCGACCGGGTCGACGAGCGTGGTCACCACGGTCTCGACGCCGCGCGCGGTGCGCACCGGCGCGTGGCCGTCGTCGGACGCGTCCACCACCTCGCCGAGGCGCCCCTCGTCGCCGCAGGTGACGCAAACCGGTTCGGGGCGTTCGGGTTTGAGCAACCCGGGATGTTCGAAACACACGTGCGTCAGCTCCCAGAGCAGGTGATAGAACAGCACGAACCCGCCCGTCGCCGGCACCCGCGGGTCGGGGTCGTCGAGCCACAGGACGTGGTCGGCCATCCCGGCGGCGGGCCGTTCGCCGCTGCCGATCCAGACGGTGGTGGCGCCCCACGCCGGGCCGCGCCGCATCACCGAGCGCACCCGCGGGTCCTCCGCGCCGGATACCGCGATCACGATGTCGCCGGGACGCACCGACACCCGCACCAGGTCCACCAGGTCCGGACCGGTCAACGCCACCGCGGGCAGGGCGCGTTTCCCCACGATCACCGGGTGCACGAACTCGACCGCGATGTGCAGCGCGTGCGGCTCCCACGACGGCGCGATGGACCACATGGTGGCACCCGCGGCGAACCGCCTGGCCAGCGTGAAGGCGGTCGCGGCCAGGTCCTCGGCCAAGTCGGCGCCCAGCCCGCGGTCAATCGCGGTGGTGACGGTCATCGCTCGATCCCCCTTCCGGCCCCTTCGGCCCCTCTAGCCCCTTGAGCGTCGATATCGCGGCCTGACCCAGCGCCAGGCCGCCGTCGTTCGGCGGCACCGTGTGGTGGGTCAGCACCTCAAAGCCGGCCTCCCGCAACCGGTTACGACATGCGCGCAGCAGCAGCACGTTCTGGAACACCCCGCCCGTGAGGCCCACCAGGCGAACCCCGCCGGCCACCTGGACGACCACCTTGGCGACGGCGTCGGCGACCGCCTCGTGGAAAGCCGCGGCCAGCGACGCGGGCGGCGTGCCGGCATACAGGGCCGCGACCATCGTCTGCACCATGGTGGCCGGATCGATCACCCCGTCGGCGCGCACCGTCAGCGGCAGCGACGGCCGCGCCGCGTCGCCGCTCGTCTCGGCGAGCGCCTCGAGCTCGATGGCGGCCTGGCCCTCGTAGTCGATCCGGTGCCGCACCCCGAGCAGCGAGGCGACGGCGTCGAACAGCCGGCCCACGCTCGAACAGGGCACGCATCCCGCGCCGCTCTCCAATTGCGAACGCACGACCAGCAATTCGTCCGGTGAAGCGGCCGCGACCGGTGCCAAATCCGAGGCCCAGTCCACGCCGGACGCCCACAACTGGGACAGCGCCATCCGCCACGGGTTGCGCACCGCGGCGTCGCCGCCGGGCAGCGGCACCGCCCGCAGGTGGCCGACCCGGGCGAAACGCTGGCTGTCGGTCCCGAGGGCCAGGATCTCGCCGCCCCAGATGGTGTGGTCGGACCCGTAGCCGGTTCCGTCGAACGAGACCCCCACGACGGGTTCCCCGATGCGTCCGTGCTCGGCCAGCAGCGACACGACGTGCGCGTGGTGGTGCTGCACCAGGTCCAGCGGCCGGCCGCCCGCGTGGCGTTCCGCCCAGCTTCGGGTGTGGTATCCGGGGTGCAGGTCGGCGGCCAGTCGCGTTGCGGTGCCGCGTATTTCGCCGAGTTGTTGGACCGCGCGCTCGAACGCGCGCAGCGTCTCCCAGGTGGCCATGTCGCCGATGTGGCCGGACAGGTAGGCGCGCCGGCCGTCGGTGAGGCAGAAGGTGTTCTTCAGCTCCCCGCCCACGGCCAGCACCGCGGGGGCGGCCCGCCCGAGATCGACGGGCAGCGGCGCGTAGCCGCGGGACCGGCGGATCGGCAGCTCGTGCGCCCCGTCCTCGTCTTCGACCACGCGCACCACCGAGTCGTCACACGGGACGTGGATCGGCCGGTTGTGGTCCAGGACGGCGTCGCACAGCGCCGGAAGCCGTTCCGCGGCATCGCGATCGGTGAAGCAGATCGGTTCGTCGGAACGGTTGGCGCTGGTCAGTACCAGCGCGTCGGGTACCGGCTGCGCGGCGCCGGGCACCGGCGCCAGCAGCAGGTGGTGGATCGGGGAGTAGGGCAGCATCAGCCCGAGCAGCGGGTTGCCGGGCGCGACGGCGGCGGCGACCGGCGCGCCGCGACGCCGCCTCAGCAGCACGATCGGCCGCGCGGGGCCGCACAGCACGGCGGCCTCGTCGTCGTCGACGTGGGCGTAGCGGCGCGCGACGTGCAAATCACGCACCAGCATGGCGAAGGGCTTGGCGCCCCGCGCCTTTCGCGCCCGCAGCGCTGTGACCGCCGCCTCGTCGTCGACGGCGCAGGCGAGGTGGTAGCCGCCGATGCCCTTGATGGCCACCACCGCGCCGGCGGCCAGCGCGCGCTGGGTCGCCGCCAGGGCGGCGTCCGATCCATCCACCCGGCCGGCCTTCGACCGGAACCACAGCGACGGCCCGCACTCGGGGCAGGCGATCGGTTGGGCGTGAAAGCGGCGGTCCGCCGGATCGTGGTATTCGGCGGCGCAGTGGTCACACATCGCGAACGCCGACATGGTGGTGGCCGGGCGGTCGTAGGGCAGCTCGCGGATGATGGTGAACCGCGGACCGCAGTTGGTACAGGTCACGAACGGGTGGCGGTAGCGCCGGTCGCGCGGGTCGAACAGTTCGGCGACGCAGTCGTCGCACACCGCGATGTCGGGGGGGATCGGGGTGGTGCCGCCGGCGGCCGCGCGGCCGGCCCGGCTTTCCGCGATCCGGAACTCGTGCGCGCACCCGTCGTCGGCGGGGAGGTCGGTGACGGTGACCGCCGAGATGCGGGCCAGCGGCGGGGCCTGCGCGCGCAGCCGGCGACCGAACTCGTCCACCCGCGCGCGGTCGCCCTGCACCTCGACAAAGACGGCGCCCGAATCGTTTCCGACGAACCCGGCCAGGCCCAGCTCGGTGGCGATCCGATGGACGAAAGGCCGGAACCCCACCCCCTGGACCACGCCGGTCACCCTGAAGCGCTGCCGGACGTCCGGCCGCACCATCAGGGGGGACTCGGTCATCTCAACCGCCCCCCGGGCCCACCGTGGGATCGAAGCCGCCCCCGCCGATGAGCTCGAGGCCGGCCATCGCCTGCCGCGCCCCGTCCCGGTCGGTCTTCTCGACGGCGAAGCCCATGTGGATGATCACCCAGTCGCCGGGCGAAAACGTCTCGTCTGAAAGCATTCCGACGTTGACCCGGCGCCGCTCGCCGGCGACGTCGACCAGCGCGAGCTGTCCCTCGTAGCCGTCCAGCATCTGGATCACCTGACCGGGTATGCCCAGGCACATGGCTCAGTTGTCCTCGGCTGCGGCGGTCGCCGCCGGGATCTGCAACGCCGCGACGATCTCCTCGACGGCGCGCGCGGCCCGCGGGACCGCCCTGGCCACGGGCTCGGTCAGGCCGATGCCCTCCTCGACGCTGCCGGCCTCGCAGCCGACGACCACCGTGTAGGGCGGGCTGCCGCCCAGGGCCCGCAGGCTCGCGAACACCGCCGCCGGATCCATGCTGTGACCGTCGAGACCCGTCGCCTGCGGATCGGATTCGCAATCTGCCTGAAATACGTGCAGCGTGCCCGGGTTGCCCCTGCTGGGCACCGCGTCGACGAGGACGAGCGTGTCCCATTCCTCGAGCAGGTCGTAGGCCAGGTGCATGCCCCTCACGCCGTAGTCGATGACGCGGACCCGGGAACCGTCCTGCGGGATCTCGGCGTTGCGGACCACCTCGGAGCCGAATCCGTCGTCACCCAGAAAGATGTTGCCGATGCCGGCCACCAGAATGCGTGCTGTCATGTGATCGCCCGGTTCGACTACATCCCGCCTTAACTTCAGGTAGCGGCGCGCATCGGGCAGCGAGATCACGCCGAGCACGATCCCGACCGCGAGCACGAGCGCGACCAGCGCGATGAATACCCAACCCAGCGCTTCCATGTCGACTTCCTTTCACCTTGCGGGTTGTCCCGTTTCGAGCGGCTCTACTTCGTCGGGGGAGAAGTACAGATAGCGTCCGTACCAGTCGTGCATGTCGGCGGCGGGGTCGTCCTCGACGACGACGCCGACGTGCTTGTTGCCTTCGACGTCTTCATGCACGGACGCGACGCGGGCCGTCCTGCCCGCGACGAAGATGTCCTGCGCGTCGGCGTTGCGCCGGGGCCGCAACCGGACCCGGCTGCCGCGCGCGATCCGCACCCCGTCGACCAGTACCGCGTCGATCTCGGGGCGCACGGCGCCGTCGGCGAGCGGGTCCCACCAGTCGACGCCCTCGGGGATCTCGGGTACCAGGCCGGGCGCTTTGCGCGGATCGCGCAGCACGCCGTGCAGGCGGGCCATGTCCTCGGGGGACATGGCGTCACACTGGTCGATGATCCGCGCGGCCCGCGGATCGGTGGCGCGTGCCTGCGCCTTTTCCTGGTCCGTCATCGTCATCACGCGCAGGGTGAGGATCTCGTCGATCTCCGTGCAGTCGTACAGCGCGGTGCCGCTTTGTTCGGCGACCTCGGGGTGGTCGTAGAGGATGATCGGCGAAATCAGCAGGATGTCGCGGCTGCCGGGCGGCCCCGCCAGCACCGGGAAGCAGCGGTGCTGGCTGCACCGCGACGCCGCGTCCGCGGCCCGATGCGGCGGCTCGAGCAGCGAAACAAACTGCCCGCCAACCACTTCGGCGATGACGTGGGTGCCGATCATGGACCGCGCGATCACCGAGCCTTTCCCCTCCGCCTGCCCGGCGCCGGCGCCGACGTTGCCGACACGCACCGACACCCGGCGCAGCTCGCCGTCCGGCTCGCTGGTCACCGCCAACTCGCCACGCACCTCCCGCCGCCGGCGTACCAGCCGCCCGCCGTCGAGGATTTCGACGTCGGTTCCTGCTCCCGCCGTCACGGGAAGCGTCCACCGCCGGCCGTCCAGCGCGATAGGGCCGAAGGACCTCTCGCATTCGACCGCCTCGTCCCAGGTGAGCCACGATCCGGCCGGCGTGGTCAGCTCGGCGACGGGCTCGAACTCGCCGTGCGCGAACTCGCGCTCGGCCGCGCGGTGCTGCAGCTGCAGGAACCGCACCACCACGGTGATCGCGCGGGCGCCGTCGACGAGGAACTCCGCCGCGAGGGTGTCGTCTTCGCCCAGGCCGGCGGCCGCGGCGCCGGGCGGCCCCAAAACGCCGAACTGCCAACGCGATTGGTTCTTGCTCGACGTCCCGCGGTACGGGTAGAGCAGGTAGCCCTCATAGAGCACCGCGTCGGCGACGGCGCGGGCCCGGTCCCAGTTCGAGGTCATCGGGCCGCCTCCCGCTCGGCGTCCAGCAGCGAGACGATCGCGTGGTCGAGATCGAGCAGGCCGTGCGCCGACTTGTAGGCGGCCAGCGCGGCGACGGTCTCGTGGTTCAGCCGCACCCAGCCGGCGTTCGGGTAGTGCTGCGCCATCAGGTCCCGCCACACCGAGACCGGCATGTCGTAACGGCACTCGCAGTCCCACGGCACCTGCTGCACCGAAAAGCCGCGTCGCGAATTCACGAAAATTGTTCCGCTGAAAAGGAATTGCAGCGGTAGGGCGCCGTCGCGCAGCGCGTGCAGGTACTTGGCGGCGGCCACCTCGAAGTCGTAGGTGCACTCCAGCGGGAGCGCCACCGTGGTGTTGCCCGCGAAGCCCTGCACCATGGCGGTGCAATGCTGCCAGAGGAACGTGCGCTGCGTCGTCGCCCAGCGTTCGCGGCTCCCGAACAAGTCGGTCAGCCCGGCCGCCTCGGCGTCGGAGTAGGACCGCCGCAGCGGCTCGATCCGGACCTGGCAGCGCAACGCGATGGCGTGCACCGGGTCCTCGCCGTCGACGGCGACGCCGACGTGGGCGGTCAGCACCGGGCTGACCGTGTAGGGCTCGGGGACCACGTCGAGGACGGCGAAGGTGACGTCCAGGTGCTGCCCGGTCATGGCGGCGTCACCACCGCGCGGTCCTCGATGCGGGCGAAGAAGTCGTCGAGGTACGCGCGGGCCTCCTGCCCGCCGTCGAAGCCGCGCCACAGCAGGCGCAGCCGTCCGACGAACTCGTAGCAGGCGTCGATGGGGACGAGATAGGTTTGCGGCTCGGCGTCGTGGTCGTCGGGAACGCGAACCAGCAGCGCCTCGACGTCGTCGGCCGGCAGCCGCGCCCGCGGGTCGGCGCGGCCGATGGCGTTCCAGGCGTCCAGGTCCAGCTCGGACTCGGTGGCGCCGGCCGGGCCGGGATAGAACGCGACCGTGCGCCCGAGCGCGGAGTTGGTGAACAAGAAGGCGACGCCGACCGGGATCTGCAGCGCCTCCCACGCGCGGCGGTCCAGCGCGAAGCCCGGGAACGCCAGGTAGCGGTCGGGCACCGCCCGATAGCGCAGCTCGGCTCGGGAGTCGGTGAACAGCAGATAGCAGGCCCGGCAGACGCACCTCAGCTGCCGGCCGGGCACGTCCACCACGTGCCGGTGTTCGTCGGGGATGACCTCCGAGCACATCTCGCACCGCTCGGCCTCGGGCTCGGCGGCCCGCCGGGTGCCGGTGGCGCGCGCCAGCACGTCGTACGGGGAGGTCATGCCGGGGCCCCCAGGGCGACCGGCAGCGCCACCGACGGCACGCCGTCGCGGGTCAGCAACGGAAGAGGTTCCAGGTGAACGCCCTTCGCCGCGGCTCCGGCATGCACCACGTCGAACCGGGTGTGACAGCGCGGGCATGCCAGCAGCGCCCCCCGCAGGCGGGCGCCGGCGAGCGAATCGTCGCAGACCGGGCAGCGGTCCCGGTAGGCGAACGTCTGGCCGTCGACCCGGCACGCCAGCATCGCCGTGTCGGCGATGCCGAAGCCCGCCACCTCGCCGGGGCGCAGCCCGGCCAGCTCAGGCGCGGGGTGCCAGGCGGTCGCGGAGGGACCGCCAGGACGCACGCGCGCGAGCAGGGATTCGGCCGGGATGACAGCCGCGGGCTCGGCGGTAACCACCTCGATCGACGAGACCTCCGGTGCGGCGGCGCGGATCGCGTCCTCGACGGCCAGCTCCAGCGTCACCGCCGAGGAGGGACAGCTCTTGCAGCTCCCGGTGAAGGCCAATCGCACGGTGCCCCCGTCGATCTCGAGCAGGTCGACGTCGCCGCCGTGGGATCCCAAATACGGCCGCACCCGCTCCAGCGCGTCGGACACGCGCCGGCGCACGTCGTGCGGGTGCAGCCCGTGCACCAGCAGCAGGCTGGCCACCAGGTCGTCGGCGGCCAGCCGCTCCGTCAGGCCGGCGTCGCAGGCCGCGACGATGCGCCGCAGCCCGGCCCCGTAGAGCCCGACCACCTCGCGGACCAGCTCACTGGCGCGTTCGTGCGCGGCGGGTCCACTCGCCGCGCAGGCATCCAGGAGGGTCTGGATCCGATCGCCCGCCGTGCGCCACCGCGCGTCGTTCTCGTCAAGGGCCGCTGGGCGATCCACCTTTAATCACGCCCCGACGGGGGACTGGGTGGGCGTGTGCAGTCTCTCCAGGGTCTTGCCCTTTCCCAGATACATGTGCACACCGCACGGCAGGCACGGGTCGAAGCTGCGCACCGTGCGCATGACGTCGATGCCCTTGAAGTTCTCCCGGCTGTTCTCCTCGAAGATCGGCTGGCCCTGCACCGCATCCTCGTACGGGCCGGGCGTCCCGTAGCTGTCGCGCGGGTTGGCGTTCCACGGGGTGGGCGGGTACGGGTGGTAATTGGCGATCTTGCCGTCGCGGATCACCAGGTGGTGGCTGAGCACCCCGCGCACCGCCTCGGTGAACCCGCAGCCGATGGCCTCGTCGGGCACCTCGAAGCGCTCCCAGGTCTTGGTGCGCCCGGCGCGGATCTCGGCGAGGGCCTTCTCGGAGAAGTGCAACGCGCACGCCGCCGCATACGCCTGGAAGTAGGTGCGGGCCCGGTCGCGTTCGATCGTGTTGCTGCCGTACTTCGGGATCTTCCACTCCAGCTCCACCGGGCCCTTGAGCGCGGTCTTGGGCAGGTTGATCTTGACGCTGTCGCCGGTCGCCTTCACGTAGCCGATGTCGACGAGCCCGGCCAGCGCCGTCGACCACAACCGCGCCAGCGGGCCGCCGCCGGTGTCCAGGGCCAGGTGGTCCTTGCCGTCGAACCAGCGCGGCGACATCACCCAGCTGTACTTGCCCCCGTCCATGTCCCGCTTCTGCGGATGCGGGTTGGTGTGCTGGTTCCAGGGGTGGCGCCGGTCGATCGGGTTGCCCAGCGGGTCGCGTTGCACGAACATCTCCTGGTCGGTCCAGTCGTCGTAATACGAACTGCCCAAAAGGATCCGGATGCCGAGGTTGATGTCCACCAGCGAGTGGGTGACCAGCTTGCCGTCGACCACCACGCCCGGCGTGACGAACATCGCGTTGCCCCAGCGCTCCATGTCCTTGTATTCGAAGTTGCACACCTCGGGGTCCTGGAAGGAGCCCCAGCAGCCGAGCAGGGTGCGGCGCAGCCCCACCTTCTCGTAACCGGGCAGCGCTTCGTAGAAGAAGTCGAACAGGTCGTCGTGCATGGGGACGACCTTCTTCATGAACTCGACGTAGCGCATCAGCCGCGTCATGTAGTCCGTCATCAGCTGGATGGTCGCCACCGTGCCGACCCCGCCGGGGTACAGCGTGGAGGGGTGCACGTGGCGACCCTCCATGAGGCAGAACATCTCTCGCGTGTAGCGGCTGGTCTGCAGGGCTTCCCGGTAGAACTCGCCGCTGAACGGGTTGAGCGAGCGCATGATGTCGGCGATCGTGGAGTACCCGTGCGCGTCGGCGTGCGGTGCCGGGGTCTTCTCCGCCAGTGACAGCACGCTCGGGTTGGTCTCGGCGACCATCTTCTCGCAGAAGTCCACCCCGACCAGGTTCTCCTGGAAGATGTTGTGGTCGAACATGTATTCCGCGGCCTCGCCGAGGTTGACGATCCACTCACCGAGGTGCGGCGGCTTGACCCCGTAGGCCATGTTCTGCGCGTAACACGAACAGGTGGCGTGGTTGTCGCCGCAGATGCCGCAGATGCGGCTGGTGATGAAGTGGGCGTCGCGGGGGTCCTTGCCCTTCATGAAGATCGAGTAGCCGCGGAAGATCGACGACGTGCTGTGGCACTCGACGACCTCTTTGTTCTCGAAGTCGATCTTGGTGTAGATGCCGAGGCTGCCCACGATCCGGGTGATCGGGTCCCACGCCATCTCGACGAGCTGGCCGGGTTCGCGGGTGGCGTGTGTCGGCTCGGGAACGATGGTTGTCATAGCAATCTTCTCTCCGCTTTAGGCTGTGGTGCCGCCCGACGGCTCCGGTACGAACTGAGGTGGGGCGCCGACCTACCAGGTGCGGCGCGCCCCGGTGGTGAGTTGGTCGCCGTTGTGGCGCCAGCGCGGTTCCTTGTCGAGGGTGCGGCCGGTGATGTTGCGCAGGCTGCGGATCACGCCCCCGTAGAGTCCCGACGCCGCGCTGGAGATCTTGCCGCCCGGCGGCTCGTCCATGAACGGCATGAACTTGTCCGGGAAGCCCGGCATGGTGCACCCGATGCAGATGCCGCCGACGTTGGGGCAACCCCCGACGCCGTTGATCCAGCCCCGCTTGGGCACGTTGCACTTCACGACGGGCCCCCAACAGCCAAGCTTGACAATGCATTTCGGGGACCCGTACTCGTGGGCGAAATCGCCCTGCTCGTAGTAGCCGGCACGGTCACAGCCCTCGTGCACGGTCTTGCCGAACAACCACGTCGGGCGCAGCGCGTCGTCGAGCGGGATCATCGGCGCCTGGCCGGTGGCCATGTAGAGCAGGTAGGTCAGCGTCTCCGACAGGTTGTCGGGATGGATCGGGCAGCCCGGGACGCAGACGATCGGAATGCCGGCCTTGCTCTTCCAGCCCCATCCGAGGTAGTCCGGCACGCCCATCGCCCCGGTCGGATTGCCGGCCATCGCGTGGATGCCGCCGTAGGTGGCGCAGGTGCCCACCGCCACGATCGCGGTGGCCTTGGGCGCCAACCGGTCCAGCCACTCGCTGGTGGTCATCGGCTGGCCGGTGGCCGGGTCGTTGCCGAAGCCGCACCAGTAGCCCTCGTCCTTGATTTTCTCGTTGGGGATCGACCCTTCGACGACGAGGACGAAGGGCTCCAGCTCGCCGCGGTCGGCCTTGAAGAACCAGGCGAGAAAGTCGTCGGCCCCCCCGCTGGGCCCGCACTCGAAATCGATCAGGGGCCAGTGCACCGCGACCTTGGGCAGGCCCGGGAGCGCGCCGAGGGCGATTTCCTCGACGCTGGGTTGGGTGGCGGCAGTCAACGCCACCGAATCGCCGTCGCAACTTAGCCCCGCATTGATCCATAGAACGTGAATCAATGTTTCTTCCGCTTTGACCGCCGCTTCCGTTGGCATGTTGCAGCTTTCCGGAGCCGGGCTGAATGGCTCCTCGCGCCGCCGGAGTCGACCATCGGCCCACTTGCGCAGCGCTGAATCTGGGTCTACTCCCGCCGTCCAGCGTTGTCAACGGTCCGCGGATCGCCGGCAGCCACACAGCGGTTCCATAGGTTTCGGCGAGGGCCGCAACCCCTTGCACCGCAGCGGATTCCGGCGCGCGATGGCACCGCTCGGCGACGGGTGTGCCCGCACGGCAACGGCGCTTCGGCCCTCATGCGAGCGGTTCGCAGGAAAGTCATCCCGCGACCGGGCCGCATCAGGAATCGGGCTCGCGCACGAAGCGCCGCAGCCACCCGAACCAGGCGCCCATGCCGGCTCCGGTGCGCGCGCTGACCGGCAGGATGGTGGCGGTCGCGTTGACTTTGCGCACGTGCGCCATGCAGCTGTCCACGTCGACATCCAGGTACGGCACCAGGTCAATCTTGTTCAGCAGCACCACATCCACCGCCCGGAACATCACCGGGTACTTCAGCGGCTTGTCCTCACCCTCGGTCACGGAGTACACCATCGCCTTGGCGTGCTCGCCGACGTCGAACTCCGCCGGGCAGACCAGGTTGCCGACGTTCTCGATGATCACCAGGTCCAGGCGGGACAGGTCGAGGCCCGGCAGCGCCCGGTTGACCATCGGCGCGTCCAGGTGGCATTCGCCGCCAAACCCGTTGCTGGTGTTCAGCAACGACACCTGGGCGCCGCGGCCGCCGAGCTTGGCCGCGTCGAGGTCGGTGGCGATGTCGCCTTCGATCACGCCGATGGCCAATTCGGCGGCCAGCTCGTCGAGCGTGGCCGCCAGGATGGTCGTCTTTCCCGACCCGGGGGAGCTCATCAGGTTCAGCGTGCGGATCCCGTTGCTGTCGAATGCCGCCCGGTTGGTTTCGGCGAGAAGGTCGTTTTCGGCGAAGATCGCCTCGAGCACGTCGATGCGCTGCGCGCCCGTTCGGTAGCCGCCGTGGTCGCCGTGCCCGTGGCCCGGCTCGTCGCGTCCGTGGGTGTGCACGGCCCCGTCGTCGTGGCGGTGAAATCTACCCATCATGCAATCCATTCAGTCTGGATTCGCAAAGCGCATGCCGAAATCCTAACGCCCGGCGAAAGCCCCGAGGGTCCGCCGGCCGACCGATCGGCGAAACCCGGTGACCGATAACGCAATGCCTGCGGCCCAGGACCGCTTTGAAGCCGCGCGGACAAAGCGACGGCCACGCGCCGCCGGCAACGCTCAAGCGAGCGGGTGCTCTAGGAGACGTCGAGCGAGGTCACCAGAAACTCGTTGCCGTGCAACACCTCTACATCGGAGCTGTCGCACCGCGGGCACCAGATGGACCAGGCCGAGGTGATCGCCGAGTGCCGCCCGCAGGACCGGCATTTGACTTCCGCGCCCACGCACTCGAGCTCCAGTTCGGCGTCCGGCATGTCCTCGGCGTCGCGGACCAGCGTCCAGCAGAACGCCAGCGATTCCGGCACCACCTGGCGCAGCGCCCCGATCCGCACCCGCACCACGTCGACGTGCCGGTCGCCGGCGTGGCTTTTGACCACGCCGGCGATCGCCTGGCACAGCGACAGCTCATGCATCGCGCCTCACCCGTGCCCGCCGGAAGCTTCGCCCATGAGCACTGTCTACACCGCGACGGCCGGCCGGCCACGGTTCCGGCGATAACTGGCAATCGCGGGTGCGGGGCGCGACACTGAACGGGTGACGCCCAAGCCGTCGGCCCTGGACCCCGCCGTCACCGAGCGGATGGGTGACTTCCTGCGCGCCCGCGGGCTGCGGCGGATGGCGTCGCGGATCCAGGTGCTGGCGGTGCTCGAGCCGGTCAACGGGCACCTGCCGGTGGCCGAGATCCACCGGCGGGTGCGGGCCTGCCTGCCGCCCGGCACCCAGCCGCCCGACGTGGCGACCATCTATCGCACGGTGACCACGCTGGTCGAGCAGGGCCTGCTGCACGCGCTCACCCTCGACGGCGGCATCACCACCTACGGCCTGGCCACCGCCCCGCACCACCACGCGGTGTGCACGCGGTGCGGGTCGATCATCGAGGTGCCCGCCCGGCAGCTGAGCTCCGCGCTCGAGCACGCGATGGCGGGCAGTTCGTTCGCCCTGTCGGAGGCCGCGGGCCTCACGCTGCGCGGGTTGTGCCCGCGGTGTCAGGGCGGCGGCGGCTCAGCACAGGGCGAGTAGCGCGTTTTCGACCACTTCGGGCAGCGCCGGGTGGATCCAGTACTGGCCGCGCGCCATCTCGCGGGCGGTCAGCCCGAAGCTCATCGCCTGGATCAGCGGCTGGATGATCGACGAGGCCTGGTGGCCCATGATGTGGGCGCCCAGCAGGCAGCCGCTGTTGCGCTCGCCGATGAGCTTGACGATGCCGGTGGTGTCCTCCATCGCCCAGCCGTACGCGACGTCGCCGTAGTCCTGGATGGCCACGGTGATGTCGAATCCCCTTGCGATGGCCTGGTTTTCGGTCAACCCGACGGTCGCCAGCTGCGGGTCGGTGAACACCGCCGACGGCACGAAGCGGTGATCGGTCCGCACCATGGCGTCGGTGTCGTCCCAGTCGCACAGCAGGTTGTGTTGCACCACGCGGGCCTCGTGATTGGCGACGTGCTTGAGCTGATGCGGCGAGGAGACGTCGCCGAGCGCGAAAACGCCGCGCGCCGAGGTCCGTTGGTATTCGTCGACCGCCACGCGGCCGTTCTCGACGTCGACGCCCGCCTGCTCGGCGTCGAGCAGGTCGGCGTTGGATACCCGGCCGGTGGCCACCAGGAGCAGATCGGCGTCGATCACCGAACCGTCGTCGAGCTCGAGCGCCACGCCGGGGCCGCGGTTCGCCGCCGCCACGACGTTGCGGTGCGTGCGCAGCTCCCACTTGGTCGAGGCGATGCGGGTGAATCGTTCGCAAATGGTGTCGTCGAAGTGGCGCAGCATGGTGGCGCCCCGGATCACCAACGTGACCCGCACCCCCAGCGCGGCGAACACGTGCGCGAATTCGGCTGCCACGAAACCGCTTCCGACGATCACGAGGTGCTCGGGCAGCTCGGCGATCCGCATGATGGTGTCGCTGGTGTGGTAGCGGACGCCGGAGGCCAGGATCGCGGCCGGGATCACCGGGCGCGAACCCGCCGCGATGACCACCTGGTCGGCGGCGAATTCCTCTCCGGCGTCGGTGCGCAACAGGTAGCGGCCGTCGGGTTGCACCGGCCCGAACCGGGCGTGCTGGGGGTAGACGTCGACGTTGGGGGACGCGCGCCGATAGTCCGCACCGCTCATCGAGATCGGGTCGATGCGGCCGAAGACGCGCGAGACGATGTCGTCCCAGCGCACCCGGTCGACGTGGGCGTCGATGCCGTACCGGGCCGCGCCGCGAACCGTCGCGGCGACCTCGGCGGCGTAGACGAACATCTTCGTCGGGATGCACCCGACGTTCAGGCACGTCCCACCGAAGGCGCCCTGCTCGCAGATCGCGGCCCGCTTGCGGGCGTAGCGGTCGTCGAGAATGCTGTTGCCCGAGCCGGTTCCGATGATCGCGATGTCGTAGGTTTCCATGTCCAGGCCGTCACTCCTTCCACGCAAGCGCCGAGGCTCGGCTGTCGCCGGTGCGGTCGGTGCGCAGGTAGGCGTCGAGCCACGCGTCGAGTTCGCGGTAGGCCGCCTCGCGCGGGCCCGCGATCGACAGGAAGACGTCGTGCTTGGCGTCGGTGACCGGCACGATGGTGCTGCGGTTCCCGATGCAGCCGGCCCACCGGGCGATCTGGGCGACGTCGAGCACCGCGTCGCCGCATTGCATGGCCGCCGGATCGTCGGATTCGCGGACGGTGTGATCCGAGCGCAGGATCAGGTTCGGCACCCCCACGTCGAGCCCGCGATGCAGCCGGGCGTGGCCGCGGCGGATCGCGTGCAACCACCCCGCGGTGATGGGGAAGCCGCCCACCGGTTTCCACTGCAGGTTGTAATCGAACTCGCCGTGGTAGTCGCGGTGCAGGGTGGTCCCGTAGCCGCCCACGGCGGGCGAGCGCACCACGCCCTTGGACCGCACCCGGGACAGGCCGGCCAGCAGCGCCGTGGTGACCGGCAGGCGCAGCACCGCCGGGCCCCGCAGGTCCAGGAACGGGCTGTTGAGCACCAGGCCGCCGACGGTGGCGTGCGCCGCCGGATCGCGCCGGCGCAACCGGTCCAGCCACAGCGACACGACGAGCCCGCCCGAGGAGTGGCCGTACACCAGCACCCGGGCGGGGCCGTCTTCCTGGAGGATCGACAGGGCGCGTTTAAGTTCGGCGTCGTAGTGGGCCAGGTCGGTGATGAAGTGGGGGGTCTGCCCGTCGCGGCGCGAGCGGCCGCACTTCTGCAGGTCCAGCGCGTAGAAGGCGAAGCCCCGGCCCGCGAAGTGATCGGCCAGCGCCGTGTTGAAGAAGTAGTCGGTGTAGCCGTGCACGGCCAGCACCGCGTGGCGGGTCCAAGACGAGCCACGCGCCTTGGCGGGCTCGCCGCGACGGACCAGCGTTGCCACGATGTCGCCCTCGCCGGCCGGGTCGGCCCCCAGCGGGATCGTGCGCTGCCAATAGTCGGGCAGCACATCGGGCACCCAGCCGGTCGCCCCGCCAGTCACCCCGCCAGTCACGAGGCCAGCTTAAAGGTGTTGCTGGCCACGGGGAGGCCGCACGACGTCAGAGCCTCCGATCGCGGCGGGATAACCTGGGACCGGCGTTCTGCGAGGGAAGGACCAGCGATCCGGTGTCACAGCTAGCCAGGACGGCACGCTCCGACGTCGTGCTGGTGGGCGCCGGGATCATGAGCGCCACGCTCGGGGCGTTGCTGAGGCGGCTGGAACCGCAGTGGTCGATCACCTTCATCGAGCGGCTGGACGCCGTCGCCGGGGAGAGCAGCGACCCGTGGAACAACGCCGGCACCGGGCACTCGGCGCTGTGCGAGCTGAACTACACCCCGCAGCGCCCCGACGGGTCGATCGACATCGGCAAGGCCGTCCGCATCAACGAGCAGTTCCAGGTGACCCGCCAGTTCTGGGCGTACGCCGTCGACAACGGCATCCTGACAGACCGCGGCTTCTGCAACCCGATCCCGCACGTCAGCTTCGTGCGCGGGGCGCACGGCGTCGACTACCTGCGGCGCCGCCGCCGGGCGCTGGCCGGCAACCCGCTGTTCGCGCGCACCGAGCTGATCGACGACCCGGACGAGTTCGCGCGCCGGCTGCCGCTGATGGCCGCCGGGCGCGACTTCTCGGAGCCGGTCGCGCTCAACTGGGCCCCCGACGGCACCGACGTCGACTTCGGCGCGCTCGCACGACAGCTCGTCGCCTTCTGCGTGCGGGGCGGCGCCACCGCGCTCTTCGGCCACGAGGTCCGCACCCTGACCCGCCAGTCCGACGGCACCTGGACCCTGCTCGTTCGCAACCGCCGCACCGGTGAAAAGCGGCGGCTGGACGCCGGATTCGTCTTCGTCGGCGCCGGCGGCGACGCGCTGCGGTTGCTGCAGCGGTCGGGCGTCGGCGAGGTCAAGGGCTTCGCCGGCTTCCCGATCGGCGGCCGCTTTCTGCGCGCCGGCAAGCCCGCGCTCACCGCCGCCCACCGCGCCAAGGTCTACGGCGTCCCGGCGCCGGGAGCGCCGCCGCTGGGCGCCCTGCACCTCGATCTTCGCCTCGTCAACGGCAAGGCGTGGCTGGTGTTCGGGCCGTATGCCGGCTGGTCGCCGAAGTTCTTGAAGCACGGCCATTTCAGCGACCTGCCCCGCTCGATCAGGCCGGACAACGCGCTGTCGATGCTCGGCGTTGGAATCACCCAGCTGAGGCTGGTCAACTACCTGATCGGCCAGCTGCGGCTCTCCGAGGCCGACCGGGTGCGCGCGCTGCGCGAATTCGTCCCCAGCGCCGCCGATTCCGACTGGGAGCTGACGGTCGCCGGCCAGCGGGTGCAGGTGATCCGGCGGGACAGGCGCAGGGGCGGGGTGCTCGACTTCGACACGACCGTGCTCGCCGCCGCCGACGGCAGCATCGCCGGGCTGCTGGGCGGCTCCCCGGGGGCGTCGACCGCCGTTTCGGCCATGCTCGACGTGCTGGCGCGCTGCTTTTCCGGCCGGTACCGGTCGTGGTTGCCCACCTTGAAGGAGATGGTGCCGTCGCTGGGCGTGGAGTTGTCCAATGAGCCAAAGCTGTTCGACGAGGTGTGGTTGTGGGGGACCAAGGTGTTGCAACTGGAGCCGCGGGTGCGCTCATGACCGAAACGTTGCGCCGCAGCTGGTCGAAAGACCTCGACGCCGCGACCCTCTACGAGCTGCTCAAGCTGCGGGTGGAGGTGTTCGTCGTCGAACAGGCCTGCCCGTACCCGGAGCTCGACGGGCGCGACCTGCTCGCCGAGACGCGGCACTTCTGGCTGGAAACGCCCGACGGCGAGGTGATCTGCACCCTGCGGCTGATGGAGGAGCATGCCGGGGGCGAGAAGGCGTTCCGGATCGGCCGGCTGTGCACCAAGCGCAGCGCCCGCGGCCAGGGCCACACCACGCGGCTGCTGCGCGCGGCGCTGGCCGAGGTCGGCGACTACCCGTGCCGGATCGACGCGCAAACCTACCTGGCCGACATGTACGCCCAGCACGGATTCGTGCGCGACGGCGACGATTTCGTCGACGACGGGATCCCGCACGTGCCCATGCTGAAACCCGCTCGCCCGTTGCCACCCCAGGCGGAGCTGCCGTGAAGCCGTACCCGTTCAGCGCCATCGTCGGGCAGGACCAGCTGCGCCTGGCGCTGCTGCTGTGCGCGGTGCGCCCCGAGATCGGCGGCGCGCTGATCCGCGGCGAGAAGGGCACCGCGAAGTCGACGGCGGTGCGGGGGCTGGCGGCGCTGCTGTCCGCGGCGACCGGGGGCAAGGGGACCGGTCTCGTCGAAATGCCTTTGGGCGCAACCGAAGACCGGGTGATCGGCTCCCTGGATTTGCAGCGGGTGCTGCGCGACGGCGAGCACGCGTTTTCGCCTGGGCTGCTGGCCCGCGCCCACGGCGGCGTGCTCTACGTCGACGAGGTCAACCTGCTGCACGACCACCTGGTCGACGTGCTGCTCGACGCGGCGGCGATGGGACGGGTGCACGTCGAGCGCGACGGCATCTCGCATTCGCACGAGGCCCGGTTCGTGCTGATCGGCACGATGAATCCCGAAGAGGGCGAACTGCGCCCGCAACTGCTGGACCGGTTCGGCCTCACCGTCGACGTGCACGCGTCCCGCGACGTCGAGGTCCGCATGCAGGTGATCCGGCAGCGGATGGCCTACGAGGCCGACCCCGACGCGTTCGCCGAGCGCCACGCCGAGGCCGACGCCGAGCTGGCCCGCCGGATCGCCGCCGCGCGCGCACTGGTCGACGACGTCGCGTTGCCCGACAACGAGTTACGGCGCATCGCGGCGCTGTGCGCGGCGTTCGACGTCGACGGCATGCGGGCCGACCTGGTGGTGGCCCGCACCGCCGTCGCACACGCCGCCTGGCGCGGGGCCGGCGCCGTGACCGAGCAGGACGTCCGGGTGGCCGCCGAGCTGGCCCTGCCGCATCGGCGCCGCCGCGACCCCTTCGACGATCCCGGCATCGACCGCGACCAGCTGGACGAAGCTTTAGCCCGCGCCGGCGGCGACGACCCGCCGCCCGAGCCCGAACCCGACCCGCCGGGCGGCGGCAACGGCGTGGATCCCGTTGACGCACAACCAGATTCGAAGCCGCATACGGCTACGAGACCCAGCGCGCCCCCGTCGCAGACGTTCCGCACCCGGGCGCTGACCGTGCCCGGCGTCGGCGCGGGCGCCCCGGGGCGGCGGTCGCGGGCCCGCAACGCCTCCGGCAGCGTGATCGCGGCCGCTGAGGGCACTGTCGGGGACGACGCCGCCGGGCACGGGCTGCACCTGTTCGCCACCCTGCTGTCGGCCGCCGAGCGCGCCGGGGCCGGCCCGCTGCGGCCCGGGCCGGGCGACGTGCGCCGCGCCATCCGCGAAGGGCGCGAGGGCAACCTGGTGATCTTCGTCGTCGACGCCTCGGGGTCGATGGCCGCCCGCGACCGGATGGGCGCGGTCAGCGGCGCCACCCTGTCGCTGCTGCGCGACGCCTACCAGCGCCGCGACAAGGTCGCGGTCATCACGTTCCGCGGGCAGCGGTCGCGGCTGCTGCTGCCGCCGACGTCGTCGGCGCACATCGCCGGCCGGCGGCTGGCCCGCTTCGACACCGGCGGCAAGACCCCGCTGGCCGAGGGCCTGCTGGCCGCCCGCGAGTTGATCATCCGGGAACGGGCGCGCGACCGCGCGCGCCGCCCGCTGGTGGTGGTGCTCACCGACGGCCGCGCCACCGGCGGCCCAGATCCGTTGGGGCGCAGCAGGATCGCGGCGGCCCGGCTGGCCGCCGAAGGTGCGGCCGCCGTGGTCGTCGACTGCGAGACGTCATATGTGCGGCTGGGATTGGCCGGCCAACTCGCCCGCCAGCTCGGCGCGCCCGCGGTACGGCTGGAGCAATTGCGCGCCGACCATCTGACGCGCGCCGTGCGCAGCGTCGCCTGAGGTAACCGCCGATGCCACAAGGAAAACCGCTGCAGGTGCCCGACGACGGCCTGACCACCCGGGCCCGGCGCAACACGCCCGTGCTGGCGGTGCACACCGGGCCCGGCAAGGGCAAGTCGACGGCCGCGTTCGGCATGGCGTTGCGGGCCTGGAACGCCGGCCTGAGCGTGGCCGTGTTCCAGTTTGTCAAGAGCGCCAAGTGGAAGGTCGGCGAGGAGGCGGCCTTCGCCCGGCTCGGCGAGCTGCACGAGCGGGACGGGATCGGCGGGCCCGTCGAGTGGCACAAGATGGGCGCGGGCTGGTCGTGGGCCCGCAAGGCCGGCAGCGACGTCGACCACGCCGCCGCCGCGGCCGACGGCTGGGCCGAGATCGCGCGAAGGCTCGCGGCCGAGCGCCACGACTTCTACGTGCTCGACGAGTTCACCTACCCGCTGAAGTGGGGCTGGGTCGACGTCGACGCCGTGGTGGCCGCCCTGCTGGCCCGGCCCGGTCACCAGCACGTCGTGATCACCGGGCGTGACGCCCCGCCGCGGCTGGCCGAGGCCGCCGACCTGGTCACCGAGATGACCAAGGTCAAGCACCCCATGGACGCCGGCCGCAAGGGGCAGAAGGGCATCGAGTGGTGAACGTCCCCGCACCGGCGCGCGAGCGTGCGCAGAATGACGCGCCCCGCGGCGTGTCGCCGTGCAAACACGCTCGCTCGCGGTCGATGCGGGGGCGGTGGTGAACGTCCCCGCGGTCGTCATCGCCGCGCCCGCGTCGGGCAGCGGAAAGACCACGGTGGCAACGGGTTTGATCGGGGCGTTGCGGCGGGCCGGCCACGCGGTGGCGCCGTTCAAAATCGGCCCGGACTTCATCGACCCCGGCTACCACGGCCTGGCCGCCGGGCGGCCGGGCCGCAACCTCGACCCGGTGCTGGTGGGGGAGCGGCTGATCGGGCCGCTGTACGCCCACGGCGCCGCCGGCGCCGACATCGCCGTGGTGGAAGGCGTGATGGGCCTCTTCGACGGGCGCATCGGCACCACCGTGACCGCCCCCGCGGCCGGCTCCACCGCCCACGTCGCCCGCCTGCTGGGCGCCCCGGTGATCCTGGTGGTCGACGCGCGCGGCCAAAGCCACAGCATCGCCGCACTGCTGCACGGCTTTTCGACGTTCGACGCCGCGACCCGGGTGTGCGGCGTGATCCTCAATCGGGTCGGTTCGGCCCGCCACGAACAGGTGCTGCGGCAGGCGTGCGAGCGGGCCGGCGTCCCGGTGCTGGGCGCCATTCCGCGCACCGCCGAATTAGAGGTTCCCTCAAGGTATCTCGGCCTCGTCACGGCCGTCGAGTACGGCCGCCGCGCGCGGGCCGCGGTCGAGGCGATGACCGCCCTGGTGGCCGCGCACGTCGACCTGGCCGCCGTCGTCGCGGCCGCGGGGTGCGGGTGCGCCGACGCGCCGTGGGACCCCGCCGCGGCGGTGGGGCAGGGCCGGCCCGGCCGGGCGGTCGTCGCGATGGCCACCGGCAAGGCGTTCAGCTTCGGCTACGCCGAACACGCCGAGCTGCTCCGCGCCGCCGGCGCCGACGTGGCCGAGTTCGACCCCTTGGCCGACGCGTTGCCCGACGGCGCCGGCGCCGTGCTGCTGCCCGGCGGCTTCCCCGAGCAGTTCACCGCCGAGCTGTCGGCCAACCACGCCGTCCGCCGCCAGATCCGCGAGCTGGCCGCCGCCGGGGCGCCGGTGCACGCCGAATGCGCGGGGCTGATCTATTTGGCCTCCGATCTTGACGGGCGCCCGATGTGCGGGGTGCTCGCGGGATCGGCGCGGTTGACACCGCGCCTCACGCTGGCCTACCGCGACGCCGTCGCCGCGACCGATTCGCCGCTTTACACCGTCGGCCAGCGGGCCGTCGGGCACGAATTCCACCGGACCGCGGTCACTTTCACCGGGGGCTACCGGCCCGCGTGGGCGTACCGCGGCGACGGAGCGGACGTGCGCGAGGGCGTCGTACACGCCGGGGTGCACGCGTCATACCTGCACACCCACCCGGCGGCCGCGCCGGGCGCCGTGGCGCGTTTCGTCGCACACGCCGCCGCCCGCGGCCGCTGACCGCAGCTTCTAGGCTTGGCGGGTGACCGAGACCGAAAGCGCCTACCTGGCCGGGCTGCGGCTGGCCGGCAAGAAGGTCGTCGTGGTCGGCGGGGGCACGGTCGCGCAGCGCCGGTTGCCGCTGCTCATCGCCAGCGGCGCCGACGTGCACGTCATCTCGCGCACCGCGACCCGCGCCGTCGAAGCCATGGCCGGCATCGTGCTGTCGCTGCGCGAATACCGCGACGGCGACCTGGAGGGCGCCTGGTACGCGATCGCGGCCACCGACGACGCCGAGGTCAACGCGGCCGTCGTCGCCGAGGCCGAACGCCGCCGCATCTTCTGCGTCCGCGCCGACGTCGCCGTCGAGGGCACCGCGGTGACCCCGGCGAGCTTCAGCTACGCCGGGCTGTCGGTCGGGGTGCTGGCCGGCGGCGAGCACCGCCGGTCGGCGGCGATCCGCTCGGCGATCCGCGAGGCGCTGCAGCGCGGCGTCGTCACCGTGGACACCCCCGACAGCGAGGACGTCGTGCGCGGCGGGGTGGCGCTGGTCGGCGGCGGGCCCGGCGACCCCGAGCTGATCACCGTGCGCGGCCGGCGCCTGCTCGCCCACGCCGACGTGGTGGTCGCCGACCGGCTGGCGCCGCCCGAGCTGCTCGCCGAGCTGCCACCGCACGTCGAGGTCATCGACGCCGCCAAGATCCCGTACGGGCGGGCCATGGCCCAGGACGCGATCAACGACGTCATGATCGAACGGGCGCGCTCGGGCAGCTTCGTCGTCCGCCTCAAGGGCGGGGACCCGTTCGTGTTCGCGCGCGGCTACGAGGAGGTGCTCGCCTGCGCCGAGGCCGGGATTCCGGTGACGGTGGTGCCCGGCGTGACGAGCGCCATAGGCGTGCCGGCCCTGGCCGGCGTCCCGGTCACGCACCGGGCGATAAACCACGAATTCGTCGTGGTCAGCGGCCATGTTGCGCCGGGGCACCCCGAATCGTTAGTGAATTGGGACGCACTGGCGGCGATGACGGGCACGATCGTTTTGCTGATGGCCGTCGAACGCATCGAGCTTTTCGCCGACGTGCTGCTCAAGGGGGGCCGACGTGCGGATACGCCGGTGCTGGTGGTCCAACACGGGACGACGGCGGCCCAGCGCACGTTGTGGGCCACCCTCGCCGACACGCCGGAGAAGATCCGCGCCGAGGGGATCCGACCTCCCGCGATCATCGTGATCGGTGCCGTTGTGGGCCTGAGCGGCTTTCGGCGTTTAAACGGATCTTAAGATTACTGTAAGGTAATCCATTATGACGGCTCTCAACGACACCGAGCGCGCTGCCCAGAATTGGACCGCGGCGCGCCCCGATCGTCCGGCCCCGGTGCGCGCCCCGCGCTCGGCGGAGACCGCCACCTCACGCATCAGCCGGTATTACCCCGCGTGGCTGCCTTCCTGGCGGTTCATCGCGGCGGTCATCGCCATCGGCGGCATGCAGCTGCTGGCCACCATGGACAGCACCGTCGCCATCGTCGCGCTCCCTAAAATCCAGAACGACCTGAGCCTGTCCGACGCCGGCCGCAGCTGGGTCATCACCGCGTATGTGCTGACCTTCGGCGGGCTGATGCTGCTCGGCGGGCGCCTCGGCGACACGATCGGCCGCAAGCGCACCTTCATCGTCGGCGTCGCGCTGTTCACCATCTCCTCGGTGCTGTGCGCGGTCGCCTGGGACGAGGCGACCATGGTCATCGCGCGGCTGCTGCAGGGCATCGGGTCGGCCATCGCCTCGCCGACCGGCCTCGCGCTGGTGGCCACCACCTTCCCCAAGGGGCCGGCCCGCAACGCCGCGACGGCGGTGTTCGCCGCCATGACCGCGGTCGGGTCGGTGATGGGCCTGGTGGTCGGCGGCGCGCTGACCGAGGTGTCGTGGCGGCTGGCGTTTTTGGTGAACGTCCCGATCGGGCTGGTGATGATCTATCTGGCCCGCACCGCGCTGCGCGAGACCAACCGCGAGCGCATGAAGCTGGACGCCACCGGGGCCATGCTGGCCACGCTGGCCTGCACCGCCGCGGTGTTCGCCTTCTCGATGGGCCCCGAACGGGGCTGGATCTCGGTCACCACCATCGGCTCCGCCTGCGTCGCGTTGGCCGCCGCGCTCGCCTTCGTCGTGGTGGAACGCACCGCCGAAAACCCGGTGGTGCCGTTCGCCCTGTTCTTCGACCGCAACCGGCTGGTCACCTTCGTGGCGATCTTTTTGGCCGGCGGGCTCATGTTCAGCCTGACCGTGTGCATCGGCCTGTACGTGCAGGACATCCTCGGCTACAGCGCGCTGCGGGCCGGCGTCGGCTTCATCCCGTTTGTCATCGCGATGGGGATCGGGCTGGGCATCTCCTCGCAGCTGGTGTCCCGGTTCTCCCCGCGGGTGCTGACGATCGGCGGCGGCCTGCTGCTGTTCTGGGCGATGATTTACGGCTCGTTCTTCATGCACCGCGGCGTGCCCTACTTCCCGAACCTGGTGGCGCCCATCGTCGTCGGCGGGATCGGGATCGGCATCTGCGTGGTCCCGCTGACCCTGTCGGCCATCGCCGGTGTCGGCTTCGACCAGATCGGCCCGGTGTCTGCCATCGCGCTGATGCTGCAGAGCCTGGGCGGGCCGCTGGTACTGGCCGTCATCCAGGCCGTGATCACCTCCCGCACCTTGTACCTGGGCGGCACCAACGGCCCGGTGAAGTTCATGAACGACGCGCAACTGCAGGCGCTGGATCACGGCTGCACCTACGGGCTGCTGTGGGTGGCCGGGGTGGCCGTGATCGTCGGCGGCGCGGCGCTGCTCATCGGCTATACACCCGAGCAGGTCGCCCACGCCCAGGAGGTCAAGGACGCCATCGACGCCGGCGAGCTGTAGCTCGCTGACGGTTTTCGGGCCGCACGCAGCGGCCAAATGAGTTGGCGTAGATAGCCTTTGGGCAAAGAGCGTATCGACGACTCGCGGGCGTAATGCCAGTGGTGGACCTGCGACGTGGCGATCACCCAGCGCAGAGTCCCAATCTCGTATCGCCCGAATCCCCGGCGCAGACAGCGCTAGGAGCGCCGCCGAGCGGATGAATATCACGGCCAGCCAGTCCAATTCACCGATGCTGTGGTGGGGACGCCGACATCAGCAGGCCCGCGCGGCGACCCGGATGCGAACGCCCTCGGTTCGCGACGATCGTTGTGGCCCAGAGGGTCCCAACCACGGTCGATCGAATACCCAGTCGATTGAATACAAGATGGGTAAAGCCGCCGCCACGGGCCCACCGCGATCACCGCAATCCGCCGCACCCACACCGGTGAACGCGGCGCGCCCCGCTGAGGAACCGCTAAATTGCTACGCGCTAATCACCGACACGGTGTTGTCGAACCGGTTGCAGACGTAGACGGCGCCGGTGGCGGGGTCGACCGCCACCCCGAACGCGCCGCTGCCGACGGTGATGGTGGCGGTGACGGTGTTGGTGGCGGGGTCGATCGCCGACACTGTGCCGCCCGTGTTGGTGACGTAGACGTCGCCGCCGGGGTTGACCGCCACCCCGAACGGATTCGAGCCGACGGGGATGGTGGCGGTGATG
Source organism: Mycobacterium palustre (assembly GCF_002101785.1). Lineage (GTDB taxonomy): Bacteria > Actinomycetota > Actinomycetes > Mycobacteriales > Mycobacteriaceae > Mycobacterium > Mycobacterium palustre. The sequence continues at coordinate 63,313 of NZ_LQPJ01000008.1, forward strand.
GTGTTGGTGGTGGGGGCGATCACCGACACCGTGGCGTCGCTGAAATTGGTGACGTAGACGTCGCCGCCGGGATTGACCGCCACCCCGAACGGAGCGGTGCCGACGGGGATGGGGTTTCCGATGATGGTGTTGGTGGTGGGGTCGATCACCGACACCGAGCCGTTACCCAAGTTGGTGACGTAGATGTCGCCGCCGGGGTTGACCGCGACCCCGGTCGGGCCGTTGAAGCCGGTGATGGTGGTGACGGTGCCCGCGGCCCCGCCGACCCCGCCGGCACCGCCGGCACCGCCGACGGCGCCGCTGCCAGCGCTACCGGCCCCACCGGCCCCGCCGGCAGCCGCAAACCCGAAGGTGGCCGCACCGCCGAGCCCGCCATGACCGCCACTGCCGCCGGTGCCGCCCACACCGGTGCTACCGGGCGCGCCGGCGAACCCGAACAGCCCTGACCCCAAGATGCCCGCGGCCCCACCGGCCCCGCCCGGCCCGGCCTGACCACCCCCACCGCCGGTGCCGCCGACACCGCCGGCCACCCCGAAGGTCCCACCACTGCCACCGGCCCCGCCGTCACCCCCGAGGCCGCCGGCACCACCGGCACCACCGACTCCACCGGATCCGAATAGCCCCCAGCTGGCCCCCCCGGCCCCGCCGGCCCCACCCACACCACCGGCAAAGCCGCTACCACCGGACCCGCCCGCTGGGGCGCCGGCGGCCCCGACCGCGCCGGTCCCGCCCATCCCGCCGGCCCCGCCAGGCCCGCCCGACCACAGCAACGGCGCCCGCG
>NZ_LQPJ01000009.1 GCF_002101785.1 Mycobacterium palustre
CAACAGCACACCCGCGACCACACAGGTGGGGCCACTTTCGACCGCCCACCCGGGGCCAAATCAGGCTGTCACAGCCAACCGATATCGCCGATCTCAATGACTACGCCCAAAATCTCATCGACACCCGGCGCGCGAACCCCACCGACGATTTGATGTCGACCTTGGTGCACCTGAAGTCAGACGGGAACCAGAACGCCTACAACGACGCGGAGTTACGGCATCATTTCATCATCCTGTTGGCCGCGGGCAACGAAACAACGGCAACGCTGCTGGGTAACGTGATGTTTCTGCTGCTGCGGGACCGGAGCAACTGGGAGCGGTTCTTAGCCAATCGATCGTTGGCGGAGTCCGCGATCGAAGAGGCGCTTCGACTCAAGGCGCCGGCGAAGCTCGCTTTCCGCAACACCACCCGCGATGTCGTGCTCAGCGGAGTGAACATTCCGGAGGGCGCTGTCGTGTGCCCGGTCCTCACTCAGGCCAACATGAACGAACAGAAGTGGCCCAATCCTACCGAGTTTCACATTGACCGGCCAAACGCACGTGAACATTATGGGTTCGGCAAGCTGGCCCATTTCTGCCTCGGCGCTCCGGTTGCGCGATTGGAGGTCAAGATTGCCCTCAACAAGTTGGCGGACCGCCTGCCGGGCCTGCGCCTGGCGACGGATTTCACTCCCGAATACCGGCCGCACATCCTGTCCCAGGATTTGCTTCAGCTACCACTGGAGTGGGACCGGGCTGGCTGATATCGCCTGTGCGTCCCGCCTCACCATCTGGCCGTTCGCTTCTTTCGATGACACAACGCAAACGCAGGCGCGCCGTCGGGCGCTTCGCACAGTCACACCAACCACAACGCCTCGTTGCCTTGGCCCGCGGCGCTTGCGCGTTAACAAACGTGTTGTCGGTGTTGTTGTCGCTTGTTTCGCGTCGATTTTGCGGTCTGTGGGAGTGTCGGCGAACGGATTCGAGTGTCGCCTGCGCGCGGTAAAGCGATGAGCCGGTTCAGTGCCACACCACCAACCATGACAAGAGAAAGGCCAGTGAATGACTAACACCGACGGTGGGAACCGGGTGGCGATCGTGACCGGTGCTGGCCGCGGGATGGGACGGACTCATGCTCTAGCGCTGGCGGATGCGGGTTGTCGTGTTGTGGTCAACGACATCGACGGAGATGCCGCCCAGCAGGTGGTGCACGAGATCTGTGAGCGCGGCGGCCACGCCGTGCTCGACGACCACGACATAGTTCACGATCCCGTTGCGCTGGTCGCGACGGCCATCGACGCGTTCGGCCGCCTTGACGTCCTGATCAACAACGCCGGGGTGCTCGGTGTGACGGCATTCGGCGACGTCTCGGCCGAGAGCTGGGACAAAGTATTCGATTCCCTGATCAAGGGCCCGGTCGGTGTGACGCGGGCAAGCTGGAAGCATTTGCTGCAGTCCGACGCTGGCAAAGTCGTAAACGTCTCCTCAGTGGGGATGCTCGGCAATCCCGGCTTCACCGCGTACGGCGCGGGCAAAGCTGCGGTCTTCGGCTTCACGAAGAGCTTGGCGCTCGAGGCGATCGGTACGAATGTGACGGTGAACTGCATCCTGCCCTCGGCGTGGACAAGAATGTCTGAAGCCATTCCCGATCCACTTGTTCGCGATGTCCTGCAAAAGCATTTCCAACCCGAGCATGTCTCCAGCTTCGTTGCTTGGCTCGCCCATCCGGCAAACCGCATCAATAACGAGGCCTTCGAGGTGGGCGCCGGGCGGGCATCCCGAGTACGCCTAGGGGTCGGGCCAGGCGTCCAGGTCACGACCAGCGATATCGACGCCTGGTTTCAACAGCAGGACAAGCTCATGGCCAGCGGCGGTGAGCTTACCCCCGTCGATACCTCTACTGACCTCTTCGGTCTCGAAGTGGCACGCGCCGTCGAGGATCTCAACCTGCAGCAGTTTACGGAAAAGCCAGTCCAATTCGACAACGTCGAATTCCAATGACGGGACACACCGCGAAATATCCGGCGGACGAGAAGGGTTTGTCGATGTCTCACAGCGGATGGGTTGCAACTACGCACCACAGCGCCCGCCAGTTCTTGTCGTCTCGTCGATTCCGAAACAATTAACCGCGCGCGATGGTCGCAACGGGGATGTCTATGGCAGTGTTCGATGCCGGGCCGGATCTGCACGGACGAGCACGCCCCGAGCGCTCCGATCGTCACATCCCTGGCGAGGCGGGGATTTGGATCCTCCTCATAAATCGAGGCTAGTGGCCCGTCTGACTGAGCAGATTACGCACGGCAGCGTTTTCGGTGTTGGCACTGATGCGATCCAATCGCGCGCCTGCGCCTGCCTTTTGCGCCTGATCGATCAGGTATGCGCGGGATTCGTCGGCGCGGGCCAACAGATAGCCCATATCCGTGTCGGTGAGTTCGTGCGCCCACTTGCGGACATTGCCGTCGACGAACACGACGTCGATGTCTGTAAGCGCGGCGAAGTTGACGACGGTCCCGGCGGCGTCGTCGGCTCGCGGGCGGAGATGAAAGGCGTTGGTGTCGATGCTGATCAAATCTGCTTTGAAGCCAGGGGCGATGGCGCCGACGATGCCGTCTAGGCCGGCATTGCGGGCCCCGCCCGATGTGGCGGCAGTGATGACGTCGATCGGCTGCCACGGCCGCACCGAGGCATGACCGGCGAAACTCAGTTCGTAGGCCCTCTGCCGTTGTTGGTAGAGCAGGGTGCGCATTTCTGTCAAAAGGTCGAGCCCGTAGGCGATCTCGTTGTCCGAACTGATTCCAGGGCCGATCCCGTGCTGCTCTGCCTCGATGACGCTGGGAAATGCCTCGCCCAGACCGAACTGTGGCTCGGAACGGGGAACGACATTGACGGCAACCCCATTGTCGGAGAAGGCTTTCCACCCTCTCTCGGATATTCCGACACAATGGTTGTAGGTGTGGCCGGCGCTCATGAGCCCGGAGTCGATGAGCTCGTCGAGGTTGGTGACCCAGTGGCCCATCTCGGCGCACAGGTCGAACTCGTTGTCGGCGGCGAATGTCCAGGATTCCACGGTGGGGTGGATGTCGAACAAGCGCAGTGTGAGGAGCTGGTCCGTCGAGGAAAAATACTCGTCGCGCAGACGCAAAGCATCCGCGGGAAGTCTGCAGGAATGCTCACCCATGAGTGGGGCGCCGACGCAGAACACGGCGCGGATGCCGGCGTCCTGTAGCGCTTCCACCGCGGCGTCACAGTGTTGCGGGGTTCGGGAGTTGTGGCTGTTGTCCACGATCGTGGTGATGCCGGCATTGAGCGCATGGGCGGCGGTGATCTTCTGTCCCACGGCGATATCTTCTGGTCGATACCGTGGCCCAAATGCGCCATGAGCCAGGGCCAGGTAGTTCTCGAAGTCCGCATCCGGACAGATGCCGCGCAGTTGGCCTTCCCAGGCATGGACGTGCGAGTCGACAAGGCCGGGCAGCAAGATCGAATCGCTCATGTCGACACAGATCGTCGAGGGACCGGCTGCCTCGGACAGGTCGCCCGCGACGGCCTCGATCCGATCACCGACGATCAACACGTCGCCCCGAGTCAAAGTGGGAGATCCCGCAACGCCGAGCAAGTCGGCCCCCTGCAATAGAATCCGGCGCTCACGATCCCGGGCCGACGCTCGTAACCGGTCCAGCGTCTGAAGATCACGAAGGGGCATGGCGACCATCCTCTCGGCGCAATTCGGTTGTGTGGACGGTGACATCCACTGTCACCGATTCTTACCGTGCAACCGCAAAGACGGGCGAAACTCGTCTCCGTTGGGCTCACCCGCGGGTGCTCATAACGACCTCGCATAAGACGGCGATGATGTCGCGGTAGTGCGCCCCCGTGGCCCGCGTCATCGCCATCTCGCAGGTCCGGTTGGTCGACGCGTAAGCACCGAACTCGCGCGAGGCGATTTCGGCGGCCATCGGTGCTGTAGCGGCGGCGGTGAGTTCGGGATGAAGAAGGCCGCGGTCGCCGGCGAAGCCGCAACAACCCCAGGTGGTGGGTACGACCACCTCGTCGGCGATGTCGTGGGCGAGTGCAAGCACGTCGCCTTTGGTGTTCATGTGCACGTCGGCGCACGTGGGATGCACGGCCAGCGTGTCAATCTTGGTGAATTCGCCGAGTTTGGGCATCACGTGACGCCGCACGAACGTGACCGCATCCAGCACGCTGAGTCGACGGTGCTTTGCATGGTGACCCGCGGGAAGCTGCTCGGTCAGCGTTTGCAACGCCCATGCGCAACTGGACGCGTTGCACACGACCGGCAGGCGTCCGCCCTCGGACGCAAGCCACAGCGCTGTGGCGGTCCGCTCGGCCATCTGCTGGGCTCCCGCGGAGAAGCCTTTCGACGCCCACGGCGTCGCACAGCACAGCGAAGCGATCTGCTCGGGTACCCGCGCCACCTCACCGCCCAGAGCTGCCAGAGCCGGGAGGTGGTCGTAGTCGGGCCCGAAAATCGAAGTGACACAGGCGGGGAAGTAGACATAGGTCGCGTTGGGCGGACTCTGCGCTGTGCGTCGCCGGCCGGGCCCGGGCAGCCGATCCCGCATCGACGGGATCCACTCAGGGTTGCCGACTCGTCGCAGTGCGGACGTCGTTGCTGACGCCATTGATGTCGGAAGCTTTCGCGCTAGGCCCACGCCCGCTCGAGCGCCGGCAACGGCCACGCCGAAGCGGTCGGCCACCCGCACGGCGGCCTTTTGGGCCGCCGACGAATGCCGGGTAGCTCGCGCCCGCTTCATCAACGCTCCGGTGTCGATGTGCACTGGGCAGGCGACCGAACACAACGAATCCGCGGCGCAAGTGTCCACGGCGTGATATTCGTAGTCGGTCATCAGCCCGGCGCGCTGGCTGCCGGCCAATCTTTTGGCCTCACGCAACAATGCAATGCGTTGTCGAGGGGTAGTGGTCAAGGCCCGAGATGGGCACATCGGCTCGCAGTACCCGCAGTCCGTGCACGTGTCGATGTCCGCTTCGACGAGCGGAACGACCTTGAGATCGGCCAGGTGTTGGCGCGCGTTATCCGAAACCACGACGCCCGGATTAAGGGTCACCGCAGGATCGAATAGTCGTTTGACCTCTCGGATCACGGCATACAACTCGGCGCCGAACTGGCGTTCTACGAAAGGCGCCATCATGCGGCCGGTCCCGTGTTCGGCTTTCAGAGTGCCGCCCGCATTCAGCACCAGGCCAACCAGATCCTCATTGAACGCGGCGTACCGGTCTACCTCCGCTGGGTCGTCAAATCGGCAGCTGATCATGAAATGCAAGTTGCCGTCTTTAGCGTGGCCGAAGGTGACGCTGTCGTGGTAGCCGTGCCCGCGCAGCAGCCCATGAAGAGAGTTCACCGTGCCGGTGAGCGCGGTGATCGGGACGGCGACGTCTTCGAGTAGTGCGGTGGACCCCGACGGCCGCGCAGCGGCGACTCTTGGGTAGAGGTCTTTGCGAAGCTTCCACATTGCCGCACGACTGGCGGCATCTTGCTCAAAGTCGGCGGCAGCAACCAAATTAAGGTCGTCGAGCAATGTCGCCGCGCCGTCCAACAGATCGTTGAGCTCCGCTTGGCTATCCGCCTCGAGCTCGGCAAGCAAAGCCGTATGGGCGCGCACTTCGAGGGAGCGCAGGACGGGATGTGTTGAGGCGCCGCCTTGACAGACCCTCAACGACGCGGCGTCGATCAACTCCAATGTGCACGCGCCAGCTTTGCTCAGCGGCGCGATCGCGTCGGTTGCGGCTGCGATGCTGGGAAAGACCAAGAATGCGGTGGCGACATGGCGGCGAATCGGAATCGTCCGCAAGACAACGTCACTGACGAATCCGAGCGTTCCCTCGGAGCCCACCATCAGGTGGGCGAGAATGTCGGTAGGCTCGGTGAAGTCTGTGAATGCGTTCAGCGAATAGCCCATGGTGTTCTTGAGCGCATAAAGTTGGTTGATCCGGCGAATGGAATCGTGATTGCCCCTGACGCGATCCCGCAGCCGCAGCAGCCCTTCGTAAAGATCGGGACGCGCATGCCGCAGTCTTAGGTCCGCGTCGGCCAGTGACGTGTCCACCACGGTGCCATCAACCAGTACGACAGCGAGCCCGTCTAGCGTCGAGTAGCTGTTCCATTGTGTGCCACAACGCATTCCCGAGGAGTTGTTGGCGATCACGCCGCCGACGGTGCAGGCGCCCTCGCTGGCCGGGTCGGGTCCCAAGCGGGTGCCGAAGGGGGCGAGCCGCGCGTTGACTGTCCTCAAGGTCGCCCCGGGCTGCACCCGGACCCGCGCGCCTCCATCAAGCACTTCCACTGCCTGAAAGTGCGTTCGGGTGTCGATCATGGTGCCGGCGCCCGAAGCCTGCCCGGACAGGCTTGTACCCCCTGAGCGCAATGTGACGTGGCCCCCTGCGCCTGCAACCGAACGGAATTCCCGAGCGACGTCCTCCCGGCTGCGCGCCCGCACGACTCTTTCGGGAATCAGCCTGTAGTGGCTCGCGTCGTGGGCCATCGCCAGGCGGCGCACCAGACTGTCTTCTGGCACATCGCTGGTGGTTCCACCATCATGATCTTGTGGTCGTCCTGCAAACCAGCGCGCCGTCACGGTTCGCACGCTGGCATCGCCGGCGAAGACCAGGCGAAATCGCGCAGCCAGCGGCCCCACCGCGTCCGGATTTTGTGGGGATTTCCGGCAGCCGTGAACTGTGGGCCTGCGACGCGACGCTGTCGTGGTGTAGCCATGGGTGGTGACTGGGGAGTTGTCGATGGCAGAGGCCGTTGCTGACGCCGAGTTGACGGTGGCCGGTGTGCGGTCGCGGGTGGATGCGTTGGTGGACACGCTGCGTGA
>NZ_LQPJ01000010.1 GCF_002101785.1 Mycobacterium palustre
TCGAGGAGGTGGCGCATGAGGTTGCGTCCGACCCAGTCGGAGCCGTTGGCCAGTCCGCGGGGCCAGTGGCCGCTGCGGGAGTTGAGCAGCAGCAGCGGGGTGGCCAGGGCGCCGGCGGCTAGCACCACGATTTTGGCTTGTAGGGCCACGGTGTCGGTGTGGTGTTGGCAGATGATGCGGCGGACGTGGGTGTGGTCGGCGTCGAGGCGCACCACGCGGCAGTCGGTGAGCAGGTGGGCGCCGTGTTCGGTGAGCGCGGGCAGCAGCCCGTTGCGGGCGGCGTCGTTTTTGCAGGCCTTGTCGCACAGGTAGGCCTGGCAGGTGGTGCATCCGTCGGTGTAGTCGCAGGCCATGGGCAGGTGGTAGGGGTGCAGGCCGCGGCCGGCCAGGTAGTTGACCAAAGGTTGGTTGTCGGGGGAAAACGGCGGGGCCGGCGGCAGGTCGACCTCGGCGGCCTCGGGGCGCAGCGGGTCGGGTTGGCCGCGGACCCCGAGCAGCTTTTCGGCCCGGGCGTACCAGGGCCGCAGCTGGTCGTAGGTGATGGGCCAGGCGTCGGGCACGGTGGACTGGCCGGGGTCGCGGAAGTTTTGCCGGGGGGTGAAGTCGCCGACGAAAAAGCGTTCGCAGACCATGCCGTACAGGGCCGAGGATCCGCCGGTGCCGGCGCCGATGAACGGTACGAAGCGGCGCGGCACGCGCCGGCTGATGTCTTCGATTTCGTCGGTGGAGCGCCCGGCGCGGGCCAGGGCGTCGTAGTAGGCCGCCGGGGAGCGGGCCGCTTTGGGTTCGGCCAGTTCGGGCATCGCCGCGCGGATGGTGCCGGGCACACCGGGCAGCGTGGAGCGGCCTTTTTCGACGAACAGCACCCGGCGCCCGCAGCGGGCCAGCTGATAGCCCAGCATCCCGCCGCCCATCCCGGTGCCCACCACGACCACATCCCACAGGACGCGTTCGGCCTCGCGTGCGCTCAATTCACCGTCAGCCAATCGAGCTCCTCACGAGGATGATGGCCCAACGCTTGGCCCCGGCCTGGGCGAACCGGGATCGTATCACCCG
>NZ_LQPJ01000011.1 GCF_002101785.1 Mycobacterium palustre
GGTGAGGTGAGCCCGTCTTAGTGGTCCAGTCGTTGTGGGAATCTGTTGCCCGAGTGTTCGGGCAGGAAGAATCGACGACGACATGGCATCGAACAAGCGCCGGCGGCATACGCCGGATCAAATCATCCGCAAGCTCGCTGAGGGCAACAAGCTGCTTGCGTCGGGCCAGGAGCTGGCCGAGGTGTGTCGGCATCTGGAGATCGCGGAATCGACGTGGCATCGCTGGTTGTCCCAGTACGGCGGCATGAAGGCCAACGACGCCAAGCGGCTCAAGGAACTCGAGGCCGAAAACGTTCGGCTCAAGAAACTGGTCGCCAATCAGGCTCTGGACATCGACATGCTCAAGGAGATTTCGGCGGGAAACTTCTGACCCCGAACCGCAAGCGCAGTGCCGTTACGGTGCTGCGTGAGCGGTTCGGGGTGTCCGAACGCCGCGCCTGTGCAGGTGTTGGTCTGCACCGCTCCACGATGCGCCTCACACCGCCGCCGATGAGCACCGAGGAGGCCGAGCTACGTGCCTGGCTGCGCCGGTTCTCCACCGACCGACCGCGCTGGGGGTGGCGGCGGGCAGCCAAGATGGCCCGCCGAGCGGGCTGGAAGGTCAACAACAAGCGCATCCGCCGGTTATGGCGCGACGAGGGCCTCCGTGTCCCGCAGCGCCGCAAGAAGAAGCGGCTGACTGGTATCGGCGTCGCCGTGGGGGCGATGTCACCGATCCGGCCGAACGTCATCTAGGCGATGGACTTCCAGTTCGACACCACCGCCGACGGTCGCACCCTCAAGATGTTGAACGTCATTGATGAGTTCACCCGCGAAGCCCTGGCGATCGAGGTCGGCCGATCGATCGACGCCGACGGCGTGGTCGATGTCTTGGATCGGCTGGCCCTCACACACGGGGCGCCGCACTACGTACGCTTCGACAACGGTCCTGAGTTCGTCGCCCACGCAGTGAGTGATTGGTGCCGATTCAACAGTGCCGGTTCACTTTTCATCGATCCCGGCTCGCCGTGGCAGAACGCTTTCATCGAGTCGTTCAATGGCAGGCTACGTGATGAACTGCTCAACTCGTGGTGCTTCGACTCCCTGCGCGAGGCCCGCGTGATCATCGAGGACTGGCGATATGACTACAACGCCAACCGGCCCCACTCCGCCCACGGCGAACTCACCCCAGCCGAGTTCGCTCTACAGTGGACCACGACCCACCAACCCCAAGTCGCATAGTGACTGGACCACCAAACGGGTCCCCATCA
>NZ_LQPJ01000012.1 GCF_002101785.1 Mycobacterium palustre
GCCATGTTGCGCACCCGACAGCCCTACAACCCGGCCGGCAGCACCAACGCGGCTTGACAAACGCATTAGGGAGCCTCGTCTGTTGCTCATCTACGCAGTCGTCGAGCTCGCCGCGATCGCCGCCCTGGTCTGGACGGTGGGATGGGGCTGGACGCTGCTGGTGCTGTCGGCGAGCTTCCTGCTCGGGGCCTGCCTGTTGGCGCCGATGGCCGGTTCGCACCTGGCCCGCCAGCTCGGGCACCTGCGTTCCGGTGTGGCCGAACCGCGCAGCGCGGTCAGCGACGGCGCGCTGCTTACGCTGGCCGCCGTCTTGGTGCTGGCTCCCGGGCTGGTCACCACGGTGCTGGGATTGCTGCTCTTGATTCGGCCGCTGCGGTCGGCGGCCGCCCCCGGATTGGCCGCCGTGGCGATGCGCGGCCTGCGGCGCCGGGTGCCGGTGATCGCCGATGCGACGCTGTTCGGGGCCGACGTCCCGCGCGGCCACGCGGGCGAGGGCCGCGGCTACATCGACGGCGAGGTGGTGGACGTCCGGGACGTCCGCCCGCCGGCCCTGCCGAACGAGCCGCGCGGCGGGTTCCCCGGACAGCCCGCCTGGGACTAGTCGGCCCCGGTCGACCGCGCCGCACTAGCTTTAGCCTGATGACCGCGGACGACCCTCCCACCACGCTGCTGGTCAACGGCCGCATCCATAGCCCGACGCACCCCGACGCCACCGCCATGGCGACCCGGGGCGACGTCATCGTGTGGCTGGGCAGCGACGACGTGGGGCGCCACCAGTTTCCGGGCGCCGCCGTCGAGGACCTCGACGGCGGCTTCGTCGCGCCGGGATTCGTCGACAGCCACGTTCACCTGACCGCGACCGGCCTGACCATCAGCGGCCTGGACCTGCGGCCGGCCACATCGCGGGCGCAGTGCATCCGGATGGTCGCGGATTACGCGGCCGCCCACCCGGGCCGGCCGATTTGGGGGCACGGCTGGGACGAGTCGTCGTGGCCCGAGGGCGCGCCGCCGAGCACCGCCGACCTGGACGCCGCCCTCGGCGACCGGCCCGCGTACTTGACGCGCGTGGACGTCCACTCGGCGCTGGCGTCGACGGCCCTGCGGCGGCTGGTCCCGGGCCTGCCCGCCGCGACCGGTTTCAGCCCCGACCGCCCGCTGGCCGGCGACGCCCACCACCTGGTCCGCGCCGTCGCCCGCGACCTGCTGACCGCCGAACAGCTGGCGGAGGCCCGCGCCGCGGCGCTGGACGCCGCCGCGGCGGCCGGGATCGTCGCGGTGCACGAGTGCGCCGGCCCCCAGATCGGCGGCCTCGACGACTGGCTGCGGCTGCGCGACCTCGATCACGGCGTCGAAGTGATCGGCTACTGGGGCCAGGCGATCACCACCGCGGCCGAGGCGCGTGCCCTCAAACACGAGACCGGAGCGCGCGGGCTGGCCGGCGACCTGTTCGTCGACGGGGCGCTGGGGTCGCGCACCGCCTGGCTGCACGAGCCCTACACCGACGCGCCCGACCGCGGCGGCGCCTGCTACCTGGGCCCCGACGCCGTCGAGGCCCACGTGCGGGCCTGCACCGAGGCCGAGATCGCCGCCGGATTCCACGTCATCGGCGACGCCGCGGTGTCGGCGGCGGTCGACGCCTTCGAACGGGTCGTGGCCGACGTCGGGGTGACCGCCGTCGCCCGCTGCGGGCACCGCCTCGAGCACGTCGAGATGGTGACCGCCGAGCAGGCCGCGAAACTCGGCGCGTGGGGCGTCATCGCGAGCGTGCAGCCCGCTTTCGATGCGCTGTGGGGCGGCGTCGACGGCATGTACGCCCGCCGTCTGGGCGCCGAACGAGCCGGCCGGCTCAACCCCCTGGCGCTGTTAGCATCCCAAGGCGTGCCCCTCGCGCTCGGTTCCGACGCCCCGGTCACGTGCCTCGACCCGTGGCTGGGCGTGCGGGCCGCGGTCAACCACCACACCCCGGGCAGCGCGATCTCGGCGCGCGCCGCGTTCGCGGCCGCAACCCGCGGCGGCTGGCGCGCGGCCGGGGTCCGTGACGGCCAGGCCGGGACGCTGGCGCCCGGCGCGCCGGCCTCCTACGCCGTGTGGGACGCCGGGGACCTCGACGTGCATGCGCCGCGCGACGCCGTCCAGCGCTGGTCGACCGATCCACGCTCCCGGGTGCCCGCCCTGCCGCGCCTGGGCCCCCACGACCCCCTGCCGCGTTGCCGGCGCACCGTGCACCGAGGCGCTGTCATCTATGGCTAAAGAAGGGGTCGGCGACGACGAGCCCGCCGACGAGGGCGCCGAGGACTTCCCCATCCACCCCGACCCCGACCCGATCGGCGACGCAGCCGAATCGGAGTGGGACGAAGAACCCGCCGCCGTCCGCGCCGAGCCCGACGTCGAGCAGCCGCCCGACGGCCCGGGGGACGGTCCCGCGCCGGGGCGGCGGCTGGGCGCGATCCCGCGGCGGGCGCTCTCGGGGCTTGGCGTTGCGGCGGTCGCGCGGCTGCCCGCGATCCGGGCCGCGGTGTTGCCCCGGCTGCCGCGCCTGGCCCTCGCGGTCGCGGCCGGCCTGCTGCTGTTCGCCAGCTTCCCCGCGCTGAACTGGTGGTGGGCCGCCGTTGTCGCCGCCGCGCTGCTGGCCTGGGTGCTGATCCACCCCGCCACCACCCCCAGCGGCGGCTTCGGTTACGGATTCCTGTTCGGCCTGGCGTTCTATGTGCCGCTGCTGCCGTGGATCAGCAGCCTGGTCGGGGCGACGCCCTGGCTGGCGTTGGCGACGACCTGTGCGCTGTTTCCGGGGCTGTTCGGCCTGTGCGCCGTCAGCGTGCGGCGGCTGCCCGGCTGGCCGATCTGGTTCGCCGTGCTGTGGGCGGCCCAGGAGTGGTTGAAGTCGGTGTTTCCGTTCGGCGGGTTCCCCTGGGGGTCGGTGGCTTTCGGGCAGGCGCAGGGCCCGTTCCTGCCGCTGGCCCAGCTCGGCGGCGTCGCGCTGCTCTCGACGGCGATCATGCTCGTCGGCTTCAGCGCCACCGCCATCGCGCTCGAGATCGCGAAATGGTGGCGGGCCGGGCGCGAGGACGGCGGCCAGGACGGCAAGCCGCCCGCGGTGGTGCTGCCCGGCGTCTGCATCTGCCTGGTGCTGTTCGCCGCGGTCATCGTGTGGCCGCAGGTGCGGCATTCCGGCGCGGGAGCCGGCGGCGAACCCGCCGTCACCGTCGCGGTCGTGCAGGGCAACGTGCCGCGGCTGGGTCTGGACTTCAACGCCCAGCGCCGCGCGGTGCTCGACAACCACGTCCGCGAGACGCTGCGGCTGGCCGAGGACGTGCGCGCCGGCGCGGCACCCCAACCCCAATTCGTGATCTGGCCGGAAAACTCTTCGGACATCGACCCGCTCCTCAACGCCGACGCCGCGGAACAGGTCGCGCGGGCCGTCGCGGCCATCGGCGTGCCGATAGTCGTCGGCACCATCCTCGACCTGCCGGGCCGCACGCCCGAGAATTCGGCGTACACCAACACCGTGATCGTGTGGAACCCGGTCACCGGGCCCGCCGACCGCCACGACAAGGAGATCGTGCAGCCCTTCGGCGAGTACCTGCCCATGCCGTGGCTCTTCAAGCACCTGTCCGGATACGCCGACCGCGCGGGCCACATGGTGCCCGGCAAGAGCGGCGGCGTCGTGCACGTCGCGGGCGTGCCGGTCGGCGTGTCCACCTGCTGGGAGGTCATCTTCGACCGGGCCCCGCGCAAGGCGGTCCTGGGCGGCGCGCAGCTGCTGGCCGTGCCCAGCAACAACGCCACCTTCAACCAGACCATGAGCGAACAGCAGCTGGCGTTCGCCAAGGTTCGCGCCGTCGAGCACGACCGCTACGTCATCGTCGCCGGCACCACCGGGATCAGCGCCGTGATCGCGCCGGACGGCGCCGAGTTGGTCCGCACCGACTTCTTCCAGCCCGCCTACCTCGACATTCAGGTTCGGCTCAAGACCAAGCTGACCCCGGCCACGCGGTGGGCCCCGATCCTGCAGTGGGTGCTGGTCGCCGCGGCCGGGGCGGTCATTCTGGCCGGGATACGGCACAATGGGTGGTTCCCGCGTCCGATTCGCCTCAGGTCCGGGCCCCGGGGTGAAACCGACGACGCCGGTGCGGCCCCGGGCGAAACCCCGCCTGACCAGGGCGGCGACCACACTCCGCCGGACGGCGGCGATGACGACACCCCGCCCGACGAGGGCGGCCGACCTGACTTCGGGCGACACAGAGGAGCTACATGACCACCGGCCAGCCGGCGCCCCGCGTTCCGGGCAACCGTCCCAGCGAGCGCGTCCTGGTGATCATTCCGACGTTCAACGAGCGGGAGAACCTGCCGGTGATCCACGGGCGGCTGAAGGACGCGTGCCCCAACGCGCACCTGCTCATCGTCGACGACAACAGCCCCGACGGCACCGGCGACCTCGCCGACGAGCTCGCGGCCGCCGACCCGGAACGCACCCACGTCATGCACCGCACCGCCAAGGACGGCCTCGGCGCGGCGTACCTGGCGGGCTTTGCCTGGGGATTGAGCCGACAGTACTCGGTGCTGGTGGAGATGGACGCCGACGGCAGCCACGCGCCCGAGCAACTGCACCTGCTGTTGGACGCCGTGGACGCCGGGGCCGACCTGGCGATCGGCTCGCGCTACGTCGACGGGGGTGCGGTGCGCAACTGGCCGTGGCGGCGGTGGGCCCTGTCCTGGACGGCCAACACCTACGCGCGCCTGGCGCTGGGCATCGGCGTCCACGACATCACCGCCGGCTACCGCGCCTACCGCCGCGAAGTCCTCGAGACCATCGGCCTCGAAGGGGTCGACTCCAAGGGCTACTGCTTCCAGATCGACCTGACCTGGCGCACCGTCTGCAACGGGTTCGTCATCGCCGAGGTGCCGATCACCTTCACCGAACGCGAACTCGGCGTCTCCAAGATGAGCGGATCGAATATCCGCGAGGCGCTGGTCAAGGTGACCCGATGGGGCATCGAGGGGCGCCGGGCCAGGGGCGCGCGGACCGGCGTCATCCGTTCCGACAACCGCGGCTAGCCGGGCGGCCCGAAGGCCGCGCTCAGCCGCGCCGGCGCGACCGGATGATCTCGAGGCGCTCCTTGAGCAGCTCCTCGAGCTCCTCGATCGTGCGGCGCTCGAGCAGCATGTCCCAGTGCGTGCGCGGCGGCTTGACCTTCTTGGGCTCGGGCAGGTCGCCCTCGATCAGGGTGCCTTCCAAGCCGTTGCGGCACAGCCAGGTGCCGGGGATTTCGGCGTCGTCGGCGAACGGGACCTCGAATTCCTCGCCGTTCTCGGTGCGGTACCGCGCGATCTGGCGCGGCGCGAGGTCGTGGTTGCGGTCGGTCTCGTAGCTCACGGCTCCAAGGCGGCTGCCTCTCAGGACACGATCGGCCATGTGTGTGCTACTCCTTCAGATCCTTTTGGCTGTGGTGCGAATCTGCTCGCTTAGCAAACGTTATGACGGTCCGCGTAGTTCCCGGGCCGACACGCGGCATACGCGGCGCGAACCCCCATGATACCGGGATTGCGGAACGCTTCGGGCTAAAGTCGGCAGGCGTGACCCGCCGTGCCCGCCCGCAGCCCTGCCGCTGGTGCGGGCGAGACGTGACCGATTCGGGCATGGGGCGGCGCCGCCAGTACTGCCGGCAGTCCTGCCGTCAGCGGGCCTACGAGCAGCGGGCCACGCTGAGCCGCGGCCTGAACGCGGACGGGGCCGCCGCCCTGCCGCCCGACGCGGTGGTCCTCTCGGCCGACGACGCGGCGGACCTGTCGGACCGGGTGTACCAGGTGCGATGCGCGGCCGAGGATGTCGCGACCGCGCTCGACGAGGGCGCCGGGGCCGCCGAGCTGCGGGACCTGTGCGAAGTGCTGATCCGGGCCGCCCGGGCGGCCGACGGCTGGCGCCGCGCGGGTGTCTGACCAGTCGCGGACCGCCGCTCAACGACTCCGGGTACAGTCGCGCCAGGAAAGGCGCACCGGGTGTGCTCGGGCGTGCCCGTCAAAACCGGTCCGCCTCGACAAACCGGAATTATCGGACGTTTTTGAAATCCTGTCGGAGTTAGCCATACTCACCAGCGACATTCTTGTGTTGGAGAGCAGCACGGCGTGCGGCACCTTCCGTGGCTCTGTGGCAGCCGCATTTTGCGGTTAACAACGGCCAGCTGTCGGGCCGAGGGTTAGGCGAGGTAAGTGATGGTTGATCAACTCCAGCATGCGACCGAGGCGCTGCGCAAAGCGCTGGTCCAGGTGGAACGCCTGAAGCGGACCAACCGCGCGCTGCTGGAGCGGTCGAGCGAGCCGATCGCCATCGTCGGCATGTCGTGCCGCTTCCCCGGCGGGATCGACACCCCCGAGGGCCTCTGGCAGATGGTGGCCGACGGCCGCGACGTGATCTCGGATTTTCCCACCGACCGCGGCTGGGATCTGGCGGGCCTCTTCGACCCAGACCCCGACGCGCGCCACAAGACGTACGCGCGCACCGGCGGCTTCGTGGACGGCGTCGGCGATTTCGACCCGGCGTTCTTCGGGATCGCGCCCAGCGAGGCGCTGGCGATGGATCCCCAGCACCGGATGTTGCTCGAGCTGTCCTGGGAAGCCTTGGAGCGGGCCGGGATCGACCCCACGGGGTTGCGGGGCAGCGCCACCGGGGTGTT
>NZ_LQPJ01000013.1 GCF_002101785.1 Mycobacterium palustre
GGCTGTGGGGCCAGCCGGGGCCTGCACGCCCATCATTTGCGGCACTGGGAAGACGGCGGCCCCACCGAGTTGGCCAAGCTGAAATATCGCTAAACTACCCTCATGGGGAAAGCGAAAACTCCAGCTCAGCGTGTCGGGGCGCGGTCCGCGGCGATCTACGCCCGCATCTCAGCCGATGTGGAGGGCACCGGCCTGGGGGTCGCCCGTCAATTCGAAGACTGCCGCAAGCTCGCCGCGGAGCGAGGCTGGCCGATCGGTGACGAGTACGTCGACAATGATGTCTCAGCGTATTCGGGAAAGCCGCGCCGCGAGTACGCCCGCATGCTGGATGACCTGAAATCCGGTGCGCGGGATGCGGTGATCGTCTACAACCTCGACCGGCTACATCGCCGTCCGGTCGAGTTGGAAGACTTCGTGACGCTGTGTGAGTCGGTCGGGGTGCGTGATGTCGCTACCGTGACCGCCGACATCGATTTGGGTAACGATGACGGGTTGTTCATGGCCCGGATTTTCGCCGCGTTCGCCGCCAAAGAATCTGGCCGCAAATCCGCGCGTATCCGCCGCAAGATGTTGCAGAACGCCGAAAAAGGCCTGCCGCACGGCCCGGCGCGCCCTTTCGGATACGAGCCCGACAAAATTACCCTGCGCCCTGAGGAAGCCAAGATCGTGCGGGAGATGGTCGACCGGTATCTCGCGGGTGCGTCGATCCGGTCGTTGACCATCTGGCTCAGCGACACCGGTGTGGCCCCGCCCGCGTCGAAGTCGTGGCAGACCACCACGGTGCGCAACATTTTGGCCTCCGGACGGATCGCCGGGCTCCGGGAGCATCATGGTGAGGTGATCGGCGCCGCGGCGTGGCCGGCGATCATCACCGCGGGCGAGCGCGACCGCATCCTTGCCCGGATGACTGCTCGCAGCGTCACGAAAACTCGCGCCCCGCGCACCTACCTGCTGTCGGGGATGTTGCGGTGCGGGCGGTGTGGGAATCGGTTGTTTTCCCAAGCCCGCCATAACAATCCGACTAACCGGGTGCGGCGCTACGTGTGTTTGAAAGGTCCCGATCACGGTGGCTGCGGGCGACTGACCGTGGTGGCGCTGCCGGTCGAGGAATTGCTCACCGATGCGGTGCTGACCCGACTGGACTCACCCCAGCTGGCAGGAGCATTAGCAGGTAGGTCCAGTGTGGACGCCGACGTCGCCGCGTTGGCCGCCCAGTTGGAGGCCGACCAGGCCCGCTTGGATGAATTGGCCGGGCTGTATGCAGAGGGGGCGGTGTCGGCGCGGGAATGGATCGCTGCCCGCGACCCCATCACCGACCGCATCGCCCGCGCCCGCCGCGACATCGCCAAGGCCACCGACACCAGTGCGGTGATGGATCTGGTGGGCTGCGGCGAGGTGCTGCGCGGTCAGTGGGATGACCTTGACATCGACCGCCAACAAGCCATCATCAAATCAGTGCTCGATCACGCCGTCATCGCACCCGGCACGCCCGGGTCGCGCAAGTTGGATATCAACCGGGTACAGCCGCATTGGCGGATTTAGAACGTCTCGTCCGTTGGGTAAACGTCTCGTCCGTCGGTACATGCCGAAACTTTGCCTTTAGAACACGTACGACTTTGCGTGTGGCGCCCGGCATTCGCTGCATTCGGGCATTCCTCGTCGGGCCAGGTTGGTGTACTTGCGTCAGGCGTGGTGTCGGGAAGCAGTCATCACGCCCGTTAGACTCAGCTCACGGGGCCTGCCGTGCTGGTCAGGACGGTTGTTTGACCCGAAGGGAGGTCAGCGGTGGCGACAAATGACCAGTTGAAGGCTCTCGTCATGAGCCACGCCGAGGGCGACGACCCCCAGTTCTACGCCGTGGCGATGCAGGTGGCTGCAAAAGCTGCACGAGCTGGGCACGCAAAGTTCGCCCAAGAACTGCGCGACCTGGTTGACGAGTTGCGTAAGCGTGGTGCAGTGAAGTCGCGGGTGGCCTCGGTGGTGCCGGTGGCGCAGCCCCGGGGTGAACTGGGCTCTCTGCTCGCTGTCAGCTATCCGGAGTCTCGACTGGCAGACCTCGTGTTATCCCCGGGTCTTGCCGAGCACCTGCGGCATGTATTGCTTGAGCAGCGTCAACGAGACATGCTTGCCCGCCACGGTCTTCGGGCCGCGGGCCGGTTGCTGCTCACCGGCCCGCCAGGGACCGGCAAGACTTCAACCGCGCGAGTTATTGCCGGCGAGTTGGGGCTTCCACTGTTTTCGGTGCGGCTGGACACAATCATCACCAAATACATGGGTGAGACGGCAGCGAAACTGCGCTTGATTTTCGATGCGCTCATCGACACGCGGGGGGTCTACTTGTTCGACGAGGTCGATGCGCTTGCCGGAGATCGGGCCGCACCCAACGACGTCGGCGAGATCCGCCGAGTCCTCAACTCCTTTCTTCAATTCCTCGAAGAGGATTCCTCGGACAGCATCATCATCGCGGCCACCAATCACCCCAAGTTGCTCGACAACGCCCTCTATCGCCGATTTGACACAGTGATGGACTTCGCACTGCCCGACGACGCGGCCACCGAGGCCGTCATCCGCAACCGACTCGCTCGGTTCCAAATCGGCAACCTGAGTTGGCCGAGGGTCGTCGCTGCCGCGCGCGGGCTCAGTCACGGAGAGATCGCGACTGCAGCAGAGAATGCGGCGAAGCGAACAGTTCTGGCTGGCCGGGCCCGGGTGCGCACCGACGACCTGGTGGCCGCCCTGCACGAACGGCCGCGTGCCAATCACCACGGCGAGTCGGCGATCTAGACGTCATGGCAGAGCGAGATCGTCCTCACCTTGTCGTGTCGGTAGCGCCAGTATCGGAGTCCTTTACGCTCGCCAGCGCTGGTGGCGGTGGCGACAAGCACGAGTTCACCGGCGATCGCAAGGGGCATGGCCGACGCCTCACTGACGAATTCAACGCCGCAGTCGCGCCTACAGCCGACGATGAGATCGAGCCTGCAGGAACCTACGTCACGTTTGTGTCGTTTCCAGATTTGGAACTGGCGTTGCAAAGTCTGGACCCGCAGCGCTCTGGTGAGCAGCCCGAGTTGGTCGCCGTCCGGGAGACGCAGACCACCGACGGGATCGTTCAGATGGCGACCGTGTACATCCCGCGGGGCAAGAAAGAGTACTTCCTCAAACGGTTGGACGCCTACGTGTCGTCTGCAGACCGGACCAAGGCTGACAATGCCGCACTAATTGAGAGTATCCAGTCGATCCGTCGAGCGACGATCCGCGAACTATGGACCGATCCCGATGAATTGTTTCCCGACGACCCCACCGAAGTCCGTTGGTGGGAGGTGTGGCTGCTTAACCGTGACCGCCGCGAACAAGCAAGATTCAGCGACTTTGTTGTCCAACACGAACTGCGCACCAGTGAGCACTATCTGGGTTTCGGTGACCGCACCGTAGTGTTGCTATACGCTTCGGCAGACCAACTGGCGCAGACGTTTCAATCAGTTGACGACATCGCCGAGTTGCGCCGACCGCACGACGTTGCCACTTTGTTGACAGAACTGCCCGCCGCCGAGCAGACCGAGTGGGTGGACGATCTGCGCGCGCGTCTACGGATGGCCGACAAGGATGCTGCGGTGGTGTGCATCCTCGACACTGGCGTGCAGGACACGCACCCTCTGCTCACCGACTCGATTGGAGCCGCGGACCTGCACGTCGCAGACCCGCGCTGGCAGACCACGCCCGTCCAATCGCACGGAACTGAGATGGCAGGCCTGGCCCTCTACGGAGACCTGCACGCCGCACTCGTCGACACCCAGCCGGTCCAATTGACTCACCGCCTGGAGTCGGTGAAGTTCTTGCCCGATAACGCCCACAACGATCGTGATCTCTACGGTGCTATCACTGCTCGCGCGGTCGACCGCCCAGAGATCCAAGCCGCCGCCCGGCGCCGCGTGTTCATGCTCGCGGTCACTGCGCGCCGCCCCTCCGTCGACGGAACTGACACCGAACCGACCACACGAATCGACACCGGCAGACCCACGTCGTGGTCGGCGGCGATCGACGCTCTGGCCTTCGGCCGGGCCATCGATGACAGCGATCCCAAGCTCACCTACCTCGACCGTGACGAGCCGCGGCGCCCGCGCCTGTTCCTCGTCTCGGCCGGCAACATCCGCGACCTTCGTGGCACCGATGATCACCTCGCTCGAAGTGATGTCGAGCCGGTCGAAGACCCCGCCCAGTCGTGGAACGCGCTCACGGTTGGCGCTTACTCCAATCGTGACGACATGTCCGGCGCACCAGCTGATTTCGCCGGCTACGTGCCGGTAGCCAAGAGGGGTGAACTATCCCCGGTCAGCCGCACGTCGGTAGTCTTTGACCGCACGAAATGGCCGTTCAAACCCGATGTGGTCGCTGATGGCGGCAACGTCGCAGTATCACCGGACCGCACAGACGTTGATACGCCGCCCAATCTCGCTCTGCTCACAACCCGCCTCCAACGCCCGGGACACGGTTTCTTCACCGCGACGCGAGACACCTCGGCCGCCACCGCTCAGGTCGCAGCCATCGCCGGCAATCTCTCCCAGGCCTACCCGCAGCTGCGCCCCGAGACCATCCGCGGGTTGATCGTGCACTCGGCTCAGTGGACCGACGCCATGCGCAACCGCTTCAACACCGAATCGAACAAGACTCGCCTCGCCAGCCTGCTGCGCCGCTACGGGATGGGTGTACCCGACGCGGCCCGCGCACTGCGTAGCGCCACCGATGCGCTCACCCTCATCGCAGAGGCCCGAATCCATCCCTACGAGCGCGACCGCGACAGCAACTCAGGCAAAGTGCGGGAGATGAATCTCCACCAACTGCCATGGCCGACCGAAATACTCGAAGGGCTAGGCGAAACCGAAGTACGCATGCGCGTGACCCTGTCCTACTTCGTTGAACCCAACCCTTCCAGCCGCGGCTGGACGGGCCGCTATATCTATCCCTCCCATGGCCTACGGTTCGCCACCCGACGCCCGGAGGACAACATCGAATCGTTCCGCCAGCGCATCAACACCCGCGCACGTATCGACGGGCAACGCCCACCTGCACTCGACACCGAGAAAGGCTGGTTCTTCGGCAGCAACCTGCAGCAGGCCCCCGGCTCACTACACACCGACATCTGGACAGGTCCAGCCGCCAACCTCGCCAGCAAGGGAGCCATCGCCGTGTACCCGGTCGCGGGATGGTGGAAAAACCAACGCAAATACGACCAAAGCAACCACGGCGTTGACTACTCACTCATCGTCAGCATCGAATCCCCACACGTCGACGTTGACCTATGGGCTCCCGTCGCCCAACAGATCAGCACAACCGTCGAAATCCAAACCTAGCCAAGCTTTTATGCCGCTGTATTCCGCGCATTACCAAATCTAGCAATGTTCACTTGCGAACCCTGATAGGAACGGTCGACGATCCCTTTGGGTATCGACGAAGGGCTCAACGGACTGACCGAGCAATCTCCTGGTGCAGGAGTATTCGCGGGATCCGCATCCTACTTCCAGAGAACGCCGTCTGCGTGCACGGTTGTGCAATTTTCACTGGTCACCTTCGACTATTCGTTGACTGGCAGTTGATGTCAAGGCTCGAACCGGGGGTTCGCCCGCCTGCGGCGCCGGCCCTGACATCAATTGCCAGCCAACAGCATTGGACCGCTGTGACCAGGCGAGGAAACAGCGTCAGAATGTGACGGCCTGGTCGCACTGAGCTGACGCTGTGCCGCGCCTTACCGCAGCAGGGTGGCGATGTCAGCGAGGACAGCCGGGTTGGTGATGGTGACCGCGACGTGCTGGCGTTCACAGGATTCGACAAGCCAGGCGGTGAATTCTTGACGACTGTAAGACTTTCCAGTCTGCCTATCCGCGGATCGCACCTCCCGGCTAGCCATCGGGTACCTCGACAGGAAGATCACCACGCTGGTGCAATAGTGCTTCGCGGGCAGTGCGGCGCCGGTCGATCCGACGTAGCGCCGCGCTGACGATGAGGGTGCGCTCACCGAGGCTGGCGTGACCGGCGCGGTCGAACTCCCACGCCACCAGATCATTGCCATCATCGCCGTGTCGACGATCCGGATTATGCTTGTGTTCAGTAGATTTCGCGTAGCGTTCGCGGGTCCAAGTGGCACGGCGTTGCCGTAGTGCGGTCATGGTGGTCGAGTAGGTCACGTCCCGTGGAGTGGTGTAAGAGCGGTCGCGTGTCCGCGTGTGGCTCTGTGGTAGCCACTATGCCGTGAGAG
>NZ_LQPJ01000014.1 GCF_002101785.1 Mycobacterium palustre
CGCGGGGGCCGGGCTCGGCGGCGGGGCCGTCGGTGCCGCCGGGTTGCCCAGAGCCAGCAGCATTTCCGCGGTCCGGCGGGAGAGCTGCCATCCGCCCTGCGGGGGTGGGCAGGGCGCGAACTCCATCGGGAAGGTGAAGTTGCCGTTGTTGGGCTGGGCGGTGTGGACGACGACCGTGGCCATCACGTTCGACGGGTTCTTGTCCGACCAGGCGAGGTTGTTCGCGGCGAAGGTCATCGGCAGGTAGCCGTTGTCGCGCAACGCGTTGGTGAACTTGTCCAGGGTGCCCGCGCTGTCGGGGCTGGCGCCCTCGACCAGGCCCACCTTGTTGATGCCCGGGACGTTCGGGTCGGCGAGCCGGTTGAGCACGTCGATGAGGGCGTCGGGCGCGGGCAGGGGAGCGGTCGGCGGCGCCGCCACGATGACCGGACTCGTCGTCGGGTGAACCGTCGAGGACGGCGACGTCACCACCTTCGGGCCGGGATGCGAGCATCCGGAGAGCCCGACCACCGCCGCCGCTGTGGCGGCGCTCAGCGCAACGGACAGGTGTCGGTGCATCCAGTCGGGTCGGTGCATCCAGTCGGTATTGTGGACTACTCGCTCGTGCCTGCGTCGGGCCAACGGATGCAACGGAAGTCACACCGGCGGCCACCGCGCCGACGGAGGCCCTGAATGGTCGAGCCGGCCAAGCCTGTGGCGAGGGCTTTTGCTGCCACGGCTGTCCTTTCGATCGGCGCGATTCGTGGGCGAGATTACCAGTACGACCAAAGTCTTAACTTTTCGTGAGCATTTGACTCACCACATGAACGGGCAATCGCCGGTAGCGTTGGGGTATCCACCGCATCATGTCGGGGCGGGAAAGGAGCGCAACATGGGTGACTCAGAGCGTTCTGATGCATTCGGTAATCCCCGTGAAACTGGCATGTCCAGCGGCGATGCTGCCGAACTAGAACAACTGCGGCGCGAGGCCGCGGTGCTGCGCGAGCAACTCGAGCACGCCGTCGGGTCGCAGGGCGGCGCGCGGTCCGCGCGTGACGTGCATCAGCTGGAAGCCCGCATCGACTCCCTGGCGGCGCGCAATTCCAAATTGATGGAGACCCTCAAAGAGGCCCGTCAGCAACTGTTGGCGCTGCGCGAAGAGGTCGACCGCCTGGGGCAGCCGCCCAGCGGCTACGGCGTCCTGCTGGCCGCGCACGACGACGACACGGTCGACGTGTTCACCTCGGGCCGCAAGATGCGCCTGACCTGCTCGCCCAACATCGACGTCGCCACGCTGCGCAAGGGCCAGACCGTTCGGCTCAACGAGGCCCTGACGGTCGTCGAGGCCGGCACGTTCGAATCGGTCGGCGAGATCTCCACGCTGCGTGAGGTGCTGGCCGACGGCCACCGCGCGCTCGTCGTCGGCCACGCCGACGAGGAGCGCATCGTCTGGCTGGCCGAACCGTTGGTCGCCGAGAACCTGCCGGAGGGGCACCCCGACGTCCTCAACGACGACACCCGGCCGCGCAAGCTGCGGCCCGGCGACTCGCTGCTGGTCGACACCAAGGCAGGCTACGCGTTCGAGCGCATCCCCAAGGCCGAGGTCGAAGACCTGGTGCTCGAAGAGGTCCCCGACGTCAGCTACTCCGACATCGGTGGCCTGACCCGCCAGATCGAGCAGATCCGCGACGCCGTCGAGCTGCCGTTCCTGCACAAGGAGCTCTACCGCGAGTACGCGCTGCGCCCGCCCAAGGGCGTGTTGCTGTACGGCCCGCCCGGCTGCGGTAAAACCCTGATCGCCAAGGCGGTTGCGAACTCGTTGGCCAAGAAGATGGCCGAGGTGCGCGGCGACGACGCCCGCGAGGCGAAGTCGTACTTTTTGAACATCAAGGGCCCCGAGCTGCTCAACAAGTTCGTCGGCGAGACCGAGCGGCACATCCGGCTGATCTTCCAGCGGGCGCGGGAGAAGGCGTCCGAGGGCACACCGGTGATCGTGTTTTTCGACGAGATGGACTCGATCTTCCGCACCCGCGGCACCGGGGTCTCCTCCGACGTCGAGACGACGGTGGTCCCGCAGCTGCTCAGCGAGATCGACGGCGTCGAGGGCCTGGAGAACGTCATCGTGATCGGCGCCTCCAACCGCGAGGACATGATCGACCCGGCGATCCTGCGGCCCGGCCGGCTCGACGTGAAGATCAAGATCGAGCGCCCGGATGCCGAAGCGGCGCAAGACATCTTCTCGAAGTACCTGACCGAGGAGTTGCCGCTGCACGCCGACGACCTCGCCGAGTTCGGCGGCGACCGCACGGCCTGCATCAAGGCGATGATCGAGAAGGTCGTGGAGCGGATGTACGCCGAGATCGACGACAACCGGTTCCTGGAGGTCACCTACGCCAACGGTGACAAGGAAGTCATGTACTTCAAGGACTTCAACTCCGGCGCGATGATCCAAAACGTCGTCGACCGCGCGAAAAAGAACGCGATCAAGTCGGTGTTGGAGACCGGCCAGCCAGGCCTGCGCATCCAGCACCTGCTCGACTCGATCGTCGACGAGTTCGCCGAGAACGAGGACCTGCCCAACACCACCAACCCCGATGACTGGGCGCGGATCTCGGGCAAGAAGGGCGAGCGGATCGTCTACATCCGCACGCTGGTCACCGGCAAGTCGTCGAGCGCGTCGCGGGCCATCGACACCGAGTCGAACCTGGGCCAGTACCTGTAGGGGTCGCGGAGTCCAGCTCGCGACACTGAAACCGCGCACACGACACGCCGCGGCGGATGTGCGTGCGTTCAGTTTGGGCGGCTTTCGCCGACCGTCAGGCCGTCAGACCGTCACCAGCGAATAGCTGTTCGTCAGGTCGTCCTGGGTGACCTGGGCGGCGCGGGAGGTCGTGTCGATGCGCAACTGCTCGGTCAGCACGCGCGGCTGGTAGGACCATCCGTCCGGCAGGTTGAGCCGCTCGCCCAGCTTCGGCAGGTCGGCACGCGAGAGGTTCGGGTCGACGACCTGGCTCCAGGTCTGCATCACCCAGTGGTGTCCGTGGGGATCCTGGAGTTCGTAGACCTCTTCGCCGGCGTTGAACACGAACACCGTGTGCCGGCTCACCGTGTTCGGGCTGTAGGGCGCCGGGTTCATCGACGACAGCAGGACGGTGGCCTGCTGGATCATCTCGATCCCGCCGAAGGTCTTTCGGATCTGCGGGCCCTGCTGGTCCTTCTCGATGGCGTTCATCAGCCAGTAGCGCGGGCCGTTGAGCAGCGCTGCGGCGGCGCCGTTTTCGGCGGCGATGGCCTGCGCGTCCAGCTTGGACCACAGCTCGGCGGGGCAATCGTTGAGCGGGAAGCTGTTGTAGACCGTGGCCTGCGGGCCGGCCTCGCCGGCGATCACGAGAAGCACTTCGCCGTAACGCTTCCCAGCCACATCGGTCACCGGCTCACACGCTTCCTCTTCGACAGGAGCCAGACCTGCTCCGGCATCTGTGTGAAATTAATCACCGCGCTGGTCGGCGTCAACTTCACACCCGGTGGCCGCCGCGCCGCGGTAGCGGTTGCGGGCGATCAGGGTGGCGTGCAGGTCCTCGATCAGCGGGTCGAGGAAGTTGGCCCGGTATTCGGCGTCGCCGGCCGCCCGCGCACTGATGTACATGAACGTCAACGCACCCAGGAAGAGGCACATGTGGATCAGCGAATCCGGAAGCGGCAGCGTCCATCCCAGCACGGTCGCGGTGCTGGAGTAGGTGTGGGTCCACTCGTTGAGCAGCTCCGGGCTGAGGACGATCAGCCCGAGGATCAGGTAGATCGTGCCGGTCACCACCGCCACCACCGTGATCTGCGCCAGTTGCGAGGCGGCCAACACGAACACCACGTTGAGCCGCTCGGCCCTTTTCAGCGGCGCGCAGTCGGGGACGTCCGCCATGGCCGCGAACGGCGTGCCGGCCAGCCGTTGGGCGTCGTCGGCCAGCTCCACCGTCGTCGACCGCAGCATCGGCCGCACGCGTTCCCGGGTGGCGGAGACGACGAACACCCCGGCGATGGAAACCAGAAACGCCATCGCCAGCGTGAGTCGCTCCCCGCTGATCGTCGCGGCCATCAGCCAAACGTAGGTGTTGAAGAACACCAGGGCGGTCAGCAAGACGACCGGCAACGCCCGCACCGCCAGGGCGCCCACCGTGGCGAAGTGCGACAGCATCATGCGCACCGCCCACCCGACCACCGAGCCGACCCCGCATCCGGTGAGGGCCAACACCAGGACCACCACGACGGCCTCCTGGACGAGCTGCGCGGGCCCGGACACGATGCTCGCGACGCACGCCACGACCGCGACCGCGGCGACGGCCACCGCCGCGCGGGTTTGGCCGCTTCGCGACCGCGACACCAGCCAGCCGACCAGCGCCATCAGCGGCAGCGCCAGCGCGACGATGGCCAGCACCGCCCATTCACGCGGTGTCGGTTCGCCCTTGATCTCGACGTCGCCGCCCCCGACGATCGAGTACACCGCCAGCACGCAGGCCTGCAGCGCCGCGTACGCGGCCAGCGCGGGCGCCGACCGCGGCCAAAGCCGCCGCCACCGGTCCCGCCGGGTCAGCACGAACGGCAGACCCCGCTGCAAGAACCAGCTTTCGGCCGCTCCTTTCGCCGAGTCGCTGGCCGGGGCGCGGGGGCCCGGCGAGCGGCGCAGGGAAAGGTCCATGCGGGCTCACCCTAATGGCGGATCGGCTCGCGCGGTGGCCGTTTTCACCGGCGTCGCGACACCCCGCGTCGGGGGCCGCGTCGTCACCAGGCCTATCTTGAAGTAATGCAAAGGATTATCGGGACGGAGGTCGAGTACGGCATATCCTCGCCGTCGGACCCGACCGCCAACCCGATCCTCACCTCGACGCAGGCGGTCTTGGCCTACGCCGCCGCCGCCGGCATCCAGCGCGCCAAACGCACCCGCTGGGACTACGAGGTGGAATCGCCGCTGCGCGACGCCCGCGGTTTCGACCTGAGCCGCTCGGCGGGGCCGCCGCCGGTGGTCGACGCGGACGAGGTCGGCGCGGCCAACATGATTTTGACCAACGGCGCGCGCCTCTACGTCGACCACGCCCACCCGGAATACTCCGCGCCCGAATGCACCGACCCGCTCGACGCGGTGATCTGGGACAAGGCGGGAGAGCGGGTGATGGAGGCCGCCGCCCGGCACGTCGCCAGCGTGCCCGGGGCCGCCAAGCTGCAGCTCTACAAGAACAACGTCGACGGCAAGGGCGCCTCCTACGGCTCGCACGAGAACTATCTGATGTCCCGGCAAACCCCCTTCTCGGCCATCATCGCCGGACTCACCCCCTTTCTGGTGTCGCGGCAGGTGGTGACCGGCTCGGGCCGGGTCGGGATCGGGCCCGCCGGTGACGAGCCCGGCTTCCAGCTCTCGCAGCGTTCCGACTACATCGAGGTCGAGGTCGGGCTGGAGACCACGCTCAAGCGCGGCATCATCAACACCCGCGACGAACCGCACGCCGACGCCGACCGCTACCGCCGGCTGCACGTGATCATCGGGGACGCCAACCTGGCCGAGACCTCGACGTATCTCAAGCTGGGCACCACCGCGCTGGTGCTCGACCTGATCGAAGAGGGCCCCGCGCACGGCATCGACCTGAGCGACCTGACGTTGGCGCGGCCAGTGCACGCGGTCCACGCCATCAGCCGCGACCCGTCGCTGCGGGTCGCGGTGGCCCTCGCCGACGGCCGCGAGCTGACCGGCCTTGCGCTGCAACGGATCTATCTCGACCGGGTGGCCAAGCTGGTGGACAGCCGCGACCCCGACCCCCGCGCGGCCGACATCGTCGAGACCTGGGCGCACGTGCTCGACCTGCTCGAGCGCGACCCGATGGAATGCGCCGAGCTGTTGGACTGGCCGGCCAAGCTGCGGCTGCTCGAGGGTTTCCGGCAGCGGGAGAACCTGAACTGGTCGGCGCCGCGGCTGCACCTCGTCGACCTGCAATATTCCGACGTCCGGCTGGACAAGGGACTCTACAACCGGCTCGTCGCCCGCGGCTCGATGAAGCGCCTGGTCACCGAGCACCAGGTCCTCGACGCCGTCGAGAACCCGCCGACCGACACCCGCGCCTACTTCCGTGGCGAGTGCCTGCGCCGGTTCGGCGCCGACATCGCCGCGGCCAGCTGGGACTCGGTGATCTTCGACCTCGGCGGCGATTCGCTGGTGCGCATCCCGACGCTGGAACCGCTGCGCGGCAGCAAGGCCCACGTCGGGGCCCTGCTGGACTCGGTGAGCAGCGCGGTGGAACTGGTGGAACAACTGACCAGCTGACGCACGTTAAGCAGGGAAACGTCGGTGTTGACCGGTAGGGTAGGAAAAGACCAAGCGGGCGTGTGACTTGGGTTTACACGAGCCGATAACAAGCAGGAGGCGGCGATGGCTCAGGAGCAGACCAAGCGTGGTGGTGGCGGCGGCGATGACGACGACTTCGCCGACGGCACGGCCGCGGGCCAAGAGCGCCGCGAAAAGTTGGCCGAGGAGACTGACGACCTGCTCGACGAGATCGACGACGTCCTTGAGGAGAACGCTGAGGACTTCGTCCGCGCGTACGTCCAAAAGGGCGGACAGTGACCTGGCCGTTCTCCGACCGCCTGTCCACTAACTTCGCACTTCCCCGGAATTCGGCTGTAGGCCTGTCGTCGTTCGCCGACTTCCTCCGCCGCCAGGCGCCGGAGTTACTGCCCGCGAGCCTCGGCGGCGGCGCCCAGGCCGGCGGTCCCGGGGCCCAGCTGCCGCACGGCACCACCATCGTCGCGTTGAAGTGCCCGGGCGGCGTCGTCATCGCCGGCGACCGCCGCTCCACACAGGGCAACATGATCGCCGGGCGCGACGTGAAAAAGGTGTACATCACCGACGACTACACGGCCACCGGCATCGCCGGCACCGCCGCCATCGCCGTCGAGTTCGCCCGGCTCTACGCCGTCGAACTCGAGCACTACGAGAAGCTCGAGGGCGTTCCGCTGACCTTCGCGGGCAAGGTGAATCGGCTCGCGATCATGGTGCGCGGCAACCTGGGCGCCGCGATGCAGGGGCTGGTGGCGCTGCCGCTGCTGGCGGCATACGACATTCACGCACCCGACCCGGAAAGCGCCGGGCGCATCGTGTCGTTCGACGCCGCCGGTGGGTGGAACATCGAGGAAGAGGGCTACCAGGCGGTGGGCTCGGGTTCCATCTTCGCCAAGTCGTCGATGAAGAAGCTGTATTCGCAAGTCACCGATGTCGATTCGGCGGTACGGGTCGCCGTCGAGGCGCTCTACGACGCCGCCGACGACGATTCCGCCACCGGCGGACCGGATCTGGTGCGCGGCATCTACCCGACTGCGGTCACGATCGGCGCCGAGGGGGCGGCGGAGGTGCCGGAGAGCCGCATCGCCGAGCTGGCCCGCGAGGTCATCGAAAACCGCTCGCGCGCAGACACTTTCGGGCCCGACGCCGAACCGCGGGGGGATAAGTGAGTTTCCCGTATTTCATCTCGCCCGAGCAGGCGATGCGCGAGCGCAGCGAGCTCGCCCGCAAGGGCATCGCGCGCGGACGCAGCGTGGTAGCGCTGGCCTACGCCGACGGCGTGCTGTTCGTCGCCGAGAACCCGTCGCGGTCGCTGCAGAAGATCAGCGAGCTTTACGACCGGGTGGGCTTCGCGGCCGCCGGCAAGTTCAACGAATTCGACAACTTGCGCCGTGGCGGAATCCAATTCGCGGACACCCGTGGCTACGCCTACGACCGCCGCGACGTCACGGGCCGGCAGCTCGCCTACGTCTACGCGCAGACACTGGGCAGCATCTTCACCGAGCAGGCCAAGCCCTACGAGGTGGAGCTGTGCGTCGCCGAGGTGGCCCACTACGGCGAGACCAAACCGCCGGAGCTGTACCGGATTACCTATGACGGGTCCATCGCCGACGAGCCGCACTTCGTGGTGATGGGCGGCACGACCGAGCCGATCGCCACCGCGCTGAAGGAGACCTACGCCGAAAACGCCGAGCTGCGCGACGCTCTGGGCATCGCGCTGGCCGCGCTGCGGGCGGGGAGCCCCGACACCTCCAACGGCGACCAGCCCTCGCTGGACGTGGCCAGCCTGGAGGTGGCCATCCTCGACGCCAACCGGCCGCGGCGCGCGTTCCGGCGCATCAACCGCCCCGCCCTGGAGAGCATGCTGCAGGAGCTGGACGGCAAGGGCTCGAAATCCGACGGCAAATCCGCGGAGGGCAAAACCGCGGAGTAGGTCCGCCCAAAAACAACGTGGGCGCGGCTTCTGCACCTTTGCGGTGAGACAACCAGTACCCTCGATTACGTGCAGCGACGAATTATGGGCATCGAGACCGAGTTCGGTGTCACCTGCACGTTCCACGGCCATCGCCGCCTGTCCCCGGACGAGGTTGCGCGCTACCTGTTCCGCCGGGTGGTGTCGTGGGGCCGCAGCTCCAACGTCTTTTTGAGAAACGGCGCCCGCCTCTACCTCGACGTGGGCAGCCACCCCGAGTACGCCACCGCGGAATGCGACAGCCTGGTGCAGTTGGTCACGCACGACCGCGCCGGCGAGTGGGTGCTCGAGGACCTGCTGGTCGACGCCGAGCAGCGACTCGCCGACGAGGGCATCGGCGGTGACATCTACCTGTTCAAGAACAACACCGACTCGGCGGGCAACTCCTACGGCTGCCACGAGAACTACCTGATCGTGCGGGCCGGCGAGTTCTCCCGGATCTCCGACGTGCTGCTGCCGTTCCTGGTCACCCGCCAGCTGATCTGCGGGGCGGGCAAGGTGCTGCAGACGCCCAAGGCCGCGACGTTTTGCCTGTCCCAGCGCGCCGAGCACATCTGGGAGGGCGTCTCCTCGGCCACCACCCGCAGCCGGCCGATCATCAACACCCGCGACGAGCCGCACGCCGACGCCGAAAAGTACCGGCGCCTGCACGTCATCGTCGGCGACTCCAACATGTGCGAGACGACGACCATGCTCAAGGTGGGCACGGCGGCGCTGGTGCTGGAGATGATCGAGGCCGGCGTCCCGTTCCGCGACTTCTCGCTGGACAACCCCATCCGTGCCATCCGCGAGGTCAGCCACGACATCACCGGCCGGCGGCCGGTGCGGCTGGCCGGCGGCCGTCAGGCCAGCGCCCTGGACATCCAGCGCGAGTACTACAGCCGCGCCGTCGAGCACCTGCAGACCCGCGAGCCCAACGCCCAGATCGAGCAGGTCGTCGACCTGTGGGGCCGCCAGCTCGACGCCGTCGAAAGCCAGGACTTCGCCAAGGTCGACACCGAGATCGACTGGGTGATCAAGCGCAAGCTGTTCCAGCGCTACCAGGACCGCTACAACATGGAGCTGTCCGACCCGAAGATCGCCCAGCTGGACCTGGCCTACCACGACATCAAGCGCGGCCGCGGCGTCTTCGACCTGCTGCAGCGCAAGGGCCTGGCGGCGCGCGTCACCACCGACGAGGACATCGCCGAGGCCGTCGACCACCCGCCGCAGACGACCCGCGCCCGCCTGCGCGGGGAGTTCATCAGCGCCGCCCAGGCGGCCGGGCGGGACTTCACCGTCGACTGGGTGCACCTCAAGCTCAACGACCAGGCGCAGCGCACCGTGCTGTGCAAGGACCCGTTCCGCGCCGTCGACGAGCGGGTCAAGCGGCTCATCGCCAGCATGTAGCGCCGGCGTGGTCGCCGGGAAGCGCCGGAAGCGCCGGGCGGGGACCATCGAATAACCTGGTGCAGGTGGCGATCTCGAAAGTCGAGCGGTTGGTCAACCTCGTCATCGCTCTGCTGTCCACCCGGGGCTACATCACCGCCGAAAAGATCCGGTCCAGCGTCGCGGGGTATTCGGACAGCCCCAGCGCCGAGGCCTTCTCGCGGATGTTCGAGCGCGACAAGAACGAACTGCGCGACCTCGGCATCCCGCTCGAGGTGGGCCGGGTGTCGGCCACCAATCCCACCGAGGGCTACCGCATCAACCGCGACGCCTACGCGCTGCCGCCGGTCGCCCTGACCCCCGACGAGGCGGCCGCCGTGGCCGTGGCCACCCAGCTGTGGGAGTCGCCGGAGTTGATCACCGCGACTCAGGGCGCGCTGCTCAAGCTCCGCGCCGCGGGCGTCGACGTCGACCCCGAAGCGCCCGTCGCCATCGCGTCGCCGGCCGGGGTCCCGGGCCTGCGGGGCTCGGAGAAGGTCCTCGGAATCCTGTTGTCCGCCATCGGTTCCCGCCAGGCCGTGCAGTTCCCGCACCGGCCCTCGCGCGCCGAGCCCTACACCACCCGGACCGTCGAGCCGTGGGGGGTGGTCACCGAAAAGGGGCGGTGGTATTTGGTGGGCCACGACCGCGACCGCGACGCCACCCGCACCTTCCGGCTCTCGCGGATCGGCGCCGAGGTCACGCCGATCGGCCCTCCCGGTGCGGTGACCGTGCCCGACGGGGTGGACCTGCGCAAGATCGTCGCCCAGACGGTCACCGAGTGGCCGGCGGGCGGCCGGGCCCGGGTGTGGGTGGCCGACGGGCGGGCCACCGCCCTGCGCCGCGCCGGGACCTCGACGGGCCCGCACCGGCTGGGCGGCCGCGACGGCGAGGTGCTCGAACTCGACATCACGTCCGCCGATGGGCTGGCGCGCGAGATCGCCGGCTACGGGCCCGACGCCGTCGTGCTCGAGCCGGAGTCGCTGCGCGACGACGTGCTGGCCCGGCTGCGGGCCCACGCGGAGGTGGGAAGCCCGTGACCCCGATCTCCACGCGCCTGGTGCGGCTGCTGAACATGGTGCCGTACTTCCAGGCCAACCCGAAGGTCACGCGGGCCAAGGCCGCCGCCGACCTTGGCGTGTCGGCCAAGCAGCTGGAGGAGGACCTCAACCAGCTGTGGATGTGCGGGCTTCCCGGCTATTACCCCGGCGATCTGATCGATTTCGAGTTCTCCGGCGACACCATCGAGGTGACGTTCTCGGCCGGCATCGACCGGCCGCTCCGGCTCACCTCGCCGGAGGCGACGGGCCTGCTGGTGGCGCTGCGGGCCCTCGCCGACATCCCGGGCGTGGTCGATCCGGAAGCCGCGCGCAGCGCCATGGCCAAGATCGAGGCCGCCGCCGGCGCCGTCGGGCAGGACAGCGCGGCCCTGGCGGCGGCCGTGGACGAGCCCGCGCCGGTCGAGAGCCGGGCCGCGGCCGCCGTGCGCACGGCCGTGCAGCACAAGCGCGCGCTGGCCATCGATTACTACTCCGCCTCGCACGACACCCTGACCAGCCGGGTCGTCGACCCGATCCGGGTGCTGCTGATCGGCGGCCACAGCTACCTGGAGGCCTGGTCCCGCGAGGCCGAGGGGGTCCGGCTGTTCCGTTTCGACCGGATCGTCGACGCCACCGAGCTGGGCGAGCCGGCGGCCCCGCCCGAACCGGCCGTGCAGGCGCCGCCGGACACGTCGCTGTTCGACGGCGACCCGTCGCTGCCGTCGGCCCGGCTGCGCGTGGCGCCCGCGGCGTCGTGGATGTTCGAGTACTACCCGATGCGCGAGGTGCTCGAGCTGCCCGACGGGTCGTGCGAGGCCGTCATGACCTACGCCTCCGAGGACTGGATGACGCGGCTGGTGCTCGGCTTCGGATCCGCGGTGCGCGTCCTCGAACCGCAGTCGCTGGCCCAGCGTGTACGGGATGCCGCGGCGGCGGGCCTGCAGTCCTACCAGGTGGCGGCGCGGTGGTAGGCCCCGGCGCGGGCACCCCGGCAGGCCGCCGCGCTGCGGTAGCATCGGGTAGACGTCTGGAGGTAATCAAAGTGGGCAGTCTTAGTCCGTGGCACTGGGCGATCCTCGCTGTCGTAGTGATCCTGCTCTTCGGTGCCAAGAAGCTCCCCGATGCCGCGCGCTCGTTGGGCAAGTCGATGCGCATCTTCAAGTCCGAGATGCGTGAAATGCAGAACGAGGGCAAGTCCGACACCCCGTCGCTGCAAACGCCCGCGCCCGCGCAGCCCGTGCAGTCGCAGCGGGTCGACCCGCCGGCGGCCACCGAGCAGGGCCACAGCCAAGCGCGCCCGGCTTAACCGCGGCGCCGCGGTGCCCGAGCGCCACTGACCGATCGCCAACGACACTGTGAAAGGTTTCCGGGTTTCAGCGCGCACCGCCGGCCTGCTGAAACGGCTCAACCCCCGCAACAGGCGCAGCCGCACCAACCCCGACGCGACGATGTCGCTCGTCGACCACCTGACCGAGCTGCGCACCCGGCTGCTGATCTCGCTGGCCGCCATCCTCGTCACGACCATCTTCGGCTTCGTCTGGTACGGGCACTCGATATTCGGGCTGGAGAGCCTCGGCGAGTGGCTGCGTCACCCCTACTGCTCGCTGCCACAGTCCGCGCGGGCCTCGATCAGCGCCGACGGGCAGTGCCGCCTGCTGGCCACGGCGCCGTTCGACCAGTTCATGCTCCGCCTCAAGGTCGGGCTGACCGCCGGCATCGTGCTGGCCTGCCCGGTGTGGTTCTACGAGCTGTGGGCCTTCATCACGCCCGGGCTCTACCAGAAGGAACGCCGCTTCGCGATCGCGTTCGTGATCCCGGCGGCGGTGCTCTTCCTGGTCGGCGCCGTGCTCGCCTACCTGGTGCTGTCCAAGGCGCTGGGATTCCTGTTGACCGTCGGCAGCGACGTGCAGGTGACCGCGCTGTCGGGCGACCGGTATTTCGGGTTTCTGATCAACCTGCTGGTCGTCTTCGGGGTCAGCTTCGAATTCCCGCTGCTGATCGTCATGCTCAACATGACCGGCGTGCTGACCTATGAGCGGCTCAAGTCGTGGCGGCGCGGCCTGATCTTCGGCCTGTTCGCGTTCGCGGCGATGTTCACGCCCGGGTCCGACCCGTTCTCGATGACCGCGCTCGGGGTGGCGTTGTCGGTGCTGCTCGAGTTCGCCATTCAAATCGCCCGGCTGCACGACAAGCGCAAGGCCAAGCGCGAGGCCCAGGCCGCGATCCCCGACGACCAGGCGTCGGTCATCGAACCGCCCGCCCCGCTGCACGAGCCCGTGCCGCAACCGTCGTTCACCGGGCAGCACGACGATGTCACCTAGGTTTTCTTGGTTTTCTTGGCGCGAGCGTGCGTGTCTGTACGAGGACACGCCGGCATTGGCGTACAACTGCGCACCCTCGCGGGATCCGGCCCCGGCGTGACGGAGCTACCCGAGCTGGCCCGGTTCGCCGCCGAACTGCGTTTTACGCTCGACGACTTTCAGCAGCGGGCCTGCGCGGCGCTGGAACGCGGCCACGGCGTGCTGGTGTGCGCGCCGACCGGCGCCGGCAAGACGGTCGTCGGCGAATTCGCGGTGCACCTGGCGCTGGCGGCCGGGGGCAAGTGCTTTTACACCACCCCGCTGAAGGCCCTGAGCAACCAAAAGCACACCGACCTGACCGCGCGCTACGGGCGCGACCGGATCGGCCTGCTGACCGGCGACATGTCGGTGAACGCCGACGCCCCCGTCGTGGTGATGACCACCGAAGTGCTGCGCAACATGCTCTACGCCAATTCCCCTGCGCTGCAAGGGCTTTCGTACGTGGTGATGGACGAGGTGCACTTCCTGGCCGACCGGATGCGCGGCCCGGTGTGGGAGGAGGTGATCCTGCACCTGCCCGAAGAGGTGCGGCTGGTCAGCCTGTCGGCGACGGTGAGCAACGCCGAGGAATTCGGCGGCTGGATCCAGACCGTGCGGGGTGACACGACCGTGGTGGTCGACGAGCAGCGGCCGGTGCCGCTGTGGCAACACGTCTTGGTGGGCAAGCGACTGTTCGACCTGTTCGACTACGACGAAGACGGGCCCTCCGGCCGGCGCCAGCCGCGGGTGGACCCGGACCTGCTGCGCCACATCGCCCATCGGCGCGAGGCCGACCGGATGTCGGACTGGCGAGGCCCCCGCCGCGAGGCGGGAAGGAGAGGCCGGGGGGCGCCCAGCCGGCCGCGGTTCTATCGGCCGCCGGGGCGCCCTGAGGTGATCGCGATCCTGGATTCGCAGGGCCTGCTGCCGGCGATCACGTTCGTATTCTCCCGGGCCGGTTGCGATGCGGCCGTCGCCCAATGCCTGCGCTCGCCGCTGCGGCTGACCACCGAGGAGGAGCGCGCGCAGATCGCCGAGGTGATCGACCACCGGTGCGGCGATCTCGCCGACGACGACCTGGCCGTGCTCGGCTACTACGAGTGGCGTGAGGGCCTGCTGCGCGGCCTGGCCGCCCACCACGCCGGGATGTTGCCGGCGTTCCGCCACACCGTCGAGGAGCTGTTCACCGCCGGCCTGGTCAAGGCGGTGTTCGCCACCGAAACCCTGGCCCTCGGGATCAACATGCCCGCGCGGACCGTGGTGCTCGAGCGGCTGGTGAAGTTCAACGGTGAGCAGCACATGCCGCTGACGCCGGGGGAGTACACGCAGCTCACCGGGCGCGCCGGCCGGCGCGGCATCGACGTCGAGGGCCACGCCGTGGTGCTGTGGAATCCCAGCGAGGAAACCACCGAACCGTCCGCGGTCGCGGGCCTGGCCTCCACCCGCACCTTCCCGCTGCGCAGCTCGTTCGCCCCGTCGTACAACATGACGATCAACCTGGTGCAGCAAATGGGCCCCGAGCAGGCGCATCAGCTGCTGGAGCAGTCGTTCGCCCAATACCAGGCCGACCGCTCGGTCGTCGGGCTGGTCCGCGGCATCGACCGCGGCAAACGCCTGCTCGACGAGATCGCCGCCGAGCTGGGCGGCCCGCAGGCGCCGATCCTCGAGTACGCCCGGCTGCGGGCGCGGGTGTCGGAGATGGAACGCGCGCAATCCCGCGCCTCGCGGCTGCACCGGCGGCAGGCGGCCAGCGATGCGCTGGCCGCGCTGCGTCGCGGAGACATCATCACCATCAACCACGGCCGCCGCGGCGGGCTGGCGGTGGTCCTGGAGTCGGCCCGCGACAGCGACGATCCGCGCCCGTTGGTGCTCACCGAACACCGCTGGGCGGGACGGATCTCGTCGGCGGACTATTCGGGCGCGTCCGAACCCGTCGGCTCCATGTCGTTGCCCAAGCGCGTCGAGCACCGCCAGCCGCGGGTGCGGCGCGACCTGGCCTCGGCGCTGCGATCGGCCGCCGCCGGGCTGGCCGTGCCGGCGGGCCGCAAAAGGCACGGCGGGCGGGGCGACGCCGACGGCTTCCACGACCCCGAACTGGCGTCGTTGCGCGCGGAGCTGCGCCGGCATCCCGCGCACAACAGCCCCGAGCCGAAGATCCGCGAGGCCGAGCGTTACCTGCGCATCGAACGCGACAACGCCCAATTGGAGAAGAGGGTCGGCGCCGCCACCAATTCGCTGGCCCGCACGTTCGACCGCATCGTCGGGCTGCTGACCGAACGCGGCTTCATCGAGGGCCCGGCCAGCGACCCCCACGTCACCGACGACGGCCGCATGCTGGCCCGGATCTACAGCGAAAGCGACCTGCTGGTCGCCGAATGCCTGCGCACCGGCGCGTGGGCGGGGTTGAATCCGGCCGAGCTGGCCGCGGTGGTCTCCGCGGTGCTCTACGAGTCGCGCGGCGACGGCCCCGGCGCCGCGGCCGCCGGGGAGGTGCCCACGCAACCGTTGCGCCAGGCGCTGCAGCAGACGTCGCGGCTGGCGACCGGGCTGCGCGCCGACGAGCAAACCCATCGCATCGGCCCGAGCCGCGAACCCGACGACGGCTTCGTCACCGTCATCTACCGCTGGGCCCGCACCGGCAACCTGGCCGCCGCGCTGGCCGCCGCCGACCTGGCCGGCACCGGGTCGCCGTTGTCGGCGGGCGACTTCGTGCGGTGGTGCCGCCAGGTGCTCGACCTGCTGGACCAGGTCCGCAACGCCGCCCCTGACCCCGAGCTTCGGGCCACCGCCAAGCGCGCGATCAACGAGGTTCGGCGCGGCGTCGTCGCAGTTGACGCCGGGTAGGCTGGGCGCGAGCTACCGTTACAGCGGTAATGGGAAGCCGGATGACTTTAGGTAAGGGACAAGGGGACTGAGGAGAAACGATGAGCGGACCGCAGGGATCGGACCCGGGCCACCAGTGGCAACCGCCCGGCCAGGGCGGCGACCAATCCTCGGAACCGACACAGGTCGGATCGCCCTGGCAGCAGCAGTCGCCCCAGGACGCGACCTGGCAGGCGCCGGCATACACGCCGCCCGCCGAATACCCGCAGTATCAGCCGCCGACCGAGCAGGCCTACCCGCAGCAGTACCCGCAGCCCGGCCAGTATGGTCAGCCGGGCCAGCCCGGGCAGTTCGGTGCCCAGCCCACCCAGTACGCGCCGCCGGGCCAGTACGGCCAGCCGGGTCAGTACCCGCAGCCCGGCCAGTACGGCCAACCGGGTCAGTACGGTCAGCCGGGGCAGCCCGGTCAATACGGTCAGCCCGGGCAGTACCCGCAGCAATACCCGCCCTACGAGCAGCCGGGCAAGAAGCGGTCGATGGCCCTCATCGGCGGCGTGGCCGGCGCGATCGCGTTTCTGGTCATCGCGGTGGTGCTGGTGCTCGGTTTCTGGCAGCCCGGCTTTTTCGTCACCACCAAGCTCGACGTTAACAAGGCCCAGACGGGCGTGCAGCAGGTCCTCAGCGACGAGACCAACGGCTACGGCGCCAAGAACGTCAAGGACGTCAAGTGCAACCACGGCCAGGACCCGGTCGTCAAGAAGGGCAGCACCTTCGACTGCGACGTCAGCATCGACGGCGCCCAAAAGCATGTGACGGTGACGTTCCAGGACAACAAGGGCACCTACGAGGTCGGCCGGCCGCAGTAGGCTCAGCCGGGCAGCGCGTCGAGCGCCTTCTGCAGGCGGGCGACCGGCGACCCGACACCCAACTCGGTCGCCAGCTTCGCGGTGCGCCGGGGGTGGGCGGCCACCAGCGGTAGGGCGTCGGTCGGCGTCGACAGCCTGACCGGGGCGTCGGTGGCCACGCGCACCACCGTGCCGGCGGCCTCGATGTAGTCCGTGGATGCCAGCAACTTGGCCCGTAATCCCTTGGCCATCTTGGACTTTGGGTCGTGGGCGGCGGCCAGGATCCGCTCCAGCGAGCCGTGCTGCGCCAGCAGCGTGGCGGCCGTCTTCTCGCCGACGCCCGGCACCCCGGGCAGGCCGTCGGACGGGTCGCCGCGCAGCAGCGCGAGTTCGGCATACGCCGGCCCCGCCCGATCCTTCGGCACGCCGTAGTGCTCGGCCACTTCGGCGGGCCCGAACAGGGTGGCGTTGCTCAGCCCGCGCCCCAGGTACAGCACCCGCACGGAAACCGGTTCGTCGGTCACCACCTGCAGCAGGTCGCGGTCCCCGCTGACCACCACCACCGGGTCGTTGCTTTCCCGCGCCGAAAGGGTGCCCAGGACGTCGTCGGCCTCGAAGCCCTCCGCGCCGGCCGTCGGGATCCCGAACGCGTCCAGCAACCTCAGGATCATGTCGATCTGCGGGGTCAGCTCGTCGGGCACTTCCTCGATGTCGGGTTCGCCCCGCGGCTCCGGTTCGGCAACCCTATGGGCCTTGTACGACGGGATCAGATCGACCCGAAACTGCGGGCGCCAATCCAGGTCGAGGCACACCACCAGCCGGCCGGGCCGATGCCGGGTAATCACCACCGCCAGCGAGTCCAAGAATCCGCGCACGGCATTGACGGGCCGTCCGTCGGGCGCGGTGATCGACGATGGCACCCCGAAATACGAGCGGAACCACATGCTCGGCCCGTCGAGGAGCAGCAGCGGCGATTGCATGCCGGCTATCCTGCCAGCGCCGTTAATCTGGCTGCCATGGACTCGCACCGATTCGACGCGGCGGTGTACGCGCGCCGCCTGGCCGCGGCGGCCGGGGCGGCCGGCGACGCCGGCCTGGCCGGCCTGGTGATCACGCCCGGCTACGACCTGCGCTACCTCGTCGGCTCGCGCGCGCAGACGTTCGAGCGGCTCACCGCGTTGGTGCTGCCGGCCTCCGGCGAGCCGACGGTGGTGGTGCCGCGGCTGGAACTGGCCTCGTTGAAGGGCTCGGCGATCACGGAACTCGGCCTGGCCGTGCGGGATTGGGTGGACGGCGACGACCCGTACAAGTTGGTGAGCGCCGCCCTCGGCGGCGGCCCGGCCGCGACCGCCGTCACCGATTCCATGCCGGCGCTGCACCTGTTGCCGCTCGCCGCCGAGCTCGGGGTGCTGCCGACGCTGGCCACCGACGTGCTGCGCGCGCTGCGGATGGTCAAGGAGGAATGCGAGGTCGACGCCCTGCGCAAGGCCGGGGCGGCAATCGACCGGGTGCACGCCCGGGTGCCCGAGTTTTTGCGGCCGGGCCGCACCGAAGCGGAGGTCGCCGCCGACATCGCCGAAGCCATTGTCGCCGAAGGGCATTCGGAGGTGGCTTTCATCATCGTCGGGTCGGGCCCGCACGGCGCCGACCCGCATCACGGCTATTCGGACCGCGAACTGCAGGCAGGTGACATCGTCGTCGTCGACATCGGCGGCGCCTACGAACCGGGCTACCACTCCGACTCGACCCGCACCTACAGCCTCGGCGAGCCGAATAGCGATGTGGCACACCAGTATTCGGTGCTGCAGCGCGCGCAGCGGGCGGCCTTCGACGCCGTCCGCCCCGGCGTCACCGCCGAGCAGGTCGACGCCGCCGCCCGCGACGTGCTCGCCGAGGCCGGACTCGCCGAGTTTTTCGTGCACCGCACCGGGCACGGTATCGGCCTGTCGGTGCACGAGGAGCCGTACCTCGTCGCCGGCAACGACCTGCCCCTGACGCCGGGCATGGCGTTTTCCATCGAGCCGGGCATCTACTTTCCCGGCCGCTGGGGCGCGCGAATCGAGGACATCGTCGTCGTCACCGACGACGGCGCGCTGGCCGTCAACCACCGGCCGCACGAACTGATCGTCGTCCCCGCGCGCCAGCGGGCCTGACAGCCCCGCCGCGTAGGTTGGGCGCGATGTCGATCCTGGACCTTCCGCTGCTGACGATCCGCATCGCACGCCACCTGTGCGACGCCTTCCTACACCCCGCCGCGCCAGCCTCCGCGCCGTCCGGGCGAGTTTGTGGTCGTTGACGGGTTGTTTGGGGGTGTGCCGCTTGCGGTGCGGCGCTTGGAGCCGTGGCTGCCCGCGTCGTTGGATTGGTTGTTGGG
>NZ_LQPJ01000015.1 GCF_002101785.1 Mycobacterium palustre
AGAGACTCACGCGATGGCCCTCTTACGTCAGGGACCGACACGCCGCCATCACTTACACCACTCCCCGGGACGCTCCCCGCCGCGGCGCTGTTCCCGCCAGACCCGTTCGTCATGGCCCGTCCTCCTCTTCACAGCGACGGCGGAGGGGAGCCACTGCTGCGCCTCCGCGACTTCGGAGAGAATCCGGCTCACTTCAGTACTGTCGCAAAGAGCGCCGCTTACGCGCCACACTCATAGACCCGCCAATTGCAAACCTGCCGGAGGGCGTCGTACTGCTCTGCCGACAGATGTCTCATCGTTGCAGCAAGTGGGGAGAGTGTCTGGCGATACGCGCTCTTACACGGTCCCGACTTCGGTCACAGGGGAAGCCCATCGCTAACAGCGCCGTGGCGATCTGGGGATTTATCCATCGAAGTCCCCAGTACAGGTTCATCCAGCCCGCAGAGCGGGCTGTCAACCCAAACACAAAGGTCACGAACCCTTTCGAGTTCGTGACCTTTCGCGTCGCAGTTCGTTGAACCGCTCGATATGTGTGAAGGGGGACTTGAACCCCGGCGTCCCGTCGCCCCAGATCGGGCGTTCGGTCACTCCGGGACCATCCAGTTGTGGCCACGAGTCGATCCGACGTAGTTGGTC
Organism: Mycobacterium palustre; assembly: GCF_002101785.1. Lineage (GTDB taxonomy): Bacteria > Actinomycetota > Actinomycetes > Mycobacteriales > Mycobacteriaceae > Mycobacterium > Mycobacterium palustre. Next base: position 637 of record NZ_LQPJ01000015.1, read on the forward strand.
GTTATCGGCACGACGCGGCTCGCCGAGTATGGCACCTCGGCTGCATCGCCACGAAGGAAAGCGTAAAGCTCGCCATGAGCGTGTCCTAGCGACGAGTCTTTAGTGTTACGAGACCCGTTGCCATGGGCGCGGGGTTGCCGCTGCCCTGGCGGCGTAGTGCCCACGCCACGGCGATTCACGGCTTCTGCTCGACGCACCGAGGATCTGACGCGATGCGTGGTGCGTCCTGATCGCCACCCGATGTCAAGCCTGGGTTTGCACCACGATCGGTGCGGTCGCAGAGTCATCGCGACGGTGACTAGGACGGTCTTCGGCCCACTCGTTGGGGTAGTCGACGGTATTCTGCATCGAATCCAGAATGGCTTGCTGTGCTTGGTTGGGCAGGGTGTGCAGGATCTCGCGCACCCGCGCCTGGCGCCGGGCCACAGCCTTGCGCTCGGGCATGCCCGGCGACGCGACGATCTGCGGCGGCACGCCCTCGATCTCCTCGACACCACCGGCATGCTGGCCGGCGTCCAGCGCGGCCTGCTCTTCGGCCATGGTCGCCTCGTCCTTTTCCTCCGACATGCCGATCGGCCCGATCCGGCGACCGTTGAGGAACTGCCGCACCACGGGCTCATCACTGGTCAACAACACCTCACGCGGGCCGAACATGACCAGCTTGCGCCGGAACAGCATGCCCATGTTGTCCGGCACCGTGCGGGCAATGTTGATGTTGTGCGTCACGATCAGCACCGTGGCGTCGATCTGAGCGTTGATGTCCAGGATCAACTGGCTCAGGTAAGCGGTACGGACCGGGTCCAGACCGGAGTCCGGCTCGTCACAGAGGATGATCTGCGGATCCATCACCAGGGCACGGGCCAGGCTGGCGCGCTTGCGCATACCGCCGGAGATCTCGCCGGGGAACTTCTTCTCGTCGCCGCCGAGACCGACCAGGGTCAGCTTCTCCATGACGATGTCACGGATCTCGCTTTCCTTCTTCTTGGTGTGCTCGCGCAGCGGGAAGGCCGCGTTGTCGAACAGGTTCATCGAACCGAACAGGGCGCCGTCCTGGAACATCACGCCGAACAGCGTGCGGATCTCGTAGAGCTCCTTGGCCGAGCACTGCAGGATGTCGGTGCCGTCGATGACCACCGAGCCGCGCTCGGGCCGCAACAAGCCGATGAGGGACTTCAGGAAAACCGATTTGCCGGTACCCGACGGCCCCAGCAGGACGCTGACCTCCCCGGCGGGGATTTCCAGCGTCACGTCTTCCCAAATCCTCGAGGAACCGAAGGACTTCGTCAGCCCATTCACCTCGATAGCGACGCCCATGGGAAATCCTTCCGTCGATATGGGAGTGGTGAATTTGCTGTTGTCGGCCGAGTCGGCAGTGTCGCGTGCTGCTTGCGTCGCACGCGAGAGTTACGCCGCGAGATCCCCGACTGCGTGCCTTGGTCCTCTTGCAGCCCGAAGGCCATGATCTGACAGTCAGCCAGCGTTACGCAGGCTCCGTGATCGGAGCTCGGTTTCATCAAACCTCCGTTCGTGTGGCGGGCCGCCCGCCCCCGGGCTGGCGCCTGAATGATCACAGCACGCTGTCCGCTCCATTTTCTAGGGCGTCGTTGAATTTTTTCAAGCGATTTCATACAACGACGCCGCCTCGAACCTGACTGCGCACTGACCATGGTGACCTTACAGCCGCGCCAAACCATGGTTCAGCGGCCAAGATTGATGCGGCGTAGCTGCTCAAGGAGCTCTAAACTTCTCCCGTGAACCTGCGTACCGTCTCTGCGCGCACGTTGTCCACCACGAAGCCTCGCCATGCTCTGGTAGCTCGAACCATCGAAATCCGTATGACCGTGGGGAGATTCCTTACTGGCGTCATGGTTGCGGCGGCATCGATCGTGGGCTGCGGATCCGCGCAGGCGGCCGTCCCACGCACCATCACGTTGACAGTGGTGCGGCATGCGCAATCGGCTGGCAACGCTTCAGGCTTGATCGACACTTCGGTACCAGGCCCGGATCTCACACCCGAGGGATGGTGTCAGGCGACACTGGCCGCTGGGCGATTGAGCCCCAATCATTACGACGGCATCTACGCCTCGACCATGATCCGGACCCAGGAAACGGCCACACCGCTAGGGCAGGCGCTCGGCGAACCCGTCACCGTGTTGCCCGGTCTCCGGGAGATCGAGGCAGGTGAGTTCGAAGGCCAGCCCGAAGCCAACGCCCAGACCTACTTGGCTGCCCCGCGCCGATGGTTGCGAGGAGACTACAGTGCGCGGATTCCGGGCTCGCTGGACGGCAACGAATTCGCTGCACGGTTCGACGACGCGGTACGACACATCTACGAGAGTGGCGAGCAGAACCCGATCGCGTTCTCGCATGGCGCGGCGATCATGCTCTGGGTGCTGATGAACGTGCATAACGCCGATACGTCGCTATTGACCGAGAACCAGCTGACGAATACGGGCCATGTGGTTGTCACCGGAAATCCGTCCGAAGGCTGGACATTGACCGAATGGAACGCCGATCCCCCGCCGTGCTGACCTCACGGTGGCGATCCATGTGCCGTTGTCGTCGCTATCCTCGATGAGGCGCGTGTTTTGAGGCAGATTGCGCTCGCTCACCGACCGTGGACGCGCACGAGTAGAGGGCGTTCGGGAGCAGGCGCGGATATACTTCGACTTCCGTTGCTACTATCTGGCTACTGCCTGATGCCGGTGGAGGAATGCCCGGTTTGGTCGGAGCCTGACGCGATCGGGAAACCAAGTCCTCACCCGCGTACTCACGTTGCAGTCCACCCCGGCGGCGTCTCATTTCGACGATCGCCGCAAGGTGCCTCATTTTTCCTTGCCCTCGAAAACTGTTGGCTTGCACCGATGCTCAACCATACGGGAGCGCAGTGTCTAACGGAGGCTAGCGGCGGCCAGTGCGAACCGTCCTCATGGCATGGTGTATCCACCGCTGACTGAGATCATTTGGCCGGTAACCTGCCGGGCCGCACGCGGCGAAGAAAACCACAACACGGCGCGAGCCACGTCCTCGGCTGTAGTCAAACGACGCAGCGGGGTGTCTTTCAACATGAAGTCGATCTGCTTCTGATTGAACACGTTGTCCTGTCCCACCGCCCACAGACTGGCCTCGCCCACAGCATCGGGCCCCTCGGGAATAACCAAACCTGGACAAACGATGTTGGAGCGGATTCCGTGTCGGCCGTGCTCCCGCGCGGTAGTGCGAGCCAACGCCACCATGCCCGCCTTCGACGCACCATAAATGCTCTGCCGAATCTGACCGAACGCTGCGTCGCTGGCGACGAAAACAATAGCCCCGCCGCCGGCGTCCTTCATCGGTCCGATCGCCGCCTGCGTTGCCGCGAGCGCGCTGAACAGATTGACCTCGATAACGCGCTCCCACTTGCTCCGATCCGTGTCGGTGGCGATGAATCCCGGTACTGTCCAGCCCGCATTGTTGACCAGAACATCAATTCCGTCCCAGGCATCGACGGCGCGCCCCACTGCAGTGTCGGCACCATCAGGACGGGTCATATCGGCGATCACTACTTCAACAGCCGACGCGCCCCGCTCTAGCGCCTCCGCGCGTACCTTTTCCGCCTGCGGCTGATCGATATCGTTCAGCACGACGCGAGCACCTTCGGACGCGAACTCGTGGACGATCGCCCGCCCGATATTCGACGCCCCGCCAGTCACCAACACCCGGGCATCGGCCAAACCTAAGTCCACAATCATTCCTTTCCGGCCCAGCGTGCTTGAGAGCACTCCACCCACTGGTTTAACCTAGATTAGAAATCTCGATCAGATTTGTCCATGACTCGACTACATCCACATAGAATGGAGCCACTCGACGATGACGAGGCCGCTGCTGGCAGACAAGGTCGCCGTGGTGACCGGAGCGGGACAAGGCATCGGCCGTGAGATCGCACGCACACTGCATTGCCACGGGGCGCAGGTGACTTTGGCCGATCTTGATGGCAGCGCCGCGCGCGATGCTGGCAGCGAGACCTACAAGATCGTGGTCAGCCATCAACCGGCGGTGCGGCAGTGACTGAGATGCACGACATCCTCACCGGCGCCCGCAGCTTACTGTTCGTGCCCGGTGACCGTCCCGATCGCTTCGCCAAGGCCGCCGCCAGCGGCGCCGACGCAATCGTGCTCGATCTCGAAGACGCCGTCGCCCCAGAGGCTAAGGGCAATGCGCGCGATGCCGTAGCCGAGTGGCTGGCCGCGGGCGCAACTAGCGTCGTCCGCATCAATGGAACCGGAACCGATTGGCACGACGAGGATCTCGCGATGGTGGCGCGTCGCGAGTGCGGCGTCATGGTCCCCAAAGCGCGTAGCGCTGCTCACCTCGCCGAAATCTCGGGTCAGCTACCTACCGAAACACCGTTGATCGCGCTCATCGAAACGGCCCCGGGCGTGCTGGCCGCGGCCGAGATCTGCGCCGCAGACGCCGTGGCGCGTGCGGCGTTCGGCAGCGTCGACCTGAGCGCCGAGCTTGGCATTGATCCCGACGACCATGACTGCCTGCAGTACGCGCGTAGCGCGCTGGTAATGGGCTCCGCTGCCGCCGGACGCGCAGCGCCGCTGGATGGAGTAACGACAGCGGTGCACAACGACGGAGCCGTAAGTGCCGATGCCGCTCGTGCCGTGCGGCTGGGATTCGGTGGGAAACTGTGCATTCATCCCCGGCAGGTGGGCATCGTCAACTCTAGTTTCAGTCCATCGGCGGACGAACTGGCGTGGGCCCGACGGGTAGTTGCTGCCGCCACTGACGGCGGAGTACGGACAGTTGATGGCCGCATGGTGGACAAGCCGGTGATCGACCGCGCGGCCCGCATCCTGGCGCGCACGGATGAGGCTTTCTCCCGCGAGGCGAGCGTCGGCTACCTAAGCCGCGTGCAGCAATGACATTGTCGACGAAGCTGCGTCAGCTTGCCGGCCCCCAGGTGACTATCGCTCTTGGTGACGGGGTTGGCGCACTGAACACCTTATAGAAGATGGCCTCTGCGTGGGCGAGACGCTCAGCCGGTTCGCCGCGGACACAGATTCGGTGACCCTGGTTCTGGGATGGAATCCGGTCCTGCCGCCGCGGTTTGGCACCCGACGCCTTCACTCGTATCGTCACCCTGTTGCCCGGATGGGGCATGCGAAAGTTATTGTCTCAGCCGGTCACCCGGTCAGTTCCAACCAGGATGGCCGCGATTCCTGCGCTACTGGTAGGACATCTTTGCCCCGACTTGCTGATCACCCGGATGACTCGCATCGGCGATGGCCTGCAATTTTGCACAGAGGTGTCCTGGCAGCAGGCACTTGTTGACGCCGGGGTGGCGCTGTGGGTAGTGCTCGACGAGGCCGCACCAACAGCCAGTGCTCAGGCACCCATAGGACTGGACGTGGTCACCGTCGTCGGGCACGCCGGCGACTTTTCGGCCGAAATACCTTCTCGCCCAGCAGATCCAGTCTATACCGTGTTGGCCGACTGAGTTCTGCGGTTCATCCCGGAGGGAGCAACTCTGCAATACGGCCCAGGACAACTGGGCGCCGCAATCTTGCAGCGCGCAAGAAAACCGTTATCGATCGACACCGGCTATCTCACCGACGCCGTCATCGACCTGGAACGGCAGGGTCTGTTGGTAGGTCGGCCCTCTGCGACCTACCTCTTCGGCAGCGCCGATCTCTACCGGTGGGCCGACCGAGAACCAATTTTGCGCGGCGTCGATTACACCCATGATGTCACTCGGCTATCTCGTGGGGCGCCGTTCGTGGCGGTCAATACGGCTATCGAGATCGATCCCGTGGACCAGATCAACGTGGAAGGCGTCGCGGAGAACGTCGTGGGCGGCATTGGCGGCCACCCCGATTATTGCACCGCCGCGCGGCTGAATCGCCGTGGCCTGTCGATCATCGCCGTTCCCGCGCGCTTTAAGTGGCAATGTCAACTTGAAGTGGCCCCAGTGTGACGGCTAGTTTTGGCCCCCCCTTCGCGGTGCGTTGGGATTTTCT
>NZ_LQPJ01000016.1 GCF_002101785.1 Mycobacterium palustre
CCACCATCCCGGCCCCGCGGTCCCGCCCGGATCCCCGTGCTCCTACGCGCCGGCGGCGGGAACGTCGCCCCGGCCCGAAGATCCGCTGCCGTGCGCGGGGGCCGCCGTCGGGCCGTTCGGCGGCCCCGCCTTCCCGGCGCCGCTCGACGTGCAGACCGCGCCGCCGAGTCCCGACGGGCCACCGCCGACGCCCGGCATCCCGATCGCGGGCCGCCCCGGGGAGGCGCCGCCGGCGGTTCCCGGCACGCCGGTGCCGCTGCCCGGGTACGCGCCCCCCGGCGCGCGCACGCAGCCCGGCCCGGGAGGCGGTGGCCGGTGAGCACCATCTTCGACATCCGCGCCGTCCGGCTGCCGAGGGCGTCCCGCAAGGCGGTGCTGGCCGTGGCCCTGGCAATCGTGTTGGCGCTCACGGCGCTCGCCGCCGGCGTGCAGCTTTACCGAAAGCTGGCCAATACCACCGTGATCGCGTACTTCTCGGAGACCCTGGCGTTGTACCCGGGCGACAAGGTCCAGATCATGGGCGTGCGCGTCGGCTCCATCGACAAGATCGAGCCGGCCGGCGACAAGATGCGGGTCACCTTCCACTACAGCAACAGGTACAAGGTGCCCGCCGACGCCACCGCGTCGATCCTCAATCCCAGCCTGGTGGCCTCGCGCACCATCCAGCTGTCACCGCCCTACACCGACGGGCCCGTGCTGGCCGACGGCGCGGTGATCCCGATCGAACGCACCCAAGTACCCGTCGAGTGGGACCAGCTGCGCGACTCCATCAACGCGATCCTGCGCCAGCTCGGCCCCACGCCGCAGCAGCCCCAGGGGCCGTTCGGTGAACTCATCGAGTCGGCGGCCGACAACCTCGCGGGCAAGGGCAAGCAGATCCGCGACACGCTCGACAGCCTGTCGGACGCCTTGACGGCGCTCAACGAGGGCCGGGGCGACTTCGTCGCGATCACGCGAAGCCTGGCGCAGTTCGTCACCGCACTGTACCAACACGACCGGCAGTTCACAGCGCTCAACGGAAACCTGGCCGAGTTCACCGAATGGTTCACCAAATCCGACCACGACGTGGCCGACACGATCGCGCGGGTCGACGAGGTCCTCGATGCCGCGCGGAAGTTTGTAAGCGACAACGGTTCCGTGCTCGGCCACGACGTCGACAACCTCGCCGACGCGACCACCGCGCTGCTGCAACCCGAGCCGCGCGACGGCCTGGAGACGGCGCTGCACGTGCTGCCCACGTTCGCGGGCAACGTCAACAACATCTACTACCCGCTGCACAGCTCGCTCGTCGGCTTGTTCGTGTTCCCGAACTTCGCCAACCCGGTGCAGTTCATCTGCAGCGCCATCCAGGCCGGCAGCCGGCTGGGCTACCAGGACTCGGCCGAGTTGTGCGCGCAGTACCTGGCGCCGGTGCTGGACGCCCTCAAGTTCAATTACCTGCCGTTCAGCGCGAACTTCTTCAACTCGCCGGCCACCTTGCCCAAGGAGGTGGCCTACTCCGAGGAGCGGCTGCGCCCGCCGCCGGGGTACAAGGACACCACCGCCCCCGGGATCTTCTCGCGGGACACGCCGTTTTCACACGGCAACCACGAACCGGGCTGGGTCGTCGCGCCGGGGATGCAAGGCACGCAGGTCCAAACGCTGACGGCCAACATGCTGACGCCGGAGTCGCTGGCCGAGCTGATGGGCGGCCCCGACGTCGCGCCCCCGCCGCCGGCGAGCAACCTGCCTGGCCCGCCGAACGCCTACGACGAGTCGAACCCGCCGGGGGCGGGCCCGTGAGGCGCGGCGTGAGCGCGGTGAGCGCGAACGGCAAGCCGAACAGACGACAAGCTAAAGGCCTTCTGCTGCAGAGGATCGCCGACGCCGCTCGGCGCGGACTCGTATTCCTGCTCGCCGCAGTGGCGGCGACGTCGTGCGACTGGCGCGGCATCGCGAACGTGCCGCTGCCCGTCGGGCGCGGCACCGGTGCGAGCCACATGACCATCTACGTGCAGGTGCCCGACACGCTGGCGCTCAACACCAACAGCCGGGTGCGGGTCGCCGACGTGTGGGTCGGCACCGTGCGCGCCATCAGGCTGAAGGACTGGATCGCCACGCTGACCCTGGACGTCGATCCGGGCGTGAAGCTCCCGGCAAACGCGACCGCGAAGATCGGCCAGACCAGCCTGCTGGGCACCCAGCACGTCGAGCTGGCCGCGCCGAAACACCCGTCACCGCAACGGTTGAGGAGCGGCGACACCATCGGTCTGATGAACTCCTCGGCCTACCCGACCGTCGAACGGACCCTGGCCAGCATCGCGGTCATCCTTACCGGCGGCGGCATCGCCAATCTCGACGTGATCCAGACCGAGATCCTCAAGATCCTCGACGGGCACCTCGACCAGGTCCACGAGTTCCTCGGGCGCCTGGACACATTCACCGCCGAACTCAACCGCCGGCGCGACGACTTCACCCGCGCGATCGACTCCAGCAACGAACTCTTGGCCGTCGTCGCTCACCGCAACGACACCCTCGATCGCCTGCTCACCGAAATCCCGCCGCTGATAGGGCATTTCGCTGACACGCGGGAACTGTTCGGCGACGGCGCCGAATCGCTGGGGCGGTTCAGCGACGCCGCCAACCGGGCGCTGGCGGACAGCCGGGCCGACCTCGCACACAACCTGCGGGCCCTGCAGCGACCGCTCGTTCAACTCGGCCGAGCCGCGCCGCTGGTGGTCGACGCGCTGCGGCTCGGCCTCACGGCGCCGTTCAACATCGACGGCGTCCCCAAAATTATTCGTGGGGACTACATCAACGTGTCGGCGACGATCGACCTGACGCTCAGCGCCATCGACAACGCCCTGCTGAGCGGCACCGGGGTTTCCGGGTCGCTGCGGGCGCTCGAGCAGGCGTGGGGACGCGATCCGGCCACGATGATCCCCGACGTCCGCTACACGCCGAACCCGAATGACGCCCCGGGAGGGCCGCTGGTGGAACGGGGCGAATGAAAGATGTTGACTCGCTTCATCAAAACCCAGCTGGTGTTGTTGGTGGTGCTGGCCGTCGCCGCGGTGGCGGTCCTGGGCTGGTATTTCCTGCGGGTCCCCACGCTGGCCGGCCTCGGCCGCTACACGCTCTATGCCCAGTTGCCGTCGTCGGGCGGGCTGTATCGCACCGCCAACGTCACGTATCGGGGCGTCACGATCGGCACGGTCACCGCCATCGAACCAACCGAGCGCGGCGCGCGGGCGACGATGAGCATCGACGACGGCTACCGGATCCCGACCGACGCGTCGGCGAACGTGCACTCGGTGTCGGCGGTCGGCGAGCAGTATCTCGATCTGGTGTCGGCCCGCACCGGCGGCCCCTACCTTTCGACAAACCAGACCATCACCAAGGCCACGGTGCCCAGCCAGATCGGCCCCGCGCTCGACGCCGCCAACCGCGCGTTGGCCGTGCTGCCCAAGGAGAAGGTGGCATCCCTGTTGCACGAGACATCGCAGGCGGTGGGTGGGCTGGGATCATCGTTGCGTCGCCTGGTCGAGGCTGCCCAAGGCATCTCGCACGACTTCAGGGGCGGCCTCGGCGACATCGACGACATCATCGATCGCTCGGCGCCCATCATCGACAGCCAGGTCGACTCCGGTGACGACATCGCGCGCTGGGCCGCCGGCCTCAACACCGTGACCGCGCAGACGGCGCAGCAGGACCCGGCGATCCGGCGCATTCTGGCCGCCGCCGCGCCGACCGCCGATCAAATCAACGCCACCTTCGGTCACGTGCGCGACTCGCTGCCGCAGGCGCTGGCCAACCTCGAGGTGGTGCTCGACATGCTCAAGCGCTACCACAACGGCGTCGAGCAGGCGCTGGTCTTCCTGCCGCAGTCCGCGGCGATCGCCCAGTCCGTGACGTCGGAATTCCCCGGCCAGGCGGCGCTCGGGGTCGGCGCCCTTTCCCTCAACCAACCGCCGCCGTGCCTGACCGGTTTCCTCCCGGCTTCGGAGTGGCGGGCGCCGGCCGACACCAGCACCGCGCCGCTCCCGACCGGCACCTACTGCAAGATCCCGATGGACGTCCAGAATGTGGTGCGCGGCGCGCGCAACTACCCGTGCGTGGACGTGCCGGGAAAGCGGGCGGCGACCCCGCGCGAGTGCCGCAGCAAGGACCCCTATGTGCCGCTGGGCACCAACCCCTGGTACGGCGACCCGAACCAGATCCGCACCTGTCCCGCGCCCGCCGCGCGATGCGACCAGCCGGTGAAGCCGGGCCAGGTGATCCCGGCGCCGTCGGTCGACACCGGCCTCAATCCGCTTCCCGCCGACCGGGTTCCGGGCACGCCGCCCCCCGTCAGCGACCCCCTGTCGCGGCCGGGATCGGGCACGGTCTCGTGCAACGGACAGCAACCCAACCCGTGTGTCTACACGCCCGCGTCGATCTACGACGTGCGGAGCGGGCTGGCGGTGGGGCCCGACGGCGTGGTGTATTCCGTTGAGAATTCCAAAAATACCGGCGAGGACGGGTGGAAGGAGATGCTGGCACCCGCCCGCTGACGCGTCAGCCGCCCTCGCCGCGGCGGGCGTGCTCGCGCCACTTGCGATAGCCGCGGCGCGCGCCGAAGGCCCCGACGACGGCGCTCACGCACCACACCGCGATCGCCGAATAGGCCAGCGCCGAGGACCGATTCGCGATCGAGGCGCCCAGCGCGGTGTAGGCGAACGCCCGCGGCGCCGACCCGATGAACGAGCCAACCACCATCTGCCACAACGGAACCCCGAACGCGCCGAACGCATAGGAGGCCAGCGCGTCCGACAGCCCGGGCACGAAGCGCTGGCCGACGACCGCCCACAGTCCGCCCCGCTCGATCAGCTCGTCGACGCGGTCCGCGCGCTCCGTCCCCAACAGGGCCCGCGCGCTGTTTCGGCCGGCCCGGCGACCGATGCGGCTCGCCACGACCGCGGTGCCCACCGCCGCTCCCAGCGTCACGAAGATGCCGAGCACGGGACCGAACAACAGGCCGCTGCCCGCGGCCAGGAGTGAGCCGGGCACGAACAACGCGCCGAGGACCGCAGACACCACGACGTAGGCCAGCGGCGCCGCCGGGCCGGTGGCCGACACCGCCCGGCGCACGGCGTCGAGGTCGATCACCCGCGCGACGGCGACCAGGTAAAACACGCCGAGGAGCAGCGCGGCGAACACCGCGAGCCGCGTGATGTGGCGCCGGCGGGAGGGCGGCGCGGGATTGTCGTCGACGGTCATGGTGACCGCGATTCTTCCGCACCGGTCGTCGACCGCTTGTCGGACCTCCGCCGCACACTCGGCTCATAAGACGCGATGTCCGAGATCGCGTCACTGGGAACGGGGGGGCCATAGGAAACCGGGCGAATTTCGTGATTGTGAAAGACCAGGATTGGCAGCTTTATTACTCACACTGGGCGGGCTGCCGCATCCTCGATGCGCTGATCGGTGGGCCGGAGCTGGCGCTGCGTTACGCGCAGTCGTTACGGAGGTGCCCTAAGGACCAGTGGGTCGACCCGCTCTGGGCTGACGGCGGCGCGGTGGTGGACCTCGATCGTCGCAGGCTGTTGTTCTTCGGCGACGAATTGATGGTGGACATGGCCGAGCGCCGGGCCTTGATGCGCGTGCTCGGCGCGGTATGGCCCGACTATGCGATCGGCTGGGCGTACGACGGAACCGTCGAGCTGGCTGGTTACGTCGGAGCCGAGTTGCCGTCCCAATCGTGGAATCATCGGCCAGACCTTCGGCCGGCCAGGGACCCAAACTCGTTGTGCCATCTCGTTTCCGTTGTGGACGCCGGGGGACAACTTCGACTGTGGCCGCTGTGGTGGGGCCTGAGCATGGCGTGGCATGGCCCCACACTGCTGGAAAAGTTGCCGGGCCGCGGCGCGCGGAGCTTGATCCTTGGCAAGATCCCGGAGGGCGGCGTACATGTCGACGTGCCCCGAAAGACGGTGGGAGCGTGGCAAACCGCCGACACGATGGGCATCTTCCAAGGCCTTCCGCACGTGTGGGGCGGCTGGCGCACGGAGTGCTGGGAGGATCGTTTCGAAGAACAGGCGGTCCGGTGCCGGGGCGCCTTGCGGCTTCCCACGCCCGACCTGGCCGCGGGGATCGACAGCGCCCAGGCGTGGCTCACCAAGCGGGTGTTTCAGGGCTTTATGGATAGTCCCGCTGGGCAGGTGCTCCAGATCGCCCAACTGGTGGCGCCGATAGGGCCCGGTCTGGTGGTAAGCGACGATGCCCTCGCCGACCGGGGCGTCCGTCCGAGCGAGGCCGAGTGGGCGCGCTTCGTCGACGCGTGTGGCCGGTTACGGGCAAGCCGTGCCAAATCGGCCTGAGCCCCTGCACGGGTGGGCCGAGGTTGTCGGTGGTCGCTGTGATGATGGGGGCATGTCTTTGAGGGCTTCTGCCGGCGTTGTGGAGTTGATTCCTAAAGAGCGGCTTGGGTT
>NZ_LQPJ01000017.1 GCF_002101785.1 Mycobacterium palustre
CGCTGTGATGATGGGGGCATGTCTTTGAGGGCTTCTGCCGGCGTTGTGGAGTTGATTCCTAAAGAGCGGCTTGGGTTGTTGTTTGAGGAGTTGGCGGAGTTGTGTGGTCAGCGCAATGCGATTGATGGGCGCATTGTGGAGATTGTGGCCGAGATCGATCGTGACGGGTTGTGGGGGATTACCGGGGCGCGGTCGCTGCCGGCGATGGTGGCTTGGAAGACCGGTTGTTCGCCGGCTAATGCGCAGACGATCGCCGCGATCGCCGGGCGGGTTGAGGAGTTGCCGCGGTGTGTGCGGGGTATGCGGGAGGGCCGGTTGTCGCTGGATCAGGTCGGGGTGATCGCCACGCGCGGTGGTCGGGGGTCTGACCAGCATTATGAGCAGTTGGCGCAGGTGGCCACGGTCACTCAGCTGCGCACGGCGGTCAAGTTGGAACCGCGACCGCGGCCCGATCGTGGGCCGGCGCCCGAGCCGCAGGGTTCGATCATCAAGACTTCGGATGAAAAGTCCAGCTGTTGGCGGATCACGCTTCCGCGGCTGGACGCGGCGAAGTTTGACGCCGCGCTGGCCTCGCATCGCGATGCGCTGTTTGCCCAGTGGAAGGCCGACCACAACGAGGCCCGGGGCGGCTCGGATCAGCGGGCGCCGTTGCCGACCAACGTTGAGGCGTTTTTGCGCCTGGTCGAGGCGGGCTGGGACGCCGAGGCGGCCCGCCGCCCGCACGGCCAGCACACCACCGTGGTGGTGCATTTGGATGTGGAAAAGCCCGCGGCGGCGTTGCATGTGGGTCCGCTGCTGTCGGATGCCGAGCGGCGCTATTTGACCTGTGATGCCACCTGCGAAGTGTGGTTTGAACGGCACGGGCAGCCCCTGGGGGCCGGGCGGAGCACCCGGGTGATCAGCCGGCGGCTGCGCCGGGCCCTGGAGTATCGCCACCCGATGTGCGCGGTGCCGGGCTGTGGGGCCAGCCGGGGCCTGCACGCCCATCATTTGCGGCACTGGGAAGACGGCGGCCCCACCGAGTTGGCCAA
>NZ_LQPJ01000018.1 GCF_002101785.1 Mycobacterium palustre
TGCCGGCCACGCTGCATGTCGACGAGCCCAGCCCGCACGTGGATTGGTCGGCGGGGTCGGTGTCGCTGTTGACCGAGCCGCGGCCCTGGCCGGCCGAGTCCGCCGACGGCCGGCCGCGCCGCGCCGGCGTGTCGTCCTTCGGCATCAGCGGCACCAACGCGCACGTCATCGTCGAGGCGGCACCCGAGCCGCCGCCGCGCGAGGCCGCCCCGGCGCGGCCGGTGGTGCCCTGGGCGATCTCGGCGAAGTCCCAGTCCGCGTTGACATCTCAGGCCGGCCGGCTGGCCGAGCACGTGCGTGCCCACGACGATCTGAACATCGCCGACGTGGCGTGGACGCTGGCGGGCCGGTCCGACTTCGAGCACCGGGCCGTCGTGCTCGGCGGCGATCGGGATCGGTTGCTGGCGGGGCTCGACGAGCTGGCCTCCGACGATCCGGGCGGGGCCGTCGTCCGGGGCAGGGCGGCGCCCGCCGGCAAGAACGTCTTCGTCTTTCCGGGGCAGGGCTCGCAATGGCTGGGCATGGGCATCGAATTGCTCGACACCGCACCGGTTTTCGCGCAGCAGATCGAGGCGTGCGCGCAGGCTTTCGCGGAGTTCGTCGACTGGTCGCTGACCGACGTCCTGCGCGGCGTGCCCGGCGCCCCGGGCCTGGATCGCGTCGACGTGGTGCAGCCGGTGCTGTTTGCGGTGATGGTGTCGCTGGCCGAACTGTGGAAGTCGGTGGGCGTCAATCCGGATGCCGTCATCGGCCATTCGCAAGGGGAGATCGCCGCGGCCTACGCCGCCGGTGCGCTGTCCCTGCGGGACGCCGCCCGGGTGGTCACGCTGCGCAGCAAGTTGCTGCGGTCGCTGGCCCACCCCGGGGGGATGCTGTCCATCGCCTGCAGCACCGAGCGGGCTCGGGAATTGCTTGCGCCCTATGGCAATCGAGTCAGCATCGCCGCCGTCAACGGCCCCTCGGCAGTGGTGGTCTCGGGTGAAGTGGCGGCGCTGGAGGAGCTTGTCGGCTTCTGCGCCGACCTGGATCTGCGGACCCGCCGCATCGACGTCGACTATGCCTCGCACTCGGTCGAGGTCGAGTCCATCCGCGACGAGCTCGCCGCGGCGCTGGCCGGCATCGAGCCGCGTTCCTCGCGTGTCGCGTTCTTCTCCACCGTGACCGGAAGCCGCTTGGACACGGCCGGTTTGGACGTCGCGTACTGGTACCGCAACATCCGGCAGACCGTCCAGTTCGAGCAGGCGGTGCGCAGCGCCTGCGAGCACGGATACCGGACATTCATCGAATCCAGCCCGCATCCCGCGTTGGTCGCCGGGATCGAAGACACCTTCAACCACTGTGCGACGGGCGACGCGGAGGCGATCGTCGTTCCCACCCTGGGCCGCGACGAGGGGGGGCTCCAGCGGTTCCTGACGTCGGCGGCCACGGCCTACGTGGCGGGTGTCGGCGTGGATTGGCGCGGCGTGTTGGGCGGGGCGGGCTTCGTGGAGCTGCCGACGTATGCCTTTGAGCGGCGGCGGTTTTGGCTCTCCGGCGAGGGCGTCGCGGCCGACGCGGCCGGCCTGGGCCTGGGCCCCGGCGAGCATGCGTTGCTCGGCGCGGTGGTGGACCTGCCGGCCTCGGGCGGGGTGGTGCTGACGGGCCGGTTGTCGCCCGCCGTGCAGGGCTGGTTGGCCGACCACGCGGTCTCCGGCGTGGCGGTGTTTCCCGGCGCCGGCTTCGTCGAGTTGGCGATCCGGGCCGGCGACGAGGTCGGCTGCTCGGTGGTCGACGAACTGACGCTGCAGGCGCCGTTGACGTTGCCGCCGTCGGGATCGGTTGCGGTGCAAGTGCTGGTTGGCCCTGCCGGGGAGACGGGCCGGCGCGCGGTGTCAATCTACTCCCGCGCCGACGCCGATGCGGCCTCGGCCTGGGTGTGCCACGCCGAAGGCACGTTGAGTTCGGCGGCGGTCGAGCCCGGCGCGGACCTGTCGGTATGGCCGCCTGCGGGTGCGGTCGCGGTCGACCTGACCGACGGCTACGAGCGGCTGGCCGCGCGCGGCTACGGCTACGGTCCCGCGTTTCGGGGACTGACCGGGGCGTGGGTCCGCGGCGACGAGGTGTTCGCCGAGGTCCGGCTGCCGGACGCGGCGGGCGGCGTCGGCGGGTTCGGGGTGCACCCGGCGTTGCTCGACGCCGCGCTGCACGCGGTGGTCATGGCCGACCAGTCGGGCCCGGAAGCCGAAGTGCTGCTGCCATTTTCGTGGCAGGGCGTGTCGCTGCACGCGGCGGACGCCGCGGCGGTGCGCTCGCGGATCGCGCCGACGGGCGGCCCGGCCGGGACCCCGGCGGTCTCGATCGAGCTCGCCGACGGCTTGGGGTTGCCGGTGCTGTCGGTGGCCGCGATGGTGGCGCGCTCGGTGACCGAGCGGCAGCTGCGGGCCGCGGTGTCGGGCTCCGGCCCGGACCGGCTCTTCGAGGTGATCTGGTCGCCGGCCGCGAAAGCGCCGACCGCCGGCGAGAATCCGCCCCCTTTCAAGGTGTTCGAATCCCTTGGCTCCGCGGGTGATCCGGTCGGCGGAACCTACCAGCGCACCCGCGAGGCGCTGAGGGTCTTGCAATCCTGGTTGAGCGAGCGGGACTCGGGCGTGCTGGTGGTGGCGACCCGCGGTGCGGCGGCGCTGGCGGGGGAGGACGTCACGGATCTGGCCGGCGCCGCGGTGTGGGGCCTGGTGCGGTCGGCGCAGACCGAGCACCCCGGCCGGATCGTGCTGGTGGATTCCGATGTGCCACTGGATGATTCGTCGGTTGCCGCCGTTGTGGCGGCCGGTGAGCCGCAGGTGGTGCTGCGCGGCGGCCAAACCTACCTCCCACGGGTGCGCGCCAGCCGCGACGTCGACGGCATCCTGGCGCCGCCGGCTGACGGGCCCTGGCGATTGGGAATCAGCAGCGCGGGCACCTTCGAAAACCTGCGGCTCGAGCCGGTTCCGAATGCGGACGCGCCGCTGCAGCCCGGCCAGGTGCGGGTGGCGCTGCGCGCCATCGCGGCCAACTTCCGCGACGTCATGATCACGCTGGGCATGTTCACCCACGACGCCCTGCTGGGTGGCGAAGGCGCGGGCGTGGTGGTCGAAGTGGGCCCCGGCGTCACCGAATTCGCGGTGGGTGATTCGGTGTACGGGTTCTTCCCCGACGGCAGCGGCACGCTCGTGCCGGGCGACGTCCGGCTGCTGCTCCCGATGCCGTCCGATTGGTCGTACACCGAAGCCGCCGGTATCTCAGCGGTTTTCACCACCGCGTACATGGCGTTCGTACACCTGGCCGACGTCAGGCCGGGTCAGCGGGTCCTGGTGCACGCCGCCGCCGGCGGCGTCGGCATGGCCGCCGTACAGCTGGCCCGCCACCTGGGACTCGAGGTGTACGGCACGGCCAGTCGCGGCAAGTGGGACACGTTGCGGGCCATGGGTTTGGACGACGACCACATCTCGGATTCGCGCAGCCTGGACTTCGAGGACAAGTTCCGCGCCGCCACCGGCGGCCGCGGCTTTGATGTGGTGCTGGACTCGCTGGCCGGCGAGTTCGTCGACGCATCGCTGCGGCTGGTGGCCCCGGGCGGGGTGTTTTTGGAGATGGGCAAGACCGACATCCGCGACCCCGGTGCGGTGGCCCAGGAATACCCGGGGGTGCGCTATCGCGCCTTCGACCTGTTCGAGCCCGGGCGTCCGCGCATGCATCAGTGGATGCTCGAGCTGGCCGGGCTGTTTGAGGCCGGTGTGCTCCGGCCGCTGCCGGTGACCACGTTCGACATTCGCCGCGCCCCCGCGGCGTTGCGATACCTGAGCCAGGCCCGCCACGTCGGCAAGGTCGTCATGAGCATGCCCGACGCCTGGGCGGCGGGCACGGTGCTCATCACCGGCGGCACCGGAATGGCCGGTTCGACGCTGGCCCGCCACCTGGTGGCGCAGCACGGCGTGCGAAACCTGTTGCTGCTCAGCCGCCGCGGCCCCGACGCGGCGGGAGCGGCCGAGCTGGTCGCCGAGCTGCAGGCCGCCGGCGCCCAGGCGCGGGCGGTCGCCTGCGACGCGGCCGACCGGGCCGCCCTGGCCGCGGTGCTCGCCGGCATCCCGGCCGAGCACCCGCTGACCGGCGTTATCCACGCCGCGGGCGTGCTCGACGACGCGGTGCTCACCTCGCTGACCCCCGAGCGGGTCGACGCGGTGTTGCGGGCCAAGGTGGATGCGGCCTGGAACCTGCACGAGCTCACCCGCGACCGCGACGTGTCGGCGTTCGTGATGTTTTCGTCGATGGCCGGGCTGGTGGGCTCCTCGGGCCAGGCCAACTACGCCGCGGCCAACTCGTTTTTGGACGCGCTGGCCGCGCACCGCCGGGCCCGTGGGCTGCCGGCGATCTCCCTGGCGTGGGGGCTGTGGGACCAGGCCAGCGCCATGACCGGCGGCCTGGACGCCGCCGACCTGGCCCGGCTGGGTCGCGACGGGATCCTGGCGTTGTCCTCGGACGAGGCGATGCAATTGTTCGACGCCGCAACGATTGTCGACCAGCCGTTCCTGGCGCCCGCCCGCATCGACGTGGCCGCGCTGCGCGCCCACGCGGCCGCGGTGCCACCGATGTTCGCCGATCTGGTGAACGCGCCGTCGCGGCGTAAGGTCGACGACTCGCTGGCGGCAGCCAAGTCGAAATCGGCTCTGGCGCACCGGCTGCAGGCGCTGCCCGAACCCGAGCAGCACGCCGTGCTGCTCGACCTGGTGCGCTCGCACATCGCCACGGTGCTGGGCAACACCACCCCGGAGGCGGTCGACCCGGACAAGGCGTTCCAGGACCTGGGCTTCGACTCGCTCACCGCGGTCGAGATGCGAAACCGCCTCAAAACCGCGACCGGGCTGGCCCTTTCGCCCACCCTCATCTTCGACTACCCGACGCCGAACGCGCTGGCCGGCTACATCCGCGGCGAACTCGCAGGCGTCCCGCACGAAACCGCGGCCACCCCGGCCGTTCGGGCCACCGGCGACGACCCCATCGTGATCGTCGGCATGGCGTGCCGGTACCCGGGCGGGGTGGCTTCCCCCGACGATCTGTGGGAGATGCTGATTGAGGGCCGCGACGTGCTCTCGGAGTTCCCGACCGATCGGGGTTGGAACCTCGCCGATTTGTACAACCCGGATCCCGACGTTCCGGGCGCCTGTTACACGCGCACCGGCGGATTCGTCGACGGTGTGGCGGACTTCGACCCCGCGTTCTTCGGGATCGCGCCCAGCGAGGCGCTGGCGATGGATCCCCAGCAGCGGATGTTCCTCGAGCTGTCCTGGGAAGCCTTGGAGCGGGCCGGGATCGACCCCACGGGGTTGCGGGGCAGCGCCACCGGGGTGTT
>NZ_LQPJ01000019.1 GCF_002101785.1 Mycobacterium palustre
TCGGTGAACACCATGGCCTACCTGCTGGAAACGATGCGCGACACCGGTTTTGCGCCCGAGCTCGGGTCAGCGGTGTTTCTTCGCCGCGGCGAGAACCCTCGCAGTATCGCCAGAAACCCCCGTCCCTTCCCTCCTGACGTGATCGAACGCGTCGACCGCCTCATTGTCGAGAACCCGCTCGTCGACCCGACTGTCCGCACGATGGTCGCCACCACGCGGTGGGCCGGCTGCCGCATCTCCGAGCTGGTGTCCCTGCCGATTGACTGCCTACGGCACAACGACGGCGGCTACTGGATCGAGTACTGGATGACGAAAACCCAAGCGTGGCGGCGATTCCCAATCCCCGACTCTCTTGCCGATCGTCTCCTCGAACAACAGCGCCGAGTACGTTCCGAATTCGGCGACGCGGCATCGCTGCTGTTTCCCGGCAAGCGGTCCAATGCTGCGGCAGGCGTCACCAAGCCGTGGTCAACCAGCGGCCTGCGCCACCATCTGTCCGCGCTGTTCGACGAGCACGGCATCACTTCATCAACGGTTACCGGCGAGCCGATCTCCGGCGGGGATGTACATCGGTTCCGCCACACCGTCGGAATGACCCTGTTGAACAACGGCTGGACCCAGCAGGAGGTGCGCGACTTCCTCGGCCATGCATCTGACACGATGACCTCAGCCTACGCCCGCATCACCGATGAAACCCTCGCTCGCAAGGCCCGCGAATTCTGGGCCAAACAGGACACCGGCAACACCAGGGTCGACGCGGGAGTCGAACGGCTGCGCGCGAAGTTCACCGCGGCACTGCCCAACGGCTTCTGCCGGCTCCCTGCAGCGCAGAAGTGCGACTTCCGGCCGAACCCCTGCCAGGACTGCTCCTTCCACGACCCCGGCGGCCGGGCCTTCCTCGGCACGCATATCTTGCACCGCGATCAATTGCGCGCCGTCATCACCGAGGCAAGCGCCGCCAACGAGCCGGAAGTCGTCGCATTGAACCAACCCATGCTCGACAAGGTGGAGAAGATCATCGCCGAACTCGAGAATGAATCTCCACCGGAGGACACGAGTGAGCCAGAAGACGGATCGCGCTAACCGGGTCGAACGGTTGGCCGCTGCGGCCGCCGCGCGCACGGCCGAAGCTGAGTCCAGGGCACGCCGCGCCATCATCAAACTCGAAACCGCCGGCCAGCCAGTATCTTTCGTCAGCGTTGCGCGGACCGGGCGCGTCTCCACGAGCTTTCTTTACCAGCACCTTGAGCTTCGCGAAGAGATTGTGCGCCACCGCAACCATTCACGACGCACGCCCCGGCCCGCCCCCGAGAAGGCGTCGGCGGACTCACTGCGCGCCAAGCTGCGCGTCGCGATGGACCGCTGCGCTGCCCTCACAGCTGAGGTCGCCGAGCTGCGGGCTGAGAACGAAGCGCTTCGAAGCACCCTTATTGCGCGCGGACCGTAGCAGCGGCCCTGTCAGGTGTTGTCGTCATGGTGGTGCGCCGCAAGGTACGTACCCCGGCCCGCAACCTTAATCGCCCCTGAGCGTCGAAGGTGGGTGACCGCCCGGTCCACCGTGCTGCGAATGCGCTCCGGGTCGGGAATCGATTCCGCTTTAGCGGCGAGGTGCACGATGTCCATCTTCGACAGTGCGGTGGCTCCGCTGGCCGAAAGTATGTCGTGCACAACGTCGTTCGCTTTTTCGCTGAAGCCGCGAAGCCTGGCGCGGAGCAGCAGCTCTTGGTGCTCGGCTTCGTACGCGGGATGGACCCAGACCGCTCCAGCGCGCAACTTGGCCGCTCCGCTTGGCTTGACGCTGGCCGTTCCAGAGCGGATTCTTCCAGGCGCTGCCGGCGCCCAACTCCAATCTTCCATCGCCAGTTCGGCGATCATCACCGCCACGATCTGCGTAGGGGCCCGCTGCTGAATCGCGATGGTTTGATCCGCATCGAGCACGAACTGAACGATGCAGAACCATCCAGCGCGCGGGCCATGGGTCTGCCATCCACTCGGGTATCGGCTAGCCTTGACTTCTAGTCCTCCCTTGGTGCCGTGTTGCACGCTGTTGCCTGGGTAGACGCCGTGGGGTACCAGATCGGGGTACCCGTTGTGGTATTCGTTGCGATCAAGAGCACGGGATTGGCGGTGTATCCCGTCGACGATTGCGCGG
>NZ_LQPJ01000020.1 GCF_002101785.1 Mycobacterium palustre
GGTGCCGGTGGGGCCGGCGGGGTCGGCGGGGCCAACAGCGCCGTGAGCGGTGTGGCGGGCGCCGGGGGCGCGGGCGGCTATGCGCCGTTGATCGGCGCCGGTGGGGCCGGCGGGGCCGGCGGCTCGGACACCGCCACTTTGGGTGTCGGCGGCGCCGGCGGTGCGGGGGGCCGCGGTGGGTTGCTGTATGGCCCGGCCGGGGCCACCGGGGCGCCCGGCGCTAGCGGCCCCGGACTGCCCAACGCCGGCGATGTCTACGTCGCCAACAATATCGATGGCACGGTGTCGGTGATCAGCCCCACCGGCCAGGTCCTGACCACCCTCACCGGCTTCAGCGGCCCGACCGGGGTGGCGGTCAGCACCACCGGCGCCAACGCCGGCGACGTCTACGTCACCAACAACAACGGCACGGTGTCGGTGATCAGCCCCACCAACCAAGTCCTGACCACCATCACCGTCGGCAGCAACCCGTCCGCGGTGGCGGTCAGCACCACCGGCGCCACCGCCGGCGACGTCTACGTCACCAACGACGGCGATGGCACGGTGTCGGTGATCGGCCCCACCAACACCGTCCTGACCACCATCACCGGCTTCAACACCCCGGTCGGGGTGGCGGTCAGCACCACCGGCGCCACCGCCGGCGACGTCTACGTAGCCAACGCTTTAGATGGCACGGTGTCGGTGATCAGCCCCACCAACACCGTCCTGACCACCATCACCGTCGGCAGCAACCCGCGCGGGGTGGCGGTCAGCGCTACCGGCGCCACCGCCGGCGACGTCTACGTCACCAACCGCGTCGACGGCACGGTGTCGGTGATCAGCCCCGACAACACCGTGCTGACCACCATCACCGGCTTCAACACCCCGGTCGGGGTGGCGGTCAGCACCACCGGCGCCACCGCCGGCGACGTCTACGTAGCCAACGCTTTAGATGGCACGGTGTCGGTGATCAGCCCCACCAACACCGTCCTGACCACCATCACCGTCGGCAGCAACCCGCGCGGGGTGGCGGTCAGCGCTACCGGCGCCACCGCCGGCGACGTCTACGTCACCAACCGCGTCGACGGCACGGTGTCGGTGATCAGCCCCGACAACACCGTGCTGACCACCATCACCGGCTTCAACACCCCGGTCGGGGTGGCGGTCAGCACCAGCGGCGCCACCGCAGGCGACGTCTACGTAGCCAACGCTTTAGATGGCACGGTGTCGGTGATCAGCCCCACCAACACCGTCCTGACCACCATCACCGTCGGCAGCGACCCGCTCGGGGTGGCCGTCAGCGCCACCGGCGCCACCGCCGGCGACGTCTACGTCACCAACCATGTCGGCGACACGGTGTCGGTGATCGGCCCCGACAACACCGTGCTGACCACCATCACCGTCGGCCGCGGGCCGGTCGGGGTGGCGGTCGCCTAGCTAGAGAGCCGCAACCGTCGTCTCCGGCCTTATCGGCTAGTTCCTCGCCGGGCCGCCCGCGGCTGGACCCAGCCTGGGTATATCGCAGTCACGCGAGGACCGTTGGCCCTCCTCTAGATTGGCGCTTTTGCGTCTTCCCGGCGACGTTCGATTCTCGCTGGCACATGCTTGTGCCAGGGCGTGCCGGCGTAGGGGTCCCGCCATTCCGTGGACGTGAGCGCGTTGGGTGCGACGCCCGGGACGACGGTGTTGCCGTCGTCGTCGACGTAGTCGAGGCCGAACCCGTTGGGCAGGGCCGCGTGTCCGGCCAGCATGGTCTCGGTGATCTCGACGACCACCTCGGCGCTGCCGGCCGCGGTGCTGACCCGGGCCCGTTGCCCGTCGGTGAGCCCCAGGGCCTGGGCGTCTTCCACGCTGACCCGCAACGCCCCGTCGGCGTCGCGTTTGCGCCAGGACGGATCGCGGAAGATGTCGTTGGCGGTGTAGGCGCGCCGCTCGCCCACCGACAACACGATCGGGAACTCCGCCGTGGTCAGCCGGGTCGGTGCCGCGGCCAACGCCCTTAGATCGTCCAGCATTTCGGGGATGTGCAGGGCGATCTTGTGGTCGGCGTGGGTGATCAGCGCGAAGTCGTCGTCGTAGCTGTGCCGGGTGAACGTGACGCCGGCCGGGTTGTCCAGGATGGCCTCGAACAGCGCGTTGCCGTCGGCGTGGCCGGCGCGCCGGACCGCCTCCGGGTAGGTCATCGCGACCTTCTGCGCGAGCCCCCACACGGCGGCCGCGCCCGAAAGCCCCTCGGGCAGCGTCGGTCCCAGCGTCTCGTAGAGGACGTACGGAACCAGCTTGCCCAGCGTCGGATTGGCGGCCACCGCACCCAGGAACGCCTCGGCGTAGGCGCGGCGGCCGCGCCGGGCGGCCTCGCGCAGCGGCCGCAGGTCGGCGTCGTCGATCACGCCGAGCGCGCGCACCAGCCGCGCCCAGATCTCGGGTTCCGGCAGCGTCCCCGGGAGCGGCGGCAGCAGCGGCCGGCGCAACTGAAAGGTGTTGGCAGGGAACTCGAAATTGAAGAAGGTGGCCTCGGGCTTCTCGAACTGCGACGCCGCCGGCAGCACGTAGTGGGCCAGCCGGGCGGTCTCGGTCATCGCGACGTCGACGACCACCATCAGCTCGAGCGCCCGAAAAGCCTCGCGGCAGGCGGCCGAATTCGCCAGCGAATGCGCGGGATTGGCGCTTTCGACGATCATGGCCCGGAAGCGGTCGGGGTGGTCGGTGAGGATCTCCTGCGGGACGACGTTGCTGGGCACCAGGCCGGCGATGATCGGGGCGCCGGTCACCGGCGTGCGCCCGGATACCGTGCTGAACAGCGACGCCATCGACGAATGCAGGTGCTGGCCGCCCTTTTTCGCGAAGTTGCCGGTCAGAATCCACAGCAGCTTGTTCAGATACGAACACAGGGTGCTGTTGGGTGCCTGCTGGATGCCCAGGTCCTCGAACACCGCGACGCTGGCGGCGGCGCCGATGCGCCGCGCGGCCGCGCGCAGCAGCTCCTCGTCGACGCCGCAGCGCTGCGCGTACTCGCCGACCGGGACCTCGCGCAGCGCGGCGCGGACGACGTCGGCACCCCGCACATGCTCCGCGAGAAACGCTTCGTCGCAACGGTTTTCCTGCACGAGCACGCCGGCCAGCGCCGCCAGGCACCAGGCGTCGGTTCCCGGTCGCACGCGCAGGTGGAAGTCGGACATCTTCGCGGTGTCAGTGACGACGGGATCGATCACGATCATCGACCGGGCCGGGTCCTTGGCGATCTCGTTGAGCACCACCCGGGCCCGCGGAAAGCTCTGCGACATCCAGGGATTCTTCCCCACGAACACCGACACCTCGGCGTGCTCGAACTCGCCGCGCGTGTGACCGCCATAGAGGTGCGCGTCGACCCAGGCCTCGCCGGTCTTCTCCTGCGCCAACGCATTCGAGCGATAGCGCGAACCGAGGGCCTTCAGGAACGCGCCACTGTAGGCGCCGCCCAGGTGGTTGCCCTGCCCGCCGCCGCCGTAGTAAAAGATCTTGTCCCCGCCGTAGGCGTCGCGGATGTGCTTGAACCCCTCGGCGATCTCGACGATCGCGGTGTCCCAGTCGATCTCCTCGAAGGTCCCGTCGGCGCGGCGGCGCATCGGCGAGGTCAGGCGGGCGGTGTTGTTCTGGTAGTGATCCAGCCGCAGCGCCTTGTTGCAGGTGTACCCCCGCGACCCCGGGTGCGCCTTGTCGCCGCGGATGCGGGCCAGCCGGCCGTCTTCGACCTGCACGACGATGCCGCAGTTGCACTCGCACAGGATGCAGGCCGTGGGCTGCCACTCACCGGTCATCGCGGATTCCTTTCCGGCGCCTGCGCCTTCAGCAGGTCGCGCAGCTGGCGGTGGACGAGGTCGAGGGGCGTCAGGTCGCGACGGACCCGGGCCAGCAGCAGCGCGCCCTCGAGCGCGGTGGTCGCCAGCACGGCCAGTTCGCGGGCCCGCTCCGGCGGCACGCCGTCGGAGACGAAGCGCTGGGCGATCAGGTCGGTCCAGCGGTCGAACACCGCCGCGGCGCGCTCGACGACCGGGGCCATGCGCTCGCGGTCGGATTGCTCCCCGGCCTCCACGGAGACCGCCGCCACCGGGCAGCCCGCGCGGAAATCGGTGTCGAGCAGTTGGCGTCGGTACGTGTCGACCAGGGTGTCCAGCAGCTGCGGGCCGCCCTCGGCCCCGGCGATGACGGCGGCGACGTGATCCCCGGCGTAGTCGACCGCCTCGCACAGCAACTGGGTACGGCCGCCGGGGAAGTAGTGGTAGGCCGAGCCGCGCGGCGCCCCGCTGTGCTCCAAGACGTCGGAGATGGCCGTGGCGTGCGCGCCGCGCTCCCTGATCAGCAACGCGGCGGAGATCACCATCCGCTCGCGGGGGCTGCGCATATGTATGATGCTATACATAATCGCCGGCCCGCGAAAGCGGTCCGCGCGAGACGGATGCCGGCTACGCCGTCACGTCATCCAGTCGGCCGAGCCGTCGTTCTTCTTGTAGTCGCCGCCGGAGGAGTTCTTCACGACGATCGGGTCGCCCGGACCGAAGTTGTCGAAGAACCACTTGGCGTTGCTCGGGCTGATGTTGATGCAGCCATGGCTGACGTCGCGCTTGCCCTGGTCGTCCACCGACCACGGGGCGCTGTGCACGTAGTCGCCGACGTTGTCGAACCGGACCGCGTCCTCCACCGTCACCTTGTAACCGTAGGTCGAGTTGACCGGCACCCCGTAGGTCGAGGAGTCCATCACCACCGACGCCTTTTTGTCCTGCACGTAGTAGGTGCCGTTGGGGGTCTGGTGGTTGCCGGACGTCATGCCCATCGACATCGGGAAGGTCTTCTCCACGGTGCCGTTGCGGGTGATGGTCAGCTGGTGGGTGGCATCGTCGGCCGTGGCGATCAAAGTGTCCCCGGTCTGGAAGGTGGACACGGTGCCGCCGGCGTCGACCGTCACCGCGGTGTGGGCCGGCCAGAAGTTCAGCGGGCGCCAGCGCAGCTGCGTCGGGGTCATCCAGTAGAACTTGCCGGGCACCGGCGGGACGGACGACACGTGGACCGCGTCGATGGCCGCGCCCGCGTCGTCGACAGGGCCGGGGAAGTTGATGATGATCGGTTGGCCCACGCCCACCGTCGAGCCGGATTTCGGGACGAACGAGGGCGGCCCGAACGGCGGGGTCCCGGTGAACGGCGTCGGGTTCTGCCCGGCGGCGGGACCCGCGGCCGCCGGTTGTGCACCCGGGAAGGGCAACCCCGGGAGCGGGGGCGGCGGCGGCGCCAGCGGGCCGCCTGGAGGGGGCGGCGGCGGGCCGCCCGGGGCGGCCACCGCGCCCGGGTCACCGGGGGCCGGATCCGGGTCGGCCACCGCGGGACCGGCGCCCAGCACCAGCGTGAAGCCCAATGCCGAAGCCAAACCGGCGGCGTTCAGAGCGGCGAAAAGGCGTCCCTTTTTGCGGCCCGACATACGCATCCCTCCAGTCACGTTCCGTCGAACACAGTGTGGCACAGCCACGTTGCCAGCTACCCATTCCGGCGCCGGGCGGCACCCCCGCGCGACGGAAAACAACCGCCCTGAGCAGGCGCGCTATGAATCCGGTGAGCTTCCCGGGGCAACGTCGAGCATGTGCCGGTTGACCGCCATCGCGGCCAACGCGAGGCCCATCAACCCCGCCGACGCGGTCAGCATCAGCGCGATGTTGTGCTCGTACAACAGCCCGCCGGCCAGCGAGCCGGCCATGATGCCCACCTGGAACGCCGTCACGTACAGCCCCGACGCCCCGTCGGGATCGTCGGCGCCGTTGCGCATCGCCGCGGATTGCATCATCGGCGAGACGGCGGTGGCCATGGCTCCCCACAGCACGATCGCGCCCGTCCCGATGAGGGCGGCCACCGGGGTCGGCTGGCCGAACGCCAGGGCGGTCAGCACGACGAAAGCGGCCGTCAGACCCGCCATGCACACGATGACGGCGCCGCGCGGCCGCCGGTCCAGCGGCCGGGCCACCATGCCGACCGCGAGCACGCCGGCGGCGCCGTAGGCCGCCAGCAACCAGGCCAGGTTCGGCCCGCGCACGCCGACGACCTCCCGGATGACCTCCACGATGTAGGTGTACGAGACGAAGTGGCCGGTGACGCCGACCATGGTGATCAGGCTGACCACGATCAGCCGGCGGTTGCGGTGGTGACGCGCCCGCGGCCCCACGCATTTGAGCTGGTCGGCGCTCAGCACCATCGCGGGCAGCAGCAGCCGCGCCGCCACGGTCACCACGGCCGCGGCGACGGTGACGCACACCGCCGCGAGCCGCCAGCCCCACATCAGGCTCATGGCGGCCGTCAGCGGGCTGCCGATGACCAGCGCCAGGCTGGTCCCGATGTAGATCGACATCGTGGCCCGGCCGGCGTGGCTGGGCGGCACCAGCCGGGTGGCGATCGGGGCGATGACCGACCACAGCAGCCCGTGGGTGACCGCACACAGCACCCGGCCGGCGGCCAGCACGGCGAAGTTGGGCGCCAGGGCGGAGATGAGCTGGGAGGCGGTCAGGCAGACCAGGCTGACCACCAGCGCCCGCCGCCGCGGCCAGTGCGCGGTCCAGCGCACCAGCGGGAACGTCGAGATCGCCGCCACCAGCGCATACCAGGACAGCAGGGTCCCCACCGCGACCACGCTGACCTGCAGGTTGCGCGCGATCGCCGACAGCGCGCCCACCGGCAGGATTTCGGCGGTGACGTAGGTGAAGGCGGCCGCCGCCAGCACAGCCAGCTGCGCGGCGACCCGTGGCGTCCACGTTCGCGCGGCAGTCGTGGTGGCGGCAGTCATGGCAGTCATCGGTTGTGGCACGCAATCGGCCGGGCAAGGCTGCTGGCGAAATCACGCTGCACCTACCGTACGCACCGCAACAATAGGTTCCCGCGAGTTAGCGGTTCAACACGCTACCAATCGGCGATCAGGAACGGACCAGGCGCGCGATCGCGGCCGAGGCTTCGGCCAATTTGTCGTCGGCTTGACTTCCACCCTCGGCCACCGCCCGGGTGACGCAGTGGTTCAGGTGCTCGTCGAGCAGATTCAGCGCGACCGACCGCAGGGCGCTGTTGACGGCGCTGATCTGGGTCAGCACGTCGATGCAGTACTTGTCTTCCTCGATCATGCGCGCGATGCCACGCACCTGACCCTCGATGCGCCGCAGCCGCTTGGCGTAATTGTCCTTCTGCTGCGAATATCCGTGTGCCGTCGTCATCTGCGGTGTGCCACCCTCCCTGCGCCTGGCCCGAGTCTACCCCATACCCCGACGGGGTATGACCCCGCGAAGTTGCCGCCGGGCCGCTGCCCGCATACTTGAGCGATGAGTGCCGACATCAAACCGCGCAGTCGTGACGTCACCGACGGCCTGGAGAAGGCCGCCGCCCGCGGCATGCTGCGCGCGGTAGGCATGGAAGACGGCGACTTCGCCAAGCCGCAGATCGGCGTGGCGTCGTCGTGGAACGAGATCACCCCGTGCAACCTCTCACTGGACCGGCTCGCCAAGGCGGTCAAGGAAGGGGTGTTCTCGGCCGGCGGCTACCCGCTGGAGTTCGGGACGATCTCGGTGTCCGACGGCATCTCGATGGGCCACGAGGGGATGCATTTCTCGCTGGTGTCGCGGGAGGTGATCGCCGACAGCGTCGAGACCGTGATGCAGGCCGAGCGCCTCGACGGCTCGGTGCTGCTGGCCGGGTGCGACAAGTCGCTGCCCGGCATGCTGATGGCCGCCGCCCGCCTGGACCTGGCCGCGGTGTTCCTCTACGCGGGCTCGATCCTGCCGGGCCGCGCCAAGCTGTCGGACGGCAGCGAACGCGACGTCACCATCATCGACGCGTTCGAGGCGGTCGGCGCGTGCGCCCGCGGGCTGATGCCCCGCGAGGACGTCGACGCCATCGAGCGGGCGATCTGCCCCGGCGAGGGCGCCTGCGGCGGCATGTACACCGCCAACACGATGGCCAGCGCCGCCGAGGCGCTCGGCATGTCGTTGCCGGGCAGCGCGGCGCCGCCGGCCACCGACCGCCGCCGCGACGGCTTCGCCCGGCGCAGCGGTGCGGCCGTCATCGAACTGCTGCGCCGCGGCATCACCGCCCGCGACATCCTCACCAAGGAGGCCTTCGAGAACGCCATCGCGGTGGTGATGGCGTTCGGCGGCTCCACCAACGCGGTGCTGCACCTGCTGGCCATCGCCCACGAGGCCGGCGTGGCGCTGTCGCTCGACGACTTCAGCCGGATCGGGTCGAAGGTGCCGCACCTGGCGGACGTCAAGCCGTTCGGCCGCCACGTGATGTTCGACGTGGACCGCATCGGCGGCGTGCCGGTGGTGATGAAGGCCCTGCTCGACGCCGGCCTGCTGCACGGGGACTGCCTGACGGTCACCGGCCAGACCATGGCCGAGAACCTGGCCGCCATCGCGCCGCCGGACCCCGACGGCAAGGTGTTGCGGGCGCTGGCCGACCCGATCCACCCGACCGGAGGAATCACCATCCTGCGCGGATCGCTGGCCCCCGATGGCGCGGTGGTCAAGACGGCCGGCTTCGACTCGGAGGTGTTCGAAGGCACCGCAAGGGTTTTCGACGGCGAGCGGGCCGCGCTCGACGCCCTCGAAGACGGCACCATCACCCAGGGCGACGCCGTGGTGATCCGCTACGAGGGCCCCAAGGGCGGACCCGGGATGCGCGAAATGCTCGCCATCACCGGCGCGATCAAGGGCGCGGGCCTCGGCAAGGACGTGCTGCTGCTGACCGACGGCCGCTTCTCCGGCGGAACCACCGGCCTGTGCGTCGGGCACATCGCGCCGGAGGCCGTCGACGGCGGCCCGATCGCGTTCCTGCGCGACGGCGACCGGATCCGTCTCGACGTCGCTTCCCGCGTCCTGGACGTGCTGGTCGACCCGGCCGAATTCGATTCCCGGCGAACGGGTTTCGCCCCTCCCCCGCCTCGCTACCAGACGGGCGTGCTGGCCAAGTACGTCAAGCTGGTCAGCTCCGCCGCGATCGGCGCGGTCTGCGGCTAGGGCCGTCGGGCCGTGACCGGCACGGCCCGACGGCAAGTATTCGGTTGTGGCCGAACGGGCTTCGGCACTATGCGTGGGCGACCGCCTCGCGCGTGCGCATGCCGAAGTAGGTGGCGTTGAGACCCAGGAAGGTCAGCAGCGCACCCGCGACGACGTTCGACCAGATCATGCCGGCGGTCGGCGTGAAGCCCGGCAGGACCCAAGGGCAGACGATGGCCCACACGCCGAGCACCGGCAGGGCCCAGGTCATGCCGTGCGCGCGGTCCAGCGTCGTGGCGAACCCGTACACCAAGAACGCCGTTGCGATCCCGGCGATCAGGTCATTCGTGGCCAGTGACGCCGTCCCGGCGAAACCCACGATCCACGGCGACGCGGCCAGATACAGAGCCGTCAGCAGGGCCAGGCCGAAGGTGACGTGCGCGCTCATCGACTCGGCGACGCGCTCGTAGCGGGCCCGCAGAGCTAACAAATCGGGGTGGTGATCGATTGATGAATGGACTGTACTCATTTTGCAACCTTTCTGTTACACAGCAGGTTAATTGGGCTCTCTGGTAAACCCATCCATCTCTCCCAAGATTACGCTCGGCCGCCGCCCACCAGCAACGAAAATCCGGGGCCGATGCGGCGCGCTACGCGGCCGAATCACCCGGCCGCGTAGCGTGGATAGGGCATGGACATCGCGGACCGGTTGCGGCTCGACGCCCCGATCGGCCAGGCCGGAATGGGCGGCGGCCTGGCGGGCGCGGCGTTGGCGGCCGCGGTCGCCAACGCGGGCGGCCTGGGAACCCTGGGCCTGGTCACGCCGCGCCGGCTGCGGGCGGCGATCGCGGAGATGCGCGAACGGGCACCCGGCCGCGCCGTCGCGGTAAACCTGTTGATGCACTTCGCCAATCGCCACCACGTCGAGGTCTGCGCGCGATCCCGGGTGGACGCCGTGGTGTTGGCGTTCGGCGAGAAGCGGGGGCTCGTCGAGCGGCTGCGCGACGCGGGGATCTTCGTCTTCGTGATGGTCGGCACCGAAACCCAGGCGCGCGCCGCCGTCGCCTGGGGCGCAGACGGTTTGATCGCTCAGGGCCGCGAGGCCGGCGGCCACCTGGTCGGCACCGTGCCCGCCCCGCAATTTTTGCCGCGCGCGCTGGCCGCCGCCGGGGACCGGCCGGTCTTTGTGGCCGGCGGGATCGCGACCGGCGCCGACACTCGCGCCGCGCTGGACGCCGGGGCCGCCGGGGTGGTCGCCGGCACGCGGTTCCTGCTGACCCACGAGGCCAACGCCAGCCGGGAATACCAGCGGCGAATATTGCAGGCGGACAAGACGATCGAGACCAACCTGTTCGGCCTCAGCTGGCCGCTGCGCCACCGCGTCGTGCCCAACGCCGCCACCCGGCGGTGGTGCGGCGCGGACGGCGAGGCCAACCGGATTCCCGCCGCCCTCAACGCGGCCAGCCGCCCGCTGGCGGTGCTGGGCTACTTCGACGCCGGCGCGTTGATGCGGCTGCAGTCGCCGGCCCGCCCGTTCTTCACGCCGCTGGCGCCGGTGGCCGGCACCCCGGATTCCTGGGTGGACCACGCCGCGCTGTACGCCGGCGAAACGGCGTTGCGCATCGGCGAACTCACCTCGGCCGCGCGGGCGGTCGACGAGCTGCGCCCACGCTGACGCGGACGGGCTACCGCACCGACGCGATCGCGAAGCCGTCCCAGTGTTTGGCCCCGACCGTCTGGATCACCGCGGTGTCGAGGCGGGGGTGTTCGCCCATCGCCTGCAGGGTCTGGCGCGTCGCGGCGATCCGGGGATCGCCGGGCTCCGGGTCCAGGATGCCGCCTTCACGAATGACGTTGTCCAGCACGAGGATCGAGCCGGGACGGGCCAGCCGGACCGCCCACTCGAGATAGGCATGGTAGTTCTCCTTGTCGGCGTCGATGAACACCATGTCGAAGGGAGGACCGGTCAGCGTCGGCAGCGTGTCGAGCGCGGCGCCCACGATCACCTCGACGCGGTCGGCGACGCCGGCCCGCTGCAGGTTGGCCCGCGCAACCTCGGCGTGCCTGGGCTCGTATTCGAGCGTGACCACCCGTCCCTGCGGGCCGGCGCCACGCGCCAGCCAGATGGTGCTGAAGCCGCCCAGCGTGCCGATCTCGAGGATGCGCCGCGCCTGCGTCGCACCGGCCAGCAGGGACAAGAACTTGCCCTGCTGCGCCGATACCGCGATCTGCGGCAGCCCGGCCGCGTTGCTGGCCTGCAGCGCCGCCGCCAGCGCCGGGTCGTCGCCGATCACCGTGCTGTCCAAGAATTCGTCGACGTCCCGCGGGGTGGGTTTTTCGGTCATGGGTCCCAACCTAACCGGCCGCGCTCTTTACGGCATACGGGTAGGGGGTATATAGTGACGGTTGACTCCACACAGGGAAGGGTGATTCGAATGGCAAACTACGAGGCGGGGACATTGCTCACGTGTGGCCACGAGGGCTGCGGGTGTCGGGTTCGCATCGAGGTCCCCTGCCACTGCTCCGGCAGTGGCGAGCCGTACCGTTGCACCTGCGGCGACGACCTGACTCCGGTCAAGTAGCGCCCGGGCCGGTCGCGCGGTTGCGCCTCAGCGCGCGAACGCGCGGCCGGCCAGCTCCACCTCGGCCACCAGCCGCAGGTCGACCGCCGACGCGCCCACCGCGACCTTGTGGGCTCCCGCCGCGACGCGCCAGGCCCGCGCGCCGCCGTCGTAGCGGGCGAGCAGCCGGGGGTCGGCCTCGATCGTCACCCGGCGGGTGGCCCCGGGCTGCAGTTCGACGCGCTGGAATCCCAACAGCCGCAGGCATTGCCCGCCCGGGGCCGCGGCCAGGTACAGCTGGGGAACGTCGGCGCCGGCCCGGTCGCCGAGGTTGACGACGCTGAAGCTGGCGGTGACGGTTTCACCGCCGGTGACCGCCAGGTCGCGGTAGCCGAACCTGGTGTAGGACAAGCCATGACCGAAAGCGAACAGCGGCGCTTGGCCGGTCTGGGCGAACCAGCGGTAGCCGACATCGGCCCCTTCGGCGTAGTCGATCGTCGTCGGCTCTCCCCACGGCGCATCGGGCCGGGGCAGCCGTGGGCGCGGCGTCTGACCGAGGTCCACCGGAAACGTGATGGGCA
This sequence comes from Mycobacterium palustre, assembly GCF_002101785.1. Lineage (GTDB taxonomy): Bacteria > Actinomycetota > Actinomycetes > Mycobacteriales > Mycobacteriaceae > Mycobacterium > Mycobacterium palustre. Next base: position 12,115 of record NZ_LQPJ01000020.1, read on the forward strand.
GCCGCCCCGACGGATTGACATGGCCCACAAGAACTTCCGCGATGGCCCGGCCACCGGCCTGCCCCGGATACCAGGCCTGCACGATGGCGTTCACGGAGTCTTTCCACGGCATGGCCACCGGGTTACCGGTTTCGGCCACCACGACGGTGTTCGGGTTGGCCGCGGCTACGGCGGCGATCACCGAATCCTGGCCCCACGGCAACGACAGATCGGCGCCGTCGAAGCCCTCCCCCTCGGCGCGGACCGCGAACACGATCGCGACGTCCGCCCGCCGCGCCGCCAGCGCCGCCTCGGCGGGGCTGACGCCGGGATCGAACTCGATTCGCGCGTGCGGCAGGCGTTTTCGCAGTTCCGCCAGCGGGCTCGACGGCAGCAGGTACAGGTTGCGCAGGCCGGCCTCGAGCCCGGCGCCGCCGATCGGGATGACACCGGCGTAGCCGCCCGGGGGGACGACGGCGCTCGACCCGTAGCCGGCCGGAACCCCGAGGTGGGCGTAGCCGCCGATGACGGCGATGCGCGCCGTCGACTCGGGCGCCAGGGGCAGCACCCCGCGGTTGCTCAGCAGCACGATTCCCTGGCGGGCCACCCGTAACGCAATCTCGTTGTGCGCGGCCAGGTCCGGCGCCGGCGCGGCTTCGCTCCGGTCGACGCCGACGGCGAACATCGAGCGCAGGATCCGCCGCACCATGTCCGAAAGGCGTTCGGCGGGCAGTCGGCCGGCGGCGTAGGCGGCACGCAGCGGCTCACCGAAGGCTTCCGCCTGCCACAGCAGCGCGTCGATCTGCGCGCCGCACTCCTGGTCGAGGCCGTTGACCGCGCATTCCCAGCTCCGCGTGGCGCCCCAGTCGGACATCACCCAGCCGCGGTATCCCCACTCGCCCTTGAGCAGCCCGTTGATCAAGGCGTCGTTGGCCGCGGCGTAGTCGCCGTTGATCGCGTTGTAGGCCGTCATCACCGCTCCGGGTCGGGAGCGCTCGATGGCGATCTCGAAGGCCAGCAGGTCGGACTCGCGATGCGCGTCGGGGTCGATCACCGCGTTCAACCATTGCCGATTGGTCTCGTTGCAGTTGAGTGAGTAATGCTTGACCGTGGATATGACGCCCTGCCCCTGAATCCCATTCACCGACTCCGCGGCGACGGTCGCGGTCAAAAGCGGGTCCTCGGAAAGGTATTCGAAATTTCGCCCGTTGCGCGGGTCGCGCGCGAGGTTCATCGCGCCGGCCAGCTGCACGTTGAAACCGCGGCTGCGCGCCTCCCGGCCGATCACCTCGCCGGCGGCGCGGGCCAACGACGGGCTGAAACCGGCGGCCAACGCCAGCCCGGCCGGCAGGGCGGTGGCCGTGTCACCGGGGCGGAAGCCGGGGTTGGTGACGCCCAGGCCGGCGTCACTCATCAGAAGCGCCGGCACCCCGAGCCGCGGAACCCCAGGCACATAGCCGGCGCTCATCGGGACGCCCGGCGGGATGCGCTCGTCACGCACCGGCCACAGTTCGCCGGCCCCCATCACCGCGACCAGGAGCGAGAACCGCTCGTCGTCGGTCATCTGCGACTCGACCTCGCGCGCCCGGGCGTCAGGGTCGCGCGGGCCGCCCGCGTCGCTCACAACACACCCTCTTTGGCGTACACCACGCGCAGCACATGCCCGACTTCGGGCCCCATCACCAGCTCGGCCAACTCGCAGATCGTCGCGACGAACCCCGGGCCGTGCGGCGGCCCGGCCCGGCAGAGGTGATGCGCCACCTCGTGGAGCACCACCAGCTCACGCAGCGCCCAGTCGCCGGTGCGGTGGTCGGGAACCGCGATAACACCTGCGCCGTCACGGTTTTCGTAGTGCGCGGCGGTGGCGGCCCGGCGGGCGCGCACCCGCAGCGGCGACACCTCTGGCCAGCGTTCCCGCACCGCCGGCAGGGCGAGCACGTCGTCGACGTAGCGCTGCACGGAGGCCACCGACCCGAACCGTCCCTCGGGCGGCAGCGTCAGCTGTGCGCCGAAGAACTCCACGGCGGGCGACCCGTGCTCGGCGGCGCGGTCGAACAACGTCCGGACGAACTCCTCGGCCGCGTACACCTTGGCCCGCTGGGAATCCCTCGTGGGCCGCTCCGGCGCGCCGGCCGGCGTCACCGCGGCAGGGCGCTCCGGGCGCCGGGCAGCTCGGGGCTGTTGCCCAGGCGGGCGCGCCGGCCGGCCCGGTCACCCGCGCGCCGCGCCGACGACGAATACCCCGCCGACGCCCGGTGCGCCTGCCAGGTGCCGCGCGCCTTGGAGGTGCGCTGGTAGTAGTCGCGCAGCTCGATGTCCTTGTCACGCAAGGCGATAGCGGTTCCCGGCGACCGGTGACGGTCCTTGGTCGCCTCGCGGGTGGCCTGTTCGCGCGCCTCGGCCAGGCGCTGACCCACGCGGGCGCCGAAGGCGAGCTGGAAATTGAGCCGGGCGGTGATCGTCGGCGTGGGCCGGTGCGCGCCCGAGGCGAGGTAGGCGTCCGAAGCCCGCACCATCTGGACCACCAGGCTGGCGTACAGGGCGTGGGTGGCGTCGATGTCCTCGGCGAAGCCGTAGGCGTAGAGGAACGTCGAATTCGAGGCGATGTCGCACCGCACGTCGTTGGCCGCGGCGATCAGCACGAACAGCTGCGCGTAGGTCCGCAGGCCCTTGGTGCCCGCCGCCCCGATGGTGATGGTCCGCTGCGTCGGGGCCTGCGCCGGTGAGCGGTTGGCCGCGTGCGAGCGGGCCACCGCCAGATCGATCGAGGCCGCCGTCGCCAGCCGCTGCGCGGCGCTCATGAACGCGTCCGCCTCGTGCGGGTTGTCGGTGCCTTCGGCCTGGCGCAGCAGCGCGGCGATACGGGCCAGCATCTTGTCGTCGGTGCGGGTCATATGCGCCAACTTACGGGAGCGATCCGACATCCCGGCCGAGCCCGGTCACAGGCGTTTCGAGATCCAGGAGACCACGTCGCCGAGCACCCGGTCGCGCTCCGGCTCGTTGAAGACCTCGTGGTAGAGCCCGGGGTACACCTTCAGCTCGACGTCGCTGGATCCCACGCACTGCGCCAGGCGGCGGCTGCCCTCGACGGGAATGAGCCGGTCGTCGGAGCCGTGCACCACGAGCAGCGGCGCGGTCAGCGCCGGGGCCCGCCGCGGCATGGTCTCGCCGACCTGGATCAGCGCGCGGCCGATGCCGGCCGGAACCTTCCCGTGGTACACCAGCGGGTCGGCGTTGTAGGCGGTGACCACCGCGGGGTCGCGGGAGATCGCGTCGACGTCGAGTTCCTGCACGGGCAGGCCAGGCAGCACCGCCCCCAAGACCTTGGCGGCGAGAACCATCAGCGGCGACACCTGCTCCTGCGCGGCCACCGCCGGTCCCGACAGCACCATCAGGTCGTAGTTGTCGGGGCGCTCGACGCCGTAGGCGAACACGATCCCGCCGCCCATGCTGTGCCCCAGCACGACGCACTTGACGCCGGGGTGCTCGCGGGTGGCGATGCCGACCAGGGTGTCGAAGTCGGTGGTGTACTCCGAGATGTCGCGGACCAGCACCCGTTTGCCGCCGGAGCGCCCGTGGCCCCGATGGTCCAGCGCGTAGGTGGCCAGGCCCGCGTCGCCGAAACACTGCGCGACGTGGTCGTAGCGGCGCGCGTACTCGCCGAGCCCGTGCGACAGCACGACCACCGCTCGCGGCGCGGTGTCCGGCGTCCAGACGTCGTAGACGATGCGCACGCCGCCGACGCCGTCGAACTCACGTTCAGTGCGCGTAGTCATTGAGGGCAGCGTACTGGTTTTGGCTGTCGGCAACCCTGCGTAGGCTCGTGCCCGTGAGCGTGCTGGCCGAAAATCCTCAGGGCAGCCCGGCGGCCGGCGGGGAGTTTTCCGCCCATGCCGAGCCCTACCGGCGCGAACTGCTCGCGCACTGCTACCGCATGACCGGGTCGGTGCACGACGCCGAGGACCTGGTGCAGGAGACCCTGCTGCGGGCCTGGAAGGCCTACGACCGGTTCGAGGGCAAGTCCTCGATGCGGACCTGGCTGCATCGCATCGCCACCAACACCTGCCTGAGCGCCCTCGAGGGGCGCCGGCGGCGGCCGTTGCCGACGGGCTTGGGGGCCGCCAGCTCCGACCCGACCGCCGAGCTGGTCGAGCGGCGCGAGGTGCCCTGGCTGGAGCCGCTGCCGGACATGGGCGACGACCCGGCGGACCCGTCGGTCATCGTCGGGTCGCGCGAGTCGGTGCGGTTGGCGTTCGTCGCAGCGCTGCAACACCTTTCGCCGCGGCAGCGGGCCGTGCTGCTGCTGCGCGACGTGCTGCAGTGGAAGGCCGCCGAGGTGGCGGCGGCCATCGGCACCACCACGACCGCCGTCAACAGCCTGCTGCAGCGGGCCCGCTCCCAGCTCGAAGCGGTGCGGCCCAGCACCGGCGACCGGTTGACGCCGCCCGAGTCCGCCGAGGCGCAGGACCGCCTGGCCCGCTACATCGCGGCGTTCGAGGCCTACGACATCGACCGCCTGGTGGAGCTGTTCACCGCCGAGGCGATCTGGGAGATGCCGCCGTACGTGGGCTGGTATCGGGGCGCCCGAGCCATCGCCACGCTCATCCATCGGCGGTGCCCCGCCGAGCGCCCGGGCGACATGCGACTGTTGCCGCTGGTGGCCAACGGCCAGCCGGCCGCCGCCATGTACATGCGCGCCGGCGACGTGCATGTGCCCTTCCAGTTGCAGGTGCTGGACATGACGCCCGAGGGGGTGTCACACGTGGTGGCGTTCCTCGACGACGCGCTGTTCGCCACGTTCGGGCTGCCCGGTTCGCTGTGACGATGCCGGATCCCGCGGTCGTCACGCCCGTCCCCGGCACACCGCTGCTGCTGTTGGGCGCCTTCGACATCGGCGCCGTGGGCTATGTCGCGCGGGAGTTCTTCGTCTCCGGGACGGCCTGCTGCTACGCGCCGAGAAGGGATCTGGGCCCGGACGGGCGGTGGGACGTAACCCCAAGCGGCACCGCCGATTTCACGACGAGAATTGTCGTGCTTACCCCGGTCGACCACGCGCGCTTCAACGGTACCGTCCTCGTCGAATGGCTCAACGTGAGCGGCGGCATCGACGCCCCGGCCGTCTGGATGATGGCGCATCGCGAAATCCTGCGCGCGGGGTACGCCTACGTGGCGCTCTCGGCCCAGCGGGTCGGGGTCGACGGCGGGACCAGCCTGCTGGGCGTCGACATGTCGTTGAAGAGCCAGGACCCCAAACGCTATGCCCCCCTTAGCCATCCGGGCGACCAATTCTGCTACGACATCTTCTCCCAGACAGGCGCGCTCGTCTGGAGCCTGCTGGGCGATCTGCGGCCGCGGCACGTGATCGCCGTGGGTGAATCGCAATCGGCGATGTTTTTGACCACCTACATCAACGCCGTCGACCCGCTGGCCCGAAGCTACGACGGCTTTTTGGTGCATTCGCGGTTCGCCTCGGCGGCGCCGCTGGACGGGCGCTCCATCTTCGACGAGTCGCAGGCCGGCTCGCCGCAGGCCGTGGCGTTCCGCACCGACCTGCGCGTCCCGCTGGTCGCGGTCATCACCGAAACCGACCTGTTCGGCGGCATCCGGCAGGGCTATTACTTCGCGCGGCAGCCCGGCACCGAGCGGCTCCGGGTCTGGGAGATTCCCGGCGCCGCCCACGCCGACAACTACACGATCCAGGTGGCGCCGATCGACAGCGGCTCGGCGCCGATCGACGCCGTCGCGGCGGCCTACGCGCCCACCGACATGCTGATGGGTCAGCGGCTGGACCACTTCATCAACTTCGCCCCGCAGCACCATTACGTCGTCCAGGCGGCGCTGGCCGCGCTGAACCGCTGGGTTTGCACCGGCGACCCGGCGCCCGCGGCCGCACCGATCAGCGTGGCCGACGGCGATCCGCCCCGGCCCAAGCTGGACGCGAACGGCCTCGCCGAGGGCGGCGTGCGCACCCCCTGGGTGGACGTGCCCACCGCCCGCACCTCCGGCCTGTCGGACAGCGGTGACGAGAGCATCATGGCGGCGATCTTCGGCTCCGGCGAACCCTTCGACGCCGCGACGCTGCACCGGCTCTACCCCGGCGGGTCCGGCCAATACCTCGACGCCTTCACCGCGGCGCTCGACCGGGCGATCGAGGACGGCTTCATCCTGCCCGACGACCGCGCCGAGATCATCGAGCTCGCCGCCGCGACCTTTCCCGAGCCTTAGAACAGGCGGCTGTCGGGCGGCGGGCCGGGCACCGGACGCACCAAACCGGCCCCGGTGATCAGCGGCAGGTCCAGCGCCGACAGCAGGCCCGGCGGCGCCGCGCACACCGCGGGAATCGCGTTGACCATCCGCGACGCGCCCGCCACGCGCGCCCCGAGGTCGTGGTCGTGGTCCTCGGCCATCTCGAATTCGCAGCGCATGCTCGGCGAACCCTCGATCTCGACGCGGTAGAGCCCGCGGCCGGAGGCCTGCCCGTAGCCGAGGTCCTTGGGTTCGATGCGGATGTGCGGCTGCGGCCAGTCCGGCGCGATGTCGTCGCGCATCCGCGTGACGTGGTCGACGACGAACGTCGGCTTGCCGCCGACGTAACCGGTCAGCGTCGAGCGCATCGCCGCGATCGTCCCGGCCGCGATGTGGCCGGTGGGCGTGTCGAAGGACTCGGCGGCCGGCAGGCGTTCGACGCTCTCCTCGATGTTGTCGATCTTGACCCCCAGCCCGGCGGCGAGCTGATGCAGCACCGGGCCCCAGCCGAAGGTGAACACCCCCGGCTGCGCCGCGAAGGCCGCGTATTCCTGCGGCTTGCCGAAGCCCAGGATCTCGTAGACCGCGGCCTGGTCCGGGTAGGTGGCATAGTTGAACATCTCGGTCACCCGGACCGATTCGATCACCCGCGACACCCCCGAAAGGACCAGCGGCAGCACGTCGTTGGCGAAGCCGGAGTCGATGCCGGTGGTGAAGAACGACGACCCGCCCTCGAGCGCGGCCTGGCGCAGCGGCTCGGTAAACGCCGCGTCGAGCGCGTCGGGAAACACCAGCGGCACCACCGAACACGACACCACGTTCTTTTTCGCCCGCAGGATCGAGGCCATGTCCTCGACCGCTTCCAGGGGGCGCAGGTTGGCCCCGGCGGCATACACGACGGCGTCGGCGTCCCCGGCAAGGAGCGGGGCCGGGTCCTGGGTGGCCACCACCCCGACCGGCGCGATCCCGCAGAGCTCACCCGCGTCGCGACCGGCCTTGGCGTCGCTGTGCACGACGACGTCGACGAGCTCCAGCTGCGGGTGGTCGATCACCCCTCGCAGGGCGATCACCCCCATCGAGCCCGGCCCCCACACTCCTACCTTGATCACGCTTCTCCTAATATTAGGACGTATGCTTTTACATTTTGGACGGATCGTAGGGAGATCGCCGTGGCCGCGTCAACCGTCAAGTCGCCACCCACCGCGCGTGTGATGGATGTCCTTGCGGCGCTGGCAGATTCGGCCGGCGGGCGGACGTCGGCCGAGCTGGCCAAGGCGTGCGGCATCAGCACCTCGACCTGTGCCCTGGTGTTGGCCGAACTGGAGCGGCGCGCCTGGGTGACGCGGCGCGAGGACCGCCGCTACGTGCTGGGCAGTGGCCTGTTCGAGCTGGTCCATGGCCTGCGGATGCAGTTCCCGCTGCTCGACCGGGGGCGTGAGGCACTGCGGTTCCTCCACGACACCCTGGGCGCGGGCTGTTCGATGTCGAGGATCGGCGGGCGCCACCTCACCACGGTCGACGCCGTGGGCCACGGGACCGACGGCGCGCACGCCGTCGGCCAGCGCTTCCCCATCGACCCGCCGTTCGGCCTGGTGGCGATGGCCTGGCGGGACGACGAGGCCGTCGAGGCGTGGCTGCGCGGGGTGCTGCCGCGGCTGAGCCGCTCCGAGATCGCCGGGCACCGGCGGGTGCTCGCCGACATCCGGGCCCGCGGTTACGGCGCGTGGCGGTTCGACGACACCCACCAGTCGCTGCACAGCCGGCTCGCCGAGGTGCTCACGTCGCTGGAACCGACCGCTCGGGTGACCCGCGAGCTGACCACCCTGATGACCATGGTGACGCTGCAATCGGTGACCGATGCGCTCGAATCCGAGCTTGATTCAGCGGAATTCGTGGTGCTGCCGATTTTCGGCTTGGACGGCCAGCCCGAGTACCAGATCGAGATCCACCTGGGCCGCCCGTCCGGCTTGACACTGCCCGCGCTCGACGCCGCGCTGCGGCACGCGCAGCGGCTGCTCACCGCGTCCGCGCCCGGTTAGGCTAAGGATCATGCCTGCCACCGTGGAGATCCGGCGTGCGGCCGACCGGGCGGTCACCGCGACGCCCTGGCTGACGTCACGGCATTCGTTCTCGTTCGGCGACCACTACGATCCCGCCAACACCCACCATGGGCTGCTACTGGTCAACAACGACGACATCGTGGAGCCCGAAACGGGATTCGACACCCACCCGCACCGGGACATGGAGATCGTCACCTGGGTCCTGCGTGGCGAACTGACGCACCAGGATTCGGCCGGCAATCGCGGGGTGATCTATCCCGGTCTGGCGCAACGCATGTCGGCCGGCAGCGGCATCCTGCACTCGGAGCGCAACGATTCTCCCACGGAGCCAGTGCGTTTCGTGCAGATGTGGGTCGTTCCCGACGAGACGGGCGTCACCCCCAGCTACCAACAGCACGAGGTCGGCTCGGAGTTGCTCGAGGGCGGCCTGGTGACAATCGTCTCAGGAATACCCGGGCGCGAGGCGGCCATCACGGTGCACAACCGCAGCGCGGCCCTGCACGCCACCCGCTTGCGGCCCGGCGCCGCGGTGACCCTGCCCAGCGCGCCCTACCTGCACCTGTTCGTCGCCCTGGGTCGCGTGGCGGTGGACGGGGCCGGCGACCTGGCGGAGGGCGACGCGGTCCGCTTCACCGACGCCGGCGCCCGCCGGGTGTCCGCGCACGAGCCGTCGGAGCTGTTGATCTGGGAGATGCACGCAAAATTGGGCGCTGGCAACACATAGAGTGGGCACGACAGACAGGAGCCCGCATGTCTCAATCGCAGCCGCGGCACGCGGCGCCCAACCCGAATCGGAATATCAAGGCGGTCCGGACCGTCCGCTTCTGGGCGCTCCCCGTCGTCGTCACGTTGGCCCTGATGTCGGCCCTGTGCGCGCTGTATCTGGGCGGCATCCTGAACCCGATGACCAACCTGCAGCACTTCCCCATCGCCGTGGTGAACGAGGACGCCGGCCCCTACGGTGCGCAGATCGCCGACGGCCTGACCTCCGCGCTGGACAAGAACAAGTTCGACGTGCGGGTGGTGTCGCACGGCGAGGCGCGGCGCCAGCTCGACACCGCCCAGGTGTATGGGGAGTTGGTGATCCCGCCGACCTTCTCGTCGAACCTGCGTGAACTGGGTGCCAGCGCCGTCACGCCCGGGCGTGTGGTCCGGCCCTCGGTCACCGTCTCGACCAACCCGCGGGCGGGCACGCTGGGAGCCAGCATCGCGGGCCAAACCCTGACCCAGGCCATGGCGGTGGCCAACGGCAAAGCGGGCCAACGCCTTACGGCCGACGTCGCGGCCCAGACCGGCGGGGCGCCGTTGACGGGAGCCTCGGCCCTGGCCATTGCCAATCCGATCGACGTGAAGTCGGCGGTCTACAACGCGTTACCGAACGGCACGGGCAACGGGCTCTCGGCGTTCTACTACGCGCTGCTGCTGCTGCTGGCGGGGTTCACCGGCAGCGTCGTGGTCAGCACGCTGGTGGACGCGCTGCTCGGCTATGTGCCCGCCGAGTGGGGCCCGGTGTACCGGTTCGCCGAGCAGGTGAAGATCTCGAGATTCCAGACGCTGCTGCTCAAGTGGGGCATCATGGCGCTGCTGGCGCTGCTCACGTCGGCGGTGTACCTGGCCATCGCCGACGGGCTCGGCATGCCCATCCCGCTCGGCTGGCAACTGTGGGCCTACGGAGTGTTCGCGATCGTCGCCGTGGGCATCACGTCGAGTTCGTTGCTGTCGGTGCTGGGCTCGATGGGCCTGCTGGTCAGCATGCTGATCTTCGTGATCCTCGGGTTACCGTCGGCGGGCGCCACCGTGCCGCTGGAGGCCACGCCCCAGTTCTTCCGCTGGCTGGCCGAATTCGAGCCGATGCACCAGGTGTTCTTGGGGGTGCGGTCGCTGGTCTATCTCGGTGGCCGCGGCGACGCCGGCCTGTCCCAGGCATTGTGGCTGACGGCGATCGGTCTGGTCATCGGCCTGTTGCTGGGCGGGATCATCACGCATCTGTACGACCGCAAGGGATTCCACCGAATCCCGGGGGCCGTCGAGCACGCGATCGCCGCGGAACATCAAGCGCAGCACCAGGCGCGCCTGAAGAAAAGCCACGCCGCCTTCCAAACCGAGCCCGAAACCGAGCCCGAGCCCGAGCCGGAAACCGAGGCCGGCACGGCGGCCGAAAGCGCAAGCGGGCAAACGTAATTCGAGCGCGGCCCAGCCGTCACGGCTTTGTGACCTGACTGGCCGATGCTGGTGGTGTTGTCTCAACATCAGCGCCGAAAGGTCCACCGTGCTGACGCCCACTGCGAGCCTGCGCCGGCTGGTGGCGTGCTGCACGGCGCTGATGGCCTGCGCGATTTTGACCGGCACCATCGGGCAACCCGTCGCGCGCGCCGCCGACGGACGCGACCTGCTGGCCAGCGCCATCAGCACCACCCGGGGCTCCTATTTGGTCTACAACTTCGGCCCCGGGCACCCCATGCCGCTGCTCGACGCGGGTGGGCGGTGGTACGAGATGGACAACGGCGGCCACCTGATGATCATCAAGAACGCCGCGGGCCGGCTCGCGCCGCACCTGCTCGTCGACACCCACCAGGGCGACCAGGCCCGCTGTGAGCGCAATCCCGGCGCCCGCACCGGCGAGGGCCTGTGGCAGGCGTCCGAGCTCTACGCGCCGCTGCAGGCGTGGCAACGAATGGGACAGCCGACGATCGCGATCAACGCCAACTTCTTCGACGTGCGTGCGCAGAAGGGCGGCTCGTGGCGCCAGACGGGCTGCAGCTCGCCGCTGGGCGCGTTCGTCGACAACACCCACGGCCAGGGCCGGGCCAACCAGGCGGTCACCGGTACCGTCGCCTATCCCGGCAAGCAAGGCCTCTCCGGAGGCGGCGAGAGCTGGAGCTCGCTGACGACGATGATCCTGCCCGCGGGCGGCGCGCCGTACGTGGTGTGGCCCCGCGGCAAGAACGACTACGACGCCGCGACCCCGGTGATCCAGGACCTGCTCAACAAGAACGAGAAGTTCGTCGCGGTGTCGGGCATCGGGCTGCTGGGTCCCGGCAACACCGGCCAGCTCCACGACGGCGGTCCCAGCGCGGCGCGAACGGCCCTCGCCTACGCGAGGCAGAAGGACGAGATGTACATCTTCGAGGGCGGCAGCTACACCCCCGACAACATGCAGGACCTGTTCCGCGGGCTGGGCAGCGACACCGCGGTCCTGCTCGACGGCGGCGGGTCGTCGGCCATCGTGCTGCGGCGCGACACCGGCGGCATGTGGGCCGGCGCCGGGTCGCCGAGGGGGTCGTGCGACACCCGCCAGGTGCTGTGCGATTCCCACGAGCGCGCCCTGCCCAGCTGGCTGGCCTTCAACTAGCCCTCAATTGGGTCTGGGCGCGGCGGTTTTCGTCTCGGCCGGCGCGAAGCGGAAGATCAGCAGGCTGGTCGTCACCACGGCCGCGGTGACGATGAAGACCGGCGCCACGACGAATCGCGACATGGTCGCGCCCACCAGCGCGCCCGCGCACATGGTGAAAACGACGCTGAGGCGCAGGGTTTGGCGCGCGCCGGTGCCGCCGGCCAGCCGGCTGTCCAGGCCGAGGCTGACGATCGTCGACGTGAGCACCGTGGTGGAAAGCTCCTGGATCCCGAACTGACGCGCGCTGGAATGCTGCAGCCCGAACGTCACCGCCAGGACGCCGATCATGATCAGCTTGGAGTTGTCGTGGTAGTGCAGCACCCCGGCCCCGGCCAGGACCGAAAGCGTCAGCAGCAGCAGGACTTCCGCCGCCAGCACCGTGGTGATCCACGCTCGGGTCCGCTCGTCGAAGTGGCGCGCCAGCCGGCCGCTGAGGATGGTGGTGCAGACGAATGTGGGCAGCGCCACCGCCACCGCGGTCAGGTCGATGCTGGTCCGCGGGGCTAGCCAGAAGCCGAGGAAGATCACGTTGCCGGTCATGTTGGCCACGAAGACATGGCCGAGGACCAGGATGCTGATCGAGTCGGCCAAGCCGGTGGCGAAGGTCAGCAACAGCAAGGCCGCGATGGTCATTCGCTCGGACACCGGCGAGGCAACGGTCATGGCTGGCGCTACACGTGCGGAGTCAGATCCAGCGAGGTGATCGTGGTCATCCTGGTCACCAGCCAGCGGCCGTTGGTGCGCTTCATGAACAGCCGGTACGACAGATATTTCAGGGATGGCACGTTCTTGGTTAGCGGACTGGTGGAGGTGGTGTTGGTGTAGACGATGACGACGGCGTTCGAGTCGTCGAGCGATTCCACCGCCGCCCCGGTGACGTCGGTGCGGTTGCTGACCTTGGCCTGTTTGTTCGGGGCGACGATGGCGTCGACGAATTTTCGGTACTGCGCTTCGAAGTCGCCGCTGAGGTAGGCCGACGCCCGGTCGGCGAGGGCGTCCATGTTTTCGGGCGTGTAGGTCCACAGCGTCGTGATCGCGTTGGCCGCGGTGCGCGCGACCTTGAGCTTGGTTGCGGCGGTGGCGCGATCGGCCAAGTACGGCTGGACGGCCGCGCCCGCGAACGCCGCCGAGCCGACGAACAGCACCGCGGCCACGGCGACGGCGATGGCCAGCCCCTTGCCGCCCAGCAGCTTGCGCCGGCGACGGCCCTCGGGGGCGTTGGCATCCTCGGCGTCCTTGGTGGCCTCGGCGGCGGCCTCGTCGGCCGCCTCGGACTCCGTTGTGGCCGCGGCGGTTTCGTCGCGCTCGCCGTTAAGTTCCTCGGTTGGCGCCGCCGAAGCCTCGTCGGCGGTCAGATCACCTGCAGCAGGTTGCTGATCTTCCACTGCTTCCCTTCCCGCGTAGCGGTTGCCGTCCACCGATTGGCGTTCCCGTACACCTGTTTTCCGTCCGCCGATTTGGAGGTGACCTCCGTCGCGACCATCACGGTGGCGCTGCCGTCGTCGTTCCAGCGTTCCAGGCCCGCGCCCAGAACGGTGCCGGTAGCCGGTTCGGCGCGCGCGACCTGCAGCAGGATTTCGTTCGCCTTGTCCTGGTACTGCTTGGCGAAATCACCGGTGGCCTGGGCCAAGATCCGGCTCACGTAGTCGTTGGCGTGGAAGGGGTCGATGGAGGTGAACTGCGTCATGAACCCCGTCACGTAGTTGAGCACCTCGGTGCGCCTGGCCTCCGCGTGAACCCGGGATTCGTGCGCGACCAGCATCAGGCTGCACAACGTGAGTGCCGCCGACATCACCACCGCGGCAACCGAACTCGCCACGATCAACCGCCACGGCCGCGGCACGTCCTCAACCGCGCGCGCCGACAGCAGCGGCTTTTCGCCGGGAGAGAACTTGCGCCGCGGGCTCATTTGGGATTCCCGGGCGGTTTGGGCTTGGTCAGCACGCTGAGGTTGTCGACGCGCCACCGATCGTCGCCGCCCTTGGCGAAGTCCACCCGCACGCTGGCGCTGATGTAGCGCTGGTCGGGGCCGACGCCCCGCCGGCCCTCCAGGAACACCAGCATGGTCGCGCGGTCCGCCGTCGCGGATTGCACCGACGAATTGGTCGGCCAGTACTCGTTGATGACGGGGTTGCCCTTCTTCACGACGTCCTGCTGGGCGACGAGCTCGGCGCGATACTTGTCGGTCGCCAGCGACTGGGCGCGGGCGAAGTCGTCGTGCAAGGTCTTCGGGTCATAGGTCAGCATCTGCGCGACCATCTTCGGGCCCTGGATTTCGATCTGCGCCTGGGTTCGTTCGCTCGCCCGATCCGGGGCGTACGCGACCAGGTAGCTCACGGCGACGCCACCGAGGCAGATCGCGGCGGCGCCCAACACCGCGACGCTCGACCACCGATGCGTGTGGGCGGGCACGTCGTCGGAATCCACCCGTCGCACCTCGGTGCCCAGCAACATGTCGGCGAAGGTGCGGCGCCTCGAATCCCACAGCGGCCACAGCCATCCCACCACCGAGGCGGTGTCCAGCAGGTGGGCGAGGTCGCGCAGCAACAGCCACCACGGCCCCACGGTGCCCCCGTCGCGGCGCACCACCGCGAGCCCGGACAGCGCGCGGCCCAGGCTCCACCCGGTGAGCGCCGGCAGCAGCAGCCGGTTGACCAACATCAGCAGGATGGCCGCCCCGCCGACCGACACGCACACCCACCACCAAACCGGATGCTGCGACACGGTCAACGCGACCAGCGCCATCGTCGTCGCGGCCGCGATGGCCGGCAGGACGTCGACGGCGAACGCGCGGACCCGAAAAGCCCAGGGCGCCAAGGAGTCCCGCGCCGACGCCGGCGGGCCGGTCGTGGTGGGGGGCTGGGTGGGAGTCGCCTCGACCACCACCGTCACTTCGTCACCTGGTCGAGCTTGGAGATCTTGTACTGGCCCTCGGCCAGCGCCATCTTCACCCGCAGGCGGTACCCGGTTTCGTTCTGCGACTGATCGCTGGACACCTTCACGCGCATCGCGACGAGCACGTCGATCGAACCGTCGTTGTTGTTGCGCTCGACGGCCGCGCGCACGTCGGACACCTGGACGTGAACGTTCGCGGCCTGGTAGGCCTGCACGAGCATGTTGGTGTACAGCACCGCCTGGGAGCGGTAGGCGTCCGTGCCGCACTCGATGATCTTCTGCTCGCTGGCGGTCATCGCGTTGGTGTCCGGCGCCTGCGTAGCCGAGACGCAATCCACCGCCGCCTTGAGCGCTGCGGCGTCGTTGCGGGCGATGACCTGGCTTTGCTGGTGATAGTGCCACGCGAAGTAGCCGCCGGCGCCGAGCGCCGCCGCGCACAGCACCAGGGCCGCGGCGATGCCGGCGAGCCATCCGCGCCCCAGGAGCGACGGGCGGCGCCCGTCGCCGGTGTCGGCGCCGGCCTGCTCGACGGCGTCCTCGGGCTCGGCCGCATCCTCGGCCGTCGCCTCGGGGCCGGTCTGCTCTTCCGCGACCACCGGGTTCGGACCAGCACGGGGCCTTCGCCTCCGCAGACGACGGAACTTCGGCATCGGTGGGGGGTTCAGCCGGCTGGCGCCAGCATCTCCTTCCATCCGTCGTCTCCTGTTTTCGTCGAGTTCTCGACGGAGTACCTGACTCCATCGGGCCCCACGAGTTCACCGCTCTGGGGACTGTAGGTGGCCGCGGGAGGCCCGCCCGGAGTGTAGACACAAGGGTTGGGCTGCTGGCCGTTGCATTGCACGGTACCCGATCCGGGCCGCGACAACGGGTCACTGGTAGGCGGCGGCGTCCCCGGGACCCGATCCGCCGGAGCCGGGTTCAGGCCGTTGTTGATCGACGGCGCCGGGATCACCATGCCCGGCCGAACCGACTGGTCGCAGCGCGCCGCCGGCGCCGGGCAGGTCAGGATCTGGTTGGGGTCGCCGTACCACGGGTTGGTGCCCAGCGGCACGTAGGGCCTGGGGTCGCGGCACTCCCGCGGTGTCGCGGCCCGCTTGCCGGGGACGTCGGTGCAGGGAATGTTGCGCGAGCCGCGCACGCTGTTGGCCGGAGTGTCCATCGGGATCTTGCAGTACGTGCCCGTCGGCAACGGCGCGATGCTGGTGTCCGCGGGCGACCGCCACTCCGACGCCGGGATGAATCCGGTCAGGCATGGCGGCGGCTGGTTGATCGACGGTGCCAGGTCGAGCGCGGCCATGTTGGGGAACGGCGCCGCGACCGCTTGCGCGATGGATGCACCCTGCGGCAAAAACACCAGCACCTGCTCCACGCCGGTGTGGTAGCGCTTGAGCAAGTCGAACACGACCTCGAGGTTCGCCAACGTCTGCGGAAGCGAGTCGCGCACGTCGCTGAACACGGAGTTGACCTGATCGGCCGTCGGCGCCGCCTGGGACAGCAGGCTCCTCAGGTGTCGATCCTCCTTCGCGGACTGAGCGCCCAGGTTGTTGAGGTTGCGAGCCCAGCGCTCGATCGCGTTGTTCGAGTCCACCTGGCTGTCCAGGATCGGGCCGGAGTTCTGGATGATGTCGTTGACGTTGGTGATGTTCGTCTTGAAGTCACCGACGATGGCCTGGGTGGAATCGACGAGGCGCTGCAGGGCGGGGCCCAGACCGCCGACGGCTTGGGCCGTCTCGTCGAGTAATTGGCCGATCTTCTCCTTGGGCAGCACCGAAAGGCCCCGGTTCGCGGTGTCGAGCGCGGGCCCGATCTCGCTCGGCACCGTTCCCTTGGTGATGGTCTGCCCTTCGGACAGGTACTTGCCCGGGTGCCCGGCCGACACCAGGTCCAGGTACTGCTCACCGACCGCCGACACCGAGTGCACGTTCGCGATCGCGTCGACCGGGATCTTGTAGCGGCTGTCGATGCTCATCGTGGCTTCGGCGCCCGTCTCGGTCGGTTCGACGTCGGTGACCTTGCCGATGGTGATGCCGCGGTAGGTGACGTTGGCCGTCGGGTACAGGCCGCCGGAGGCCGGCAGCTCGGCCTTGAGCGTGTAGCGACCGACCCCCACCAGGCTCGGAATCTGCAGGTAATACACGCCCAACACCAGCAGCGAGATCACGGTCAGGATCCCGAACAGGACGAGCTGGCGTTTGACGAATGGGGTCAGCAATTCCTGTCCGCCCTTTCCACCAGCGGGCCGCCGGGCGCGTCGTTCGGGTTCGGCGTGTAGCGCACGTCCGGGATCATCGTCTCGGGGTCCCGCCCGTAGGACTGCTCGAGGGCGCGCAGGGCACCGGACAACCCCGTCCCGGTCAAGAACGCGTTGTCGATGGCGCTGTAGGTCACGTCGAGCGTCAGCGAGATGTTGATGTAGTCACCCCGGAACAGTTTGGGCACCGTATCGATGTCGAACGGCTGGGTCAGGATCAACTTCAGCGCGCCGATCAGATACGGCGAGGCGCGGCCGAGCTCCTTCAACGGGCACTGCAGCGCCTGCAGGTCGGTGTGCAGCGGGCCGCGGGCCTCCGACAGGTACTGGTCGGCGGCCGCGCTCAGCCGTCCCACCGAATCGACGGCGTTGATCAGCAGCTGCTTGGTGTCGGCGAAGTGCTTGATCAGCGGCGGCACGTCGGTCAGCACCCGATCCAGCACGTCCGCGCGCCCGCCGACGTAGGCCAGCAGCCGGTTGGTCGAGTCGATGGCGTGCGTGATGTCGTCGCGCTGCTGGTTCAGCTGGTCGGTGAACGTGTCCAGCTTGCCCAGGAACGCCCGGATCTGGCTGGCCCGCCCGTTGAAGATGTTGTAGACCTCGTTCTGCAACGTCTCGAGGTTGGGGATGCCGCCCCCGCGCAGGATCAGCGAGAGGCTGGCCAGGGTCTGCTCGGTGGTGGGGAACGCCGACGAGTTCTTCAGCGGAATGGTGTCGCCGTCCCTCAACAGCTGCGGCGACGGGTTGGGCGGCGCGGCCAGCTCGACGTGCTGGGAACCCAGCAGCGACGTCTGGCCGATCTTGGCGGTGGCGTTCTTCGGCAGCTTGACGCTCTTGTCGATGCCCAGGGTCAGCGTCGCGACCCAGTTCTTCAGGTTGATCGCCTTGATGGAGCCGACATAGACGTCGGCGACCATCACCTTGCTGTTGCCGTTGATCGCCAGGGTGTCGGGGACCTGCACGTAGATGGTCATCGCCCCCGAGCCGCTGCCCGGCCCACCAGGGATCGGCACGTTGGAGATCCCGTGCCATCCGCACGAACTCAGCACCAGCGCGGCCACCGCCAGCACCAGGCCCTTCCAGGCGCGGTGGCGAATCCGGCGAAGCACGGTCACTGGCCGTTGGTTCGGCTTGCTCCTCGCGCGTACCGCGCTCGTCGCGCACCTCACTGGCCGTTGGTTCGGCTTGCTCCTCGCGCGTACCGCGCTCGTCGCGCACCTCACTAGCGGCCTCCTGCGTTCGGCGCCGGCGCGGACACCGGCGCGGGCGTCGGGGCGACCGGTCCGGGGACCACCTCAGGCCCCGGCGGGGGCGGCGGGATCGGAACCTGCGGCGGGTTCTGACCGATCACCGGCGCGATCGGGACCTCGTCGTAGGCGTTCGGCGGTCCCGGCGGCGTCTGCAGGTTCGACTGCACGGGCGCGATGTTGGGGCCTCCCATCAGCTCGGCCAGCGAGTCCGGGGTCAGCAGGCCCGACGTGATCGGCCCGACCTGCTGGCCCTGCATGCCCGGGGCCACTATCCAGCCGTGCTGGGTGTTGCGGTGTGACGTCGGCGTGTCCGGCGACCAGATGCCGGGGACGGTCGTGTCCTTGTACCCGTTGGGCGGCTGCAGCCGGGGTTCGGAGTAAGCGACCTCCTTGGGCAGCGTCTCGGAGGTGCTGGCGACGTTCAGGCCGAACGGCAGGTAGTTGAACTTGATCGCGTCGAGAATCGGCGCCAGGTACTGCGCGCACAGCTCGGCCGACTCCTGGTAACCCATCCGGCTGGCCGCCTGCACCGAGCTGCAGATGAACTGCATCGGGTTGGCGAAGTTGGTGATCGCGGGAATGGCGACGAGCGACCCGTGCGACGGGTGGTAGATCTGGTTGATGTTCGCCGCGGCCGTCGGCAGCACGTGCAGGGCGGTCTCCAGCCCGTTGAGCGGGTCCGGCTGCAGCAGCGTGTTCGTCGCCGTCGCCAGGTTGTCGACGTCGTGGGTCAGCACCTCGCGGTTCTTGTCGAGGAACGGGCGCACGGTCGACAGCAGGCTGTCGAACTGCTGTATCGCGTTGGCCAGGTCGGTGTCGTTGTGCGCCAGCCGCGTCGTGAAGTCGGCCAGATTCTGGTTCAGCGCAACGAACTGCTGGTCGTCCTGATGCAGCGCGTTGACGAACAGCGCCAGGCTCTTCACCACCGCGAAGAAGTCGCCCCGGCCCTCGTTGAGCGCGGTCAGCGCGCGCGACAGGTTGTTCAGCGTGGTGTTGATCTGCTTGCCCTTGCTGGCCAGGCCGTTGGCGTAGGACTCGATGACCTCACCGAACGGACCCTTGGGCTGCTCTTGTGTGGGGCCCAGCTTGGAGATGATGTTGGTGACGCTGTTGCGCAGCTCGTCCCACTCCACCGGCACCTGAGTGCGTTCCTCGGGGATCACCGCGTTGTCGGCCAGCACCGGGCCGCCCTTGTAGGGGGGCTCCAATTGGATCGCGCGCGAGGCCACCAGCGTCGGGTTGAGGATCACCGCCGACGCGTTGGCCGGCACCTTGTACTTGTTCTCGTAGTGGAAGGTGACCTTCATCTTGTCGCCGGCCGGCTCGATCTTGTCGATCGCGCCCACCCGCAACCCCATGATCTGGACCTTGTCGCCCGGGTAGAGCGCGTTGGCCGACGGGAAGTAGGCCACCACCGTGTTGTTGGTGAGCTTTTGATACAGCCGCCAGCCGACGAACGCCAGGACGAGGGCCAGCACGATCACCAGCGATCCGATGATGATGGTCGCCCGGGTCATCCGGGGCAGCCGGATGTTGCGGACGTCAAAGATGGTGCTCAATTCTGGCTACCCCCTCCCGCTGCGCCGCTGCCTCCGGTTCCTCCGGGATTGATGAACGGTGCGGGCAATTGCACGCCGGGCCCGGGCGGTGCCGGCGGACCGGGCGGCAGGGCCGGCGCGAACGTCGACGGCGGCGGCGTGGGCCCGGCGGGCTCCAAGTTCTCGGTGCGCGCGCCCGGCGGTGCCTGCGCCGGCAACGGCACCGGGGTGCCCGGAACGTTCGGCGGCGGGTCACCCGGCCGGCCGGCGATCGGCACACCCGGCAGCGGCGGCACGCCGCCCGCGTTCGGCGGGGACGTCTGAACGTCGACGGGCGCCGGGAACCCGGGGCCGCCGAACGGGCCGATGGTCGCGCCCGCACACGGCAGCGGGTTCCACGGCCGCGGCAAACCCTCGTCGCCGATGGTCACGTTGCCGCCGGGGTTGGCCGGCGTGTACGAGCACGGCGATCCGGGCGGCACGGCCGGTCCCGGGTGGTCGGGGGTGCCCTCCAAGGCGGGCGGCGCCGGCGGTGGGGCGCCGTTCGGCAGGCGGGTGCCGTTCGGGTCGGGCCAGCGGAACTCGGGCAGTCCGGCGCTGCGCCAGAAATTCTCGGGGTCGATGCCGCGCTTCTTGAACGCGGCGTCGACGAACGGCTGGATGATCTGGCCGGGAATCAGGTTGTGCAGCACCACCTTGAAGAACGGTCCCGACGCGATCGCCTCGTTCAGCGACGGCAAGAACTTGCCGACCTCGGTCAGACCGTCGGCGATGTCGTCCTTGCGCTGCACCAGGAGGTCGCTGACGATGCGCAGCTGCTCGAGGACGTGGTTCAGGTTCGGGTTGTCGTTGATCAATCCCTTCACCTGTTCGGAGAAGGCGGCGATGTTGCCCAGCAGCGCGTTGATGGCCTGCCCGCGTTCGTTGAAGGCGGCCAGCAAGATCTTCGTGTTGACCAGCAGCCGGTCGATCTGGTCGCTGCGGTCACCCAGGATGCTGGCCACCTGGTTGGCCTGGGCGAGCAAATGCTTGATCTGCTCGTCGCGCTTGCCGATCGTGTCGGAGAACTTGGCCACGCCGTCGAGCGCGGCGCTCAGGTGCGGATAGGTCTGATCGATGGTCTCCGACAGCACGTGCAGGGACTGCTTGACCGTGTCGATATCCCACCCGCTCGCCGCCTTGGTCACGTCGAAGAACGCGTCGTAAATCTGGTAGGGGGTGGTGCTTTGCCCGAGCGGCAGCGAGGCCCCGGGCCGCAGCTTCTCGGATCCCCGCTGTTCGATCTCGAGGACCTTCTTGCCCAGGATGGTGTCCGTCTTGATCGCCAGGCGGCTCTCGGTGCCGATGCTTTCGGTGCCGAGGTTGAACTTCACCAAGATGTGGTCGCCGTCGATCTTGAGGCTCTCGACCTTGCCGACGTCCATCCCCGCGATGCGCACCTTGTCGCCTTTGTTGAGCCCGCCGGAGTCGGTGAACTGCCCGTAGTACTCGGGCTTGGCGAACAGCATCGGCACGCTGGTGATGCTTTGGCCGACGCCGATCACGAGCAGCGTGACGACGATGCCCATCACGCCGATGCGTAGCCGGTTGGGGGGTTCGAGCGTCCTCATTGGGGCGTGCACCTGCCCGTCGGCTGGTTGAACAGCCGGACCGTGCGGACCGGACCGCCGGCCTGCAGGCCGTTGATCTTGAGGGTGATGTCGCAGGCGTAGAAGTTGACGAAGTCACCGTAGGAACCGATGGCCCGCCCGATCATGTTCAACGCCGTCGGCACCTTGTGGAAGTAGTCGCTGAGCTGGTCGCGTTGGTCGATGAGCGGCTGCTGCACCGCGTCGAGGTAGTCGAGGCTCTTGTGCAGCAGCCCGCGGTCCTCGGCCAGCAGGTCGGCCACGGTTCCGGCGGCGTTGCTGATGTGCGCGGTCCCGGCGGCCAACGGGTCGGCGTGGTTTTTCAGCCCGGTGATCAGCACCTCGAGGTTGTTGACGGTCTGATCGAATTGCTGGCGATGCCGGACCGTGGTGTCGAGCACGATGTTGAGGTTCTTGACGACCTCGCCGATCGCCTGGTCACGCTCGCCGAGCTGGTTGGTCAGCTGCGCGGTCTGGTCGAGGATGTCGTTGATGGTGCCGCCCTGCCCCTGGAAGACGGTCACCAGCGCGGACGCGATGGTGTTCACCTTCTGCGGGTCCAGCGCCCGAAACAGCGGCTTGAAGCCACCGATCAGCGCGTCTAGGTCGAGCGCCGGCGAAGTCCGCGATACCGGGATGAACCCGCCTGGCGGCAGCACCCGGTCGGCGCCCTCGCCCTCACCGCGTTTGAGCTCCAGGTAGCGGTTGCCGATCAGGTCGAGGTAGCGGATCTGCGCCGTCGTCGACTGATACAGCGGCACCGAGCGGTCCACGCTGAAGTTCACCCGCGCCCGCCTGCCGCCGTCGACCAGGCTCACCGAGTTGACCTTGCCGATCTCGACGCCCGAGGCGCGGACGAACTGCCCCTGCCGCAGCCCGCTGATGCTGGTGAATTCCGCCGAATACGCGTAGGTGCGCTGGAAGCGCATCTGGCCGAACACCACGATGATCATCACGGTGAAGATCAGCAGCACCAACGAGAAGATGCTGAGTCGGACGAGGGTACCGGTGATTTTCATGGGTTGATCGTGTTATCCCCTACTTGGCGGCCCCAGACGTACTCGATCGCGTACGGCGACGCGGTGTCGATGTGGTTGTACGGCGCGATGCTGTTGCCGGTGTCCATGACCAA
>NZ_LQPJ01000021.1 GCF_002101785.1 Mycobacterium palustre
CCCGTGCAGTTGGCCTCGTTCGACCAGGTCGCGCCGCCCGCCGACGCAGTGCCCCCGGCTCCGCCGGCTGACCTGCCGCCTGCGCCGCCCGCGGACGTGCCGCCGGCCCCCGGTGACTTTAACGTCGCATCGCCCGCCCCGCAGGCGTCGAACGCCGGTTACACCCGGCAGCTGTGGGAAGCCATCCGCGGCGCGGACATTCACGGAAACGACGCGCTGGACAGCCTGGCGCAGCCGGCCCCGGCCAGCTAACGCCCGCGCCTATAAAGACGCTCGGCCACGCTTCCGCGAGTTCGCTGATCACGGGGGCGTGGCCGCCAAAGGGCGTCTAAGCCGAACCGACCCATTCCTCGGTGCCGTCATCGAAGAACTGGTGCTTCCACACCGGTAGCCGCGCCTTGATGGTGTCGACCAGGCGGGCGCAGGTGTCGAACGCCGCCTGACGATGGTCGGCGGCCACCGCGGCAACCAGCGCCGCCTCACCGATGTGCAGCGCCCCGATGCGGTGGCTGGCCGCCACGGCGCGCACGCCGGCCGCCTGCTCGGCGACCTCGGCGACCACCTCGCCGATGACCTGCTCCGCCGAAGGGTGCGCGGAATACTCCAAACGCACCACCCGCCGACCGCCGTCGTGGTCGCGGATCATGCCGACGAACCCGACGACCGCTCCGGCCGACTGGTGCCCCACCAATTCCTCGTGCTCGGCGAGGTAGATCGGCTCTTCCGTCATCGCGGCACGCAGCACGCGCGTCATCGCTGGTGGTCCCCGCCGGCAAGTTGGTCCAGCGCGTGGTCGAGCACGTCGGCGAGCACCCCGAGCCCGTCGCGCACCCCACCGGTCGAGCCCGGCAGATTGACGATCAGCGTGCGCCCGGCCACGCCGCACACGCCGCGCGACAGCACCGACGTGGGAACCTTGGGCAGCCCGGCGCGCCGGATGGCGTCGGCCAGCCCGGGAATCATGTAGTCCAGCACAGCCACAGTCTGGTCGGGTGTCGTGTCGCTGGGCGAGATGCCGGTGCCACCCGAGGTGATGATGAGGTCGACGTCGGCGTCGAGCGCCTTGCGCAGCGCCTCACCGACCGGCTCGCCGTCGGCGACGACCTCGGGCTGCGCAGTCGAAAACCCGTGTTGCTCAAGCCATTCCGCGATGATTGGACCGCTTCGGTCGTCGTAGACGCCGGCCGACGCCCGGGTCGAGGCGACGATGACCCGTGCGGATCGCGGTCTCACGGCCGCACCCAGGTTCCGGTCTTGCCGCCCTCCTTGCGGAGCACCCGGATGTCGTCGATGCGGGCGGCCGGGTCAACCGCCTTGATCATGTCGTAAAGCGTCAGCCCGGTCACGCTGACGGCGGTCAGCGCCTCCATCTCAACCCCCGTCCGGTCGGTGCTGCGTACGGTCGCGGTGATCTGGATATCCGATTCGCCGACGTTGAAATCCACGTCCACCCCGGTGAGCGCGAGTTGGTGGCACAGCGGGATCAGGTCGCTGGTGCGCTTGGCGGCCAAAATGCCCGCCACCCGCGCGGTGGCCAGCGCGTCGCCCTTGGGCAGGCCGCCCGTCGAGATCAGCGCGACCACGTCGCGCGAGGTGCGCAGCGCGCCCGTTGCTACGGCGGTGCGCGTGGTGGCCCCCTTTTCACTGACGTCGACCATGTGCGCCGCCCCCCGTTCATCCAGGTGCGACAGGGCCGACGGGGAGTCCCGCGACTCCCGTGTCGCCGAGGCGTTCGAGGCCTCAGGGGCCTTAGCCATTCCGGCGACCTATCGGTTGACGACGGTAACCGGGTGCAGGTAGGGCAGGTCGGTCGCGGGCAGCGGGAACACCAGTTCACCAAAGGGTGACAACGCACCGGTGCGGTCGCTCACCAGTTCGCTCACCGCGTGGTCGTCGGGGTCCGTCGTCGGCCAGCCGTTGTCGACGTACCTCGCCTTGCGATCTTTGCCTTCAGCAGTGTCAGCCACGGGGTTCATTCTGACAGGTCGCGCACGCGGACGTGGCGCAAGGCCGTCGCATCGCGTTTTGCGCGGCAGCTTCGGGCCGGCCGGCTGCTTTACGCTGGTCAGCAATGACCGACAACACCCCGGATATCCCGCTGGGGTCCTGGCTGGCCGACTTGCCGGACGAGCGGCTGATCCGATTGCTGCAATTGCGGCCGGACCTCGCGCAGCCGCCGCCCGGCAGCATCGCCGCGCTGGCCGCGCGCGCGCAGGCCCGCCAGTCGGTCAAGGCCGCCACCGACGATCTCGACTTTTTGCGGCTGGCGGTCCTCGACGCCCTGCTGGTGCTGCAGGCCGACACCGCCCCGGTGCCCACCGCCAAGCTGCTGGCGCTGATCGGCGAGCGGGCCCCCGAGGCCGACGTCGTGGCCGCGCTGGACGACCTGAGGGAGCGTGCCCTGGTGTGGGGGGAGGCCGCGGTCCGGGTGGCCGCCGACGCCGGCACGGCCCTGCCGTGGCATCCCGGCCAGGCCACGCTCGAGGACGCCTCACGCACCGGCGGCGAGATCGCGGCTCTCATCAACGGCCTCGACGCGGCCCAGCTCGATGTGCTGGACAAGCTGCTCGAGGGTTCCCCGATGGGCCGCACCCGAGACGCCGCGCCCGGCGCCCCGGCCGACCGCCCGGTGCCGCAGCTGTTGGCGATGGGCCTGCTGCGCCGCGTCGATGCCGACACGGTGATCTTGCCTCGCCACGTCGGACAGGTGCTGCGCGGCGAGGAACCCGGCCCGATGCAGCTGACCGCGCCCGACCCGGTGGTATCGGCGACCACCGCCGCCGACGTCGATGCCGTGGCCGCCGGGGCCGTCATCGACCTGCTCCGTGAACTCGACGTGCTGCTGCAAACCCTGGGCGCTGCACCGGTTTCCGAGCTGCGCAGCGGCGGCCTGGGTGTTCGCGACGTCAAGCGGCTGGCCAAGACGACCGGCATCGACGAGCCGCGGCTGGGCCTGATCCTCGAGGTCGCGGCCGCGGCAGGATTGATCGCCAGCGGCATGCCCGACCCGGAGCCCGCTACCGGCGACGGTCCGTATTGGGCGCCCACGACGGCCACCGAGCGGTTCACCGCGTTGTCGGCCGCCGAGCGTTGGCATCTATTGGCCAGCACCTGGCTCGACCTGCCGGGTCGGCCGGCGCTGATCGGCCGACGCGGTCCCGACGCCAAACCCTATGGCGCCCTGAATGATTCGCTGTACTCCACGGCTGCACCGCTGGATCGCCGGCTGCTGCTGGGCATGCTCGCCGAGTTGCCGCCGGGCGCCGGCGTCGACGCGGCCTCGGCGTCGGCGGCGCTGATCTGGCGCCGCCCCCGCTGGTCCCGGCGGCTGCAGCCCGAGCCGGTGGCCGACCTGCTGGCCGAGAGCCACGCGCTGGGGCTGGTGGGCCGCGGAGCCCTCAGCGCGCCCGGCCGCGCGCTGCTGGCCGAACCCGGCGACCCTGACGCCGCGATCCAGGCGATGGCCCGGGCGATGCCCGCACCGATCGACCACTTCCTGCTGCAGGCCGACCTGACGGTGGTGGTGCCCGGGCCGCTGCACCGCGACCTGGCCGATGACCTGGCCACCGTCGCCACCGTCGAGTCGGCCGGTACCGCGATGGTGTATCGAATCAGCGAGCAGTCGATCCGTCACGCGCTCGACATCGGCAAGACCCGCGACTGGATGCATGAACTTTTCACCAAGCACTCCAAAACCCCTGTGCCGCAAGGACTCACGTACCTCATCGACGACGTCGCCCGCCGCCACGGCCAGCTGCGCATCGGCATGGCCGCGTCGTTCGTGCGGTGCGAGGACCCGGCGCTGCTCGCCCAGGCGATGGCCGCCTCCGAAGAGTTGCAGCTGCGGGCCCTGGCGCCGACGGTGGCCGTGTCGCCCGCGCCGATCGCCGAGGTGCTCGCCGCGCTGCGCTCCGCGGGCTTCGCCCCGGCCGCCGAGGATTCCACCGGGTCCATCGTCGACGTGCGTCCTCGCGGAGCCCGGGTGGCCACGCCGCAGCAACGCCGGCCGTACCGCCCGCCGCCGCGGCCCAGCGCCGAAACCCTCAACGCCGTCGTCTCGGTGCTGCGCAGGGTGACCGCCGCCCCGTTCGGCAACATCCGCGTCGACCCCGCGGTCACCATGTCAACGTTGCAGCGCGCGGCCAGGGACGGGGAGACGCTGGTCATCGGCTACCTCGACGCCGCCGGCGTGGCCACCCAGCGAGTGGTGTCGCCGATCAGCGTCCGCGGCGGGCAGCTCGTGGCCTTCGATTCGGCCTCGGGGCGGCTGCGCGAGTTCGCCGTTCACCGCATCACGTCGGTGGTGTCGGCGGGGTCAGGATAATGCGGTTATGCGCGCCGACGACATTGACACAAGTAGCGATGCGGTGGGGGTACCACCCGCTTGCGGGGGAGAGTGGCGCTAGATGACCGACGGACCATTGATCGTGCAGTCCGACAAGACGGTGCTGCTCGAAGTGGACCACGAGCTGGCGGGCGCGGCACGCGCCGCCATCGCGCCGTTCGCCGAGCTGGAACGCGCGCCCGAGCACGTGCACACCTACCGCATCACCCCGCTGGCCCTGTGGAACGCCCGCGCCGCCGGCCACGACGCCGAGCAGGTCGTCGACGCGCTGGTCAGTTACTCCCGCTACGCGGTGCCCCAGCCGCTGCTGGTCGACATCGTCGACACCATGGCGCGCTACGGCCGGCTACAGCTCGTCAAGCACCCGGCGCACGGCCTGACGCTGGTGAGCCTGGATCGCGCGGTGCTCGAGGAGGTGCTGCGCAACAAGAAGATCGCCCCGATGCTGGGCGCCCGCATCGACGACGACACCGTGGTCGTCCACCCCAGCGAGCGCGGCCGGGTCAAGCAGATGCTGCTCAAAATCGGTTGGCCCGCAGAGGATTTGGCCGGCTACGTCGACGGCGAGGCGCACCCGATCAGCCTGCAGCAGGACGGCTGGCACCTGCGCGACTACCAGCAGTTGGCCGCGGATTCCTTCTGGGCGGGCGGCTCCGGGGTGGTGGTGCTGCCCTGCGGCGCCGGCAAGACGCTGGTCGGCGCGGCCGCGATGGCGAAAGCCCGTGCCACGACGCTGATTCTGGTGACCAACATCGTCGCCGCCCGACAGTGGAAGCGCGAGCTGGTTGCGCGCACGTCGCTGACCGAGGACGAGATCGGCGAATACTCCGGCGAGCGCAAGGAGATCCGGCCGGTCACCATCTCGACGTATCAGATGATCACTCGCCGCACCAAGGGCGAGTATCGGCACCTGGAACTCTTCGACAGCCGCGACTGGGGCTTGATCATCTACGACGAGGTGCACCTGTTGCCGGCGCCCGTCTTCCGGATGACGGCCGACCTGCAGTCCAAACGGCGGCTGGGGTTGACCGCGACGTTGATCCGCGAAGACGGCCGCGAAGGCGACGTGTTCTCCCTGATCGGCCCCAAGCGCTACGACGCGCCATGGAAAGACATCGAAGCCCAGGGCTGGATCGCGCCGGCGGAGTGCGTCGAGGTGCGGGTCACCATGACCGACAACGAGCGGATGCTGTATGCCACCGCCGAACCCGAGGAGCGCTACCGGCTGTGCTCGACGGTGCACACCAAGATCGCGGTGGTGAAGTCGATCCTGGACAAACACCCCGGCGACCAGACCCTGGTGATCGGCGCCTACCTGGATCAACTCGACGAGCTCGGCGCCGAGCTGAACGCCCCGGTGATCCAGGGGTCGACCCGGATCCGGGAGCGCGAGGAACTGTTCGACGCCTTCCGCCGCGGCGAGATCACCACCTTGGTGGTGTCCAAGGTCGCCAACTTCTCCATCGACCTGCCGGAAGCCTCTGTGGCGGTGCAGGTTTCGGGAACCTTCGGTTCACGCCAGGAGGAAGCCCAGCGGCTGGGCCGGCTGCTGCGGCCCAAGGCCGGCGGCGGCGGCGCCGTCTTCTATTCGGTGGTGGCCCGCGACAGCCTGGACGCCGAGTACGCCGCGCACCGGCAGCGCTTCCTGGCCGAGCAGGGCTACGGCTACGTCATCCGCGACGCGGATGACCTTCTGGGACCGGCGATCTGACGACCAGCCCGCCAAGACTCACGGCGGCGGGGCCGGCTCCGCCGATGAAAGCCTCGGCGATCTCGAGGACGGACGCGTCAGCGGCTCCGGGAAGCGACGTCAGCCACGCGACAGCGTCATCGCGTTCGTCGTTGTCGTACACCTGAGTCGGACATGGCATCCAACCGCCGATGGCGTTGCTCGGTGCCCGAACCCAGCGAACGTCACTGACGACTGGGCAGCCGTCGAGCAATCGCGCATACTTCAACCCGAATCTCGCGTCCGCCCACAGCGCGCCCGCCGTGATGCCCTCGAAGCCCGGGCCGAACTGGTAGGGCAGCCGCATCCGGCCTCCCGCGCGCTCGGCGCGATCGATTATCGGAGCAAAGACGCGCTCGTAGCCTGCCGCCGTCACAGTCCCGAAGGCCTCGAGCGCCTATACGCCGGCAGGCATACCCGTAAGTTCCTGCAGCGCGCGGCGCCCCTTTCGAGGTGGAGACGAAATTGGCGCGGACCGGAATTCGCGCAGAGTGGGAGGGTTTTCTGCCGAGCCCGCCAATTCGCCCCGATGTTCGGGCCAAAAACGCACTGGGCCTGTGGACCCGCAATCTGGCGTCCAAACTGTTGAACGTTCCGGCGTTGGCTCAGTGGGTGGTCCGGAGCGAATTCCGCGACGACATCGCCTTGCCCGAATTCGTCGCATAGCCGACCGACCGCGAACCGACCCCCAGAAAGGTTGCGGGAGCGGCAAATTAGAGCGACACGATCGTCGCCGACGCGGTGCCCGGTGCGCCGTACACCTGCGCCAGGCCGACGCGCGGGTTGCCGGGCACCTGACGATCGCCCGCCTCGCCCCGCAGCTGTCGCACCAGCTCGTGCACCTGCCGCAGTCCCGACGCGCCGATGGGCTCACCATTGGCGATCAACCCGCCGTCGGTGTTGACCGGCATCGAACCGTGGATCTCGGTGGCGCCGTCGGCGACGAGCTTTTCCTGCTCGCCGTCGGCGCACAGGCCCGTCTCGGCCATGTGAATGACCTCGTTGCCGGCGTCGGTGTCCTGGAGCTGGGCGATGTCGACATCCTCGGGCCCGATGCCCGCCGCCTCGTAGGCCGCCTTGGACGCGTACACCGTCGGCGAAACGTCCTCGTCCAGCGGGGCGAACGTGGCGTGCACCTCGTAGGCACCGTACGTGCGGGTGCGGATCTCGCAGGCCCGCACGAAGACCGGCTTGTCGGTGTATTTGTGCGCGATGTCGGCGCGACACATCACCACGGCCGCGGCGCCCTCGTCGGGCGCGCAGAACATGTACTGCGTCAGCGGGTAGTTGAGCACGTTCGAGTTGAGGATCTCTTCGACGGAGATCTCCTTGCGTCGGAAGGCGTTCGGGTTCAGCGCGCCATTGCGAAAATTCTTGTTGGCCACGCGCGCCAACGTCTCCCGGGAGATGGTGTGGTCGTGCAGGTACTTGTTGGCCTTCATCCCGAAGAACTTGGTGGTGACGAACTGACCGTTCTGCGCGTACCACTGCGGGAGCGCGAGTTTGGCGGGGTCGTCGGTGAACGCGCCGCGCGGATGCTTGTCCAGCCCGATGGCGATGCCGATGTCGTATTTGCCCAGCCGGATGGTGTCGGCTGTCTGCTGGATGGCGCTGGCGGCGGTGGCGCACGCATTGAAGACGTTGGTGAACGTGATGCCGGTCAGCCCGACCAGCCGGGTCACCGCGTCGGGGTTGGACACCTCGTGGCTGCCGCCGAAGCCAAACTGGATGTCCTTCCAGTCCAGGCCGGCGTCGGTCAGCGCGGACTGGATGGCCTCGGCGCCCATCTGCATCGCGGTCTTGTCGAACCGGCCGCAGGGGTGCAGCCCCACACCGATGATGGCGACGTCGTTAGTCATCTCAAACTCCCTTTAGACCGGCCGGAAAGCGAACGTCATGACCTCGGCGCCCTCTTCGTCGGTGGTGAGCGGCACCATGGTCAGCTCGACCTCCTGGCCGAACTTCAGCTTGGCAGGGTCGTTTTCGGTCAGTCGGCCCTCGACTCGGATGATGTCGGCGAGCTGGACCAGGCCCACGCCGAACGGCACGAAGTCCTTGCCGGCCGGGCCGGCATAGGGCGCCCCAGGCGGGAAGCCCTGGGTGGTCCACGCCACCAGGGTGCCGCGGCGGGGCAACAACACCTCGGTCATCTCGCCGCCGCTGCACCGCGGGCACCACTGCTGCACGGGGAACGTCGTCGCACCGCAGGCGCCGCAGCGGCTCCCAATCAGCTGGGGGTTCTCGTCGGGCCAGGTGGAGATTTCGGGAGCGAGTGCCTTTTGCATAGGGATCCTCCGTGGCAACAAAAGAATGCGCTCACTGAAAGGTACAACAGCGTTCAACAAAAGCGGAAACCGCATTCTCCTAGCGCACGGCCGCGGCCGAGCCGGGTGGCCAGTGCTGCTCGCTCTTCCCGTCATACCGAGCCAAACCCTTCAGGGTCTTGGGCCGATCCGCCTACCGTCGTCCCGGACACCACCGCGGTTGCCCGCTAGCGCCCGCCCGTTTAGGACACGAGGTTTCTTCATAGCTGTGAGCACCCCCGCCGAGGCGGTCACCGAAACGCCGCCGCTATCCGCAACGCGCAAGGTTTGGCACCAGCGACGGTGGGCCCTGATCCGGTTTTCGTCGCCGGTGGTGCTGCTGGCCCTGTGGCAGGCGTTCAGCGCCATCGGCGCGATACCTCAGGACGTGCTGCCGGCGCCGCAGTTGATCTTCGACGCCGGGCTACAACTGATCCGAAACGGCAAGCTCGCCGAGGCCCTGGAGGTCTCCGGCCTCCGCGTGGCCGAAGGCCTGCTGCTGGGCGGCGTCCTCGGGGTCGTCGGGGGCGTGGCCGTCGGATTGTCGCGGTGGTTGGAGGCCACCGTCGACCCGCCACTACAGATGGTTCGCGCCCTGCCGCACCTGGGTCTGATTCCGTTGTTCATCCTGTGGTTCGGTATCGGCGAGCTCCCGAAAGTCCTGCTGGTCGCGCTCGGAGTCAGTTTCCCGCTTTACCTCAACACCTTCTCCGCTATCAGGCAGGTGGACCCCAAGCTGCTCGAAACCGCTGACGTGCTCGGCTTTTCACTGGGGCAGCGGCTGCGCATAATCATCCTGCCGAGCGCCGCCCCGCAGGTTCTGGTCGGGCTGCGACAGTCGCTGGCGATCGCGTGGCTGACGCTGATCGTCGCCGAACAAATTAACGCCGACAAAGGCATCGGGTTTCTGATCAACAACGCGCGGGACTTCCTGCGCATCGACATCATCATTTTCTGCCTGGTCATCTACGCCCTGCTGGGCCTCACCACCGATGCCATCGTCCGAGTCCTTGAACGTCGAGCCTTGAGGTACCGCACATGACCGTGACAACGCAGCGGCAGACCACCGTCGTCGGCCGGCTGAGCAACGTCGACAAGTGGTACGACAACCGGCAGGTGCTCCACGGCATTTCGCTGGAGATCGGCACTCACGAGATCGTCGCATTGGTCGGTCGCAGTGGCTCCGGCAAATCGACCGTGCTGCGGGTGCTGGCGGGGCTCGCCCCCGACCATACCGGCAGGCGCGAGGTCGTCGGAGCACCCGCCGTCGCCTTCCAGGAGCCACGCCTGCTGCCGTGGCGCGACGTCCTCACCAACGTTCGGTACGGCCTCAACCGCACCGCGCTGTCGCACGATGCGGCCCAAAAGCGTTCCGAGCAAGCGCTGGCCGAGATCGGGCTAGCCGAGCACGCCTCGGCCTGGCCGTTGACCCTGTCGGGTGGCCAGGCACAGCGAGTCTCCCTGGCGCGGGCGCTGGTCGCCGAACCCCGCCTGCTGCTGCTCGACGAGCCGTTCGGGGCGCTCGATGCGCTCACCCGGCTTTCCATGCGGGCGCTGCTGCTGGATTTGTGGCGCCATCACGGATTCGGCGTGCTGCTGGTGACCCACGATGTCGACGAGGCGATCGAGCTGGCCGACCGGGTGCTGATCCTCCAGGACGGCCGCATCGCCGACACCATCGAGATCGAACACCCACGGCCCACGCCGTCTACGCGCACCGCAGAACACGACCAATACCGGGTCGAACTTCTCGACAAGCTCGGCGTCCGGCTTTGACGGCATACCGCCGCGTCGCCGCTCGCCTCGCCGCGGTCGTGACGCTTCTGGTCGCGGCGCCGGCGTGTGCGTCGAAATCCCTGGGACCGCAGCTGATCGGGGTGCCGGCGACGGTGCCGTTGGCGGAGCTGTCCGGGGTAACCCTTCAGGTCGGCGATCAGAAGGGCGGCACCGAGGCGTTACTGCGCGCCGCCCACGCGCTGGACAATGTGCCCTACAAAATCGTCTTCTCGACGTTTACCTCCGGACCGCCCCAAATCGAGGCCTTGACCGCCGGCAAGATCGACTTCGCGATCACCGGGAATACGCCTCCGGTGTTCGGTGCGGCGGCCAACTCCAAGACGCGGGTGGTGGCGGCCTGGGACGGCGCGGCAGCGGGCGAGCAGATTCTGGTGCGCGCCGGGTCGTCGATCAATTCGGTGCGCGACCTGAAGGGGAAGACGATCCTGTTAGCCAAGGGCAGCGCCGCGCACGCAAACATCCTCGAGCACCTCGCCGACGCGGGGCTAAAGACCGCGGACGTCAAGCTGGTCTTCCTGCAGCCCGCCGACGCGCTCTCGGCATTCGCCAGCGGACAGGGCGACGCGTGGGTTATCTGGGAGCCCTACACCGCGCAAGCCCACCTGACGCTCAAGGTCCGCAGCATTGGGTCCGCCGCCAACGGCTACTGGTTCGGCAGCGCGTCTGTCGAGGCGCTGACGGATCCGAAACGCAATTCCGCGCTCGCCGACCTGTTGGGTCGCTACGAGAGGGCCGCGCAATGGTCGCGGGACAACCCTTCGGAGTGGGCCGGCAAGTACGCCAAGGCCGTCGGTCTGGACATCAAGATCGCCGAGCTCGCCCAGAGCCACCTGCAGCGGTTGCCGATACCCCTCGACGACAAGGTGGTGGCCGCCGAGCAGAGACTGGCCAACCTGTTCGCGGCCGCCGACCAGATTCCGGAGGCGCCCGACTTCGCCAAGTGGGTCGACCGTAGGTTCAACAGTGTGCTCGTCGCGAGCGCGACGACCTGACGAACGAAGGAGACGGCGATGCCGGTCACGGTGACACTTGAACTGAGGTTGAAGCCGGAGTCGGTGGCCGCGGCGCGCGAGGTCATGGGCCGGGCGCTCAAGGAGACCCGGGCCTTCGACGGCAATCTCGGTACCGACGTGCTCGTCGACGAGGACGACGAGGCCCACTGGCTGATCTACGAACTGTGGGAGACGGTCGAACACGACGAGGCCTACCGCAGGTTCCGGGCCGGCGACGGGAAGATCGTTGATCTTCCTCCGTTGCTGGCGGCGTCGCCTGTCAAGACGCGCTACGTCACCGCCGACATCTAGGCCAGCGCGGGGATCACTTCGCGTTCGAACAGCTCGATTCCGGAACGGTCGTACGCTGCTTCCGGGAAATAGCAGATCGCGTACTGGCAACCGAGGTCGCGGATCTTGGTCAGCCGCTCGATCACCTGTTCCGGTGTGCCCACCGCCGACTCCGGCCCGCTGGTGCCGGCGATCATCGCGTCGGCCGTCGCCTCGGGCAGATACCCGACGAGACGGTCGCGGACCCGTTGCAGCCGTTCCTTGACGTCGGCGTCCGACTCGCCCACCACGGCGTTGACGTTGACCGAACGCACGATGGCGTCGAAGTCGGTGCCCACGTCGGCGCAATGGCCCGCCAACACCTCCGACTTATGGGCGAACGTCTCCGGCGCGGGGGCGAAGTTCGTGTAATGGGCGTATTTCGCGGCGATGCGCAGCGTTACCTTCTCGCCCCCGCCGGCGATCCACAGTGGTATTCCGTTGTCTTGCAACGGCTTCGGGGCCACGATCGCGCCGTCGACCTGGTAGTGCTCACCGTTGAAGGTGACCTTGCCGTCGCGCCAGGCGGCGCGCATGATCTGCACGCCCTCGTCCAGCCGACCCAGCCGCACCTTGGCCGACGGAAAGCCGTAACCGTATGCGCGCCACTCGTGTTCGTACCAGCCGCCGCCGATACCCATTTGAATCCGGCCGCCTGAGATGATGTCGATGGTCGCCGCCACCTTGGCCAGATACGCCGGGTTGCGGTAGCTCATCGCCGTGCACATCTGGCCGAGCTTGATCCGCGAGGTGGTCGCCGCGTACGCCGCCATCAGCGACCACGCCTCGTGGGTCGCTTCACCGGACGGCACCGGGACGGTGTGGAAATGGTCGTAGACCCATAGGGAATCCCAGGCCCCGCCGTCGGCGTACGCGGCGAGGTCCCGCATCACCGCCCAGTGTTGCTTCGGTTCGATGCCTACCAGGTCCATCCGCCAGCCCTGCGGAATAAACAAGCCAAAGCGCATGAACCAGGACTCTAGCTCCCGAGAAAACGCCGCACCTGATGCGGGTTGTGCAAGAGATGCACGGTCGCACCGCGTGCGTGAGTCGCGATGGCCCGCTCGATCGCGGGCAAGCTGTCGCGGCGGTAACGAGCAACCCAACTCCAGAATTCGCCGGTTTCTCGCGACCGGCGCACTGCCCGCCACGCGCAGCGCCACAACGGGAAATCCAGCACGACGATCGTGTCGGCCGCGCGCAACCGCAGAGCCAGGCCAGTGTCGTACGGACCGAGGTCGCCGTCGATGATCCAGCACCCACGCGCCACCAGCCGGCGCTGGATCTCCGACCAGTCCGACTCGGGTGCCGGCCGCAGGCCCGACTGCCAGAAGAGCGTGTCCAACTCGACAACCGGAAGGCCAAGCTTCCGCGAAAGCGCCCGCGCCAGAGCCGATTTCCCGGCGGCGCCGCGGCCGAGGATGACGACGCGTTGCGTGCTGACCTCCGGCGCTTCACAGCGGATCGATAGCCACGGCTCAGCCGCAGGCTAAATCCGGGCGATATTCCTTGATGCATGACAAGTAGGCGCGTTATCTCCGCCGTGCAACTGATTTTCGCCGGGGTCGCCACCGTCGCCACGTTGGCGCTCTGCAACGTCGCGCAAGCCGGTGCGGCCCCGACTGCGATCGTGTCGGCCCCCTCGGCCACGGCGGGCGGCTTCGCCGCCGACGACCCCGGCAACTCCGTCAACGACAACGGTCAGACTTCAGGCGACATCTTCGCCCAGAACGCCCAGGACCAGAGCACCGCGAGCGGGGCGGGAACGTCGTAACCCTTCTTCAGATCCCCAGCGCGTCGAGCGCGGCCTGCACCGACGTGGCGCGCAACGCGTCGTAATCGGTGTCGGGGAACTGCAGGCAGCAGTCCTGCAGCCCGCCGAACGCGAGGACCGCGCGGGTGGACTGCTCGAGGGTGGGCCGCGGGCCGAAAACGAGCTTTCCGAGCCGGCCACGCCACGCCAGCACCTTGTCGATCAATCCCAGGTCGGCCAGCATCGCAATTTCGGCCAGTACCAGCATCATGTCGTGACGGTGCCGGTAGTGAAAATCGAAATAGCCCTCGAGCAATTCGCGCGCATTAACACCGGCGCGGCCTTCCTGGTCCTCGACGAACTGCTCACCTTCGTCGATCAGCGGCACCAGGATGCTGCGGACCAGTTCCTCCCGCGAGGCGAAGTGGTAGTACAGCGCGGGTTTGGTGATCCCGAGTTTGTCCGCGATGTCCTGCAGGCTGGTGCGCTGCACGCCCTGTTGCAAAAAGAGCTCCCGAGCGACCTCTTGGATGCGCTGCCGGGTGTCCGACCGGGAACCACTCACCCCCCGAGCTTAACTGACTTAACGATAGGTAAGCGGGCATGTTACGCTTACCGAACGTTAAGTAAGCGAGAGGAGGCCGTCATGCGAATCCTGGTCTCGGGCGCCAGCATCGCCGGGCCGGTGCTGGCGTACTGGCTGACGCGCCACGGCTTCGACGTCACCGTCGTCGAGCGTGCGCCGACGCTGCGCAAGACCGGCGGTCACGCCGTCGACCTGTTCCGTCCGGCCATGGAGATCTCGGAGAAGATGGGCGTGTTGCCTCGCATCGAGGCGCTCGCCACCGGAACCGATCGCATGACCGTGCATCGGGAGGGCCGGCCGCGGGCCACCGAGGTCGACCTCACCAAGCTGGTGGGTGTCGCCTCGGACCGCCACGTGGAGATCATGCGCGACGACCTCAGCGGAATCTACTACGACGCCACCCGCGACGACGTCGACTACCTTTTCGGCGACTCCATCACGGCGATCGAGCACGACGGCGAGGTGACGTTCGAGCGCTCCCCCACCCGCCGGTTCGACGTCATCGTCGGCGCCGACGGGCTGCACTCCAACGTCCGGCGCCTGACGTTCGGCGCTGAGGACAGCCTGACCCGGTTCCTCGGCGGCTACCTGGCGGTGGTGTCCGCCCCCAAGTCCCTAGCCACGCCCAACGAGATGGTCGGCCACGTCGGGGTCGGACGGCTCGCGGCGATCTACACCGCGGAGCATCTGGACGACGCCCGGATGGTGTTCATGTTCCGCAGCAAATCCGAACTCGACTACGATTACCGAGATTCGTTGCGGCAGAAGCAGTTACTGCGCGACGCGTATGCGGACATGCATCCCCGGGTGGACCGCTGGCTGGAGGAAATCGACGGGACGCCGGCGTTCTACTTCGATGCGATCAGTCAACTGAGCATGAACATCTGGTCACGGCGGCGGGTCACCCTCGTAGGTGACGCCGGCTACTGCCCCGGTCCCGCGGTCGGCGGCAGCACCAGCCTCGCCGTCCTCGGCGCCTACGTGCTGGCCGGCGAGCTGGCCCGCGCGGACGGCGATCACCTGCGCGCGTTCGCCGCCTACGAACTGCAGATGCGCGAGCCCGTGCACCTCAGCCGGGCCTTTGCGCGCGCGGCCGCCCGCACCGTCATCCCCGGTTCCCGAGCCGGAGTCTGGGCGCTGACCCGCGGGCTGCAGCTAGTCTCGTTGATGCCGGGCTCGCTCTCCCGGTCGCTGGCGAGGCTCAACACCAAGGGCGTGCGCATGTACGACTCGATGCCGGTGCCCGACTACAGCGAGGTGTGACACAGAAGGAAGGAATCGCCGATGGACCTGGCCGGTGTCGGGATATGGAGCAGTCAACTGCGCTACGGCGATCCGTCCGAATCAGCTGACGCGGCAGCGGAATTGGACGACCTGGGATTCACCGCGCTGTGGATTCCCGACGTGGGCGGGCCGGTGTTCGACGCGGTGGGCCGCCTGCTTGGCGCGACCAAGCGGACCGTGATCGCGACGGGGATCCTCAACCTGTGGATGCACACGCCCGGCGACGTCGCCGCGTCGTATGACGCCCTGACGGCCGAGCACCGCGACCGCTTCCTGCTGGGCATCGGGGTCAGCCACGCGCCGCTGATCGACGCCGGCCAGCCCGGGCGGTATCGCAAGCCGCTGGCGGCGACGGCGTCATTCCTGGACGGGTTGGACGCCGCGCCGCAACCGGTGCCCGCCGAGGCGCGGGTGCTCGCCGCGCTCGGCCCGAAGATGCTGGCCCTGTCGGCGAGCCGCGCCCGCGGCGCCCACCCCTACCTCGTCACCCCCGACCACACCGCTTCCGCCCGTGCGACTTTGGGCGAGGGCCCGCTGCTGTTGCCCGAGCAGACCGTGATCCTCACCGACAGCGCCGACGAGGCCCGCAGCATCGGAACCGATTGGCTCCGGGCGTATCTGGCGCTGCCCAACTACGCTAACAACCTGCTGCGCAGCGGGTTCTCCGAGGACGACCTGGCGCAGGTGAACGACCGGCTCTTCAACGCGATCATCGCCTGGGGCGACGAGGCCGCCGTCATGCGCAGGGTCGACGAGCATCGCGCGGCCGGCGCCGACCACGTCTGCGTCCAAGTGCTGACGGCCGACCCGAGAGAATTCCCGCGCGAGCAGTGGCGCCGCCTCGCCGCCGCCTGCTGATCACCTCTGATCACCGCCGCGAAACATAACTGCTAGCGACGACACGCCGTGACGAGTCGCATACGTTATGCCCCGCGACGCGACGCGGTCAGGTGAGCGACTCCGGCGGCAGGAAACGGTCGCCGTACTTGGCGGCCAGCTCGCGGGCCCGCGCCACGAAGGCGTCCTTGCCGATTCCGCCCGGCCCCTCGTAGCCGACGATGAACTGCGCGCTGCCGCCCGTCCACGGCGGGAAGCCAATGCCCATGATCGACCCGATGTTGGCGTCGGCGGTCGACGTCAGCACGCCCTCGTCGAGGCACTTCTGCGTCTCGAGCGCCTCGGCGAACAGCATGCGGTCGATCATGTCCTGCAGCGGCGGCTGCGAACTGCCGGAGTTGAACGTCTCGCGCAGGCCCGGCCACAACCGCGTGCGCTTGCCGTCGGGGTATTCGTAGAACCCGGCGCCCTTCAACCGGCCCGACCGCCCGATCTCGATCATCTTCTCGACGACGGCCTCGGCCGGGTGCGGCTCGTAGGTGCCGCCGGCGTCCTCGATGCCCTTGCGCGTGGCGACGGCGATCTTGTGCATCAGCTCCAGGTTGAGCTCGTCGGACAGCTGCAGCGGCGGCGCCGGGTAGCCGGCCTGCGAACCGGCATGCTCAATCGAAGCCGGCTCCACGCCCTCGCCGAGCATCGCCAGCGCCTCGTTGACGAACGTGCCGATGACGCGGCTGGTGAAGAAGCCGCGGCTGTCGTTGACCACGATCGGGGTCTTGCCGATGGCCAGCGTGTAGTCGAACACGCGGGCCAGCGCCTCGTCGGAAGTCTTCTCGCCCTTGATGATTTCGACCAGCGGCATCTTGTCGACCGGCGAAAAGAAGTGGATCCCGATGAAGTCCTCCTGCCGCTTGACCCCGGCCGCCAGGCCGGTGATGGGCAGCGTGGAGGTGTTGGACCCGAGCAGCGCGTTGGGCTCGACGATGTCCTCGATCTCCTGAAACACCTGGTGTTTGAGTTCCTGGTTCTCGAACACCGCCTCGATCACGAAGTCGACGCCCTTGAAGTCGGCCGCGTCCGCCGTCGGCGTGATGCGATCCAGCAGCGCCTTGCTCTTCTCCTCGGTGGTCTTGCCCCGCTGCAGCGCCTTGGCCTCAAGCTTTTCCGAGTAGCCCTTGCCCTTCTGCGCGGCCTCGATGCTGACGTCCTTCAGCACCACCTCGAAGCCGGCCTTGGCCGACACGTACGCGATGCCGGCGCCCATCATGCCCGCGCCCAGCACGCCGATCTTGTTGATCTTGACCGGCTCGATGCCGTCCGGCCGCGACCCGCCGCCGTTGATTGCCTGCAGGTCGAAGAAGAACGCCTGGATCATGTTCTTGGCGACCTGGCCGGTGACCAGCGAGGCGAAGTATCGGCTCTCGATGCGGCTGGCGGTGTCAAAGTCCACCTGCGCGCCCTCGACGGCGGCGGCCAGGATGGCCCGCGGCGCCGGCATCGGAGCGCCCTTTAGCTGCTTGCGCAGCAGCGCCGGGAACGACGGCAGGATCGCGGCGAGCGAGGGGCTGGACGGGGAGCCGCCCGGCATCTTATAGCCCTTCTTGTCCCAAGGCTGTTCGTGCGCCTCGGGATTGGCCTTGATCCACGCCTTCGCCGCGGGCACCAGCTCATCGACCGAGCCGACGAGCTCGTCGACCAGCCCGATCTCCTTGGCCTTGTCAGGCTTGAAGCGGGTGCCCTGCGAGAGCACATTCATGAACGCGTTCTGGATGCCGAACATCCGCACGGTGCGGGCTACCCCACCACCGCCGGGCAACAACCCCAGCGTCACTTCGGGCAGCCCGACAACGAGGCCCTTGACGTCGGCGACGATGCGGTGGTGACACGCGAGCGCGATCTCCAGGCCGCCACCCAACGCGGCGCCGTTGATGGCCGCCACCACCGGCTTGCCCAGGGTCTCCAGCGCCCGCAGGTCGCGCTTGACCGCTTCGACGGTGTCGAATGCTTCGCCGGCGTCCTCGGGCCCGAGGTTGAT
Organism: Mycobacterium palustre; assembly: GCF_002101785.1. Lineage (GTDB taxonomy): Bacteria > Actinomycetota > Actinomycetes > Mycobacteriales > Mycobacteriaceae > Mycobacterium > Mycobacterium palustre. Next base: position 17,992 of record NZ_LQPJ01000021.1, read on the forward strand.
CATGCTCTTCAGGTCACCACCGGCGAAGAAGGTCTTCTTCGCGCTGGTGATCACCACACCGGTGATCGAATCCTTCTCCGCGACAAGGCGTTCGACGGCCTTGTGCATGGACTCCTTGTAATGCTCGTTCATCACGTTGGCCGACCCGGTGGGGTCGTCCATGGTCAGGGTGACGATGCCGTCGGCGTCCTGGTCCCACTGAATGGTGTTCTCTGCCATGGTTGTTAAACCCTCTCGATGATGGTGGCGACACCCATGCCGCCGCCGATGCACAGCGTGATCAGCGCGCGACGCGCGTTGCGGCGCTCCAGTTCGTCGACCATGGTCCCCAGGATCATGGCGCCGGTGGCGCCCAGTGGGTGGCCCATCGCGATGGCGCCGCCGTTGACGTTGAGAATCTCGTCGGGAATGTTGAGCTCCTTTTGGTACTTCAGCACCACCGACGCGAATGCCTCGTTGAGCTCGAACAGGTCGATGTCCTGAACCGTGAGACCCGCGCGATCGAGCACCTTCCGGGTGGCAGGGGCGGGACCGGTCAGCATGATCGTCGCGTCGGCGCCACTGGTGGCAGTGGCCACGATTCGGGCCCGCGGCGTCAGGCCCTGCGACTTGCCGGCGGCCTCGGAGCCGATGAGTACCAGCGCGGCGCCGTCGACAATGCCCGAGCTGTTGCCGCCGGTGTGCACGTGGTTGATCTTTTCGACCCAGTGGTACTTCTGCAGCGCCACGTCGTCGAACCCGCCCATCTCACCAACGCCCTCGAAGGCCGGCTTCAGCTTGGCCAGTCCCTCCAGCGTGGTCTCGGGACGCATGTGCTCGTCGTGGTCAAGGATCGTCAAACCGTTCTGGTCGCGCACCGGCACGACCGACTTGGCAAAGTAACCGCCCGACCACGCCGCTGCCGCGCGCTGCTGGCTGCGCAACGCGTAGGCGTCAACGTCGTCTCGCGAGAAGCCCTCGATGGTGGCGATCAGGTCGGCGCCGATTCCCTGCGGGGCGATGTAGTTGTCGTAGGCGAAGGCGACGTCGGTGAACATCGCACCGCCGTCCGACCCCATCGGCACCCGGCTCATCGACTCGACGCCGCCGGCGAGCACCAGGTCGTCCCAGCCGGAGCGCACCTTTTGGGCGGCGGTGTTGACGGCCTCCAGGCCCGAGGCGCAGAACCGGTTGAGCTGCACGCCGCCGACGGTGTCGGGCAGCCCGGCGGCCAGCACCGCGGTGCGGGCGATGTCGGCGCCCTGGTCCCCGACGGGTGAGACGCAGCCCAGAACGACGTCGCTGATCAGGTTCTCGTCAAGGTCCGGAAAGCGGCGGCGCAGCTCCTCGATCAGGCCGACGACCAGGCTCAGCGGCCTGACCTCGGTCAGCGACCCATTGCGCTGCTTCCCGCGGGGGGTTCGGATGGCCTCGTAGATGAAGGCTTCTTCGGACATGTCGACTTCCTCTTCGGGATTTGGGGTAGGTCCGTCCTAAAACACTAGGTCCAGTACCGGCCACCCTAACAGGGCGCCCGTCCAACCTGTTGGTTGGGCGCAACCGCGCAGGTCAGCAGCCGGTGACGGCGCCGCACGCCACGCTGACGTGGCTCTGGGCGCTTCACGTGGCGCTGGCGTGACGCCCGCGGCGGGCACCGCGAAGATAGGCTCGATCCCCATGACGACGGTGTCGCGACTGCGGCCCTACGCCACCACGGTGTTCGCCGAAATGTCGGCGCTGGCCGCCCGGATCGGCGCGGTGAACCTCGGTCAGGGCTTTCCCGACGAGGACGGGCCACCGGCGCTGCTGAAGGCCGCCCAAGACGCGATCGCCGACGGCGCCAACCAGTACCCGCCCGGCATCGGCGTCGCCCCGCTGCGCCACGCCGTCGCCGCGCACCGGCGGCGACACTTCGGCGTCGAGTACGACCCCGATACCGAGATATTGGTGACCGTCGGCGCCACCGAGGCGATCGCGGCGTCGGTGATCGGGCTGATCGAGCCCGGCTCGGAGGTCGTGCTGATCGAGCCCTTCTACGACTCCTACTCGCCGGTGGTGGCGATGGCCGGCGCGCACCGGGTGACGGTGCCGCTGGTCGCCGATGGGCGCGGCTTCGCCCTGGACGCCGACGCCTTGCGGCGCGCGGTTACGCCCAGAACGCGCGCGCTGATCGTCAACTCGCCGCACAACCCGACCGGCACCGTGCTCAGCGCGGCGGAGCTGGCCGCCATCGCCGAGATCGCGGTCGCCGCCGACCTGCTCGTGATCACCGACGAGGTCTACGAGCACCTCGTCTACGACCGCCACCGGCACCTGCCGCTGGCCGGCTTCGACGGCATGGCCGAGCGCACGATCACCATCTCCAGCGCGGCCAAGATGTTCAACTGCACCGGCTGGAAGATCGGATGGGCTTGCGGCCCAGCGCAACTCATCGCCGGCGTGCGCGCGGCCAAGCAGTACTTGAGCTACGTCGGCGGCGCGCCGTTTCAACCCGCGGTCGCGCTCGCGCTCGACACCGAGGACGCGTGGGTCGACGAGCTGCGCCGCTCGCTGCGGGCCAGGCGCGATCGACTGGCCGCGGGGCTGACCGACATCGGCTTCGCGGTGCACGACAGCGCCGGCACCTACTTCCTGTGCGCCGATCCCCGCCCCCTCGGGTACGACGACAGCACCGCGTTCTGTGCGGCGCTCCCGGAAAAGGTGGGCGTGGCCGCCATCCCGATGTCGGCGTTCTGCGATCCCGCGGCACCGCACGCCGACATGTGGAATCACTTGGTGCGCTTCACTTTCTGCAAACGTGACGACACCTTGGACGAGGCCATCAGGCGGCTGGCGGCGCTGAGACGCTAAGCCTCCGAGCCCGTCACCCGCCACCGCAGTCCCTCGAGCGCGGCGCGCAGGATCTTCTTGCGGGCCCGGTTGATCACAAACTCCGGCAACGGCGCGGAAGGTTCCACGGTGATCCCGAATCGCACGCGGGTCCTGTTGTCCCCCTCGCGGATCAGGTTGTACTCGCCGTGCTGGCCGCGTTGGTGAATGGTCTTCTTGGCGTCCCACACCATCCAGTCCGGGCCCCAGTGGTACTCGAGCATTTGGGTGTCGATGATGCCCATCACCCGGATCGTCACCTTCACGTGGCGCGGCAGTCCGTCGGGATAGCTGTCGATGACCTCAACCTTTTTGTGCACCGCCGACCACGACGGCACGGTGTCCATGTCGGCCAGCGCCTCCATGATCGATTCCGGGGGCGCGTCAATGACGATCTCCGACGACGCTTGAACGGCCACTGCTACAAAATTAATCCCATCAGGAGCTGCTGGCGGTGATTAAGTGTGCCCGCCGCGCTGCAAAAGCCCGCTGAGCCCCTTCACCGCGGCGTCGAGGACGTGGGCCGCCTGCCGCTTGACGACGAAGCCGGGAATGGGACCGGCCGGTTCGACGGTGATGTCAAAGCGCACCCGCGTCTTGTCGAGACCCTCGGGTTTGACGTTGTACTCGACATGCTGGCCATGCTGCCGTGCCGTGCCGGTCGCGTCCCACACCACCCAGTCGGGACCCCAGTGGTATTCCAGCACCTCTTTGTCGACGAGCCCGAAAGTCTTGACGGTGGCCTTGACGTGGTGGGGCCTTCCGTCGGGATAACGGTCGATCACTTCCAGCTGTCGGTGTAGCGGCGACCACGATGACAGCAGGCCGACATCTGTCAGCGCCTCCATGACCTGTTCTGGCGACGCGTCGACGACAAATTCCCGTGATGCTTTTACGGCCACTGCCGATAAAGTAGCAACGGCACCGGCCAGGTGATCGGTGTTTGCCGTAAAACCCTGCCTACCAGTCGATTTCGTCGAGCGGTGTGGTGGTCGGCGGGGGCGGCCCGACGGGCCCGGCGGGCGTGCGGGAAAACCGCGGCGCCGGCGCGGCCTGCTCGACGCCGTGGGCGGTGATCACCGTCGACCGCGCCTTCAAGTGTTCGTCGGTCGCGGCTTCGGTCCACGTCAGCACCGGGGTGACACAGGCGTCGGTGCCGGCGAATACCTCGGTCCACTCGTCGCGGGTCTTACTGGCGAACCGCTCGGCGAACAGCTCGTACATCCGTGGGTAGGAGCCGATGTCGAGCTGGCCGGGCACCTCGTCGGGCGCCAGGCCCAGGCCGGTCAGCAGCGCGGCGAAGAACTGCGGCTCGATGGCGCCGACGGCCACGTACTTCCCGTCTGCGGTCTCATAGCAGCGATAGAACGGGGCGCCGCCGTCGAGCAGGAACGATTCGCGCTGATCGCGCAGCGCGCCGGTGGACTTCATGGTCCACATCACTTGGGCCAGCACGCTGACCCCGTCCACCATCGCCGCGTCGATCACCTGCCCCTTACCGGACCGCTCCCGCTCGTACAGCGCGGCGACGATGCCCAGCAGCACCAGCATCGAGCCGCCGCCGAAGTCGGCGACCAGGTTCAGCGGCGGCATCGGCGGCCGGTCCCGATAGCCCAGCGCCGAGAGGGCACCGGTCTGCGACAGGTAGTTGATGTCGTGGCCCGCCGTGGACGCCAGCGGCCCCTCCTGACCCCAGCCGGTGATCCGCGCGAAGACCAGCCGCGGGTTGACCGCGGCGCAGTCGTCGGGCCCGATGCCGAGCCGCTCGCAGGTGCCCGGCCGAAAACAGTCCAGCAGCACGTCGGCCTTGGCGGCGAGCTCCAGCAGCCTGCCCGGCTGCGCCTTCACGTCCAGGTCGACGATCCGCTTCCCGCGGTGCAGCAGGTCGCGGTCCTCGGGCGGCATCACCAAACCACCGGGGCGCCGAACGCGCACCACATCGGCGCCGAGGTCGGCGAGCACCATCCCGGCGTGCGGGCCCGGTCCGATGCCGCCGAGTTCGATCACCCTGACCCCGGCCAGCGGTCCCCCGCCGGTCACCGTGTCAGTTGCCCTTCTTGACCTGCAGCACCCGCTCGCGCAGCGCCTTGGTGGCCGAGTCGATCGTGCCCTTGACGGCGCGCTTGAGCACGAAGCCGGGCAGCGGAACGTTTGGGTCCACGGTGATCTGCATCTTGACCAAGGTGCTGTCGCCCTGTGGGACAAGGGTGTACTTGCCGTCCTGTGACTTCTGCTGGCCCGAGCTGACCAGCGTCCAGCTCACGTCGTTGCCGCTCCAGGTGTAGGCGACCACCTGTTCGTCGGTGATGCCCGCTGTCCGGACCTTCATCTTGACCTTGCGGGGCCGACCGTCCTCGCCCGTCTCGAGCACTTCCGCGCCTTGATGGGGGTCCGACCATTCGGGCATCGCTTCGAAATCGGCGATGACGTCCAGAATCTCCTCGGGGCTGGCTTCGATGACGATGTCGTGGGATTCCTTGATGGCCATGGCCCGCATGGTATAGCCGAAACGGTAGGCCCGCCGGAACCGCTTCGCCGGGGGTAGCGTCGTGCGTGTGACAGATCCCCTCCTCAGCCCGGCCGATCCCGTCTACACCGTCGGGGACTATCTGTTGGACCGCCTCGCCGAGCTCGGCGTATCCGAGATCTTCGGCGTTCCCGGCGACTACAACCTGGCATTTCTGGATCACATCGTCGCTCATCCCACGATTCGGTGGGTGGGCAGCTCGAACGAGCTCAACGCCGGCTACGCGGCCGACGGGTATGGGCGGTTGCGCGGAATGTCCGCCGTGGTAACGACATTCGGGGTGGGCGAACTGTCGGCGACCAACGCGATCGCGGGCAGTTACGCCGAGCACGTGCCCGTCGTGCACATCGTCGGCTGCCCTTCCAAGGACGCGCAGGCCACCCGGCGCGCGCTACACCATTCGCTCGGGGACGGGGATTTCGAGCACTTCTTCCGGATCAGCCGCGAAATCACCTGCGCCCAAGCAAATCTCATGCCCGCGACGGCGTGCAGGGAGATCGACCGGGTGCTGTCGGAAGTGCGCGAACAGAAGCGGCCCGGCTACCTCCTGCTGTCGACCGACGTGGCGCGCTTCCCCACCGAACCGCCCACCGACCCATTGCCCCGCTACGCCGGCGGCACCAGCCCACGCGCGCTGGCCATGTTCGTCGAAGCGGCCGCCGGCCTCATCGGCGACCACCGGCTGACCGTGCTCGCCGATCTGCTGGTCCACCGCCTGCACGCCGTCAAGGAGCTCGAGGCGTTGCTGGCGGCGGACGTGGTGCCGCACGCCACGCTGATGTGGGGAAAGAGCCTGCTCGACGAGAGCTCGCCCAACTTCCTGGGGATCTACGCCGGTGCGGCCAGCGCCGAATGGGTCCGCAGGGCTATCGAAGAGGCGCCGGTGCTGGTGACGGCGGGCGTGGTGTTCACCGATATGGTCAGCGGCTTCTTCAGCCAGCGCATCGACCCGGCCCGCACCATCGACGTGGGACAATACCAAAGCAGTGTCGCCGGTGAGGTCTTCGCGCCGCTGGAAATGGGCGCCGCCCTCGAGGCGCTGGCCACCATCCTGGCCCGCCGCGGCATCACCTCACCGCCGGTGGCGCCGCCGCCCGCCGAGCCCCCGCCGCCGACCCCGCCGCGCGACCAACCGCTCACCCAGCAGATGGTCTGGGACCGGCTGTGCGTCGCGCTCACGCCGGGCAACGTGGTCCTCGCCGATCAGGGAACGTCGTTCTACGGCATGGCGGATCACCGGCTGCCGAACGGGGTCACCTTCATCGGTCAACCGCTCTGGGGCTCAATCGGTTACACGCTGCCCGCGGCCGTCGGGGCGGCGCTGGCACACCCGGACCGCCGGACGGTGCTGCTGATCGGCGACGGTGCCGCCCAGCTGACCATCCAGGAGCTGGGCACCTTCTCGCGCGAAGGCCTGGCCCCGGTCATCGTGGTGGTCAACAACGACGGCTACACCGTCGAGCGGGCCATTCACGGCGAGACCGCCCCCTACAACGACATCGTCAGCTGGAAGTGGACCGACATCCCGAACACCCTCGGCGTCAAAAATCACCTGGCGTTCCGGGCGCAGACCTACGGCGAGCTCGACGACGCATTCACCGCGGCCGCCGAGCACCGGGACCGCATGGTGTTCGTCGAGGTGGTCTTGCCGCGCCTCGAGATCCCGCGCCTGCTCGGCCAACTCGTCGGGTCCATGTCCCCCGAAGGCAGCGCGCGCCGCTGAGGACGCTTCATTGCACCCGAGCGTCGCGCGGCGTGAATTCGAGGTGCAGCGACGTCAGTCCCCGAAGGATCCACAACGGGACGTACCGAAACCGCCGCGCGCCGGGCGGCCCGTGTGTGGCTTCGCAAATCCGGAGGTCGGCCGTGCGTTCGAGGAGCCGTTCGATACTGACCCGCGCTTCGATCCGGGCAAGCGGACCGCCCGGGCAACTGTGCACGCCGCGCCCGAAGGAAACGTTGTGGCGCGCATTGGGCCGGTCCGCGTGAAATTCGGCGGGACACACGAAATGGTCGGGATCGCGGTTGGCCGCTCCCGGCAGCAGCATCACGGTGGTCCCCGCGGGTAACTCCACACCGGCGAGCGTGGTTGCGACCCGGGTCATTCGGAAGTCGCTTTTGATCGGCCCCTCGAACCGCAGCATCTCCTCCACGAAATTAGGGACTCGTTCTGGGCTGTCTCGCAACATGTTCTGCAGTTCGGGCCGCTCGGCCAGCACCCGCATCGAGCCGGTCAGCAGCTTCGCCGTCGTCTCGTGCCCGGCGATGAACAAAAACGTCGCGATCCGCACGACATCCACCACCGGGGGCAGCGAGCCGTCCGGGAACTCAGCGCTGGCCAATTGGGTCAAGATGTCGTCGCGGGGATTGGCCCGCCGGTCCTCGATGTAGCCCGTGAACCACTTGTCCAGGTAGGAAAGCGGATTCATGTCTACCGACCCGTTGTCGTCCGAGGTGACCCACGGCTGGTCGGCGGTGGGGCCGCCGCCGGCGAGCAGCGCCCGAAACATCGGGTGGTCTTGCTCGGGAACGCCGAGCAGGTCCGCGATGACCAGGAGCGGGAACGGCTGGCCGTAAGCGCTCAGGAACTCGCAGCGTTGGTCGCCGATGAACTCGTCGATCAACCGGTCCGCCAGCCGCCACATGAAGGCTTCGTTTTCCTTGAGCCTCTTCGGGGTGAACAGGCCATTGAGCAGGCTGCGGTGGGCGGTGTGCCTCGGTGGGTCGAACGACACCAGGTGCTCGCTCATCGGGAATTGGGCGCGATGTGTCTCGATCTGCTCACCGATGTCGCGACCGTCGTGCGAAAAGGGCAGTGGAAACGGCCCCAGTGACGAATTGATCGACGAAAAAGTTTGGTGATCGCGGTACACCGCGGCCAGTTCGTTGTAGCCGGTGACCGCCACCAGCCCGCTCCGCGGGTCTCGCCAGACCGGGCCTTGCTCGCGCAGGTACTCGTAGTACGGGTAGGGATCGTCGACGACGGAACGGTCGGTGAAGAAGTCGATCTGATCGAATTCGACCATCTGGCAGAGCCTTTCACGCATCTCTGGCGGGCCGGCGCAATTCGCGAGTCAGCGGGACCGACGGCCGGCGCGTGCGCTAAACTTAACAGATTTAACATAAAACGTAAAGGATGTAAACTATGCGGCGGACGTCGCACCACGCGCGGGAAGCCAGGTGGCTGCGGATTCTCCAGGCCACCGCCGAGGTATTGGGCAGGCATGGGCACAGCAAGCTCAACCTCTCCGACGTCGCGGCGCAGGCGGGCATTTCGCGGCCCACCCTCTACACCTTCTTCGCTTCCAAGGAGGAGTTGCTCGACGCGTTCAGCCTCTACGAGCAGGAACTGTTAAGCCGCGAATTGGCGAGCGTCACAGCGGGTCTCGTCGGACAGCAGCGGCTCGACGCGACGTTGGGCTTCATGGTGGGCATCCATGAGTCGCGCAGGTTGCGCCGGATGGTCGACGTCGAACCCCACGCGGTGCTGGCGCAGATGTCGCGCGCGTTGCCGGCGTTGTGCCAGCTGTTTTTGCCCGCGTTCGAGGGTGCCGTGCGCGACCCCGTCGTCGCGACCGCCGCGGCGGTCCGCATCGGGGTGTGCCACTACCTGGTTCCCGGTGCCGACGGCGAGCAGCTGCTCGCCCAGCTGCGCCTGGCGACGTACGGGTCGGTCGTCGAAGCCGCGTGAGGGCAACCCACCGAGGCCTAGTGATCCAGGAAGACCAACCGTGTCGGACACCCCGCCGGTAGCCGTCGTCACCGAAGCAAGCTACCGGACGTCAAAAAGGCGTCTCGCATCAGCGGGGCCGCCCCTCGATCGGCCGCGCCGTTCGGTCCGGCGCCGACGCCCGCAAAATCGCCTGCACGGTGCGGCGGCATCGTCCGCAGTCGGCGCCCGCCCCGCAGGCCCGGGCGACGTCATTGGTCGTCGACGCCCCGGACTCGACCGCCTCGGCCACCGTCTGGCTGGTCACGCCGTTGCACAGGCATACGAACATCCGGCCGGTCTCAGTCCGCCTCGATGCGCATCATGTCGAAGAACCGTCCGACGAACAGCGGCGGATAGGCGCCGAGCCCCGCGCCCGACATCCATTGCGCGGCCGCGTCGGGATGGTCGATCCACTGCCGGGCGCCGTCCTCGTCGGGGAACTCCTGCAGGATCAAAACCTCGTGCTCATCGTCGAAAGCCTGAAATACCCAGGTCTTTCGGATCCCGGCCGCGGTGAACCTGTCGATCGCCGAGCGCACTCCCGCGGTCAGCGTCGACACGTCGTCGACGGCGGCGATTGCCGCTACCACGACGCCGGGCGCCGCCGGTGTCGGCGGCGGCGCCGGATCGAACCTGTCGACGATCTCGCCGGCGAACACGGCGGGGATGTCGTCGACCCCGGCGGCGTCGAACCAGTCGAAGAAGACCCGCGAACGCAGCAGCTCCACGATGGGCTCCCGGCTATGCACCCCGATCATCACCAAGACGCGGCCGTAGTCGTGGGTGGAGGTGTAGACCAGCACGTGGTGGGCGCCGATGTCGGCCAGGGCCGCCTTGTTGCGCTCGAGCAGCGGCCACACCCGGGTCGGATCCGGAACGCGATAGTCCGACGCGATCACCATCGAGTGGATGTCGCCGTTACTCAACGGAGTTGGTCCTTCATCACCTTCCCGGTGGCGTTGAGCGGTAGCTCCTCGCGAAATTCGACGCTTCTCGGCACTTTGAACCCCGCCATCCGCGTTCGGCACCAGGTGAGCAGCTCGTCTTCGGACACCTTACTTTCCACCACCACGAAAGCCTTGCCCACCTGGCCGAGACGCTCGTCGGGAACTCCGATCACCGCGGCTTGGGCCACGGCGGGGTGCCCAAGCAGGAAGCCTTCGATCTCGGCCGGATACGCGTTGAATCCGCCCACGATGAACATGTCCTTTTTGCGGCCTGCCACACGCAGCCGGCCCGAGTCATCGAAGCTGCCCAGATCTCCGGTGTGCAGCCAGCCATCCGCGTCGATGGCCTCGGCGGTTGCCGCGGGATCGTCGAGATAGCCCTGCATGACGTTGTAGCCGCGGACCAGGATCTCGCCGTCGTCGGCGATGCGCACCTCGACCCCGTCGCAGGGCAGGCCCGCGGTGGTGGCGACATCCTCGAACGAGTCGCCCGGCCGGGACAGGGTGACATTACCGGCCTCGGTGAGCCCGTAGCCCGTCATCAACGTCTCGAAAGGCAATTCACCGTGGATGCGGCGGACCAGCTCGACGGGGATGTCGGCGGCGCCGGTCACCCCCGCCCGCAAGCTCGACAGCTTGGACTTGTCGCGCACCGTCAGCAACGAGTGGTACAGCGTCGGCGGACCGGGCAACATCGTGATGCGTTCGCGCTCAATGAGGTTCACCACCGCGTCGACGTCGAACACAGCCACCGGCAGCATGGTCGCACCCCGCAGGAACGACGCCACCAGTCCCGCCTTCAACCCGAAGGTGTGGAAGTACGGGTTGATCATCAGGTAGCGGTCACCCTCGCGCAGGTCGGCGAGCGCGGCCCACTCCTCATACATCCGCAGCGTCTGACGGTGGTTGAGCATCGCGCCCTTCGGGCGCCCGGTCGTGCCCGAGGTGAAGATGATGTCGGAGACGTCGGTGCCGGCCACCTCGCGCTCGAACGGGGAACCGCCCGAGAGGAAGTCGGACTTCAGGTCGATCACGGGTATCCCCGCGGGCACCGCGTAGTCCTGGCCGAGAAAGCCCTTTTGCACCAGGACGGCCCTGGCCCCGCTGCGGACGATGATGTCGCCCGCCTCCTCGGCCCGGAACCGCGTGTTGACGGGAACCAACACCCCGCCCGCGGTGAGCAGCCCGAAAGCCGCGATGATCCACTCCGCGGAGTTGGGTGCCCACACGGCGACCCGGTCCCCCTTGTTCACCCCGAGCTCGGCGAAGGCGCCTGCGGCACAACGTATTCGCTCGACGAGCTCGGCGAAGGTGAGGCGCAGCGGACCGTCGACCACCGCTTCCGCGTCGCCGAAGCGGTCCGCCGCGCTCAAGACCATCTCGGGGATGGTCTGCCACTTCTCAGTGGCTGTCACACCGTGACGAGCCGACCGAGGTTGCCGCCCATGATCTTTGCCTGGTCGTCGACGGGCAGGTGCGACAATGCGTTGACGTAGTAGGTCGGCTCCGCCAGCCCCTCCGGGTGCGGCCAGTCCGACCCGTACAGCACCTGGTCCACCCCGACGAGGTTGATCAGGTCGTCGATACCGTCTTCGAAGAACGGGCTGACGTAGATGCGGTTCTTGACCGTCTCGACCGGGTCGCTCGGGAACGCTTCCGGGGCCTTGCGGAAGACCTCGGCAAGGCCGTCGAGCAACGGGGTCATCCACTTCGAGCCGGCCTCGACGATCGCGACCTTCAGCTTGGGGTGCCGGTAGAGCCCGCCGTGGATCACCCACGAGCCCACCGCGTCCTGTATCGGCCGCCACTCGTTGAGGATGCCCATCGCGTTGGTTTGGAATGGCAGCATTTCCTGTTCGGCACCGTCCCACTCGGAGGTGTAGCGGGAGTAGCCGCTGTCGGACGAGTGCATGCCGACCAGCACGTCGTATTCGACGACGCGCTCCCAGAACGGGTCGAACTCGGGCAGCGCGAACGAGCGGGGGCCGCGGAATCCCGGGACCGGGGCCGGGCGGATCAGGATGGCGCGGGCGCCGCGCTTGACCACCCATTCCAGCTCTTCGATCGCCTTCTCGACGATCGGCAGGGTGATGACGGGGGTGGTGAAGATCCGGTTCTGGTAATTGAAGCCCCAGACCTCGTCGAGCCACTGGTTCAGCGCGTGGATTAAGACGTGGATGGCGACCGGGTCGTCGCGCAGCCGCTCCTCGATCAGGCTGGCCAGCGTGGGGAACATCAGGGTGCGGTCCAGGCCCAGCTCGTTCATCTTCTCCAGCCGCGGGGCGGGCTCGAAGAACGCCGGGATCGCGCGCATCGGCTCGCCGAACAGCTCGCGCTTGCTCTTGCCTTCCGGGTTGCCGTACTTGAAGTACTCCTCCCAGGCGCCCGGCCGGGCGACGACCTCGAACGTCGGGTTGGGAATGTAGTTGCTGATCACGCCGCGCAGCGCGATCTTGGTGCGCCCGTTGATCTGCACGTATTGGACGAAGTCCTTGTACTCCTTAGGCAGGTACTTGGTCAGCGCCTCCGGCGGCTCGTAAAGGTGATTGTCCGCGTCAAAGATCGGGAACGGGACGTCCTCCCGGTGTGACAGTTGCCCCATGAAATCCTCCTTCTTGATTTGAGAGAATACTATTCTCTACAGGCGCCAAACCGCAACGTGCGCCCCTGGCGTCGAACATGGTCAGCAGGTAGCGACGATGTTGAAGGTGGCGGTAGCCGGCTCACCGGGCTTGTCGGTCTTGTAGCCGTTGGCGGTGCCGGTGATCGTGACCTTGTCGCTGCTTTGGGTCAGCTTGGCGTCGCCCACCCCGCCTTGCGCGTACATGCCGGTGAAGCCACCCAGGTTCTGGATCCGCACGGATTCCGCGATGGCCGGGTCGGTTCCCTGATTGATGACGACCTTGGCCCCGGCGAAATCGCTGCCAATGTCGATCATCCGGCTCCACTGCACCTGACTGCACTTGACGACGTGGAAATCCTTACCGGTTCCGTCGATGTTCACCGATGCAGTGCTGGAAAGCTGGGTTGGCGGCCGCGACGTGCACGCGGCAAGCAGCATTGCGGCTAGCGCGGCGGCGGCCGCCGGCGGGAGTCGGTTGGGCACCGGGCCGCCTCCGATCTGGGTCACGAAACTTCCTGGGCCTGCTGCGATGATGTTATTCTCCGGCAAAGAGAATGCCAATATCGGCCGTTCTCTGCTGGCTTATCCCCAGGAGCGAAAACGCATGGTGGACCTCGAGATCGATGACGGGTTGGCGGTGCTCACCATCGATCGCCCCCACGCGCGCAATGCCATCTCGCTGGACACCATGGAGCAGCTCGAGAAGGCACTCGATGCGGCGGCCGGCGCCCAAGCGCTGGCCATCCGGGGCGCCGGCGAACGCGCTTTCGTGTCGGGCGGCGACCTCAAGGAGCTGAGCAAGCTTCGGAGCGAGGAGGACGCCGCGGCAATGGCCAAGCGGATGCGGTCGATCTGCGATCAGCTCGCCAGCTTCCCGGCGCCGGTGATCGCCGCGCTAAACGGCCACGCGTTCGGCGGCGGCGCGGAAGTCGCCGTGGCCGCTGACATTCGGGTGGCCGCCGACGACATCAAGATCGCGTTCAACCAGGTGGCGCTGGAAATCATGCCCGCTTGGGGCGGCGCGGAGAGGCTGGCCGGCATTGTCGGGAAGAGCAAGGCACTGCTGCTCGCCGGCACCGGAACCGTCGTCGACGCCCACGAGGCGGCGCGGATCGGCTTGGTGGATTTGGTATTTCCGCGCTCCGCATTCGACGACGGCTGGCGATCGATCGCGAGGTCGCTCGCTCGTCACCCGGCGGCGGCTATTAAGCGCGTAATCAGCGGAGTTTCGCCCGACGAGGCGATAGCATCCTTTGCGCGGCTGTGGGTCGCCGATGCGCACTGGCAGGCCGCAGAACGCGTACTGAACCGCACCGCCAGTCCGCGCCCAGGAGCCGGAGGAGCGATATGAGTACCGTGTACAGGTTGTTGGCCGCGGTTTCGTTGACGTTGGCCGCGCTAACGGGTGCGCTCAAGAGCACCGGGCTGGCTCATGCCGATGAGCCGGTCATGCACCACGTCAAGTACACCGTCACCGCGCAGAATCCGATTTACACCGACATCTATTACCTGGACCACGAACCGGCCAGGTTTTCTGACTACAGCCACGATCCCTACTCGTTCACGCCGCACATCGACGTCGACATCGCGCCGGACAAGCCGTGGAGCTATGAACTGGATTTGTCGAAGCCCGACGTATACGCGATGGTCGTGGCGAGCACAGGCACAGAACCCGGGACGCCAAACCTTCACTGCGAGCTGTCGGTGGACGGGGCCGTCGTCGTCTCCAAGGACGGACCCAAGGGCGTGCTCTGTTCGCTGCGGAACTGGTGAACCACCCGGGTGGGCGATGCCCCCTCAACCGGCTGGGGATCGCCTTCCAGGCGCCGCAAGTAGCTTTCGACCAGCTCTAAGGTCTCGGCGTGACCGCCGGAAATGCCCACCGCCTGCTCGAGCACCAAGAATCGCGACAGGCTGGTCATCAGGACCGTCCAGACCACCGGCTGCACTTCCGCGCCATCCTGGCCAACCACGCCGTAACGCTGCAGCGCGGCGGCCACCGCCTGACGCTGCTCCTCGCGGAATCGTTCGGCGTAGTAAGCGATTTCCGCTCGCATTTCTTTTCGGTGATTGGCCAGCGCCATGAATTCCATCGCGATCCGGGTGAACGCGGGATCGGTCCCGAATCTCCACAGCGCCCACAACGGCTGATGGCTCCGCAGCGCCAAAGCTTGCACCTTTAGACCTTCCTCGGCACGGCGGCGGAAGACCTCGAGAAACAGCTCGTCCATGGTGCGGAAGTAGTAGTGCACCAGCTGTGGTTTCAAACCCGCCTTGCTCGCCAGACGACGCGACGTGACCGCGGCGTAGCCTTCTTCGACCATCAACCGCTCGGCCGCGTCGAGCAGCAGGGTGCGATTCTTCGCGTCCGGCGCTCCGATTCTGCGGGCCGAAGTCATGTCCCTGCTCCGAATTCTGCGTGGGTGGCGACCACACGGGTTTTGGTGCCGACCACACGGATCGTATCGCGGCACGGTGTTGCGGCCTTGACCCTGACATTACCGCCATGCTAAGCAGGTGCTCAGCACGTTTGGCCTTCGAGAGCGGGCGCACGGCGCCGAACTTCACGGGAGACCCGGCCCAGGGGAGACGCAATCTAAATGAGCAACTTCGACACGATCGACTTCTTCACCGACCCGTCTTTGGTGCCCGATCCGCACCCCTACTTCGACTACCTGCGCAGCCAAAACCCGGTACAGCGGCTGCCGCATCACGGGGTCGTCGCCGTCACCGGCTACCAAGAGGCCACCGAGGTCTACAAGGACCCCGACACCTTTTCGAACATCGTCGCGCTCGGCGGCCCGTTCCCGCCGCTCCCCTTCGAGCCCAAGGGCGACGACATCAGCGCGCAGATCGACGAGCACCGCAGCTACTTCCCGATGAACGAGCACATGGTGACCATGGATCCGCCGGAACACACCAAGGCTCGCTCGGTGTTGTCCAAGCTGCTCACTCCGAGCCGGCTCAAGCAAAACGAGGAGTTCATGTGGCGCCTCGCCGACCGGCAGCTCGACGAATTCCTGACCAACGGCGAGTGCGAGTTCATCAGTGAATACTCAAAGCCCTTCGCCACCTTGGTGATTGCCGACCTGCTCGGGGTTCCCGAGGAGGACCACAAGGAGTTCCGTGTCGTCTTGGGCGCCGACCGCCCCGGCTCGCAGGTGGGCGCCCTCGACCATGCGAGCGTCGGCATCAACCCACTGGAGTGGCTGGACGACAAGTTCTGCGCCTACATCGAGGACCGGCGCCGCCAACCGCGCGACGACGTGCTGACCTCCCTGGCGACGGCGAAATACCCCGACGGGTCCACGCCGGAGGTCATCGATGTTGTTCGTTCCGCCACTTTTCTTTTCGCCGCCGGCCAGGAAACCACGGCCAAGCTGCTCAGCGCCGCGCTGCAGGTGATCGGCGAGCGGCCAGACATCCAGCAGCAGCTGCGCGAGGACCGCAGCCTGATCCCGGGTTTCATCGAGGAATCGTTGCGGATGGACAGCCCGGTCAAAAGCGACTCGCGGCTCGCCCGCAGGGCTACCACGGTCGGCGGCGTGGACATCCCCGCCGGAACGGTCGTCATGGTGTTACCGGGCGCGGCCAACCGCGATCCGCGCCGCTTCGACAATCCCCACGAATTCGACCTCCGCCGAAAAAATGTTCGCGAGCACATGGCGTTCGCGCGCGGCGTGCACTCTTGTCCGGGCGGACCACTCGCCCGCGTGGAGGGCCGCGTCTCCATCGAGCGCATCCTAGATCGGATGGGCGACATCAAGATCAACGAGATCAAGCACGGGCCCGCCGGCGATCGGAAGTACGTCTATGAGCCGACGTACATTCTGCGCGGGCTGAGCGAACTGCACCTGACCTTCACGCCGAACGGGTGAGGCTCAGGCGAGTGTCCGTCCGATGAAATAGCAGCCGAACAGCGCGACGGCGATGAGCATCACCCAGGCGTCGGTGAGGCGACACAGCAGGACGGGGGCCTGCCGGACCTCCATGAACTCCCGAAAGATGATGCGCACCTTGACCAGCGCGATCACGATCACGCTCGACGTAGCCACCGCGCCGGCCCCGAGCGTCCCGTCGAGCGAGTGATCTATCCAGAGATAGGTCAGCGTGAGAGCCGCCAGCACCACCCAGACGACCAGCAGCCTCCTGTTGGCTTTCATAACCGATCACCTCACCACGTAGAGCAGCGCAAAGATGAGAACCCACAGGAAATCGACGGTGTGCCAATAGGTTGCGCACGTTTCGACGACTTCCTGGGATCGTCGTGCCGGACTGCGAAGTTGGTAGACGGCGATGCCCAGGACGACGAAGCCGATCAGCAGGTGCACGAAGTGGATCCCGGTAAGGAAAAAGTAATAGGTAAAGAAGTCGTTGCTGTCCAATCCATTTCCCATGCGGACCAATCGGGCCCACTCGAACACCTTGAAAGAAAGGAACATCGCGGCGAACACGGCCGTGATGCGCACGTCCCGCAGCGCCGCCCCGTAGCCGCCGGCGCGCGACGACTGGACACACCGTGCCATCGACCACGAGCTCAGCAGTAATACAAGGGTATTGAAGACGCCCAAGCGCAGGTCCAGCTGCGCCTGGGAATGCAAGAAGAGCTGCAGGCTTCGGCCGCGGTAGAGCAAATAGAAGCCGAAATACGCTGTGAAGACCAGTGTTTCGAACAACACGAAGGCCCACATGTCTGGCTGCCCGGGCACCGACCTGCCGGGTTTGCTCCTGTCGACCAGGTCCGTCATGGCGCAATCGCCTCGGGCTGCACGCGGTCGGGCAACGGCCCGTCGCCGAAGTCCTCGCGCTGGATCATCCGAAACAGCATGACGGTGAATGTGACTTGGTAGATGCCAAAAACCACCATGTCCAGCCACCACGCGATCTGGCCGTTCCACGCCAACACGCCGCGCCGAAAGATCCAGCACGGCGCCACGACGACCTCGGTCAGCGCGTTACACAGGTTGAGATAGCCGAACCACTTGGGGAACACCCGATTCTTGTCGAGCAGAATCGCGACCATCCAGATCAGCGAACCGATCAGGAACACTCCCATGGTTCCGTCGAAGGACAAGAAGGCGAAGTCGTAAAGCCAACCGATCGCTTCGGGGTCGCGTCCCGGTCGCAGCGTCCCGACGACGAGTGCGATGTTGAGCAGCAGCATGCCGGGAACCGCGCTGAACGTGTAGATGAGCAGGTACGAGTAGCCGAACGCGCGGCTGACCGACATCCGTCGCATCGAGTAGGCGATGAGGGCGTTGTTGGTCGCGATCAGGCCGCTGATGGCGAAGATGATGCCGAATCCGAGGGGTATCCCGAGATGGCGTTCGGAGAACCAGTGCATTTGCGTGGCGGGGCCCCAGGTGGGCTGCGGCGGCGGCTGGACCCGCGCCACGACGAAGAACACCGGGAAGAAGGCGCTGTAGAAAAAGAGCATCGCCGCCCAAGCCAGCCACAGCTCGCGCTTGGGGCCGCGCCACAGGTGCCAGGTGATCCGCCGCGGCAGGGGCCCCGATGGAGGCGAGGCCGGGAAGGTCGGCGATGTCACCACCACACTCACGCGTTGACCAGTTCTTTTTCGCGCCTGGCGATTTCCGCGCGCTCCCGGTAGATGGCTCGCCCGAGAACCACGCCCATGACGCCGATCCAGAGGGCAATGGCAACGTTTTTCACCCAGAACGTCAAGAAGCCGTCCCACGCTAGCGGTCCGGTCAATGACACCCCGACGAAGGCTGCGGGCACCAGCGCAGCCGCCACCAGAAGGTTGAAGTGAGCCACCCAACGGCCAAATACCGGCTGCGTCCGATCGTCGAAATAAATTGCCACGGCGAGGATTACGCTTTGCCCGATCAGAAACGGGACCACGATGCTGAAGGTGATCCAGGCGAAATCGTTGAGCAGCTGAGTCAATTCCGGGCTTCGCCCGGGACGGAAGGCGGCCAGCAGCCAGCAGACATCGGCGACGAGGAACAGCGTCGGACCGCCGGCCGCACAACCGAGAATCGCGTACGAAAAGATCGGCGTGCGATGCGCCATCCGGCGGACCTGCAGCACGATCAGGGCCAGGATCGGGACGAGGCAGACGCCGAACCAGTTGAACACGATCATGCTGTACCGGATCTGGGGCAGGTGCGCCGGATCGCGATAGAACGCGGCCACCTGCTCGGCCGACATGCTCGGTGACATCGGCGGGTTGAAGCCCGGAAAAAGGAAAAAGCAAGCGCCCCAAATGATCACCGTCGCCGGCAACGTCCACAGCAGGATCAGCTCACCGTCGGTCCGCCGCAGGGCTCCGCGGCGTGCTGCCGCATCGCCGCCGCCGCCGTCGGACATCGGTACTCCCTCCCACGCGGTCGCCCGCCTAAACGGCTAGTCAGCGAAACTAGCCGATCGGCTAGCCTCGGTCAATAGCGGTGGTCTAGTCTCCTCGTGTGACGACAGCACGCCAGGCGGGCACCGACGGGCGGTTCCCGGTCGTACAGCACAGCGCCGCCCGGACGCGGGTGCTCGATGCCGCGCTTGATCTGTTCGCCCAGCACGGCGTCAGCGGTACGTCGCTGCAGATGATCGCCGACGCTGTCGGGGTGACGAAAGCCGCGGTGTACCACCAGTTCCGGACCAAAGAGCAGCTCGTGCTCGCGGTCACCGAGCGCGAACTCTTTCGGCTGGGCCCAGCGCTCGAGGAAGCTGAGGAACACAAGGACCGACTAGAGGCCCGCGACGCACTTCTGGTACGCATGGTCGAGATGGCGGTTCGCGACCGCCGGTTGGTGCGCACGCTGCAGTTCGATCCCGTCGTGGTTCGCTTGCTCGCCGAACACGAACCGCTGCAACGCTTTATGGATCGCCTCTACAACGTGCTGCTGAGCGATGCCGGCCTGGACGGGCGGATCGAGGCGGCCATGTTCTCCGGCGCGATCAGCGCCGCCGTCATGCACCCGCTGGTCGCCGACATCGATGACGGCACACTGCTCGACCGGGTCGTCGATTTGAGCCGGCGCCTATTAGGCCTGCCCCGGGAGAGCCGCGACTGACCGACGCTGCGCCCGGCCGAACGAAAAGCGACAAGGTTACGTGTCGCCGCGGATCCAGGTCATAACACCGTCGTGCGCAAAGCAGACTAAGAACAGGCCGTCGGGCGCCTGCGCGACGTAGTTCTGGTAATTCTCGCAACTGGCGCCTTCTTCCTTGACGCCCGCCATCGGAGGCGACCGGAACCAACGCGGCTGATATCTCCGCGGTGAGCCACAGAACATCAGCCGCCCAGGCTGGGAGGCGAACGAAACGTAACCGTCGGCTACGCCGAAGGCGTAGTAGGTGGTGTTCTCGCAGGGCGCGCCTAACACCTGATGCGGCATGATGCCCGGCGTACAGGCGGGGTAGTCGCAGACCGTCGGTCCGGCAAAGGATGGCGGCGCCGCCAGCACACTGGTGCTGAGCAACGCGGCACACAGCGCCACGATTGATCGCACTCGATTACTTTGCCACATCTGAAAAGAAATTTCTTCTGCTTAGCGAGGATGGTGGCGGGTCACTTAGAACTTCCCAATCACAGCTCCGCGTCGTGTGTCGACCGCGTCAATGCCCTGCTCCGCGCGGCTGGTTGGCCAGGAAACACTGCACTCGGGTAACGGCATCGTTCGGATTGACTCCCATTTCCACCAATCTCTGGATTACTTGGGCGGACGGCACACCGGAATCGAGATCCGTCGCTATCACACGGACGCTGGGAAACCAATCGTCTGCACTGACCCCCGGCGGCGGGGGCTTCGCGTCGCCGCCAAGGCAATGAGCGTATCCATCGACACCGGTGTCAGCGTGCGCGGACGACGCCCCCACCAGCACGGCCGGGGCGATGGGCAGGACGGCGATGCCCATGCCGACCGCCGCAGCGACGACACGCAGGGAACGGCCTTGACAGCTCGGGCAGATTCGCATGGTGGTTTTCTCCCACATCATGTAGCCACGTCACACATGATCGCTTCACGCTACTCGCAATCAAACTGAGCCACCAGCCAGAAGATCGTTTGAGCAATAACGACCTTCGCGCGAATTCGAATTCAAAGTGCCCTCTACCCGTCCGCCGGCGAGCCGCCATTTCCGCATGTAAAGGCACAATGGCGGCCGCCCGATGACGGCGTTGAGCCCAGACCGCAGTGATAAACTAGATTTCCATGCACAATCCGGAGGGACCCGACGGCGACGATTGTGGCCACCCCGCGGATGTGACCGATCCGGACGAACCACAGTCGCGCTCAGGCGTCGACCCCGTGTATGTAGCGGTGCCGTCGGAGACGGACGCAGAAGACGAAGTCGCCGAGGCCGAAGCCCGCGCCGAGGCGGCTCGGGCGCGCCTCGCACGGCTGCGCCGGGCGGCAGAAGCCGCGAACGCCGCCGACGACGCCCCGCCCCCAGAGACCGAACGGCGCCCCGCAGAACCGACCCGGAAACGGCTAGGGTTGCCGCGGCGTCTCAAGCGGCCACGGTGGCCGCGCCGCCCGGGACGGAAGAAGATAGCTGTCGGCGTTCGCATCCTGCTCGCTTTCGCATCGCTCGGCGCGAGCGGTTACATGCTGTGGCAGCATCACACCGCGGTGCATAATCGGCAGCTCGCAGCGGAGTTCACCGCGGCCGCCCGGCAAGAGGTCACCACGCTGATGTCGATTGACCCCGATCATGCAAAAGAGAGCGTCCAACGCATGATCGACGCTTCTACGGGCAACCAGAAGAACACCATCGCAGCGCTGTCAACTCTCATGGTCAAGCGGGCCGAGGAAACGAAGATCGGCAGCAAGGTCACCGTGGAAGCCGTCGCGGTCGAATCGTTGAGCGACAACTCGGGAGTCGTGCTGGTGGCGGCGAAAACCGATGCCATTGGGCCGGATAACGCCAAACCGCCACCGGCATTGTTTCGCCTCAGCGTCCATTTGGACCGCGACGGCGGCCAGCTCAAGATGTCGAAAGTTGATTACCTGAAATGACCGTTGAGCATGGCTCGTCGCTCGGCGGCACCGAAACGGCGGCTGACGGTGCGCACATTCTGCGCACCGACGAGGATGGGAAGCCACCTCCCGCCGAGAAAGCGTCAGGCCTCAGCCGGCGGGCAGCGATCCGAAAGTGGGCCCGCTTCTGTTTGGCGAGGTGGCGTTCGATGGTCGCGACCGTGTTGGTCGTTGCAGCAGTGGGAACCGCCGCCGCCATCTACGTCATTCTGTACCGGCCGGATCAGCGCGTCGGCGATGCGACGGCACACCGCGCAATCCAGGCGGCGTCGGACGGCACCGTGGCGGTGTTGTCGTACTCCTTCGACCATTTAAACCGCGATTTCAACAACGGCAAAGCCCATCTCACAGGCGGTTTTCTGGCCTATTACAGCAGATTCACTAACGACGTCGTCGCCCCGACGGCGCAGCAGGGGCAACTGACGGCGACCGCCAAGGTAATTCGGGCCGCAGTTTCGGATTTGCATCCCGATTCGGCGACCGTCCTGGTTTTCGTCGACCAGACGACGGCGAGCCCGAAAAAGAAAGATCCCGAGAACACCCAGAGCAGTGTCCTGGTCACGCTGAAAAACGTGGATGGTTCCTGGCTGATCGAGAAATTCGACCCCGTCGCATGAGCGCGGCATCTTGGTCCAACCGTTACCTGGTCGGCTGAATCGGTGTAACGTCATCGCTTGAGAACGCCGCAACGGATGGCGAAAAATCGCCAGAGGCACTGTCGGATTATGCGCTTCGAGGAGCACCTGATGCGGTCAGTAAAAACACTCCCCACCGCAACGCTGTTGGCTGCCACTGCATTCGGCGCTTTGGCATCGGCGTCCCCAGCCCAAGCGATCACCAAGGAAGACGTCGCCCTCAACGGGACGTTCCGCGTTACGTCCATCGGCGATTGGGCCCAGAGGAACGATCAGTACTTCGGCGAGCCGACGGTGTACCAAACCTGGACCATCAGCTCGACGTGCGTCACAACTCAGGAATGCCACGGCACGGTGACGAGCGATCAGGGATGGAACGCCCCCCTATACATGAACGATGGGGAGATGTGGAAGGTGAAACGCGAGGTGCCGGATTGGGAGCGCTGCCAAGACGGTACCGCGTTTCCCGGACAGCAGACCTTCTTTTTCTACCCGGTGAACGACAATGGTGGGTATCAACTCGGGTCACCGACCTTTGCCGGCAAGGATAAGACGGTCGGCCCAAGCGGCGCCTGCGGGCAAAACCAATGGCTTGATATCACAATGCCGTTGCGCTTGGACCAGCTCTCCTAACCCGTCGTAGCGGGGCGCATTTTCAAGTGGGAAGCATGTCCTTCCACGTCTTGGGCGCCTTCGAATTCACAAGATCCGACTGCTCGTACAACTTGCCGTCGGGACCGACATAACGACCGGTGTGGGGATCGTACTTTGCCACCGCTACCTTGGGTACCTTGGGCGCGGGCTTTGGTGCGTTGGCTCCGAACGCGCTTGGCGCAGCTTGGGGCTGCCCTCCCTCGACCTGATCCGGCGGTGTGGGAGCCGGAGGTGGGGGCGGCGGCGCGGGTACGGCGGGTGGTGCGGGAAGTTCGCCCGCTGCGGGCACGTCGAGTGGCGCGATGGGCGGAAGGTCGGCCGACATTGGCGACATGGGCGCCAGCGCGGGGCGTCCCGACGACGGCACGGGCGGAACGGCCGCGCCGACGGTACCCGGTGGTGGGTTTTCCCCACGCGGTCCCGACGGTGAGCCGCGCGGCACCGCTCCCGGAGGCAGCGGCGTCCCCTCGACCGGGCCAAAGATCCTGTCATTGACGGTGATCCGGTCATCGGGCGGGACGCCCTGGGCTAGCAGATTCGGATCCAGTGGATAGGGACCAAGAACGTGTTGGCGCATCGCCAGCGGCATAAACGGCTTGTCGCTGTTGCAGATCTCGACGGTAGGCGCGCGCTTACCCGGGTGACCCATGCAGGGATAGTTGCGGGCACCGCGAACCGCGATCGGTGAATCCTGCGGGAGTTTGCAATACAACCCGTCTGGCGTGTCGATGTCGGTGAGGTCGTCCGGGGAGCGCCATGTGTTGGGGGGCATGAAGCCGACCGTGCAGATAGGCGGATTGTCGATCGAGGCCGCGAAGTCGCCGTAAGCCTTGCCGTCGGGATGGTTTTCACCCTGGGCAGCCTGCTCAATGGCAACCGCCGACGGCAGCAACACGAGCAGCTGCTCCAGCGAGGGGTGGTAGGTGACGCCGATCTGCCCGATGGTGGTCAGGTTGGCGAGCAGCACCGGCAGCGTCGGTTTCACTTGTTCGAGCAGCCGGGACGCTTCGTTCGCAGCCTCAGGACCGTTTTGCAAGATGGTGCGGAAATGGGAATCGTTGTTGGTCAACACATCCGAAATTCCGGCGAGGCTGCGCGCCCAGGTTCTGATCGAATCGGTGGTCTGTGCTTGGGTATCCAACAGTGGCCCGGTCTCTTCGGTGAGGGCCTTGGTGCGATCGACGACGCCGTTGGCGTCGCGGGAGATCGTCTGTGAGGAATCGATCAGTGACCCCAAGTCGTAACCTGTGCCGTTGAAACCCTGGAAGGACTCATCGAGTAATTGGCCGAGCTTGGTCTTCGGAATGCTCTGGACCAAGGCATTGACCTGATCGAGCATCGGCCCCACCGGCTGCGGAATCGTGGTGTCCCGCACCGCGATTACCGAACCGTCGTGCAAATAGGGCGGCGAATCGGTCTTGGGTCGCAAGTCTACGTACTGTTCGCCCACAGCGGAGACGCTGAGCACCTCCGCTGTCAGGTTCGCGGGAACCTTGGGTGAAGTGCTAAGCGACAGCGTCGCTTTGGCGCCGGTCGGGGTCAGACCCACCGAGGTGACCTTACCGATCTGGACCCCACGGTAGGTCACGTTGGAAAACCGGTACAGCCCGCCGGTGGCCGGCAGCTCCAGTGTGACCGTCATACGGCCGATGCCCAGCAGGGTTGGCGCTTGGATGTAGAACAGGACCATCGCGATCACGCCAATGGTCCCGACGATCGCGAAAATCGCCAGTTGGATCCGAACGAAACGAGTCAGCATCTATCCACCCGATCCCGCCGGCGGCGCTTCTGCGGGCGGCGGCGCCTGACCGAGACCCGCGTCGGGCGACGGGGCCGCGCCCGGCGGAGGACCGGGTGGCGGGGCCGCACTCGGCGGGGGGCCGGGCAGCGGCCCATGGTTGCCCGGGCCCGGTCCGGGCACCGCACCCGGCGGCGGTGGGGGCAGCGGCAACGCATTGGGATCGACCCACGGTGGCCGCACGGGGTTATGCAGCGGATCGAGCGTGTAAGTCATGCGATACGGATCCCCGGGCAACGGTGGCTCCGGCTCGTCGAGCTGTCCCCAATGGGTTCCCAACAACAGTCCCCGCTTGAGCCGTGGAATCGACATGTCGAAATCGACGTGCAGGTTGAAGTAGTCGCCTCGGACAGCCCGGTCGACAAAGTTCTGGGTGAAGGGGAACACGAACCCCGCCGCGATCGCCGTACCGAGCTCCGGCCCGACGTCGGCGAGCGCTTTGATGGTCGGCTCCAGGTTCTTGAGGTTCTGGACCAGGTCAGCCTGGGCGTCGTTGACGAGCCGGGTGGCGGTGTTGCTGAAGACACGAAGTTTGTCCAGAGCGGCCGTCAGGCGCGGCCGCTCTTTGATCAGCACATCGAGTGCGGGCGGTATCTTGCGCAACGCCTCGGTGACAACGGCGTGTTGATCGGCGAATGTCCTTGCAAGCCGGTTCAGCGCCTGGATGGAGTCAACGATGTTATCCCGCTGTTGATCCAGAGTCCCCACGAACGTGTCGAGACGAGTGATCAGATCGCGCACGGCCCCCTCACGCCCGGACAGGGCGGCGGAAAAATTGTGAATGACTTCCCCGATTTGTCCCAGTCCCCCGCCGTTGACGACCGCCCCGAGCGACGACAGCGTCTGCTCGGTTGACGGGTAGGCCGATGTCCGGCTCAGCGGGATGGTCGCGCCCGGCTGTAGCCGTCCGCTTCCCCGCTGGCCGAGCGGCGTATTGAGTTCCACATGCATGGATCCCAGCAGGCTGGTCTGGCCGACGGTGGCTACCACGTTGGCCGGGACGACGACGTCGCGCTTGACCGAGATCTCGACGTCGGCGTGCCAGCCCCGCACCCTCATCGTGCCGACACTGCCGACGATGACGTCGTCGATCATCACCGGCGAATTCGACTCCATCGTGCCGACATTCGGGAGTTCTACGTGGTAGATGTTGGCCCCCGGCCCCCGTCCCACCGCGCCGGGCAGCGGTAGCGAATTCAGGCCGTGGAACGCGCATCCCGTCGACGTCACCACCACGCAACAGCCGACGGCGAACATTCGCCGGGCTAGACGCGATGGCCCGGCTCCTTTTCGGGACGAGGGCCCGCATCGTCGCCGGGCCGCCATCCGGGCGATCATTGTTGTGGCCCTTCGTCTGGCAGCAGCATGCCCGACACGGTCGGCGCCGGTGGTGGCGGCACCGGTGTCGACGGTGGCGGCGGCAGCGGCATCGCGGCGCCCGGGATCCGCGCCGGTGGCACCGCCCCCGGCGGTCCCACGGGATCACCGGGCAGGCCGGTGTAGGCCGACACCGCGGGCGGGATTTCGGGTGGTCCGGGTTTTGGACCCTCGCCGCCGGGTGCTAGGCGCGGTTCGGTGTAGAGGATCTTGGAAGGGTCGATCGATTTCTGCAGAAATATGCTGATGGGAAGCGGCGACTCGTTGAAGTTGAGCAGTCGCAATCCGGGACCGAGAAACAGCGAACACAGCTTGCCCGATTCCACCGCGGTGACATTCTCGATGGAGCCGGTCGTCGCGCAGCCAGGCACGGGTAGCGGAAGCAGCATCCCCGAGAACGTGGGATTCGCGAAGTTCATTAACCCGAACCCTCCCACGATGGTTCCGGTGTCGGCGTTGTAGTCGTTGAAGAAGTTGCCGAGCGCATTGGGCGATGTATGCAGGATGTTCTCCAGGGCCATGTGGTGATCGACTAGGTTCTGCGTGACATCGGCCAACCTGGCGATCTGCTCGCTGGTCTGGTTGCGAGTGCCGGCGACGAATCGCTGTACCTCGCCGACCGCCGTCGACAGGTCGGTCAGCGCCGCGTCCAGGTCGGATTTGCTGTCGTCGACGACGCTGGTAAGTGTGGCCAAGCGGTCGTTGAACTGCACGAGCTGAACGTTGCTGTCGCGCAGCGCGTCGACAAAGGTCTGCAGGTTTTTGATGACGTCTACGATGTTGCCGCTGCCGTTGGCGAGGATCCGGCCCACCCCGGACAGCTGACCGAGCGTTTGCCGTAGTTTGTCACCGTTGCCATCGAGCGCGTTCGCGGCGCTGTCGATGAACCGGCCCACCGACGTGCCCGATACGCCGCTTTTGGGCCCCAAATCCGTTGCCAACCGCATCAATTGGGTTTTGACTTCGTCCCACTCCACTGGTACCGCGGTCCGTTCAACCGGTATAACTGCCCCATCGTGCATGACCGGTCCGCTGTCGCGATAGGCCGGTGTGAGTTGCACGTAGCGGGAAGCGACCAGGTTCGGGGCGACGATGACTGCCTTCGCGTCCGCCGGAATGGGCACGCCGCGGTCGACCTCGAGGGTCATCTTGGCCTGCGTGCCCTGCGGCTGAATGGCTTTGATGTGGCCGACTTTGACACCCGAGACCCGCACCTCGTCATTGGGATAGATCGCGGTGGCGGTGGTGAAATACGCGGTGATCGTGCGTGGTCCGAAGACGGTATTGCGGACGAGTACCGCGGCTCCGGCAATGATGAGCCCGGCCAGCACGACCGCCGCCACGGTCGTCAACCTGCCGCGGGGCATCCGGGCGATCATTGCGATCCCCCAACCCTGCCGCCGATCGTGCAACCGGGGCATAGCGGAATACCGTTGTACGGCCAGGGGAACAGCGACCGAGGTACCGGCGAAGGGAAGCCTGGACCGCGGGCCGTGTCGAAGGTGCGGAATCCCCAAAGATAGTCGATGAACGGCTGCAGGATTGCCTCTTGCTGGAGGTTCGGGACGAACGCCGAGTAGGCGTACATATTGGAGATGGCCTCACCGACCGTGATCTCGAATTTCGCGAGGCCCGGCAGCGCTTTGCCGATGTTGTCGCGGTTCTTTTCCAGGACCCCGACCACCCTATTGAGTCTCTCCAGCGTCGGTGCCAACGTGCTTTCGTTGTCGTGCACCAATGCCGTCAGTTGCTTGGCCACCGCCGACGTGTTGGCCAACAGATCCACAATCTCTTGTCGCCGCGCCACCAAGACTTGGAGCAAAGAGTCCGAGTTGAGGATGAGCTTGTTGACCTGCATGCTGCGTTCGGAAAGTACGCCGGTGACGTCGCTGGCACTTTTGAAGAGGTCGCCCAGGGTCTTGTTGCGGCTGTTGAGGGTGCGTGACAGCCGGGTGAGTGCGTCAAAGGCAGGCCCCATCTGAGGCGCGATCTGGTCGAGCGTCGCCGACAACGTGTCCAACGACTGGTTCAGCGCCGTGGTGTTCGTTCCCGCAGCGTCGGTTGTCAGGTCGCTGACCGCTTCGGTCAGCGAGTAAGGCGAAGACGTGCGCGAGACGGGGATGAGAGCCATCGGATGCAACGTGCCGCTGCCGGCGGACTCCAGCGTCAGCACCCGCTCGCCCAGCAGCGTGCCGGTGCGGATGTGCGCGGAAGTCTCCGACCCGAGCAGGATGTTGCCCTTCATCGCGAACGTCACCAGCGCATCGCCGTGTCGCAGCTTCACATCCGACACCGTGCCGACCTTTATCCCCGACACCGTCACGGGGTTGCCCGTCGCAAGACCGCCGGCTTCGGAAAACAGCGCCTGGTACCTGACCATCGTCGCCCAGGTGATGAACCGGTCGGGCGACAGCCCCACCAGGATGATCAGTACGATCAAGATCGCACCGATGAGTCCGGCCTTGACGAGCCCCGTTCCGCGATACCTCAGCATTTAGGGTTCCGTGCACCTTCCCGCATCTGACCTGAAAAGGTTCGCTCTTACCGTCCTGCCCTGTAGATCGGTGCCGCGGATCGACAACTGGCACAGGTAGTACGGGATGGTGGCGCCGGTTACGCCCAGTCGGACCAGCTTGCGATAGTTCTTGGGCGCCTTGGCGATTGCGGCGTCGAGGCGGTCCTTGTCCCCATCGAGTATCGGCGCCAGCCGATTCAATTGCGCTATGGTGCCCGACAGCGGCGGCCGCGCGCTGGCCAGCAGATCCGCCAGCGAGGCGGTTCCCTTGTCCAGGGCGTCGATGGCGGACCCGATGGTGTTGCGGTCGTCGGATAGCCCACTGACAAGCCGCTCGAGACGATCGACCGCACCGGAGAACTTGGTGCCGTCCTTCGAGATCGTGCCGATCACGATGTTGAGGTTGTCGATCAGTTGCTGCACGGTTCGATCGTTGTCCGCCAAGGCGTTCGAAAACGAGGTCGCCTTGGCGAACAGGGAATCGAGAGTGCCGCCTTGCCCCTGGAAGACCTGCAACAGCGCCGAGGTGAGTGCGTTGACATCGCGCGCATTCAGGCCCTGGGTAACGGGTTTCAGGCCGCCGAGCAGCAGATCGAGGTCGAGCGCCGGCGCGGTGCGGTTGACCGGAATCTGACCGCCGGGCGGCAGACGCTTGGTCGGGCCCGGACCGTCGACGAGCTCGAGGTAGCGATCGCCCACCAGGTTGAGGTAGCGGACCGCCGCCCGGGTGCCCTCGGTGAGGACGACGCTGCGGTCGGCGTCGAACTTCACCACGACCTTCTTGTCGGGCTGCAGCGAAACGCTGTTGACCGTGCCCACCCGGATCCCGGCGACCCGCACCGACTGCCCCGCTTTGAGCCGCGACACGTCGGTGAACACCGCCGAATAGCCGGTCGTCGCACCCGTGCGGTACTGGCCGAAGATGAAGAACAGGAAGGCGGTCAGCATCGCCATCACGACGGCAAAGATCGCGAACTTGATCAGCGTAGCGCGCGTTCTCATCCGGGTTGTCCGATCTGCGCTGGGTTGCGTGGCGGGCCCGCGATCGGCCCGTACAACAGCTGTTTGAGGAGGTCGGAGTCGATCAGCAGCTGTTGGTTTCCGTACCCCACCGGGTTGGCGCCGATATCGGCAATCAATTGCGGCGGGTTGGTGTTGAACGGCAGCTTAGGCAGGCCCATGCAGTGCGGGCCGCCCGTGGCCGCAACCTTCGGCAGGTTCGTCGGATACCGATAGCGTTCGGCGCCCCAGGTCAGGCTCGCCGATATGTTGATGCTCGGTTCCGGCAGCGGAGCACCGTGCGCTATCTGTATCAGCCCGCCGAAACTACAGGTGAGCGCTGGACTGTACTCGTTGGTCAGATCGGTGGTCGGCACCAGCAGATGCATCACATCCGTCAGCGGTTGGCGGTTCGTCGACAAGACGTCGTTGCCGATGTCGGCCAATCCGATCGCGCTGATCAGCAACGCATCCAGGTTGTGCTGCTCATCGACAACTGTCTTGCTGATCCGGGTCGCGTTGGAGGCGGTTTTCACCAGGTTCGGTGCCGCGTCGGCGTAGGCGCTGGACACCGCCGGCAGGACTGAGAGGTCATGCCTGAATGCGGGAAGGCTCGGCTCCAGTCTGGCCAGAAACGAATCCAGGTCGCTCAGCGACTGGCCCAGCTGTGGGCCCCGTCCACTAAACGCCTGCGCGAGCGCACCCAGTGACTCGTTGAGCTTAGGCGGGTCGATCTGGGCCAGAACGGACACCAATTGTTGGAACACCGTGTTGATTTCGACCATGACGTGTTGGCCCTCCAGCGTCTGGCCGGCGTGGAGCCGTTGGGCCGAGGGCTCGGCGGGTGGTACCAGTTCGACGAACTTCGCGCCGAATACCGTCGATGACGTGATGTCGACGAGAACGTTGGCGGGAATGAACTTCATCTCCGACGGGTACATCGCCAGGTGAAGCGCCGCTTGCCCGTTCGGCAGCGACTCGATTGAGGCCACCCTGCCCACCTGCACGCCGCGCAACTTGACTTTCGCGTCGGCATTCATCACCAGCCCGGCTCGCTGCGAAATGACGGTCACCGGCACGGTTTTGGTGAAGTCGCCCTGAAACAGGGCCACCGCCAGCGCGAAGATCGCGATCACCACGGCGACGGTCGCAAGGCCCGCCAGCGGCCGCGCGTAGGACCGGACGCCGAAGTGCTGCCCCGGCGAAGCTCCGATCGGCCCTGCGGCACTGGTGGTTTCGGACCGATGGATGGGACCCGGCCCGAGATTTCTCGTCACTTACGCGCTCCCACCTCTCCTATCCCGATAGGTTGAAGTTGCCGTTGCTTCCGTAAATGGACAACGAGACCAGTAGCGTTACCGACACCACGATGACGAGCGAGGTGCGCACCGCGTTTCCTGTCGCGACGCCCACCCCCGATGGTCCGCCGGAAGCGAAATATCCGTAATAGGTGTGTATCAGCAAGACGGTCAGGGCCATGAGGATCGCTTGCAAAAACGACCACAACAAATCGATCGGGTTCAGGAACGTGTTGAAGTAGTGCTGGTACAGCCCGGAGGACTGCCCGAGCAGAAACGTCGTGGTGAACTGGCTCGCGACGAACGACAGGATGACCGCGATGGAGTAGAGCGGCGTGATCGCGAGCATCCCGGCCAGGATTCGGGTGCTGACCAGGTACGAAATCGGGCGGATAGCCATGCTTTCCAGCGCGTCGATCTCTTCGTTGATCCGCATCGCACCCAGCTGAGCGGTCACCCCGGCGCCGAAGGTTGCCGCCAGACCGATCCCTACGACCACCGGTGCCGAAATCCGCACATTGATGAACGCGGCCAAAAAGCCGGTCAGCGCCTCGATGCCGATATTGCCCAGCGACGAATACCCTTGCACCGCCAGTACGCCACCGGTGGCAAGCGTCAAAAACCCGACGATGACCACCGTTCCGCCGATCATCGCCAAAGTGCCTGCGCCCATGCTGATCTCGGCGATCAGCCGGATGACTTCGCGCCGGTAGTGAACCGCCGCGAACGGTGCAGCGGCTAGCGCCTTTCCGTAGAAAAGCGTGTGATCGCCAATTCGGCCGAGCGTACCCACCGGGCGTTCGAGTTGGCGGAAAAGCCTGGGATAGGCGGCTCGCAGCGTCATCATCCGCGTCTTTCCGCCGTCACTTCGCAGTCATCTTGATGCCGATTGCTGTAACCAGCACGTTCACGACGAACAGCGACATGAAGGCGTAGACCACCGTCTCGTTCACCGCGTTCCCGACGGCCTTGGCGCCCCCGCTGCTGATTATCAGGCCGCGATAGCAGGCAACCAATCCGGCGATGAGGCCGAAAAGCGCTGCCTTGACACACGAAATGATGACTTCCGGCACGCCGGTCAGCAACGTGATCCCCGCAGCGAAAGCGCCCGGATTGACGTCTTGGACGAACACCGAAAAGATGTAGCCGCCCACGATGCCGATGATGCAAACCAAGCTATTCAGCAGCAACGCGACGAGCCCGGCGGCCAGCATTCGAGGCGTGACCAAGCGTTGCACCGGGTTGATCCCCAGCACCTCCATCGCGTCGATCTCTTCGCGGATGGTGCGCGAGCCCAGATCCGCGCAGATCGCCGTCGCACCCGCTCCCGCGACGATCAACACGGTCACGACGGGGCCGACCTGGGTAACCGCGCCAAACGCCGCCCCCGCACCGGACAAATCGGCCGCGCCGAGTTCGCGCAGGAGAATGTTGAGCGTGAAGCTGATCAGCGTGGTAAACGGGATGGCCACCAACAAGGTCGGCGCCAGCGAGACGCGGGCGATAAACCAGGACTGCTCCAAGAACTCGCGCCCCTGAAACGGCCGGCGGAACGCGAATTTGATCGCGTCGGCCGACATCGCGAACAAGCCCCCGACCGCCTGCATGGGCCCGGAGAGGTTGCCTTTCAGCTTCAGCGGAGGCAATCCCGGTGACCAACGGTCGCCACGGTTATCTGCCATAGGCGTCAAATCCTCCCGGCGTCACGAGACCGCTAGTCTGAAAAATTGGCCGCGGCGACACTGGATTCGTGTGGTTCAGCGCGAAATGCTTAGCGGGCAAACATATTTCGGCACGTATGCCGGGTGAGGCGACCGCTACCATCCTCACGCCACTCCTCCGTTCTGTCGCGTGAGTTGGCGCTCCAGGACCAGGGGCCCCAAGTCTTGAAGCGTCCGGCGATTATGACTCATGCCGCGTCCCGTGGGAACGAAAAATCTAAAACCGTTATCGGACAGCCCTTGTTCGGCTTGGACACCACCGTGCCGGGTCCGGTCCCTATGACACTCATGTGACCGCACCGGCCGTCTTGAGTTCGATGATCCGGTCCCAATCGAGCCCGATCTCCATCAGTATTTCGTCGGTCTGCTCGGCGAATCCGGGCGCCGGTCCCGTCTGCGGCGCGGTGACGTCGAACTGGACCGGGTTGGCGACCAAGTCGAGTTCACCTGCGCGCACCAGATACTCGTTCGCGCGGATCTGTGCGTCGTCGACCGCCTGCAACGTGTCCTGCACCGGCGCCCACGGGCCGGCGAGCGTGGCGAAGCGTTCGCTCCACTCGGCAAGGGTGCGGGTGGCGATCACCTTGGTCAAGATCTCCACGGCATCGGCGGTATGGGCGGCAATGCTTTCGGCGGTGGCAAACCGCGGATCGTCCGCCAGCTCGGGCAGGTCGACGTGCCGGCACACGTCGGCCCAGAACTTGGTTGGCTGCATCATCACCAAAGAGATGTAGCGGCCGTCGGCCGTCGCGTAGACGCCCACCAGCGGGTTGACCGGCGACCCATGGATGCCGGGCGGCGGCGCTTCCAACCGCTGCCCGAGGTGCTTAGTCAACGCCACCGTGTGGCCCAACGACCACAGGCCGCTGCCCAGCAACGACACATCCACGACGGACGGCACTCCGGTGCGTTCGCGTTTGAGCAACGCCGCGGCGATGCCTCCGGCCAGGTTGGTGCCCGAAATGGTGTCACCGTAGGCGGGCCCCGGCGGATTGATCATCCCCTCGTAACCCATCGGGGTGATGGTGGCCGCCGTTCCGGCCCGGCACCAGAACGCGGTCATGTCGTAGCCGCCTTTGGTCGCCTCCTGACCCCGGGGGCCGAGCGCGCTTCCGCGCGCGTAGACGATCGACGGGTTCACCGCCCGGATGTCGTCGACGTCGATGCCGAACTTCTGCCGGGCATCGGGCAAGAAACTGGTCAGGAACACATCGGCGCGGCGGGCCAGCTCATAGAGCACCTCCCGGCCCTCAGGCACCGACATGTCCAGCCCGATGCTGCGCTTGCCGCGGTTGGCATGCTCGATGTTGGGGTTCGGGTCGCCTTCGACGCGCAACATGCCGGTCTGGCGGAGCCCACGCTGGGGGTCCCCGGTGACGGCGTGCTCGACCTTGACCACGTCGGCGCCCCACTCGGCCAGCACGGCACCCGCCGACGGGACGAACCCGTACATGGCGACCTCCAAGACGCGGATGCCCTCCAGCGGCCTCATGCGGGAACCCCCTGCGCCGGAACGACGGGAAACGTCGCGTTCAGCAATCGGCGGTTCGAATGTGACTCGGACGCGGGGGCTGTAACAGTTACCAAGGTGGTCCCCAGGGCGGCGTCGGCCGTGTCCTGCGCTGGCATCCAGGGCCCCCTCATTGTGGTGGCGGTCACGAAAATTTCATTCTCTTCCGGGGCGAATCTTACATTCGACTCTCGAGAATTCAAGAAATCTCAGGAATCCAGAACCCGCGGCTGACCAGCCCGAAGCTGGCGCTCGTCGACCTCTTGGCGCAGGCCGCGCGCGATTTTGCACCGGTGTTGCACGCGACTTCAGACCGAGAGTAAGGTTCTCATAATCGTAAGCGTGATTCTTTGTGGGCGAGACGGGCCCCCGTTGGAAAGTGAAGGCTCGAGGTGAAGACCGCTGTTGTCACCGGTGGCGGATCCGGAATCGGTCGGGCCGTAGCGCAGCGCCTGCGCGCCGACGGGCTTGACGTCGCCACGATCGATCTCAGGCCACCGGACGCCGACCTCGCGTTCACCGCCGACGTTACCGACCGAGCACAGGTGGATACCGCCCT
The DNA here is from genome assembly GCF_002101785.1 of Mycobacterium palustre. Classification (GTDB taxonomy): domain Bacteria; phylum Actinomycetota; class Actinomycetes; order Mycobacteriales; family Mycobacteriaceae; genus Mycobacterium; species Mycobacterium palustre. The sequence goes on from NZ_LQPJ01000021.1 coordinate 52,716, forward strand.
CTCGGCGATCCGCTCCCGGCTGGGCCCGGTGGCGGTTCTGGTAAACGCGGCGGGCCTGGACGGGTTCAAGCGCTTCACCAACATCACGTTCGAGGACTGGCAGCGGGTGATCGACGTCAACCTCAACGGGGTCTTCCACACCATCCAGGCCGTCCTGCCGGACATGGTCGAGGCCGGCTGGGGGCGGATCGTCAACATTTCGTCGTCGAGCACGCATTCCGGCGCGCCCTACATGGCTCACTACGTGGCGGCCAAGTCCGCGGTCAACGGGCTGACCAAATCGCTGGCGCTCGAGTACGGACCCAACGGCATCACGGTCAACGCCGTGCCCCCCGGTTTCATCGACACCCCGATGCTGCGCGCCGCGGAAAAGAACGGGTTCCTCGGCGACATCGAGGAGACCATCGCCCGTACCCCGGTGCGCCGGATGGGCAAACCCGAGGACATCGCCGCCGCGTGCGCCTTCCTGGTGTCCGAGGAGGCCGGCTACATCACGGGTCAGATTTTGGGCGTCAACGGCGGCAGGAACACCTAGCAACACCAAAACAACACCGCAGCACCGACAAGGAGAAGATGTGGGAGACGGCGCACAGGGCCGCGTCAGGGGCAAGGTTGCCTTCGTCACCGGCGCGGCACGCGGTCAGGGCCGCAGCCATGCGGTGCGCCTGGCCGAGGAGGGCGCCGACATCATCGCCGTCGACCTGTGCCGTGACATCGACTCCATCGGCTACCCGATGGCGGCGCCCGAAGACCTCGACGAAACCGCCAGGCTGATCGAGAAGACCGGCCGGGGCGCGGTGATCGCCCAGGCGGACGTGCGCGATGCCGGACAGCTGAGCGCGGCGCTGGACCGCGGACTGGCCGAGTTCGGCAGGCTCGACATCGTGGTCGCCCAGGCCGGCGTCGCCGGCATGAAGGGCCAGCCCCCGCTGCGGGCGTGGTGCGACGTGATCAACACCAACCTGATCGGCACCATCAACGCGATCCAGGTCGCGTTGCCGCACCTGAACGCAGGCGCCTCGATCGTGGCCACCGGGTCGACCGCCGCGCTGATGGACACCGCCAAGAAGGACAACCCCGGCGCCGACCCGGGCGGCATGGCCTACATCCACTCCAAACGGGCGCTGTCGCACTATGTCCACGACTTGGCAACCGAACTCGCCCCCTTGGGGATTCGGGCCAACGTGGTTCATCCGACGAACACCAACACCCCGATGCTGCAGAGCGAGCCGATGTACCGCTCGTTCCGCCCGGACCTCGAGCACCCCACGCGCAGCGACGCCGAGCCGGTGTTCGGCGTGCAACAGGCCATGAAGGTTCCCTACGTCGAGCCCGAGGACATCAGCAACGCCGTCCTGTGGTTGGCCTCCGACGAGGCCCGGTACGTGACCGGCATGCAATTGCGCGTCGACGCCGGCGGCTACCTCAAGTGGTACGACTACCGCGATTGACGAACCTTAAGGAGACACCGTGAAGGTCTGGGTCGACTCAGAACGCTGCCAGGGCCACACCCTGTGCTCAATGATCGCTCCGGATTCGTTCCAGCTCAGCGACATCGACGGCAGCTCGTCGGCGATCGACGAGGTGGTGCCCGCCGATCGGGAGGACCAGGTCCGCGAAGCCGCACAATCCTGCCCCGAGCAGGCCATCATCATCACTGACGAAACATAAAGGGAGACAGCGCATTGAGTGTCGACGACAGCGTTGCTGACCATGTCAGTGACAGCGATCGCAAGCGGATTCGGTATCACTTCGAACGCCACTCCCCCGAGTACCGCTCGAAATTCAAGGCGATCACCGAGGAGATGCACGCCCGGTGCCCGGTGGCCTGGAGCGACACCTACGGCGGCCACTGGGTGGCGGCCGGCAGCCACGAGGTGTTCGAACTGGCTCGCTGCCCCGCGGTGTCCAACGATCACGACGTCAATAACGAACGCCGTGGCTACAAAGGCATTTCGATCCCCACGGCCAGCCGCATCAACGGCGTGCGCGGCGGCATCCTGGAGATGGACGACCCCGAGCACCGCATCTATCGCAACGTGCTCAACCCTTATCTGTCGCCGGCCGCGGTCAAGCGGTGGGTGCCGTTAATCGACGACGTGACGCGGGCCTGCCTGGATGAACGGATCGAGCAGGGCAGCATCGACTTCGTCGATGATCTGGCCAACATCGTGCCGGCAGTGCTGACGCTCGCGCTGATGGGCATCCCGCTGAAGAAATGGAAAATGTACAGCGAGCCCACGCACGCCGCCGTGTACACCCCTGAGCACTCGCCCGACATTCAGCGGGTCACCGAGATGCACCGCCAGATGGGTCTCGACCTGGTCAACAACATGATCGAGATCCGCGAGCATCCGCGCCCGGGGGTGGTCAACGCCCTGCTGGAGATGCGGATCGACGGCGAGCCGGCCCCCGACTTGGAGATCCTGGGCAACCTCGGCCTACTCATCGGCGGCGGCTTCGACACCACGACGGCCCTGACAGCGCATTCGCTCGAATGGCTTTCGGAAAACCCCGATCAGCGCGAGCTCCTCAGCAAGCACCGCGACACGCTGCTCGACCCAGCCACCGAGGAGTTCCTGCGTTACTTCACCCCGGCGCCCGGCGACGGCCGAACCTTCTCCGACGACGTCGAGCTCGACGGGACGCGCTTCAAAGAGGGTGAGCGCCTGTGGATCTCGTGGGCCATGGCCAATCGCGATCCCTCGGTCTTCCACGATCCAGACAAGATCATCCTCGACCGTAAAGGCAACCGGCACTTTAGCTTCGGTCTGGGGGTGCATCGGTGCATCGGCTCGAACGTGGCGCGGACGGTGTTCAAGTCCATGCTGACCGCGGTCCTCGACCGGATGCCCGACTACCGCTGCGACCCGGAGGGCGCGGTGCACTACGAGACCATCGGCGTCATTCAGGGCATGCGCAAGCTGCCGGCCACCTTCACGCCCGGGCCCAGGCTCGGCGCGGGCCTCGACGAGACGCTGGACAAGCTGCAACGCATCTGCGACGAGCAGGAACTCGCCAGACCGATCACGGAACGCAAGGAAGCCGCAGTCATCGACTAGGAGTTCTCGAGCCCGTTGACTGCCCCGATATTCCCGAGTAGGCCTGTTCAGCGTGGCCGCGCCTTATATTCGAGGCTAACGCGCACAGAGACGGGAGACGCAGCGGTGAGGATTTTCGCGATCAGCCTTGCGCTTGCCACGGCCGCGCTGACTGTTACGCCGACCGCCCACGCAGACATGGTGCTCGGGAACTACAGGTTGGACACGAACCGGGATCCCGGCCACAGCTGGCTTTGGGCGATCAACCCGTGCGCTCCTCCAGGGCCGGGATGTTTGACCATCCAAGCGATTCCGCAGCCCAACGGTCAAGCGGCGCCCTATAAGGCGGATGCACATCTGTCCAACGGCCGCTACACCATGGCCGTCGACGTCCCCGATGGTGTTCGTTGCGTGGTGCAGTTCTTTCCCTCCCATGACGTCTACTCGTGGGATGCGGTCTCACTGACCGGTCAGGTGGTCTCCACGTTCGACACGGGATGCGGCGGCGGGCCCGGCGGCACCGACACTTACCCGTTCTCGCTTGTGCGATGGTAGCGACGGCCGCCCTGCCCTTCGGAAACCGCGTCTTCGACGCGCATCGATTCGCCGACCGCTTTGCTATCAGGAATGGTCAGTACAGTGCGAGATACCGGAATTCGGTCGATGACGATGGTGACGGGTGGTAATCGGGGTGGCTGAGGCGCAAAAACCGCCGGACGATTCGGCCAAATCACCAGCCGACGTGAAGGCGTTGCTCGAAGAAGCTGAGGCAGAAGCCGCCGAAGCCGAGGCACTGGCCGCCGCGGCGCGCGCCCGGGCGCGCGCCGCCCGGCTCCGGCGTGAAGCGCTGGCCGAGGCAGCCGAAGCCAAAGAGCAGGCCGCCGATGCCGAAGCGCCCGCCGATGCCGGAGAGCGCACCGATGCCGCCGAGACCACGCAGGCCGCCGAGACCACTCTGGCCGCCGAGACGACCGAGACGACCGAAGCCGAAGAGCCACCCTCGGACGTCGACGACACCGTCGAAGATTCCGGCGCGGAAAGCGATGCAGAAGCGCCCGTCGCCGCCGCAGGACAGCGATCGAGACTGGCGACGTTGCGACGGCGGTTGCCGTCGCCGTCCACGGCCCTTAAATGCGTGGCCATCGTCCTCATCTGTGTCTTTGCCGGCGTCACCGGATACATGGCGTGGCAAGACCACGAGGCCGCCGACCGCACAAACCGCGCCGCCAACTTCGTGGCCGGGGCCAGGCAGGGCATCGTCAACATGACCTCCCTGGACTTCAAACGGGCCAAGGAGGACGTCCAGCGAGTGCTCGACAGCTCCACCGGCCAGTTCAGGGACGACTTTCAGCAGCGCGCAAAGGATTTCACGACCGTAGTCGAGCAATCCAAGGTGACTACCCAAGGGACGGTCAACGCGGCGGCGCTCGAGTCCATGAACGGGAATTCCGCATCGGTACTGGTCTTGGCGACGTCCAAGATCACCAATGCCGCAGGCGCCAAGGACGAACCGCGCGTGTTTCGGTTGAGGGTGACCGTGACCGAAGACGGCGGCCAGTACAAGATGTCGAAGGTGGATTTCGTAGCGTGACCGATAACGACACCGAAATCGACGAGACCGCCGAAGAAGCAAAGGACGCCGACGCCGCCGACGCCTCGGTCGAGGACTCCCCCAAACGGGAGACACGCCAGCCACGGGCCCGGTCCCGCGTACTGCGCAATGTCCCACTCGTTCCCGTCATCCTGGTCCTCCTGCTGCTGGCATCCGCCGGTGCGGCGGCGTGGATGTACTTCACGCGGTACCAGCCGAATCAACGCACCGACCCCGCCGTGGCCCGGGCGGTGGTCAACGCGGCGACCGACGGAACCGTTGCGTTGCTCTCTTATTCGCCGGAGTCGCTCGACAAGGACTTCGCCACCGCCAAGTCCCACCTATCCGGCGATTTCCTCTCGTACTACACCCAGTTCACCGATCAGATCGTGGCTCCGGCGGCCAAACAGAAGTCGCTCAAGACGACCGCGCACGTTGTCGGGGCAGGGGTGCAGGAGTTACATCCCGATTCGGCCGTGGTGCTGGTGTACGTGGACCAGGCCACGACGAGCAAGGACAAACCCGATCCCGCGCTGTCGGCCAGCACCGTGCTGGTGAGCATGACCCGCGTCAACGGCAACTGGTTGATCACGAAGTTCGACCCCATCTAAGCGATCGGCCGACTTCGGCCGAGCTGGCAACCCACCATCACCCCCGCCGAAGTCCGGTGAGCGCGACTGGCCGACCGCCGGAACGGCCTTCGCGACCGCGCTGCCCTGGCCGGCCGGCTGGGCGCTCCCGAGGCGCCGCGGATTCCCTTGCCCGGCAGACCCGTCTGCGCCCGCTGTGTAGCCCCTTCGCCCAACCTAGCCGCGCGGCAGCCCGAGCACCCGCTGGGCGATGATGTTGCGCTGGATCTCCGAGGTTCCCCCGGCGATCGTGCCGGAAAAGCTGCGGGCGTAGCGCTCGAACCAGCTCGAGAAGTAATGGTCCAGGTTCATGTGGGCGTACGGTGCGGTCTGCCCCGGCTGCAGGAGCCCGTCGGCACCCGCCGACGTCAACGCGAGTTCCATCCCGCGCAGCTCGGCCTCGGAACCGAGCAACTTGAGCACCGAGATAGCGGCCACGTCGTCTTCGCCGCGGGCGGCGCGGGCCAGCGCCGCCGAACCCAACAGGCGAAGCGCCTGTCTGTCCATGATCGTCGAGGCGTACGCGTCACGCTCGACCGCGGTGTTGGGATGGAAATCGTCGATCATGTTTTCCAGCCGATCCGCGAAACCCAGCCACATCATGGTGCGCTCGTGGCCCAGCGACCCGTTGGCGACCGACCAGCCCTGGTTGAGTTCACCGACCAGGTTCTCCACCGGCACCCGAACGTCGGTGAAGAAAACCTCGTTGAAGTCCAAGTCGTCGATCGAGCAGATCGACGCGAAGGGTCGGCGCACGACGCCGGGAGTGTCGGTCGGGATCAGCAATGCGCTGATGCCCTTGTGTTTTGGCGCGTCGGGGTCGGTTCGCACGAAGGTCAGCAGGACGTCGGCGTCGTGGGCCCCGGACGTCCACACCTTCTGCCCGTTGACCACGAAGTGGTCGCCGTCCAGCACCGCACGGGTGCGCAGCGACGCCAGATCCGAGCCGGCGCTGGGCTCGCTCATGCCGAGCGAGGCCGTGATCTCCGCGCGCAGGATCGGCACCGCCCAACGTTGCTTTTGTTCGTCGCTGCCGAACGACAACAGCGATGCACCAACGATGTTCACGCCTTGCGGGTTGAAGCTGTGGTAGATGCGGCGGCGGCTGAGTTCCTCCAGGTAGACGAACTGCTGCAGCACCGTCGCGTTGCGACCACCGAACTCCGGCGGCTGAGAGGGCAACAGCCAGCCGTTGTCGAACAGCAGCCGCTGCCAGCGCCGCGCCCACTGTGGCATGTGGGAGACGGATTTCGGGCGCTCCAGCGTTTCGCTTGCGGCAGGCAGGTTTTCGTCGAGGAAGGCCGCGAACTCGGCCCGGAACGCCTCGACGTCGGGATCAAAAGTCAGCTGCACGGTACTCCTCCGCGATGCGCGCGCGATGGTGAGCCGCGCCGCCAAGCAGGTGCTCGCCCGCCTTGGCCCGCTTGAGCGCGAACTGCAGGTCGTTCTCCCACGTGAAGCCCATCGCGCCGAAAAGCTGTAGGCCGTGCCGGAATACCAGCGACTGGCACTCGCCCGCCGACGCCTTGGCCATCGCGGCGGCCAGCCGCCGCCGCGGGTCGTCGGCCGCGATCGTCAGCGCCGCGAAGTAGGACAGCGCCCGGGCCCTTTCCACCGCCACGTGCATGTCGGCGGCCTTGTGTTGGACGGCCTGAAAGGACCCGATCGGTACGCCGAATTGGTGGCGGGTGCGGACGTGCTCGAGCACCAGGTCGAGGATCCGTTGGCAGGCACCGACCATGGTGATCGCCATGCCCGTCAACGCGCTGTGGTGCGCGCGCTCGGGGTCGACGGCCAGCCGGGCGGTGTCGGGCACTCGAACCTCGGCGAACGACAGGTCGGCCACGTGAAGGACGGGATCGAACACCGCAGAGCGGCGGGCCGAGACCTGACTGGCCGCGACGACGAACACCCCGGCGTCCGTCACCACCGCCAACCGGTCGACCCGGTCGCCGTCGAGGACGTGCCGTGCCGTCCCGTCCAGCACCCAGCCGTCGGCGTCCCGGTGCGCCGAAACCCCGCCGCGCACGGCCGTCCCCGACTCGTGCGGGTCGAACTGCTCGCCGGCGAGCGGCGCAAACTGGCTCATCGTCGCCAGGAACGGGGTGGGATCGGTGGCTCGGCCGAGCTCTTCGAGCACGATCGCCAGTTCCACGGCGCTGGCCGGGTCGTTCAGCTCGGTCCAGCCCTGGTCCACATAGGACTTCCACAGCGGGCTCGGATCGACGCCGTCTTCGGCCACGCTGCGTACCAGCGACGGTGGGCACTGCTTGGCGACGGCATCGCGGACCGTCTTCTGCCACAGCCGCTGATCAGCGTCGAACTCCAACAGCATGAGGGCCGCCTCCCGTCGTCACCACCGGAGCGAGAATAACATTCTCGCTCGCGGAATCGGTAATCTCAAAATTCGGCTATGAGGTGCAAGACGCGCGGACGGTCCGCCTAGGGGCGCCCAGCAGGTCACCGGCCGGCCGGTCCCACCTGTCGAGGTTGGCGAACTCGGCCAGCGGGCGGCGGCGCAGCGGCCCGTGCCGGCCCTTTGGCCAGCCGACCACGATGTGGCCCGCGATCATCCAGTCGTCGGGCACCCCGACGGCGTCGCGCAGCAGCCGCTCGCCCCCATACGACGCCCAGCTGGTCATGCAGGCGCCGAGGCCCTGGGCGCGGGCGGCGAGCAGGAAGTTCTGCATGGCCGGGAAGATCGAACCGCCGAGCAACAGCTCGGATGCGGTCGGATAGTGCTGCTGGGCAAACAGCACCGACGTGAATTCGCCGGCGCGGTCGTGCAATTCGTAGGTCGCGCGGTAGGTGCGGGCCCGCCGGCTGGTATCGCCGTCGGCGGGCCGGCTCATCCCGTACACCGGCTCGATCACTTCCAACGCGTGCGCGGCGGCCTTGGCCACGACGGCCCGCTGCTCGGGCGAGCGCAGCACGACGAACCGCCATCCCTGCGCGTTGGCGCCCGACGGTGCCCACCTGGCCGCCTCCAGGCACCGGGCCAGCGTCGCGTCGTCAACCGGCCGGTCGGTGAACCGGCGGATCGTCCTGGCCGTCGACATGACCTCCCAGATGTCGTTGCTTGGTCCCGTCATGCTTCTCTCCGTCCATGATCTCGGTCCTCAACCGGCCCAACGAATTGCGCACTCACGTCAAAGCGGCGCTGACCAATGGCGTCGGCCGCGACGAAATCCGCGAAATCTCGCTCCAGCTGGCCAGCTACGCGGGCATGCCCACCGCCGTCGACAGCTTCCGCATCGCCTGGCCGCGCTCGAACGCGGAGGGCGCTTACCGGCAGCGCGAGAATGGTATTATCCTCATTAAAGAACGATACTCACCCATCAGTCGGCAATACCCATGACTACCAGCGCAGTTGCTAATCGAAACGCTTACCGATGCCCCATTGAATGACCCCTGTGAGAATGTTAGGTTATCTATCATATGGCCCGGCCGGGTTTATTTTGGCTGACCGCGTTGAGGGACGGCTCTCGTGATCGAACACGCTGACGGGGCGCGCACGCCGCTGATCGACGCCAGCGTGCACATCTTCTTCCCGTCGAACAAGGACCTGCGCTCGTTTTTGCGCGAGCCGTTCAAGAGCCGCGGTTTCCCCGACTACGAAATGGACTGGTACGGCGCACCGGGTGGCGAGTACGCGCCGAACACCGAGGGACCCGACGGCCAGTACCCGGGGTCGGATCCCGATTTCGTTGCCAACGAGTTGTTTTCGAAGCGCGGCGTCGACGTGGCGGTGCTGCACCCGATGGGCCGCGGCATCATGCCCGACCGGCACCTGGGCACCGCGCTGCACGCGGCGCACAACGAGATGATGGTGTCGCGCTGGCTGGAGCACGAGCAGTTCGGCGACCGGTTCCGCGGCACCATCCGGGTCAACCCCGACGACATCGCCGGCGCCCTGCGCGAGGTCGACAAGTGGCGGGCGCACCCGCGCGTGGTCCAGATCGGTGTGCCGCTGCAATCCCGCGAGCTCTATGGCAAGCCGCAGTTCTGGCCGCTGTGGGAGGCCGCCGCCGACGCGAACCTTCCGGTAGCGGTGCACATCGAATCGGGCGAGGGCATCGGCTTTCCCCCGACGCCGTCCGGGCACACGCAGACCTACGAGCAATACGTCAGCTTCATGGCGCTGAACTACCTCTATCACCTGATGAACATGATCGCCGAGGGCGTGTTCGAGCGCTTTTCGGGGGTGAAGTTCGTCTGGGCCGACGGCGCCGCGGATTTCGTCACGCCGTTCATCTGGCGAATGGACACATTCGGCCGGCCGCACCTGGAACAGACGCCTTGGGCGCCGCGGATCCCGAGCGACTACCTTCCGGGCCACGTCTATTTCGTGCAGGGCAGCTTCGACGGTCCGCCCGACGCGGAGTTCGCCGGCGAGTGGTTCGGCTTCACCGGCAAGGACGACATGGTGATGTTCGGATCGAGCTATCCGCACTGGCAGCACAACGACGTTCGCAGGCTGCCCGGATCGCTGTCGGTCGAACAGCGCGACAAGCTGTGCTGGCGCAACGCGGCCAACCTGTACGGGATCGACGTTTCTGTCGACCTGGCCGCCGGCTAGCCGCAGAATGAGGAATGAACAAGGGAGATCACGATGACGCTGACATACACGCAGGAACGTGTTCCCGCCGCCGAGCGCATAGCCGTCCGGTGCGTCGACTCTGACGTGCACCCGGTGCCCAAGCGCGGGGAGATCACCGCGTACATCCCCGAGCCCTGGCGCAGCAAGTTCTTCCTGAGACACAAGGTGGGCGAGCTCATCTACTACGACGCCCCCGACTACGCGCACGCGTTCGCGATGCGGACGGACACCTTCCCGCCGGACGGCGAGTTTCCCGGCAGCGACCCGGACATGGCGTTTCGCCAGCTGATCATGGAGGCCGGCTCCGACATCGCGATCCTGGAGCCCGCGGGCCGGTCGCCGCGCCAGCCCGAAGCCCACCAGGCGTTCTCCAGCGCGCTCAACGACTGGCAGGCCAACCACTGGCTCGACAGCCACAACAACTGGCACGAGCGCTGGCGTGGTTCGATCTGTGTGGCGATCGAGGATCCCGACGGTGCGGTCCGCCAGATCGAGAAATGGGCCGGGCACCCGTACATGGCGCAGATCCTGATCAAGGCCGAGCCGCGGCCGTCATGGGGCCACCCGAAGTACGACCCGATCTGGGCGGCGGCGACCAAGCACGACATCACGGTGAGTTGTCACCTATCGCGCAGCAACTACGAGTTGTTGCCGACCCCGCCGGTGGGTTTCCCCAGCTACAACCACGACTTCATGGTGACCTACTCGCTGCTGGCCGCCAACCAGGTGATGAGTTTGATCTTCGATGGCGTCTTCGACCGGTTCCCGACGCTGCGGATCGTGTTTGTCGAGCACGCGTTCTCGTGGATCCTGCCGCTGATGTGGCGTATGGACGCGATCTACGAGGCGCGCAAGTCCGAGATGGACATCAAGCGCAAGCCGTCGGAGTACGTCAAGGAGCACCTCAAATTCACCACCCAGCCGCTGGACTACCCGGAGGACAAGACGGAGCTGACCCGCGCTTTGGAGTGGATGGAGTGCGAAAAGATTCTGCTGTTCTCCTCCGACTACCCGCACTGGACGTTCGACGACCCGCGCTGGCTGGTCAAGCACTTACCCAAGGCGGCCCGGGAAGCGGTGATGTACAAAAACGGGATCGCGACTTACAAGCTCCCGGAGACCGTTCCGGTCCTCGAGGGTCAGGTCCGGGTGCTCTGAGTTGACGCAAGAAACCCCGAAGCGGCCCCAGCCCCGGCTGGCCCAGGGCCGCGAGCATGTCGTCGCCACCGTGGACGAGATCCCGCCGGGCAGCCACAAGCTGGTGCCGATCGGTCGCCACGGCGTCGGTGTCTACAACGTGGACGGCACCTTTTATGCGATCGCGAACTATTGCCCACACCAAGGCGGTCCGCTGTGCTCCGGGCGTCCGCGCGGACGCACCATCGTTGACGAGACCGCCGCCGGGGACGCGGTCATGGTGCGCGACATGGAGTACATCTACTGCCCCTGGCATCAGTGGGGTTTCGAGCTGGCGACCGGCACGACCGCGGTCAAGCCGGAGTGGAGCATCCGCACCTACCCCGTGCGGGTCGTCGGAAACGACGTTCTGGTGATGGCGTGAGGCGATCGGAGAGCCGGTGTCTTCTATCGAGGTGAATGGTGGCAACGTCGTCTACGAAATCCTCGGCGACACAGGCGATCTCATTGTTCTGACACCGGGAGGCCGGTTCAGCAAGGAAATCCCCGGTTTGCGTCCACTGGCCGAGGCGCTTGTGGCCGGTGGCTATCGGGTGCTGCTGTGGGACCGGCCCAACTGCGGTGCCTCCGATGTGCAGTTCTACGGGCAAAGCGAGTCGCACATGCGCGCCGAGACGCTGCACGGCATGCTGGGCGCGCTGGGTGTGGAGCGGTGCATCCTGGCCGGGGGATCCGGTGGGGCAAGGGATTCCCTGCTCACCACGATGCTCTATCCCGAGCTGGTCGAGAAGCTGGTGGTATGGAACATCGTCGGCGGCATTTACGGCACCTTCGTGCTGGGTTCGTACTACGTGGTGCCGAGCATTCTGGCCGCGCGCGGGACCGGCATGGACGGCGTGGTCAAGGTGCCCGAGTGGCGCGAGCGCATCGAGGAGAACCCGAACAACAAGCAGCGGTTCCTCGACTTCGACAAGGACGCGTTCCTCAAGGTGATGCTGCGCTGGCTCAATGCGTTCGTATCCAAGCCCGGGCAGACCATTCCCGGCGTCGACGACGAAATGTTCGACCGCATCAAGGTTCCCACGCTGATCATCCGCGGCGGCGAGAACGACTGGGATCATCCCAAGCGAACGTCGCTGGAGGTCAGCTGCCTGATCAAGGGATCGAAACTGATCGATCCGCCGTGGCCGGAGGATGCCTGGGAACGCGCCTCCGAAGACCGCGCCGCGGGCCGGGTGCAGCACTTCAACATGTTCGACACCTGGGTGCTCGCCGCGCCTTCGATCCTCGAATTTTTGGACAGCTGATGCGGTTACACGACGCGAATGTGCACCTCGCAGTTCAGCGAGGCCTCGAGGGCGGTGTGCACCCGGCTTTCCGGTATCCGCTCGAGGTCGGCTTCGCGCAGCGTCACCTCGACGATGTCGTAGCCGTCGTCGCCGGGCGTCCGCACGATCTCGCCGGTGAGGCCGAAGCCGGCCAGCACCCCGCGCGCGTCGTCGTCGGTCCCCCGACTGACGAAGGTGACGACACCGGCCACCGGCGCGGTGCCAAACGCCTGGGCGCACAAGGTAATTCCGACTTGCTTGACCGCGTCGGCGTCATCCCCGGCGATCAACACCTCCACCGCGCGGCGGCTCGGGGGCATGGCCGCGAGATTGTTTTCGACCACGTCCGCACCATGCTCGCGGGCCAGCGCGAGGAGCGCGGTCATGCCGTGGTCTAGCTGCGCGGCCGTGAGCGCGCCCGACGGGTCGACGTTGATTCGCACCACGGCAGTTCGCATGTGCGCAAGGCTAACCCGCCTCGCCACCCGGGAGGGAAGCTGATGGACACCAGCACCGCGCCGGGCATCACAGTCACCACCTGGCCCGGGTGTCCGTCGCGCCTGCTCGGCGACCAATCCGGGCGCGGGCGGGAGAGCTACCAGGCTTACCGCAACCTCGGCGGCTACCGTCCCCTCGCCGACGCCGACGAACTGCTCGGCGAGGTGGAACGCAGCGGGCTGCAAGGGCGCGGCGGCGCGGCCTTCCCTCTCGCGGTAAAGCTGCGGGCCGTGCGCGACAACGGCCGCCTCGCCGGTGACCCGGTCGTCGTTGCGAACGGCGAGGAGGGGGAGCCCGCGTCGATCAAGGACCGCTGGTTGCTGCGGAACCGGCCCCACCTGGTTCTCGACGGGCTGCGCCTGGCGGCGGCGACGGTGGCGGCCCGCCGGGCCTACGTCTACGTCTCGGACCCCGAGGCCGCCCGAAGCGTCGAAGCCGCGCTGACGGAACATGCGTTCGACGACATCGCGATTGAGGTGTTCACCGTCGCCCCGGGGTACATCGCCGGCGAGGAGACCGCGGTCACCCGCGCGATCAACGGCGGCCCGGTCAAGCCGACGGACAAGCCGCCGCGGCCCTTCCAGAAGGGCGTCGGCGGGCGGCCCACCCTGGTCAGCAACGTGGAGACGTTGGCCAACCTGCCCTTCGTGCAGGAGCGCGGCGCCGCGGCGTTCCGCGCGCAGGGCACCGCGTCCTCGCCCGGCACCTTGTTGGTCACCCTGACCGGTGCCGGCCGGCCGCCGGGGCTTTACGAGATTCCCCACGGCCTGCCGTTCCGCGAATTGGTTGCCCACCATGGTATTTCGCCCGATCGCGTCCAAGGCGCGCTGCTGGGCGGCTATTTCGCCGGACTGCTCAACCGGGCCGTGCTGGACGCCACCCTGGACCACGAGACGCTGCGGAGCCTCGGCAGCGGCCTGGGCTGCGGTGCGATCGCGGTGCTGGCCGACGAGTGTCCCGTCGCGGTCGCCGCGTCGGTGCTGGCGTACTTCGACCGCGAAAACGCCGGGCAGTGCGGTTCGTGTTTCAACGGCACCGCGGCGATGGCCGCCGGCGCCGCCGCGCTGCGCGACGGCACCGCCACGTCGGAGGACCTGGAGCGGCTGCGGCGCTGGTCGGTGACGCTGCGCGGCCGCGGCGCCTGCGCCACGCTGGACGCCGCGACCAACGTGGCGGCAACGCTGCTCGACCAGTTCCCGCAAGCGGTGGCCGGGCACCTGGGCGACGGCTGCGGGCCCTGCCGTAACCAGATGTTCAGCGCCGAACGGCCTTTCGAGGCGGAGGCGGTGGTGTACGCGTGACCGACGGCATGAAAGTCCACCTCGACCGCACACTGTGCGACGGCTTCGGCATCTGCGCCAAGCACGCTCCCGAGTATTTCTCGCTCGACGACTGGGGCTACGCCTCTTTGATCGGGGACGGCACCGTGCCCGAGGCCGACCGAGACGCCGTCATGCGCGCGCTGATGGATTGCCCGGCGCACGCCATCATGGAGTTGGACGAACGCCGACCCGATGACGTGGCGCGTCCCCCAGACGGCGCCGACGATCCCGCCGCGCGCCTCAAGGTCGAGTCGAACGAAGCGGAGTGGGGTTTCACCCGCTGACCGACGCCTGGTTGGCCCGGTGCCGAAGGCATAAGCTGAAGCGATCAAGGTCGGGATGGTCCCTCCGGGAGGCCCACCATGAGATTGTTGGTACGTTCGGCCGCCGCCGGCGCGGCCGTGTTCGTGTCGATGGCGGTCGCGGGAATCGCGACGCCGGCGCTGAGCTCGGCGGAATGCGGGTCCAATATGTCGAACGATCCCGTGACAGGTGCGTGCACCATGCCACCTCCGCCGCCTGACTGGTATAGGGCTCCCCCGCCGTACGCGCCCTCGTTCGCGCCGCCGGATGCCCCACCACCTCCCCCGTGGCCGCAGTGGGCCCCGCACGCCCCGATGTGGAGCAACGGCTTTCACCAATGGGGCGTTTACGTCGGCGGGGTGTGGGTGCCGCTCTGACGGCCCCGCACATGGCGCGGCGCGCCTAGATCGTGCCTGTTCGGAGGTGATAACGTAATTCTCCGATTAGTATAACGGGCCTACCGCCCGACACCTACTCGTGGAGGTGACGTGTCAGCTGCACCGGGACGCCCGCTGCCCCTGGTCACTCTCGACAACGAGTTTTTCTGGACGTCCGGTGCCGACGGCACCCTGCGACTGCAGGAGTGCCGGGCCTGCCAGTCGTTGATCCATCCCCCGGCCCCGGTGTGCCGGTACTGCCGATCCCGCGATATGGGGGTGCGGGCCGTCTCCGGCCGGGCGACGTTGGCCGGATTCACCGTCAACCATCGGTTCAGCGTGCCCGGAATGCCCGCACCCTACGTCATCGCGCAGGTGGCGATCGAGGAAGACCCGCGGGTTCGGCTGACCACCAATATCGTTGAGTGCGAACCGGATCGGCTCAAGCTCGGCCAAGTGGTGGAGGTCGTCTTCGAGCACATCGAGGACGTCTGGCTGCCGCTGTTTCGCCCTGTCGCGGACGCGGAGCCCGCCGCGCTGCCCGACGACGAGATCGCGCCCGAGCGATTCGGCGAGCATGTCCGCCCGATGCTGACGGCCGAAAAGTTCGAGGACAAGGTCGCGCTCACCGGGATCGGGATGTCGCCGATCGGGCGCCGGCTGATGCAGCCGCCGCTCGCGCTGACCGTGCAGGCCTGCGAGGCCGCGATCGCGGATGCGGGGCTGACGTTCGCCGACATCGACGGCCTGTCGACGTACCCCGGCGGGGGCAACCTCGGCGGGTTCGGCGAGGGTGGGGTCACGGCGCTGGAGGCGGCGCTGGGCATCCGGCCGACCTGGCACAACGGCGGCATCGAAACGTTCGGGCCCGGTGGCTCGGTGATCGCCGCGATGCTCGCCGTCGCCGGCGGGCTGGCCCGTCACGTGCTGTGCTTCCGGACGCTGTGGGAGGCCACCTTCAACGAGCTGATGAAGCAGGGCAAGATCACCCCGTCCATGGGACGCACGGCCGGCTGGCAGTTCCCGTTCGGCGCCACGTCGGCGGCCCACACGCTGGCGATGAACGCGCAACGGCACTTCCATCGTTACGGCACAACCAAAGAGACGCTGGGCTGGATCGCGCTGAACCAGCGCGCCAACGCCGAACTCAACCCCACCGCCGTCTACCGCAGCCCGATGACGATGGACGACTATCTCAATGCGCGGCCCATCACCACACCCTTCGGCCTCTACGACTGCGACGTGCCGTGCGACGGCGCCATCGCCGTCGTCGTCTCCGCCGCCGACGCCGCCCGCGACCTCGCCAAGCCGCCCGTGCTGGTGGAGGCGGTGGGCACCCAGATCGTCGAGCGAATCGACTGGGACCAAAGCACTCTCACCCACGAGCCCCAGGTGCTGGGTCAGGCGGCGCACGTCTGGACGCGCACCTCACTGCGGCCCGCCGACGTCGACGTCGCCGAACTCTACGACGGCTTCACGATGAACTGCCTGTCCTGGATCGAGGCGCTGGGCTTCTGCGGAATCGGTGAAGCCAAGGATTTCCTCGACGGCGGCAAGAACATCGCGCGCGACGGCCAGCTGCCGCTGAACACCCACGGCGGCCAGCTGTCGCACGGCCGCACCCACGGCATGGGCCTGCTGCACGAGGCGATCAGCCAGCTGCGCGGGGAGGCCGGCGACCGCCAGGTCCCGGGCGCCCGCGTCGGCGTGGTCAGCAGCGGCGGCCTCACCCCGAGCGGGGTGCTCCTGCTGCGGGCGGATGCATGACCGCGCGCATGACGGTGCGCCCGCGGGTGGTGATCGTCGACGGCGTCCCGATGTCGGCGTTGGTCGCCGAGGCACCCGAGCCCAAGGCCGTGATCGTGGCCATCCATGGCGGAGGCACCACCGCCATCTACTTCGACTGCCCGGGCCACCCTTCGTATTCGTTGTTACGCTCCGGCGCCGCAGCGGGATTCACCGTGGTGGCCCTCGACCGACCGGGCTACGGCAGCTCGGCTCCCTACCCGGAGGCGATGGTCGAGGGCGAGCAGCGTGTCAAGCTG
Organism: Mycobacterium palustre; assembly: GCF_002101785.1. Classification (GTDB taxonomy): domain Bacteria; phylum Actinomycetota; class Actinomycetes; order Mycobacteriales; family Mycobacteriaceae; genus Mycobacterium; species Mycobacterium palustre. The sequence goes on from NZ_LQPJ01000021.1 coordinate 69,587, forward strand.
GCTTACGGGGCGATCGACCGCATTCTCGGCGAACGACCAAGCGGCGCCGGATTGTTCGTGTGGGGCCACTCGGGCGGGTGTGAACTGGTGCTGCGAATGGCCGCCGCCGAGCGCGGCGCGGGGCTGCTCGGCATCGAGCTCGCGGGCACCGGCCGGCATTATCACCCCGCGGCTCGGGAAATACTGAAAACGGCGACCCGCGAAAACCGACCGCCGGGCATGCGCGGCCTGCTATGGAGCCCGGAGGAGCTGTACCCGCCCGAGGTCCTCGGCGGTGCGACGGTCTCCCCGTCGGCGCCGGCCTACGAGGACCAGATGGTGTCGAACTGGGCCCGCCAAACCTTCCCGGAGCTCGCGCCCGCCGTTCGCGTCCCGGTGCACTTCAGCGTCGCCGAGCACGAAAAGGTCTGGCAGGCCGATGATTCGGCGGTAGCCGAAATCACCGCCCTGTTCTCCAGCGCGACTCGGTTCGTCGTTCATCGGCAACCGGGAGCCGGGCACAACATCAGCCTGGGCCACGCCGCCGCCGAGTACCACGCGAAAGTCCTTGCGTTCGTGGACGAATGCGTCGCTGCGCGAACTGCTGAACCGGAAGACGATTTGGAGGCGGGGTGAGGGTCGGTTTCATCGGGCTGGGCAGCCAGGGCGGCCCGATGGCCCGGCGGATCGTCGAGGCCGGCTACGAGACGACGCTGTGGGCGCGCAGACCCGCCACGCTCGAGCCGTTCGCCGACACCCCGGCGATCCTGGCCGAGTCACCGGCCGCGCTGGCCGCGGGCTGCGATTTGGTCTGCCTGTGCGTCGTCGGCGACGCCGACATCGAGGAGATCACCGGAGGCGAGCGCGGGCTGCTGGCGTCGATGCCACCGGGCGGCGTCATCGCGGTCCACAGCACCGTGCACCCCAACACCTGCAGGAGGCTAGCCGAAACGGCTGGCGCCCAAGGCATTTCGGTAATCGACGCCCCGGTGAGCGGCGGCGGACCGGCGGCGTCGGAAGGGCGCCTGCTGGTGATGGTCGGCGGCGACGCCGACGTCGTCGAACGGTGCCGCCCGGTGTTCGCAACCTACGGCGATCCCGTCGTTCACCTCGGCGACCTCGGCTCGGGACAAACCACCAAGCTGCTCAACAACCTGCTGTTCACCGCCAACCTGGGCACCGCGGCCACGGCGTTGTCGTTGGCCGACGCGCTGGGGATAGCCCCGGACCGATTCACCGAAGTCGCCTCGCGCGGCAGCGCGAACAGCTTCGCGCTCAACGCCCTTGGCGGGATCGGCGGCCTGCAACGGTTGGCCGGTCTAGCGGGCACACTGCTGCAAAAGGACGTCCGCTTGATCGTCGAACTCGCCGAGCAGGCCGGGACGACAGGTGGGGCCGTGCTGGAGGCGGCCGATGCCACGTTGAGCTTGATGGGTCATCCGCGGTGACGGCCCGATGAGGGTCGGGTTCGTCGGCGCCGGCCGGATGGGACGCCCGATGGTGGCCCGCCTCGTCGAGGCCGGGCACGACGTGCGGGCCCTGGGTCGCACCGCCGAGACCCGGCGGCAACTCGAAAAGCTGGGCGCCCGGGCGGTGGGCGACGTCGCCGGCGCCGGCGCCGGCGCCGATGTCGTCGTGGTCTGCGTGTTCACCGACCGGCAGGTCCGGCAGGTGTGCCTGGACGGTGCCCTGCTGCCCGCGATGCCGCCCGGTTCGTCGTTGGTGGTGCACACCACCGCGAGCCCGAAAACCATGGAAGCCATCGAGGCCGCCGCTGGACGTGGCGGGCACGTTGACGTCATCGACGCGCCGGTCAGCGGCGGGCCGCACGACGTGGCGGCCGGCAAGCTGACGCTGTTCGTCGGGGGCGCCGAGGACGGCGTGGCCCGGGCGCGCCCGGTGCTGGGCTGCTACGGCGACCCGGTCCTGCACGTCGGGCCGATCGGCTCCGGTCAGAGGGTCAAGCTGGTCAACAACGCGCTGTTCGCGGGCCACGTGGGCCTGCTTGCCGAGTCCATCCGGCTCGGCGAGCGGCTGGGCGTGCCGGAGCCGACCCTGCTGGCCGCGCTCCGCCATGGCAGCGCGGCCAGCCGGGTGCTCGACATCGTGGCCGCGCGGGGTTCGGTCGCGTCGTTCCTTCAACTCACCGGCGAATTCGTCGGCAAGGACGTCGCCGTCGTCCGCGGCATCGCCGAGGAATGCGGCAGCGGCCTGGGCGCGCTGGACGACGTCATCGACGCCATCGAGCCCGTCGCAGACAAGGCCGGGAAGGCATGAAATGGCACCGTTTTGGTCTTTTCGCCGCGTCACGAAACCGCTACCGTTAGCGTTACAGTCAGGCAATCAGCTGTAACGGTCAGCCCGCAACCCGCCAGCCAGGAGTACCAATGACCACATCGAAGCTGGTCTTCGATCCGTTCTCCGAGGAATTCTTCAACGGCGCTTGGGAAACGTACCGGCGAATGCAGGAAGAAGCACCGGTCTATTACAGCGAGAAGTACGACTTCTACGCGCTGACCCGGCACGCGGATGTCGCCGCGGGCCTGAAGGATTACGAAACGTATTCGTCGGCCTACGGCATCGACCTGTCGATGGTGCGATCCGGCCAACAGCCGCCGCAGGCGATCATCTTCATGGATCCGCCGGACCACCGGCACATGCGCAGCCTGCTCAACAAGGTCTTCACCCCTCGGGCCATTCAGTCGCAGAAGCAGATGGTCGCCGAGAAGATCGACAAGTATCTCGGCGCGGTCGACCCGGAGCGGTTCGACGCCGTGCAGGACTTCTCCGGCCCCTTCCCGGTCGAGGTGATCACGACGATGCTGGGGGTTCCGGAGGAGCACGCCCAGCAGATCCGCCATTGGATCGACGAGTCGCTGACCCGCGAACCCGGGCAGGTCGAAGTCGGCGAGGCGGGCATGCAGGCCAGCATCGATACCGCGATGCTCTACTTCGACCTGGTCAAGCAACACCGCGACCGGCCGCGTGACGACCTGTTCACCAAGCTCATCGAGGCGGAGCTGGAATGCGAGAACGGGGAGAAGCGCAAGCTCGACGACCTCGAGATCGCCGGTTTCGCAACGCTGTTGGGCGGCGCGGGGGCCGAGACCGTCACCAAGCTGGTGGGCAATGCGCCGGTGGTGTTCGCACGCTTTCCCGACCAATGGCAGAAGTTGCTGGAGGACCGCAGCAAGATCCCCGCCGCGGTCGAAGAGCTATTGCGCTACGAGGCGCCGTCGCAATACCAGGTCCGTCGCTCGATGAAAGACGTTCACCTGCATGGCGTCACGATTCCGGCCGGGAAGCCGATCTTCCTCATCAACGGGGCGGCCAACCGCGACCCCGAGGCGTGGACCGATCCGGACAAGTTCGACATCGACCGTGACCGGACCGAAGCGCAGAACATGGGATTCGGGTATGGGATTCACAGCTGCCTGGGGGCGGCGCTGGCGCGCATGGAGAGCGCGCTCGCGCTGGAGAAGCTGCTCGACTTCATGCCCCGCTACGAGGTGGACTGGGACGGCTGCGAGCGCGTCCACATGCAGAACGTCATGGGGTGGAAGCACGTACCGGTGAAGGTGCTGAAATGAGAATCGAAGTCGATTGGGACCTGTGCGAAAGCAACGGGGTCTGCATGGGCATCAATCCCGAGGTTTTTCACCTCGGTGACGACGACATGCTGACGGTGTTGCAACCCGAGGTCACCCCGGAGATCGAGGCGGACGTGCGGGAAGCGGTTCGTCAATGCCCCCGGCAGGCGATCTCCATCGTCGAGTAGCGATCAGCCCGCGGCCGAAGGCACTTGGAAGCCGGAGAGGATGACCGCGTTGCAGTCGGCGGCCGCCTGCCGCAGTTTCGCGGCCTTTTGGTAGGCGTCGGACTCGTACCACGCGCGGGCGGCGTCCACCGACTCGAATTCCAGCACGACGGTCTGGTCGCCGTGCCACGTGCCTTCGACGACCTTCGGGGCGGTGTCCACCGCGAGGATGTTGACACCGCCCATCGTGGCGCCGGCGGCCTGGGCGTAGGCCTTCATGCCCTCCGGATCCTTGATGGCCTCGGTGAGGATGACGTACCCTTTCGGCCCGTTTGCCACTCGAATCTCCTTAGTGTGGTTGGTCTTTGGCTTCGCTGATGGCTTGTTCGGGGCAGCATTCGATGGCCTCCTGGGTGGCTGCCTCGAATTCGGCTGGTACGTCGGAGCTTATCGCCACGGCGTATCCGTCGTCGGTCAGGGTGAACACCTCCGGGCACAGCGTGACGCAGACGCCGTGCCCGCGGCAGCGCTGGTCGTCGACCGAGACCCTCATGCCGGTGTGAACTCCAGATGCAGCTCGGTCAAGCCCCGCAGGATGTAGGTCGGAACATATTGGTAGCGGCGGTCATTCGCCGGACCGTGAACGCGTTCGTCGATTCTGATCTCCGCCGTTCGGTCGAGCATCCGCTCGATCGCGACGCGGGTCTCGGCTCGCGCCAGCGGCGCGCCGGGGCAGCTGTGGATGCCCCTCCCGAACGAGATGTGCTGGCGGGCGTTCTTGCGGGCCGGGTCGAATGTGGCCGGGTCGGTGAACCGGCGCGGGTCGCGGTTGGCGGCGGCCTGCACGACCATCACGGTGGTGCCCGCGGGCAGGTCGACCCCGCCGACTTTGACGGGCACCCGGTTGAGCCGGAAGTCGCCCTTGACCGGGCTTTCGATGCGCAGCGCCTCCTCGATGAAGTTCGGGATCAGGCTGCGGTCCTTGCGCAACTGCGCCTGGATGTCGGGGCGCTCGCCGAGGGTCTGCAGTGCGGCGCCGAGCAGCCGCACGGTGGTCTCCTGGCCCGCCGAGAAGACGTTGCTGGCGACGCGGGCCACGTCTTCGACGTCGGGGATGGAGCCGTCCGGGTAGGTGGCGGTCGCCAGGCCGGTCAGCACGTCGTCGCGGGGCTCGCGGCGGCGGTCCCGCACGTAGTCCGAGAACAGGCCGTAGAGGAATTCCAGCGGGCTGTGCGCCAGCGCTTCCTCGCCGGTACCACCGACGCCGCCACCGGAGTGCTGGCGGATGCCTTTGACGAACGTGTCGCGATCCTCCTCGGGCACACCCAGCAGGTCGGCGATGACCAGCAGCGTGAAGGGGCCGGCGAAGCCCTTGATGAACTCACCGTGCCCCGGAGCCAGGAACGGGTCGAGCGCCCGGTCGGCGAGCATCCACATCGCGTCCTCGTTCTCCTTGAGGCGCTTCGGGGTGATCAGCCGCATCAGGAGGGCGCGATGGTTGGTATGGGTCGGCGGGTCGAGGGTGGGCAGCTGGTCGCTGAACGGCAGCTCGTCGCGGTGCCGCTCGATCAGCTCACTAACGTCGTCACCCTCGAGCGGCACCGGGAAGCCGGGAAACGGGCCGGTCACCGAGATGCAGGACGAGAACGTCTCGGCGTCGTTCAGCACCGCACAGGCCTCGTCCCAGCCGGTCACCATGGTGACCCCGTGGTGGTTCTCCCGGGTGACCGGGCACTGCGCACGGAGCGCCTCGTAGTACGGGTACGGATTCTCGATGAGCCGACTGTCGCGAAAGAAGTCCATCTCGGTGACGTCGTTCACCATTGCTTGCTCCGTTCGAATCTCGCTTAGTGAGAATCATCCTCTCAGAGATGAGCATTACATTTCCACACGGTCCGGTCGGCGTCAACGAGACGCACCCGCGCCCACGGCGCGGCCGGCGCTACGACGCGGCGGCGCGGCTTCAGCCGGCCGGAACCAGATCCGCGGCGACCGAGGCGCACGCCAGCAGCCCGCTGCAGAAGGTTTCGAGGGAGCCGATCGAATCGTGCGGCACCGCCCGGACCTCCAAAGCGGCCGCTAACGCCTTGCCCTTGAAGATCGTCGCGGCAATGCTCAGCGGGTGCTGGACGAGGCCGACGCTGTCGTCGAGCTCGACCGGCCAGGTTTCTCCCCACAGCGTCACCTCGGTGACGCCGTGATCGAGGGCCTGCAGCACGCCCAGGCGCACCCGCGAGTCGCAGCCCACGAGGTCCGCCGCGGCCGCCAGGGCCTGCGGCCGGGGCCGGGATCCCACCGAGGCCAACGCGGCCTCGAGGTCGAGCACCCGGGCCCCGAGGATCTGCAGCGGCCGCCGGTCGGGTTGCTCGGCAAGGTCGGGCAGCAGCACGGTGACGTCCCATCCGGCCATCGCCCGGTCGAAGAGCCAGCCGCCGGCGAACCGCACCACGTCGACGACGTCGGCGGCGACGACGTCGAGCCGGTACCTCATGTCTTCTCGTTCGTCGTCGGCGGCGCGAAGTCCCGTGACAGCGCCTCCGCGTACTCCTTGAACGCGTCGGTCAGCGGTATCGAAGGGTCGAGCAACCATATCGTTTCCATTCCATGGACGAAGGCGAGAATTTCGATCGCCTTGACGGCGGGGTCGATGTCCGCGCGATACCGGCCGTCCGCCTGACCTCGGCGGATCAACTCGGCGACGATGTCGATCGCTTCCCGCTGGCGGGACAGCATCCTGTCGTGCAGCGGGGCATCGGGAAGGATGTTCTCCACCAGCAGCACGGTGAACGTGCCCACCAGCTCCGGCGCGCGGGTGAAGCGGTCGGCGACGCGGGCGATCTCGACGAGGAGGTCACCGGCCCGGTCGGCGTGCGAATCGTCGTCGGCGTCACGGGCGTCCAGGACCGCGTGCAGCAGCTGGTCCTTGGATTCGAAGTGATGCAGCAGGCCCGCCGGGGTGACTCCGGCCGCGCCGGCGATCTGGGCCAGCGTGGTGTTGCGCCAGCCGTTGCGGGTGAGCAGCCGCTGGGCGACGTCGAGGATCCGCTGCTTGCGGTCCTCGCCCTTGGCGAGAAGCGTGTCGTATCGCCTTGCGACGGGCAACCGGCCTCCCGATCGAACACCAACCTACTGAACACACAGTAGGTTGGTTTGGCCGGTGTGACAAGCGTCTCAGCGGGACGGCTTTACGAAACGAGCTCGACGAGGGTGGCGTTGGCCGTTCCGCCGCCCTCACACATGGTCTGCAGGCCGTAGCGGATGCCGTTGTCGCGCATGTGGTGGGCCATCCGGGTCATCAGCACGGCCCCCGAGGCGCCCAGCGGGTGGCCCAGGGCGATGGCGCCGCCCAGCGGATTGAGGCGCGTCGGGTCCGCTCCCGTTTCCGCGAGCCACGCCAGCGGGACCGGCGCGAACGCCTCGTTCACCTCGAAGACGCCGACCTCGGACAGCGCGACGCCGGCCTTGGCGAGCACCTTTTCGGTTGCCGGAATGGGGCCGGTGAGCATGAGCACCGGGTCCGCCCCGGTTACGGCGCCGGCCCGATAGCGCACCAGCGGCGTGAGGCCCAACTCGACCGCCATCGCCGAGGTGGTCACCAGCAGCGCGGCCGCCCCGTCGGAAATCTGCGAGGAATTGCCCGCGTGGATGACGCCGTCGTCGACGAAGGCGGGCTTGAGCCCGGCCAACTTATCGACGGTGGTGCCGCGCCGCACGCCCTCGTCGGCCGCGATGACGTCGGGGACCGCGGCATCGCCGGTGAAGACGGGCACGATCTGCTCGGTGAAGGCGCCGCCGTCTTGGGCCGCGGCGGCCAGTTCGTGGGATCGGACGGAGTATTCGTCGAGCTGGGTGCGGGAGAATCCCCACTTCTTGGCGATCATCTCCGCCGACAGGCCCTGGTTGAACGAGAAATCGTCATAGCGGGCAAGGACTTTGGGTCCATACGGCATCCCCGTTGCCCGGGCCGCTCCCAGCGGAACGCGGCTCATCACCTCCACCCCGCCGGCGACGACGACGTCCTGCTGACCCGACATCACGGCCTGCACTGCGAAGTCGAGCGCCTGCTGGCTGGAACCACATGCCCGATTCACGGTGGTTCCGGGAATGCTCTCCGGCCAGCCGGCGGCCAAAACCGCGTAGCGCCCGATGTTGCTCGACTGGTCGCCGACCTGGGACACACAACCCCAAATCACGTCGTCGATGATCTCCGGACCGATACCGGTGCGGTTCAGCAGTTCGTTGAGCACGACGGCGGACAGGTCGGCGGCGTGCATGCCCGACAACCCGCCATTGCGCTTCCCCACGGCCGTGCGTACCGCCTCGACGATGACTGTCTCACGCATGCGTCTACTCCGTTTGGTCGAACACCGGATCGGTCATCAATAGCTCCTCGGCAGTTTCAGGACGTGCGATCCCAAAAAGTTCAAAATCATCTCCTGGCTGACCGGCGCGATCTTCATCAACCGGGCCTCGCGGAAGTAGCGCGCCACGTGGTATTCCTCCGAGTAGCCCATGCCGCCGTGGGTTTGCAACGCGCGGTCGGCGGCGGTGAACCCGGCGTCGGCGCACAGGTATTTCGCCGTATTGGCCTCGCGCCCACACGGTTTGCCGTTGTCGTACAGCCAGGTGGCCTTGCGCAGCATCAGCTCGGCCGCGTCCAGCCGGGCCAGCGAGTCGGCCAACGGGAATTGCAGGCCCTGGTTCATGCCGATGGGCCGGCCGAACACCTCACGCTCGTTGCCGTAGCGCACCGCTTTTTGCAGCGCGACCCGCCCGATGCCCAGCGCCTCCGCGGCGATCAGCATCCGCTCGGGGTTCAGCCCGTCGAGGATGTACTGAAAGCCCTTGCCCTCCTCGCCGATTCGGTCCTCGACGGGAACCTCGAGGTTGTCGATGAACAATTCGTTGGAGCTGACGGCGTTTCGGCCCATCTTGCGGATCGGACGAATGTCGACCCTGCTGCGGTCGAGGTCGGTGAGGAACAGCGTCATCCCGTCGGTCTTCTTGGTGACCTCGTCGTAGCTTTGGGTGCGGGTCAGCAGCAGGATCTTGTCCGACTCCATGGCTTTGGAGATCCACACCTTGCGACCGTTGACGACGTAGCGATCGCCGTCGCGCTTGGCGAAGGTGGTGATGCGCGACGTGTCGAGCCCGGCGCCGGGTTCGGTCACCCCGAAGCACACGTGCACCTCGCCGGTCGCGACGGAGGGCAGCGTGCGCGCCTTGAGCTCATCAGAGCCGTGCACCACGACGGGTTGCATTCCGAAGATGGACAAGTGAATTGAGCTGGCGGCGTTCATGCCGCCGCCGGACTTGGCGACCTCCTCGAGCAACAGCGTCGCCTCGGTGATGCCGAGGCCGTGGCCGCCGTATTCGGGGGGAATCGTCATGCCCAGCCAACCGCCGTCGGCGATGGCCTTGTAGAACTCGGTGGGAAACTCGTGCGCCTGGTCTTTTTCCATCCAGTACTGGTCGTCGAACTTGCGCGCCAGCTCGGCGACCGACCGGCGAATCAGCTCCTGGTCATCGGTCAGCTCGAAATTCATTCCACCGCCGGGCACTGCTGGATCTCCTTATGGGTTCGAATGCACCGGCGCGCTTGCGATCCGCTAGCGCCTCAGTCCCTGTTGCCGGTGAGCTCTTTGGCGTTGGCCGCGAAGTCCTGGAACGACGAACCCGACCGGGTTTCCTTGTGGTGGCTGAGCGCGCGGATGGAGACGTCGTGTCCCTCGGCGGCCTTGCGCAGCGCGCCGACGGTCGCCTGCTCCCGCGTGATGTGGGTGAACGGGTCGAACGAGTACCAGCGCATCGCGTTCTCGTACGTGATCTTCGTGATCTCGTCGTCGGGCACGTTGTTCAGGCTGAGGACGTCCCACAGCTCTTCGGGCGCTCCCGGCCACATCGAGTCGCTGTGCGGGTAGTCGGCTTCCCAGGCGATGTTGTCGATGCCGATCATGTTACGCAGCTGCACGCCCACCTTGTCGCTGATGAAGCATGTCAAAAAATGCTCACGGAAGACCTCGCTGGGCAACTTGCCGCCAAAGTTCTGGTGCGTCCACGTCGAATGCATCTCGAACGTGCGGTCGGCCCGCTCGAGAAAGTAGGGGATCCACCCGGTACCGCCCTCGGAGAGCGCGATCTTGAGGTCCGGGTACTCCTTGATCGGCCTGGACCACAGCAGATCCGCGGCCGCCTGAACGATGTTCATCGGCTGCAGCGTGATCATCACGTCCATCGGCGCGTCGGGCGCCGTGATCGCGAGCCGGCCGGAGGATCCGATGTGCACGTTCATCACGGTGTTGGTGTCGCACAACGCTTCCCAGAGCGGGTTCCAGTATGGGTCGTGGAAACTGGGGTAGCCCATCGCGGCGGGGTTCTCGGTGAATGTGAGCGCGTGGACGCCCTTCTTCGAGACGCGCCGCACCTCGGCGGCGCAGGCCTCGGCGTCCCAGATCACCGGCAACGCCATCGGGATGAACCGCGCGGGGTACGCGCCGCACCACTCGTCGATGTGCCAGTCGTTGTAGGCCTGCACCAAAGCCACCGAGAACTCGGGGTCCTCGGTGGCGAACAGGCGCCCGGCGAAGCCGGGGAACGAGGGAAAGCAAATCGAGGCCAGGATGCCGCCGGCGTTCATGTCCTTGATGCGCTCGTCGACGTTGTAGCAACCCGGTCGGATCTCGTCGAGACCCTGCGGCTCCAGCCCGTACTCCTCTTTCGGCCGGCCGGCCACCGCGTTGAGCGCCACGTTGGGGATGACGGTGTCACGGAACTTCCACATGTCCGAGCCGTCGGGGTTGTGCACCAGCCGGGGCGCGTCGTCGAGGTACTTCTTCGGCAGGTGGTCCTTGAACATGTCCGGCGGCTCGACGGTGTGGTCATCGACGCTGATCAGGATCATGTCTTCTTTGTTCATGGCCGTTCCCTCTCGTCGGATCCATCGGTCGCTGGCGTCAAGATCACTTTTGAAAACTATCTTCTCCCGAAGCGAGAATCAACATTCAGCGTAACCGTCCCCGCTAGCCGGCCGCCCAGTCCGGCGCCGCGACCGGGGCGTTTAACGGACGCAAAAGGCGTGGTTTCGCCGCCGCCGGAACGTCAACCGGGACCGGGCCGGCGCGGCCCGGCCCGCCACCGGATGACGTCGGCGTGCGCACGCTCCGGCATTGACCGCCAGGGCGAATCATGCAACTCTATTGGTTGGAAATGAGAATCTGATTCTCTTTCACCGAGAGGTGAGCGAACGGACGCCGAGAGGAGCTTACGGGATGCGCCTGCAGCCGCTGCCGGCCGACGAGTGGGACGAGTCGGTCGACCAGGCCCTGTCCGGCATGCTGCCCCCGGAACGGCGCAATCCCGAGGCCGCCGGCACGCTCATGTCGACCCTCGCGCGCCACCCGAAGCTGGCGCGCGCGTTCTTGCGGTTCAGCGGGTACCTGCTGTACGGCTCGACCCTGCCGGCGCGCGTGCGCGAGCAGGCGATCCTGCGGGTCGCCCATCGGCGCAACTGCGCCTACGAGTGGTCACACCACGTGAAGATCGGGGCGCGGGCGGGACTGTCGGAGGCCGACGTCGCCGCCGCCCAAACCGGCGAGCCGGACGACGACTTCGACCGCGCCGTGTTCGCCGCCGTCGACGAGCTGGACGAAACGTCAGAGCTTTCCGACCGGACGTGGGCCGCCCTCGGCGAACGGCTTGACGAACGCCAGCGGATGGACCTGGTCTTCACCGTCGGCGGCTACATCGCACTCGCGATGGCCATCAACACTTTTGGCGTCGAGCTGGAAAACGAGAGGTAGGAACATTGGCTCACTTCGCGAAGCCGGCCGCGGGAAGCTGGACGCAAAACTACCCCGAACTGGGGACCGCGCCGGTCGACTACACCGATTCGATCGATCCTGCGTTCTTCGAGGCCGAGCGCGAGGCAATCTTCAAGAAGACCTGGCTCAACGTGGGCCGGGTCGAGCGCCTACCCCGCACCGGAAGCTACTTCACCAAGGAACTGCCGTCGGCGGGCCCCGGCACGTCGGTGATCATCGTCAAGACCAAGGACGGGTCGGTCAAGGCGTTCCACAACATCTGCCGCCACCGCGGAAACAAGCTGGTGTGGAACAACTTTCCGCATCAGGAGACCTCGGGCACGTGCCGGCAGTTCACCTGCAAGTACCACGCGTGGCGCTACAACCTCGACGGCGAGTTGACATTCATCCAGCAGGAAGGTGAGTTCTTCGACGTCGACAAAAGCCAGTACGGCCTGGCGCCGGTGCGCTGCGAGCTGTGGGAAGGCTTTATCTTCGTCAACTTTGACGACAACGCGGCGCCGCTCACCGACTACCTTGGGCCGCTGGCCAAGAGCATCGAGGGCTACCCGTTCGGCGCGATGACCGAGACCTACTCCTACCGGGCCGAGATCGGCAGCAACTGGAAGCTGTTCATCGACGCGTTCGTCGAGTTCTATCACGCGCCGATCCTGCACCAGGGGCAGTACACCAAGGAGGAGGCCGCCAAGATCCAGAAGTACGGCTACGAGGCGCTGCACTACGAACTGGCCGGCCCGCACAACCTGCAGTCGACCTGGGGCGGTCAGGCGCCGCCCGCGGACATGTCGATGGTCAAGCCGATGGACCAGGTGTTGCGCAGCGGGTTGTTCGGTCCGTGGGACAAGCCGGAGATCATCGAGAACCTCGAGCTGCCACCGGGTGTCAACGTGACGAGGGCCCCGCAGTGGGGCATCGACTCGTGGCTGTTCTACCCGAACTTCATGTTGTTGATCTGGGAGCCGGGCTGGTTCCTGACCTACCACTACTGGCCGACGGCCGTGGACAAGCACATCTTCGAGTGCACGCTGCATTTCGTCCCGCCGAGAAACGCGCGGGAGCGGTTGGCCCAGGAGTTGGCCGCGGTGACGTTCAAGGAATACGCGCTTCAGGACGCCAACACGCTCGAGGCGACCCAGACCATGATCGGCACCCGGGCGGTCAAGGAGTTCCTGCTGTGCGATCAGGAGGTCCTCATCCGTCACCTGCACAAGACGACCGCCGACTACGTGAAGGAGTACCAGAACAATGGCCACGTCGCTGCCCGCTGAATTTGCCGACCTGGAGCCATATCTGGAGTGGGACCTCGCCACCGAGCCCGAGCGCTACGCCAAGCGCCTGGCCTCGACGATGATCGAGATGCAGGAGTTCTACGACGCCGCGTTCCCCCGTCTGAACGACGTCATCGCCTACTGCGACAAGTTCCCGCTGGACGACCTGCCCGACGATGCGCGTACCCTCATGCACCTGATGCAGTCGCTGGTCATGGTGTCGTTTCCCGTTGAGGCCTGGAAGCAGCCCCGGGTGCCCGACAGCGGGGCGGCGTGGGTGGAACTGATCCGCGAGCCGGTGATCTAAACGGTGCTGACGCTCAAGGCCGCCGGGCTGCTCGACGTCGACGCCGGTGAGATCCGCCGGCCCGGCGTCCTGCACATCGACGGTGACCGGATCGTCGAAGTGGGCGGTGACATCCAGGGCGAGCTGATCGACCTCGGCGAGGCGATCCTGTTGCCGGGCCTGATGGACATGGAGGTCAATTTGCTCATGGGCGGGCGCGGGGAGAAACCCGGCCTGTCCCAGGTCCAGGACGACCCGCCGACGCGGGTGCTGCGCGCGGTCGGCAATGCCCGCCGCACGCTGCGCGCCGGGTTCACCACGGTGCGAAACCTGGGGCTGTTCGTCAAGACCGGTGGCTACCTGCTGGACGTCGCGCTCGGCAAGGCCATCGACGCGGGCTGGATCGAGGGCCCGCGGGTGGTGCCGGCCGGTCACGCCATCACACCCACCGGCGGCCATCTGGATCCGACGATGTTCGCCGCTTTCGCGCCGCACGTGCTGGACCTGACGGTCGAGGAGGGCATCGCCAACGGGATCGACGAGATCCGCCGGGCGGTGCGATACCAGATCAAGCACGGCGCCGAGCTGATCAAGGTCTGCTGCTCGGGTGGCGTGATGTCGCTGACGGGACCGCCTGGGGCGCAACACTATTCGGACGACGAGCTGCGGGCGATCGTCGACGAGGCACATCGGCGGGGGCTGCGCGTCGCCGCGCACACGCACGGGGCCGACGCGGTCAAGCACGCCGTCGCGGCCGGCATCGACTGCATCGAGCACGGCTTCCTCGTCGACGACGACGCGATCGCGATGATGGTCGAGCACGGCACGTTTCTGGTTTCCACCCGGCGCCTGGCCGAGGGCATGGACGTGTCGCACGCCCCGCCCGAACTCCAGGCCAAGGCCGCCGAGATGTTCCCCAAGTCGCGCGCCTCGATCCTGGCCGCGCACAAAGCCGGCGTGAAGATCGCGGTGGGCACCGACGCTCCCGCAATCCCGCACGGCCGCAACGCCGATGAACTGGTCACCCTGGTCGAATGGGGCCTGCCCCCGCTGGCGGTGCTGCGGGCGGCCACCGTGACCGCCGCCGAGCTGATCAACGCGGGCGACCGCGGTCGACTCGCGCCGGGCCAGCTCGCCGACATCATCGCGGTGCCGGGAAACCCCTTGCAAGACATCACCGTTACTCGCAACGTCAGCTTTGTCATGAAAGGCGGCAGGGTCTATGCCAACCAGAACTGATGACCTGGTCGAGATCCAGCAACTGCTGGCCCGTTACGCGGTCACCATCACCCAGGAAGACATCGACGGCCTGATCGCCGTGTTCACGCCCGACGGCACCTACAGCGCCTTCGGCGACACCTACCGCCTGGACCGGTTCCCGGAGCTGGTGGCCGCCGCACCAAAGGGCTTGTTCCTCACCGGAACGGCGGTGGTCGACCTCGACGGGGACTCGGCGAGCGGCACCCAGCCGCTGTGCTTCATCGACCACGCCACCCACGACATGCGCATCGGCTACTACCGCGACACCTACGCCCGCACCGCCGATGGCTGGCGGCTGAAAACCCGCGCCATGACCTTCATCCGGCGCAGCGGCGCGCACGACTCAGGGCGCCCGCACGCCGTGGGCCGCCCCGCGCCGTGAATGTCGAAAAGTTCCGAGCCGACCTGCGTTCCTGGCTCGACGACAACGACCTGACTCCCGGGCCGGAGCATTCCCTGCAGGCCCAGATGCGCCAGCTCGCCCGGGTGCACCGGGCCCTCTACGACGCCGGCTGGATGCGGTACGGCTGGCCGGTCGAGGTCGGCGGGTTGGGCGGTCCCGCGCTGCTGCGCGCGATCGTCGGCGAGGAGGTGGTGGGCCGTCGGCTCGCCGAGCCGGGCCCCTACTCGATGGCCGAAGTGCTCGCGCCCACGATGATCGAATACGCACCGGCCGAACTCGCGGCGGAAATGGTGCCGCGGCTGCTCAGCGGCGAAGAGCAATGGTGCCAAGGCTTTTCCGAACCGGGCTCCGGCAGCGACTTGGCCTCGCTGTCCACCCGCGCGACACCCGACGGGGACAACTGGATCGTCAACGGGCAGAAGGTCTGGACCAGCTTCGCGCAGTTTTCGACCCGATGCATCCTGCTCACCCGGACCGCCCCGGGCCACGACGGCATCACCGCGTTCTTCGTCGATCTGGACTCCCCGGGGATCACCATTCGGCCGCTGCGCACCATGCACGGGGTCGACGAGTTCTGCGAGGTCTACTACGACGACGTCGTGATCCCGTCGAGCCGGATGCTCGGCCGGCCCGGCGACGGCTGGCGGCTGGCGATGGACCTGCTGCCCTACGAACGCTCAACCTGCTTCTGGCAGCGGATCGCCTACCTGTATTCGCGGTTCGACTCGCTGATCGAGGAGGCGAAGGACCCCGACGAATACGAGCTGGGTTCGGCCTATCTGGCCCTGCACACGCTGCGCTGTCGATCCCGCCGCACCCAGCACCGGCTGCGCGACGGCGCCCGGCTGGGCCCCGACACCTCGGTGGACAAGGTGCTGCTCGCCACCGCCGAGCAACGCCTGTACGACACCGTCCGCGACCTGCTGCCAGGGACGGTCGAGCTGGACGACACCCCGTGGCGATCGGAGTACCTGTACTCGCGCGCGGCGACCATTTACGGCGGCACCGCCGAGATCCAGCGCAACATCATCGCCCGCCGGCTGCTCGACCTCGGGAAGGAGTGAATCGTGGACCCCTCGACGGACCCCGAATCGCTGCGCCTGCTGGCCGATTCGATGCGCACAACCATGGTCGCGGCCTCGGGCGCCAAGCTCGACGCGGCATTGATCGACCTGGGCTGGCTCGACATGCTCGACGAAATACCAGACGCCGCAATCCCTTTGGTGTTCGGCCTGCTGGGCGAGACCGGGGCGCACGCGCCGGCGCTCAACGACGTCATGCTGCGCGCCGCCGGCGCCGCGCCCGGCGGCACCCTGCCGCTGCCGTTCGCGGGTGGCGCGTGGGTGGTGTGGGAGCGCGGCGACACCCCGGGCTCCGCCCTCGACGAGCTGCCCTTGGCCCGCTGGGCGCAAGGCGGTTCGCTCTCGCCGGCCGCGCTGGCCGCCGGGCGGGTGGCAGTGTCCTGGTGGCTGGTCGGCACCGGGCGGGCCATGCTGTCGCTGGCGCGTCAGCACGCGGTCGACCGGGTCCAATTCGGCCGCCACGTCAGCTCGTTCCAGGCGATCCGGCACCGGCTGGCCGAGACGCTCGTCGCTATCGAGGGAGCCGAAGCGGCGCTGGACGCCGCCGGCGCGCAATCCGACGACCCCGACGGCCTGGCCGCCCTGCTGGCCAAGGCCGCGGCGGGACAGGCGGCGCTGACCGCCGCGCGGCACTGCCAGCAGGTGCTGGGCGGCATCGGCTTTACCGCCGAGCACCGCCTGCATCACCTCGTCAAGCGGTCGTTGGTCCTCGACGGCCTGCTCGGCAGCGCCCGGGAACTGACCCGCGAGGCCGGAGCGGTGTTGCGCGCCAAGGGATTCGCACCGCGGCTGGCCCAGCTCTGACGACGCCGCGGTGGCCGGGCGCCGCGCGCGGGGACTCCGCCGCGGGCCCCGCGTAGACTCGTCTGGTCTTCGAAGGATAGGACCCGATGAGCCACCCCGACGCACCCCGCAACGAGGTCGGCGTCGCCTCGCTGTTGGTGGGACTGGTCGCCCTCGGCACGTGTTGGCTATTGATCGGGGTCCCGTTCGGGATCGCGGCGGTGATCACCGGCGACGTCGGCCGCCGGAGAGTGCAGCGGGGCGAGGCGGACAATCCCCGAATCGCGCTGGCGGGCATGGCGTTAGGCGCGACGTCGATCGCCGCGGGCCTGGCGGCGATCGCCTACTACGCCTGGTTGGACGCCCGCTAGTTGCGCGGCAGGCCCAACACCCGCTCGGCGATGATGTTTCGCTGGATTTCGGACGTGCCGCCGGCGATCGTCGCGGCGAAGGTCCGCGCGTATCGGTCGAACCAGCTCCGGTAGTGGCTGTCCAGATCGAACGGCGCGACCGGGGCGCTGACCGCGCGGGCCACCAAACCGTCGGCGCCCGCGGCGTTCAGCGCGTCCTCGGAAGCGCGCTGCAGGGCCTCCGAACCTAGGAGCTTGAGCACCGATTGGGCGGGGACGTCCTCCTCGCCGCGAGCCGCGCGCGCCAGGGCGGCCGACCCCAGCAGCCGCAGCGCTTGGGCGTCCATCACCAAAGTGGCGTAGCGATCCCGCTCGAGCGTTCCCGACGGCTCGAAATCGGCGGTCAGCGCGTGCAACAGGTCGACGTACCCCGTCCACAACATGATGCGCTCGTGCCCGAGCGAACCGGTCGCCACCCGCCAGCCCCCGTTGAGCTGACCGACCAGATTCTCGGCGGGCACCCGGGCGTCGGTGAAGAACACCTCGTTGAAGTCGACGTCGTCGCTGCCGCACATCGACGCGAACGGGCGGCACACCACGCCGGGTGTGTCGGTCGGGATCAGTAATGCGCTGATGCCCTTGTGTTTTGGCTTCTCGGGGTCGGTGCGCACGAACGCCAACAACACGTCGGCGTCGTGGGCGCCCGAGGTCCACACCTTCTGCCCGTTGACGACGAAGTGGTCGCCGTCGAGCACCGCCCGCGTTTTCAGCGAAGCCAAGTCCGAGCCCGCGCCGGGCTCGCTCATCCCTAGTGACGCGGTGATCTCGGCGCGCAGGATCGGCACCGCCCACCGCCGTTTTTGCTCGGGGGTTCCGAACGCCAGCAGCGACGCCGCGACGATGCCCACCCCCTGCGGGTTGAAGCTTTGGCAGATCCGCCGGCGCCCCAACTCCTCCAGATACACGTATTGCTGCAGCAGCGTGGCGTTGCGCCCACCGAACTCGGGCGGGTTGCCGGGCAGCAGCCAGCCGTGGTCGAACAGCAGCCGCTGCCAGCGACGCGCCCATTCCGGGACGTGCGAGCTGGACCGCGGCCGCTCCCCCGCCGCCGCGTCGGGCGGCAAATGCTCGTCGAGAAACGCTACGAATTCGGCGCGGAACGCCTCGACGTCGCGGTCAAAGGTCAGCTGCACAGCACTCCCTGCCGGGTGGTTTGCGGATTCTCGGTTGCGGCGCGATTCGCTCTTGCGATTAAACTTCCAAACACATGTCTAAGAGAATAGTATTCTCGTCGTGAGAAAGTTACAATCTCAAAAACAGCTTCCGTGAGGGGGTCGAGCGCAGCGATGGCACGGCGTTCTCCGGTAGAGTCCAATCATGTTCTCCCCACACGGCAATCACCTGAGCCGCCCGTGACGAACCCGAGCGAAGAGCCGGCCTGGAAGCAGCGCGCCGTCGAGCGGTCCATCAAGACCGCGAAACTGCGGGCCGCCCAGCGCGTTCAGCGCTTCCTCGACGCCGCACAGGCGATCATCATCGAAAAGGGCAGCACCGACTTTACCGTCCAAGAGGTCGTGGACCGGTCCCGCCAGTCGCTGCGGAGCTTCTACCTGCAGTTCGACGGCAAGCACGAGCTGCTGCTGGCGCTGTTCGAAGACGCGTTGAGCCGGTCCGCCGACCAGATCCGCGCCGCCACCGAAAGCCACACCGATCCGCTGGAGCGGCTGAAGGTCGCCGTCGAACTGCTCTACGAGGCATCGCGCCCGGACCCGACGGCCAAGCGGCCGCTGTTCACCGACTTCGCGCCGCGGTTGCTGGTGACCCATCCGGCCGAAGTCAAGGTCGCCCACGCCCCGCTATTGGCGTTGCTGACCGAGCTCATGGAAGCCGCCTGCGACGCCGGCAAGCTGCGCGCCGGGATCAATCCGAAGCGGGTGGCCGCCATGACGATGCAGACGGTGATGTTCATCGCGCAATCCAGCGGCGGCTCCGACGACGCCACCGTCCACCCCATCACCGCCGACGAGGTATGGGATTTCTGCTCACGCGGATTCGTCCGCTGACCCTCGCCGCACCCCCACCCGGGAAGTAAGCAAACAACGCGCCCGCCGGGCTGGCGAGAACATGGTTCTCTAATTTTCAGAACTAGAGATAGCAGAAACGGATTCGCCGTTGACACCCGTCGGTCGCTGATGACAGAGTTCAAAAGCGGCACGAATCCGCGATCCGGGGGACGCGGTTCCGGCGAGAGGCGATTTGATACCCGTGACACTCAGCGCGGCCAGCGAGATCTACTTCGATCCGTACGACGTCGGGCTGCACGCTCCACTACAACGGGCAGCACGGTTTTTACGCCCTGAGCCGGTTCGGCGACATCCCACCCGGCGTGCTGTCCAACGCTTCCCCGAGTGGGACGTCGACCTTTGCCAAGCCCCGCTATCTCCGACGTCGACGGTGCGGGGATGGGAGATTATGCCAGCCGTAATCGGCTGAGCCAGTTGAGAAATGAGGTTATTATGACCGGACGCGTTGAAGGCAAGGTCGCTTTCATCACCGGGGCCGCGCGCGGTCAGGGCCGCAGCCACGCGGTGCGGTTGGCGCAGGAGGGCGCCGACATCATCGCCGTCGACGTCTGCAAGCCGATCGTGCGGAACACCACCATTCCGGCGTCGACGCCCGAGGACTTGGCGGAGACGGCCGACCTGGTCAAGGGCCACAACCGCAGGATCGTCACGGCCGAGGTCGACGTGCGCGACTACGACGCGCTGAAGGCCGCGGTCGACAGCGGTGTGGAACAACTCGGCCGGTTGGACATCATCGTGGCCAACGCCGGCATCGGCAACGGCGGCGACACCCTGGACAAGACCAGCGAATACGACTGGCAGGAAATGATTGACGTCAACCTGTCGAGCGTCTGGAAGTCGGTGAAAGCCGGTGTGCCGCACCTGATCGCGGGTGGTAACGGCGGGTCCATCGTCTTGACGAGCTCGGTGGGCGGGCTGAAGGCCTACCCGCACTGCGGCAGCTACGTCGCCGCCAAGCACGGTGTGGTGGGCATCATGCGTTCCTTCGCAGTCGAGTTGGGACAGCACATGATTCGCGTCAACTCCGTGCACCCCACGCATGTCAGCACGCCGATGCTGCACAACGAGGGAACGTTCAAGATGTTCCGCCCCGACCTAAAAAGCCCTGGGCCCGATGACATGGCGCCGATCTGCCAGATGTTCCACACGCTGCCGATTCCGTGGGTGGATCCCATCGACATCAGCAACGCGGTGCTGTTTTTGGCCTCGGACGAGGCCCGGTACATCACGGGCGTGACCCTGCCCGTCGACGCGGGTAGCTGCCTGAAATAGGGTTCCGTCCCATGGACGGATTCGAGGGGCGCGGGGCCGTGATCACCGGCGGAGCCAGCGGCATCGGCTTGGCCACCGCCGCCGAGTTCGCCCGTCGCGGAGCGCGGGTCGTGCTCGCCGACGTCGATCAGCCCGCGCTGGAGCAGGCCGTTGCCGGGCTGCGCCACGACGGGTTCAAAGCGCACGGCGTGACGTGCGATGTCCGGCACCTCGACGAGATGGTGCACCTCGCGGACGAGGCCTTCCGCCTCCTCGGCCAGGTCGACGTCGTCTTCAGCAACGCGGGCATCGTCATCGCCGGGCCGATCGCACAGATGACCCACGACGACTGGCGCTGGGTGATCGACATCGACCTGTGGGGATCGATCCACGCCGTCGAAGCGTTCCTGCCGCGGTTGCTCGAGCAGGGCAAGGGCGGGCACATCGCCTTCACCGCCTCCTTCGCCGGGCTGGTGCCCAACGCCGGTCTGGGGACCTACGGCGTCGCCAAATACGGCGTCGTGGGGCTGGCGGAGACGCTGGCCCGCGAGGTCAGGGACAACGGCATCGGCGTGTCGGTGCTGTGCCCGATGGTCGTGGAAACCAAGCTCGTGTCCAACTCGGAACGCATCCGCGGCGCCGATTACGGGCTCGCGGCGACGCCGGACGTGACGGGATCGATGGGTGGGCTGCCGGCCCAGGACGACACGCTGGGAGTGGACGACGTCGCCCGGCTGACCGCCGATGCGATTCTGGCCAACCGCCTCTACGTCTTGCCGCACGAGGCCGCCCGGCACTCGATCCGCCGCAGGTTCGAGCGCATCGACCGCACCTTCGACGAACAGGCGGCCGCCGGCTGGGCGCACTGAGCCGCCCGTTCGCCCCCAACTATTCGCTATGCGGTCTCGTTATCGAATACCGGGTGCGTCGCGCGAACGCCCCGGAAGGCTCGGTACCGATGAGTTCTGAAGCGACCGCCGGCGAAGTTCTGCACCCCATCGCGGCGCGAACCGCCAGGGAGGCGTTCGAGGTGTTCGGCCCCACCGTCGAGTGTCAGCTGGGTCCGAGCCGGTAGTCGCCCGTCTGCGGGTCGTGGTACCAGCCGCCGGCGGCGTGTGTGCCGCCGTCGACGTGCAGCGTCTGCCCGGTCAGGTAAGCCGACATATCGGACGCGAGAAATACTGCGGCACTGGCGATCTCGTCGACGTGGCCGGGCCGGCCCAGCGGCACGATGTGGCCCGTGGCGGTCGTCGCCGCCTCGCCGCCGAGCCGCGCCAGCCCTTCGGTGAGCGTGATGTCGGGCGCGATGGCGTTGACGCGAATGCCGTGCGGAGCCAGCTCGAGCGCCGCGGTCTTGGTGTAGTTGATGACACCGGCCTTGGCCGCCGCATAGGCGGCGTAGCCGGGTGCCGCGCGCACGCCTTCGATCGATGTCACGGAAATGACGCTGCCACCAAGGCCCGCCGTCACCAATTGCCGGGCGACCCGCTGGGTGCACAGCAGCACGTGGCGGAGGTTGGCTTTGTACAAAACGTCCCAACCGTTTTCGCTGGTCTCGAGCAGCGACGAGGGGAACACGCCGCCGGCG
Source organism: Mycobacterium palustre (assembly GCF_002101785.1). Lineage (GTDB taxonomy): Bacteria > Actinomycetota > Actinomycetes > Mycobacteriales > Mycobacteriaceae > Mycobacterium > Mycobacterium palustre. Next base: position 91,498 of record NZ_LQPJ01000021.1, read on the forward strand.
TTGTTGACCAGGATGGTCGCCGGCCCGAGTTCCGCGGTGGTGCGCTGCAGCGCCGCGTCCACCTGGCCGCTGTCGCGGACGTCGGTGACGATGCCCAGTGCGCCGATCGATTTCGCGGCCTCCGCGCAGGTTTCCGGGTCACGCTCCCAGACCGCGACCCGGGCGCCGAAGGCGGCCATGCCGGCCGCGATGCCGCGGCCGATGCCGGCGCCGGCTCCGGTCACCACCGCGACGCGATCGGTGAGCAAGATGTTCGAGGGGTCGATCGCCATCTGCGGTCAGGTCGACACGCGCGTCGCGAGCGTCTGACCGATGACCCCGTCGGCGTGCAACTGCGCGATCTCGGCGTCGGTCAGGCCCAACTCGGCCAACAGCTGGTGGTTGTGCTGCCCGAGCGTGGGCGCGGGGGTCCTGTGCAACGGCCCGGGAGCAGTGGAGAACCGCATCGGCACGGTGCTGAGCTTAGCCCGCCCGTTCACGGGGTGTTCGACTTCTTCGAAGAAGCCGCGAAACGCCAGCTGCTGCAGCTCGGTTTGACGGTGGGGCTGCATGACCTTGGCCACCGGGACGCCGGCGTCCCACAGCGTTGACACGACGTCGTCGCTGCCGCGGCGCTCGCACCACTCGGCCAGGCGCCGGTCGATCACGTCGTGGTGCGCGCGCCGGCCGGCCGCGGTCGCCAGCGCGGGATCGGTTGCCCACGAGGGGGATCCGAGGGCGCCGCGCAAGCGCTCCCACTGGTCGTCGGTCTCGACCGCGATGGCGACCCAACTGTCGAGCCGGCCGAATTCGTCGATGTCGGCGGTGCGGTACAGGTTTTGCGGTGCCGCGGTCGGTCCGCGGTTGCCGGCGCGCTGCAGCAGCGCGCCGTAAGCGGAGTACTCGATGACCTGCTCGGCGGAGATGGCCAGCGCCGCGTCCACCATCGCCGCCTCGACCAGCACGCCCTGCCCGGTGCGCCGGCGGTGCTCCAGCGCCAGCAGCAGGGCGTTCAGCGCGTGCACGCCCGCGTTGGGATCGCCGATCGAATACGGCTCGTAGGGCGGGATGTCGGGATAGCCGGTCAGCCAGCTCAGGCCCGACGCCGACTCGATGGCGTACGCGAACGCGGGGTTGTCCCGCCACGGCCCGTCGAGGCCGAACCCGGGCATCCGCAGCATCACCGCGTCGGGCCGAACCTCTTGCACCGCCGCGAAATCGAGGCCGATCTGGTCCAGCACCCGGGGCGTGAAGTTTTCCACCAGCACGTCGCAGGTCGCGATGAGCCGGCGCAGGATGTCCCGCCCGCGCGGGCTCTGCAGATCAAGCGCGAGGCCCTTCTTGTTGGTGTTCAGCGCCGCGAAGATCGGTGATTTCTCCCACCAGCGGTCCTCGGTGACCGGGATGCCGGCGATCATCCTGGTGCCGTCCGGGCGGCGGGCCGATTCGACGTGGATGACGTCCGCGCCGAGCATGGCCAGGAAGTGGGTGCAGCACGGGCCCGCCCAAAAGCTGGTCATGTCGAGGACGCGGAGGCCGTTGAACGGCAGGCGGTTTGCCGCCCTGGGGATCGTCGGCGTGGGGGTTGGCGCCGCGGCGGCGGACCGGTAGCGCGCGGTGTGCTCGCCCAGCCGCGGCGCGGGGCCGGGCCGCCGAAGCCGTGCGGGCCGCATCCGGTAGGGGTGGCCCGGCTGTCGAAAGCCATCGCGCGGGTTGCGAACGAACGAGCCCCGCTTTCGGAAGTGGTCCAGCGCTGTGATGTTGGCGCCGTTGGCGACCGGCGCGTTGGGGATCCGGAAGGCCGTCGCCAGTTCGCGGATCTCGTCGACCACGTTGACCTCGACCCAGGCGTAGATGTCGTCGGCGTGAACGTTGGCCTGCTCGGTGATGGTCAAAGGGGATTCTTCGTCGATCCATTCGGGGTGGCCGACCATCGCGCACAGGTCGAACCACTGCTGGGCGGTGCCGCACCCGAGGTCCACCAGGCCGTCCTTCGCCTGGGCCACGCCCGGCACCGTGAGCCGGCGGGCGTCTCGCCACGGCCGCCCGAGCATCTCGAAGTAGGTGACCGGGTAATAGGTCAGGCACTGAATCTGGGTTTCCAGCATGGACAGGTCGACGAGTTCACCGGATTGGCCGGCACCGCCGCCGGCGCGGCCCAACCACGACGTCATGGTGGCGGCGCTGGCGTAGGCGCCGGCCATGTATTCACCGACCCGGCCGCCGACGAACACCGGCGCGCGTTCCGGCAGCCCGCGCCCCAGCCCGACGATGCCGCCCGACCAGGCCTGCAGCGTGAATTCGGTTGCGGGGCGGTGTTTCCAGGGGCCGTCGAGCCCGAAGGGCGTGATGGCGGTGACGACCAGGTGGGGGTGTGCCGCGCGGATGGCCGCGGGCGTGAAGGCTGGGTGTTCGGCGACCGGTGAGCCGCCCGACCAGACCACCGCGTCGGCGCCGGCCAGCAGCCGGTGGACCATCGCCGCGTCTTCGCCGGATTCCGGGTCGGCCACGACGCTGTGTTTGGAGCCGGCCAGATAGCCGAACAGCGCGCCGTCGCTGCCGGGCGGGATGGCCGCGCCGGAGGCCGACCATCGCCGCAGCGGATCACCTTCTGGCGGTTCGACTTTGACGACGGTGGCCCCGCCGTCAGCGAGCAGCTTCGTGCAGTAGGCGCCCGCTATTCCGGTCGACAGGTCGACGACCGTGTAGCCGGTCAGCGGCGCTTCGGCCTGAGGTTCCGCACTCATCCCCGCCATGACGGGCTCGAGGTCAGCACCTCGGGACCGTCGGCGGTGATCAGCACCGCCTCCCGCCCGAACACGGCTCCGACTCCCGGCTCCCAGACGTAGCCGGTGACGGCCAGCACCATCCCGGGCTCGAGCCTTTCGGCGGCGGCGCTGCGCGGCAGGTGTTGGGAGACGACGGGCGGGTCGAAGCCCATGCCCAGTCCCCGCGCCACCGGCATCGGTGGTGCGGGCTCCCCCGCGTCTTGGTAGGCGGTCAGCAGCCCGTCGGCCGCGGCGCCCGGTTGGCACGCGGCTAACAGCTTGGCCCACAGGTTGTCCCAACGTCGGAAGGGGCCGGCCGCGCCGTTGGGCCCGCCCGCGGGCCAGGTCCGTCCCACCTCGCCGATGTAGCCGCCGGCCAGCACCCCGGCGGAAAACGCCACCAGGTCACCGTCGCGAACACGACGGTCGCCGTCGACGCGCCGCCATGGGTGATCGCGTGAGGTCACCCACGCGACATCCTGATTCGACGGCGTGCTTACCCCGCCGGCGGCCAGCGCCTCCACCAGCACGGCGGCCAGCAGGTGTTCGCTGACCCCGGGGCGCAGCTCGGAAACCGCTGCGGCCAGGCCGGATTCGGCCACCGCGATCGCCCGCCGCAGAGAATCGACCTCCTCTGCCGTCTTGATTCGCCGGGCGGCGCGCATCGCGAGCTCCCCGTCGACCAGCGTCGCGTTGGGAAACGCGACGGGCAGCAGCTTCGCGAAGGCCGGTGACAGCGCGTCCGTTCCGACGCGGCGCGCGGTGGCCGCGCCGTCGATGCGCTGCAACGCCGCGATGGTGTTCATCGGATTCCACGAAATGCCGTAAAGGTTTTCGTGGGGGATGTCGTCGGGTACGCCCTCGTCCCAGGTGCTGAGCAGATGAACGGCGCCGGTCTCGCGCATCAGGACGCAGGTGGGCCCGAACGGGCGGGTGCCGGCGACCCACAGCTGCGGCGCACCGGACACGTAGCGGACGTTGGCCTGGCGGCCCAGCACCAAGACGTCGAGGTCGTGCGCGGCCATCTGCTCCAGCGCCCGCTGCCGGCGCCCCAGCCGCAGCGCCGCAGCGTCGGGCAAGACTTCAGTTGCCATAGGGGTAATAGGGGTAGTCGGTCAATTTGATCCAGCCGTCGTCGGTGATCACCAGCACCTCTTCGCTGCGGTAGCCGCCGGTGCCGTCCTCCCAGACCACCGGCTCCAAGACCAGGACCATGCCCTGTTGCAGCACGAAGTTCTCGTCGAACTCGTCACCGAGATCCGTTCCGATCATGGGCATCTCGGCGGCGTTGACGCCGATGCCGTGGCCGAGGTAGAAGTGCGGCAGCCAGGGCCGGCGTCCGCCGTTGGCCTTGGTCGCGGCCCGTCCGAGGTCGGCGGCGGTGACGCCGGCGCGGGCCACGTCCAGGACGGCCGTCATGATCTCGAACCACTTGTCGAACTGCGCCCGCTGGCGCGGCGACGGCTCGCGCCCGACGATCCAGGTGCGCCCGAAGTCCGAGCAATAGCCGTGGTAGGTGATGCTGACGTCGGTCCACAGCACATCGCCCTCGGCCAGTTCACGTTCGGTCGACAGCAGGGGCAGCGCCAGGTCGCCGTGCGTGGTCCACACCCCCTCGGCCTTACTCGGCGGCATCACCTGCCAGATCGGCTCCAGCATGCTGGCGGTGGCACCGAGCTCGAACGCGCGCCGCAAAAAGCTTGCGGACAGGTCGATCTGGCGGACGCCGGGGGCGAGGGCCTTGTGCACGTCGACCATCGCCTCGTCGGTGATGCGGATGGCGGTGCGCATGCACGACAGCTCGTCCGGCGTCTTGACCGCCTTGGCGGCGCTCACGATGGCGGCGGCGTCGGCGGGAGCCCCGGCCGGGAACAGCGTCTTTGCCGCGCGCGACATCGCGCCGGTGCATTCGTCGACGCCGATCACGGCGCCGGCCGGGATCAAATCGTTTAGCACGCGCGCGAAATGCTGGACACCCTCGTCGAATTCGAGGTACACCGGGCCGTGCAGGTGGTCGGCGGGCAGGTCCGATTCGTGGGCGGCGCCTTCGCGGAACGGCAGGAACAGGTGTGGCCACTCGTCGTCGGCGAGCACCACGGCGACCGGTCGCTCGACGTAGGACAGCCCGGCGTCGCCCAGCGGCCAGCTGGTGCCGGTGGCGTAGACCACCGCGTTGTTGCCCAGCAGGATCAGCGCGTCGACACCGCGTTCGGCCATCGCCGAGCGCAGCCGGGCGCCGGTTTCGCGACGCATGCGCGGCAGGTCGGGCGTTTCGGGAATAACCAGCCCGTGACCGGTGCCGGCGCCCGCTTGCGCGAACGTCGTCACTGCAGGCCCAAGAACTTCGTCACGTTGCCGCTGACGATGCGCGCCGCGTTCTCCGGCCCGACGGCCTCGACCACGGCGGCCAGCGACTTCTCCGAATAGCCGTAGGTGCTTTCGTTGTGCGGGTAGTCGCTGGACCACATCACCTTGTCCACCCCGATTCTGTCGATCAGCTGCAGGCCCAGGGGGTCGACCATGAACGACGCGCTCATGTGGGTGTCCCAGTAGTGGCGCACGTCGTGCTGTAGCGGCCGGTTGAACATGTGCTGGTACGAGGCCACCAGGTGCTCGGCGTCTTGCAGCGCCCACGGGACCCATGCGATGCCGCCCTCGAACCAACCGATCCGCAGGCGCGGGTGCTCGTCGAGGATGCCGCCAAAGATGTACTTGGAGAACGTCTCCCGGAATCCGTCGATGTTGATCATCATCCCGACGACGACGCTGTTGAACTCGGTTGGGCTCTTGGGCGGGGTTTCTCCGATGTGGTGGGTGACCGGCAGGCCGGAGGCCTCGATCTCGTCCCAGACGGCGCTCATCGAGGTGCTGGCGTAGTCGATCGGGTTGCCGTCGTCGTCCTTGCCGGGGTTCAGCGGCATCAGGAACGTCTTGAGCCCCAACGATTTCAGCTCGTCCAGCGTTCGCCGGGTGCCCTGCGGGTCCCACCAGTTGATCAGCCCGGCGCCGTAGAAGTGGCCGCCGGAGCGCTCCTGCAGCTCGGCGATGTACTCGTTGTAGATGCGGAACGCCAGTTCGCGAAGCCTCTTGTCCGGGTAGTGGAACAGGGCCAGCACCGCGTTGGGGAACGCCAGTTCCTTGTCAACGCCATCGTCGTGCAGCTCCTGGATGCGGGCCTCGATGTTGGTGCTCGCGGCGCCGGGCAGGTCGTCGTATTGCATCAGCACCGCGCTGAAGTCGCCGGGCAGGAAGGACTGTCCTTTGCGCCCGACCTGGTAGGCGCCGTCCTCGTACCAGATCCGGGGCGCCTTTTCCTTCAGGTCTTCCGGGAAGCGCTCGTAGAAGATGTCGGCGGCCAGGGAGATGTGGTTGTCGGCGGAGAAGACCACCGTCCCCTCCGGCAGCCCCACGTCGGCCCCGCCGGCGTGCCCCCGGCGATCCTTCGGTGCGCCGAAGCCTCCCGGCGGGTAGAGCGAAACGGTGCTGGTTTGAGTCGTCATCGTTGACCCTCCATTCGGATCGATTTCTTGAGCGTAGCCAGCTGGGATTACCAGGTCACGGGAAGTTCGTAGACGCCGTAGGCGAGCCGGTCGTGTTTGAACGGGATGTCGTCGATTCCGACGGCCAGCGCGAGCGTGGGGATGCGGCGGAACAACGTCCGGTAGACGATCTGCAGCTCGGCGCGGGCGAGCTGCTGGCCGACGCACTGGTGCCGGCCATAACCGAAGGCGACGTTGCGGTCCGCCCCCGACCGGTGCAAATACAACCGGTCCGGCTCGGTGAACACTTGCCGGTCCCAGTTGGCCGGCGCGAGGTCGATGATGATGCCTTCGCCGGCGCGGATGACCTCGCCCGCGACGGCGATGTCCTCGAGGGCCACCCGCCGCTGGCCGTTTTGGATGATGCTGAGGTAGCGCAGCAGCTCCTCGACCGCGTTCGCCACGACCTTGGGGTCCTCGGCGTCGCGGATGACCGCCAGCTGGTCAGGGTTTTCCAGGAGCGCCAGCACACCGAGACCGATCATGTTCGAGGTGGTTTCGTGCCCGGCGATCAACAGCCCGGTGCCCAATTGCGCGGCCTCTTTGACGCTGAGCTCGCCGGCCTTGACCCGCTCGGCCAGGTCGGAAACCGCGTCCTCGCTCGGGTTTTCCATCTTCGCCTCGACCAGTTGGGCGAGGTATTTGTTCAGGCTCATCGCGCCCTTGGCGGTGTCCTCACCGGTCGCGTACCGGGCTAGCCCGACGTTGGCGTGGTGCTGGAACATGTCGGCGTCTTCGTAGGGCACCCCGAGCAGCTGGCTGATCACCAGCGAGGGGACCGGCAGGGCCAGGGCGGTGACGATGTCGGCGGGCTTCGGACCGGCCAGCATCGCGTCGATGTGGTCGTCGGTGATCTGCTGGATCGTCGGGCGCAGCCCCTCGACCCGTTTGAAGGTGAAGGGTTTCGACAGCATCCGCCGGAACCGGGTGTGTTCTTCGCCGTCGGCGGTGAAGACGGATCGGGGACGCTTGTGCACGGTGGACAACATGCCGGCGTTCCAGTGCGGGAACCCCGGCGCCCGGTCGTCGACGCTGACTCGGGAGTCCGAAAACAGTTCCCGCACTTGCTCGTAGCCGGTGATTAGCCATGGGGTACTGCCGTCCCAGATTCGGACGCGGGTGAGCGGCTTGGCCTCGGCGAGCGCCATGACGTCCGGGGGTGGGGCGAACGGACAGCTCGGTTGCCTGGGCATCGGATACTCGGGAATCTCGGCCTCGGTGGCGGAGCCCGTCAAAGTGTCCGACATTTCATTCCTCGATGTGGATGGCCAGTGCGGGGCAGGCGGCGGCCGCGCGGCGGGCACCCTCGGTTTGCTCGCCCGAGGGGTGGGGATCGAGCAGGACGACCACGCCGTCGTCGTCGCGCTGGTCGAAGATTTCGGGCGCGTTCATCACGCAGTTCCCCGAAGATGCGCAAATGTTTTGGTCTACAGTTACTTTCATTTATGTGGTCCTTACTCGTACGGCGTCACGGGCGCCAGCCACAGGCCGACGATGGCGTCGATGAGTCCCGATGCCGCTGCGCGCCAAGAGGTTTGGTGCATTGTGGAACCGGCCGCCAGCGCGCGTTCCCGGTCCGCACAGGTGTGCATCAGCAGGTTGCGGGCCATGATGTTGCGTTCGAAACGCACCTCGGCCGGCAGGTCGGGCAAGCAGCTGTTGATGCCGTCGACGACTTGAACCAGCGACGGGGAGCTGAGCGCCCCCTTGACGATGATGTTGTAGTAGGCCGGATCGGTCATCGCCTGGGCCGCAAACCGCGCGTACCAGGTGGGCGCCCCATCACGGCCGAGCTCGGCCAGGTGGTCGGTGAGGGGCCGCACCAGGCAGGCCACCCAGTCACGCATGTGGGCGGAGCCCGGCGCGGCCAGCAGTTCGGCGACCATGTGTTCGCGAAGCTTCTCGACGGGTCCGCGGTGCTTCTGCTCGATGGCACGCACCAGGTCGGCCTTGGTGCCGAAGTGGTAACCGACCGCGGCGTTGTTGCCCTGCCCGGCGGCCTCGCTGACCTGCCGGTTAGACACGGCGAACATCCCGTGCTCGGCGTACAGCCGTTCGGCCGCCGCCAGGATCGCCTCCTGGGTGGAGCTGGCCCGCTCGGTGCGCACCGCCCTGCCCGCAGTGGTCATGGGGACCAGTCAACCGGTGCCCGCGCTTTAAGTCAAGCGCTTGATTTAATCGGCCGGGGCCACCCTCGGCGCATCGTCAGCTTCGGCATCGACGATCAGCGCACCGGCCGCATCAGCTGCGGGTGGACCGACGCAACGTCTGAAGCGCAGGGCGACGCGACCGCCGGACGTCAACCCTCGCGCTTCCTCGACCGGATCGGCTTGCCGGCGACCGTCCCGCCGTCCACCGGCAGCACCGTCCCGGTGACGTAGCGCGACCGGTCGGTGGCGAAGTACAGCGCCGCCTCGGCGATGTCGTCGGGCGTGCCTTCGCGCTTCAGCGGGCGGTCTTCGCGCATCGTCTGGCGAATGGACGCCTCGAACCGCACGAGCTGCTCGGCGTCCAGATTCACTGCCGACTTGGACACGATCGGCGTGGGGATGTTGCCCGGTGCGATCGCGTTGACCCGAATTTCGTAGTGCGCGAACTCGATTGCCGCACACTTGGTGAACTGGATAACGGCGGCTTTGGACGCGCGGTAGGTCATCACACCGGCGCCGGCCTGGATCCCGCCGATCGAGGTCACGTTGATGATCGATCCCCCGCCGCGTTCGGCCATGTACCTACCGGCCTCTCGGGTGCCCGCCATCACGCCCAGGACGTTGACCGCCATGACGCGGTGAAAATCGGCCAGGTCGTCGTCGAAGAACCGGCGATGCATCTTGCTCGAGATCCCGGCGTTGTTGACCATCACGTGCAAACCGCCGAACTTCTCGACGGCCGCCGACACCAGCGCGCCGACCTCGTCGGTATTTGAGACGTCCGTCCGCTGGAAGAAAGCGTCGGGTCCCAGCGCCGCCGCCAGCTGCTCGCCGTTGTCGGTCTCGACATCCGCGATGACGACGCGCGCGCCCTCGGCTACGAATCTTTCGACCATGCCGCGGCCCAGACCGGACGCACCGCCGGTGACGACGGCTACCTTGCCCGCGAGTTCGTCGGCCACACGACGAGTTAATCGGCGCCGCGCGTGTTAAGTCAAGCAGTTGATTTAGCGCCGCCGCCGCGCTTGTTTGGCCGAGTGCGGGCCGAGTGTGCGAGCTCCGGCGCTGCCTCACACCCGATCGCTCTCTCGGAGCATTGATGGAATGCTGTGGTCACCGCTTCATCGGCTACTTCGGGAAGGCTCGATCGTGAAGATTCTGGTTATCGGGGGCACCGGCCTCATCGGCTCACAGGTCATCGCCAATCTGACCCAGCTGGGGCACGAGGCGATCTCGGCCTCGCCGCGCTCGGGCGTCAACAGTGTCACCGGTGAAGGTCTCGCCGAGGCCGTGGCGGGCGCGCATACGGTAGTCGATGTGTCGAACTCGCCGTCCTTCGACGACGACCCCGTCATGCAGTTCTTCACCGCCTCGACCAGAAACCTTCTCGCCGCCGAACGCGAGGCCGGCGTCCAGCACCATGTCGCGCTCTCGATCGTGGGAGCCGACCGCGCCCTGGACAGTGGCTACATGCGGGCCAAGGTCGCGCAGGAGAAGCTGATCGAGGAGTCGGGAAACCGGTACTCCATCGTGCGGGCCACCCAGTTCTTCGAATTCGTCGGCGCCATCGCCGATTCCGCGACCGACGGCGACACGGTGCGGCTGCCCGTCGGGGCGTTCCAGCCCATCGCCGCCAAGGACGTCGCCACCGCCGTCAGCGGCGCAACGATCAGCGATCCGACCAACGGCATCACCAACATCGCCGGCCCCGAGAAGCGCGGCATGGCCGACTTCGTCCGGACCGCGCTGGCCGAGGCCGGCGATCCACGTCAGGTGGTGGGCGACAATACGGCCCGCTATTTCGGCACGACCCTCGACGAGCACACCATCGTTCCCCTCGACAGCGAGAACCCGACGATCTACCCCACCCGCTTCAGCGACTGGCTGGCCTCGCAGGCAGGCACCCGGACGCAGTAGGCGTCGGCGGGCCCGAGGGGCAACCACCGATGCCTCGGGTCGCACTGATCACCGGCGGCAGCCGCGGAATCGGCGCGGCCACGGCACGGGTACTCGCTGGACGCGGATTTCGGGTGGTGGTCAACCATCGCTTCAGCGCCCAGCAGGCGGAGGAGGTGGTCGCCGGCGTCACCGCGGCCGGCGGCGAGGCCGTCGCGATTCGGGCCGATGTCACCGTGCCCGAGGACATCTCCGCGATGGCCGACGCCATCGCGCGGCGCTGGGGCGGTGTCGACGCGCTGGTGCGCAACGCATTGATCCCGTTCGTCGTCACCTCGTTCGCCGACCTCAGTTGGGAGCAGCTGGGCGGCAAGGTGAACGCGGAGCGGCATGCCGCGTACCTGGTGACGAAGGCCGTTGTGCCGGGGAGGGTTTCGCGCGGGTACGGCCGGGTGGTCTATCTCAGCACCGGACTGTCGCGCCGTCTTCGCGACGGGATGATCGCGCTCGGCACGGCAGGGGCCGCTCTGGGCCAGTTCGTCCGGTACGTCGCGCTGGAGCTGGCGCCGCACGGGGTCACCGCCAACCTCGTCGCGCCGGCGACCGTCGGCGGGACCATGGTGACCGAGCAGCTCACGCCGGAGCGGGTCCGAACGCGCGGCATTCACGAAGAATTGATCGCCTATGTCGCCGATCAGGAGGGCTAAGGACACGGTCATCGTGCTGCCCAAGCGGAAGATCGCCGCCGTGCTGGTCGCCGACAACCCCGGTCTGTGGATGCTGCACTGCCACAACAGCTGTCACCAAGAGGCCGGGATGCAGACCCGGCCGGACTACACCTTCTGACGCGAGGCGGTTGCGAAGAAGTCCAGCAGCAACTCGTTGACGGCCGCGGGCTGCTCGATCTGCGGGCAGTGGCCGGCTCGCTCGACCACGGCCGAGCGAGCGCCGTCGATCTGTTTCGCGATCTGGGCCGCCCATCCGGACGGCAGGAGCTTGTCGTCGCCGCCCTCCACGATCAGCGCGGGCACGGCGATGCGCTCGTAGGCGCGCGCGCTGGACGGCGTGGCGGCCGGCGCGGCATCCGGGCGCCGAAATCGCGCCGCCGCCACGGCTTCCCAGGCGCCGGGCGCCACGCTGGACTCATAGCGGCGCCGCACGTAGTCCTCGTTCGCGGGGTAGGCGGGGTCGAAAAAGAGCGCCTCGACGATGCGCCGCATCGCCGGCAGGGTCGCGTCGTATTGCTGCAGCGCGTCGAAGCGCGGTCCCTTCCGGATCTCCCCGCCCCCGCAGATCGCCACCAACGAGCGCATCGGCAGCAGCGGCCTCTCCGACGTGGCGTCGGTGAGCAGGTTGATGGCGCCCATCGAGTTGCCGACGAAGTGCGCCGAATCGACACCGAGCGCCGCGCAGAAGCGGGCCACGTGCCGGATCCGCATGCCCCGCCCGTCGACGAAGTCGATCACCTTCGCCGACTGCCCGAACCCCAGCTGGTCCGGCGCCAGCACTCGGTGGCGCGCGGCGAGGGCCGCGATGTTGCGTTCCCAGCCGAGTTCGGCGCTGGCACCGAACTCGCCGCCGTGCAAAAGCACCACCGGGTCGCCGTCGCCGGCCTCCAGGTAGCTGGTGACCAGGCCGTCGACCACGATGGTCTTGCGGTGAATCATTTGATCGCGATCGGGTTCACCGGAGAGCCCACGGCGCCAACGACACTCAGGGGCGGGGCGACGAGCTGGAACTCGTAGACGCCGTCGGCGGCGCAGTCGTCGGCCAGCGCGGTGAGGTCCCAGTACTCGCCGAAGATCATCCCCATGTCACGCAGGCAAAGCAGATGCAGGGGAAAGGTGATCCCCTCGACGCCGGACACCAGGTCCTCGACCTGTAGGTTGTCGGCAGCGACCGCCGCGATCTCGTGATCGTGCAGCCACGAGGCGCATCGCCAGTCCAGCCCGGAATAGCCTTCGGTCTTGTTGCCGGTCAGCAAAAACCTTGCCCACCAGCCGGTCCGGATCAACACGATGTCACCGCGCCCGACGCTCACCTTTTGGGCGCGAACGACGTCATCCAGTTCCTCGGGCGTGATCGGGTTTCCGGCCTCGAGGAAGACCTCCGCGCCGCGATGCCGAACCAGGTCGAGCAGCACCCCGCGCGACGTGACGCCCTTGACGTCGACCTTGTCGATGCCGCAGTGGTAGGCCCCCATGCTGGTGACCGAATCCGCCGGGAAGCCGTTGTAGAGCTGATCGTCGTAATAGACGTGCGAGAGCGCATCCCATTGGCTGGCCGCCTGCAACGGCATGATGATCATGTCGTCGTTAAAGCGAAACGGGTCGTCGGCGGTCATGTAGCCGCTTAGCTGCTTGGCCAACGGGTTTCGGGCCCACTCGGGGCCGTACTTGGTCAGCGTGTTCGCGTCGCCACCGTCCACGGTCATCAGATGCACCGGGTTGTGCCGAAACTCGAAGGCGCCCTGCGGCCCCGCCGCACCAAAGTCCACGCCGAGCGGAAACACCTTGCCGTGCCGGACCAGGCCCGCCGCCTGGGCGACCTTTTCGGGGGTGATGAAGTTCAGCGTGCCCAGCTCGTCGTCGGCTCCCCAGCGTCCCCAGTTGGACACGTCGCGAGCGACGCGACGGAAGTCGGTTACGCCGGCCACGGTGCTTCCTCCTCGAGCTCACGGGCGATCGCGGCACCCACGTTCCCGCCGTCGACCCACAACACCTGGCCCGTAATGTAGCTGGCCGCAGGGCTATTCAGGAAGAGCAGGACCGACGCCTGCTCGGCGGGCACGGCAGCGCGGCCCAGCGGCTTGGGTATGGCGTCGAGGTAGCCCTGCCCGTAGGCGGTCCGCAGCTGGTCGAGGATCGGGGTCTCGGTCACCCCCGGGCCGGTGCAGTTGATGCGGATGCCCCGCGTGCCAAGGGGCGTCGCGCTGCGCATGGTGTACAGGATGATGGCTTCCTTGGACAGCTGGTAGCCGTTGCCGAGCACGTCCGGATGACGACGGCACCAGTCGATACCCTCTTGCATCGTCGCGGTATTCAGCAGCGGCGCCACCGACCGCAGGTGCTCGCGGTAGGCGGCCGCCGCAAGAGACGAGACGCTGACGATCGAAGCCCCCGGGCCCATCTTTGAAAGCAGCGCCTCGGTCACCTGGCGCAGGCCCAGGAAGTTGACGGTGACGACCAGCGCGGGGTCGCCGATGCCGGAGGAGACCCCGGCGACGTTGAACAGGGCATCCACCGGCCCGCCGACGGCGGCCACCACCCGGTCGATCGACGCCGGATCGGCGAGGTCGACCTCGTGAAACTCGTTGATAGCCAGGTCCGCTCGGCGCTTATCCAGCCCGACGACGTGCGCCCCGAGCTCGCTGAGCTGCCGCACCACGTGTGCTCCGATGCCCGACGCACAGCCGGTCACCACCGCGCGGCGGCCGTCGTAGCGCCACAGCTCGTCGATGCGCCCCAAGACTCACCCAGCTTCCGGTATCACTTGCGTTGCTGCTCCTGCTCCTTGGCGCGCTGGGCCGCCTGCACGCGCCCCTCGTTGATCTCCGCCATGGCCTCGGGGATCTCGCTGGCGGTGAACTTACCGCCGCGGCCGGTGGGAAGGCCGCCGAAGGAATAGTTCTCGTCGAATTGCGGCGCGGTCGACTCCGGCCGGCGAGCCTCGACCTTCTCGATGACGGGAGCCAGCCGGGCGGCCTTGTCGGCGACGGCCTTTTCGTCGCGCTCGATGAACTCAGGCAGCACCTCTTTGCCCATCAGCTCGATGGACTCCATGGTGCCCTCGTGGCTGCGCGGATTGAGCAGCAGGATGATCTCGTCGACGCCGCTTTCCTCGTAGCCGCGCAGGAATTCGCGCACGGTGGCAGGCGATCCGATCGCGCCGCGCCCGGGACCGTAGGCCAGCGTCGGGTCCTTGTCCACCTCTTCGAGGTAGCGCTTCCACACTCCCGTGCGCCCGGGGGTGTGCACGCCGGTCATGTAGTAGTGCATGATCCCGAACGAGAAGAAACCGCCGCCCTGTCCGAGCCGCTGCAACGCCTGCTCGTCGGTCTTGGCCACCATCATCGACAGGTCGCCTCCGATGGCCAGGATGTTGGGGTTGATACGCGGCGCGACCGGGACGCCGTTCTCCTCGAACTCCTTGTAGTAGCCGTTGACCCGCTCGGCCAGCGGCCCGGGACCGGTGTAGGCGAAACTCAAAGCGCCGATGGCCTTTTGGGCCGCCATCTGCACGCTGGCCGGCCGCGTGCAGGCGACCCAGACCGGCGGGTGCGGCTTTTGCATCGGCTTGGGGATGACGTTGCGGGCCGGCATCTGGATGTGCTCGCCCTCGAATCCGGCGAAGGGCTCTTCGATCATGCAGCGGATCGCGACCTCGAGCGCCTCCTCCCACTGCGCGCGCTTGTCGGCCGGATCGATGTTGAACCCGCCGAGTTCGCCCACGGACGAGGACTCGCCGGTGCCGAACTCGACGCGTCCGTTGGAGAGCAGGTCGAGGGTGGCGATGCGCTCGGCGACCCGGGCGGGATGATTGACCGCGGGCGGCAAATGCATGATGCCGAATCCGAGCCGGATATTCTTGGTCCGCTGGCTGGCGGCCGCCAGGAAGATTTCCGGCGCCGTGGAATGGCAGTACTCCTCGAGGAAGTGGTGCTCGGTGAGCCACACGGTGGAGAACCCCGCCTTGTCCGCCGCCTCGACCTCGTCCAGGCACTCCTGCAGCAGAACCCGCTCGTCGTCGGGGGCCCACGGGCGCGGCAGGGCGAATTCGTAGAACAGCGAGATCTTCATGTGCTACCTCCTAGGAGAATTAAGGGTCCGGCCCGCAAGGTGTTTCGCGGCGACGAAGCCAAACGTCATGGCCGGGCCGATGGTCGCCCCGGCGCCGGCGTAGCTGCGCCCCATCACGGGCGCCGCGGTGTTGCCGACGGCGTACAGCCCGTGAATGACGGTGTCGTCCGGGCGCAGCACCCGTGCGTATTCGTCGGTCCGCAGCCCTCCCGATGTGCCGAGGTCGCCGAGGATGACCCGGAAGGCGTAGTACGGCGGGTTGCCCAGCGGGTACAGGTTGGGGTTGGGCAACGTGGGGTCGCCGTAGTAGTTGTCGTAGACGCTGTCGCCGCGGTTGAAGTCGTCGTCGTGGCCCTTGCGGGCCAGTTCGTTGAAGCGGGCTGCGGTTTCGGCAAGCTGGCGCGCCGGCACGCCGATCTTGGCGGCCATGTCGTCCCAGCTCGTCGCCGACTTGACCACGCCCGACTCGAGCCACGCCCGCGGCATTTTGCGCCCGGTGGGCACCGGCGCTCCGGGGATCTTCGGGATCGGCAGGTGGCCGGCGATGACGTAGCGATTCCAGGAGCGGTGGTCGGTGATGAGCCAGCACGGGATGTGGGTGACCCCGGATTTCTGGCCCTCGATCATGGCGTGGCCGAAGTCCATGTAGGGCGCGGCCTCGTTGATGAACCTCTTGCCGTCCCCGTTGACGATGAACTGCGCCGGCATCATCCGTTCGTTGAGCATGAACTGCAGCCGGCCGTCCGGCCATTGGATGGCCGGGAACCACCAGGCCTCGTCGAGCAAGTCCGATGCGGCGCCCAGGCTTTGGCCCGCGCGGATGCCGTCTCCCATCGCCGCGGGGTTGCCGAAGCTCCAGTCCTGGTCCAGCACCGGCAGGTGCTCTTTGCGCCAGGCGAGGTCGTGGTCGAAGCCTCCAGACGCCAGGATCACGCCCCGGCGCGCGCCGATCCGCAGCGTCCCACCGTCCCGTTGCACCAGCGCGCCGGTCACGGCTCTGTCGGGGTCGGTGAGCAGTTCGGTCATCGGCGCGTCCAGCCACAGCGGGATGCCGCGTTCGCGCATCGCCAGGCGCAGCCGGGCGGCCAGCGACTGCCCGATCGCCGCCATCCGCTCGCCGAACACCCTGGCCCGCACCATGCGCGCCACCAGCTTCAGCAGCACGCCTTTGCCGGCCCACGACTGCCTGATCCGGTAGAACGTGCGAAGCTCTTTGGGTCCCAACCAGATTCCCCTGGGGGCAAGCGCCAGCGGTTTCAGCAGCTTCTGCTCGTCGGGCCCCAGCCGCCGCAGGTCGATGGGCGGCACATTGATGGTGCTGCCGAGCTCGGAGCCGCCGGGGAGTTCGGGGTAGTAGTCGGCATAGCCCGGCTTCCAGACGAACTCGAGCCATCCCGACTGCTGCTCGAGAAATTCGAGCAGCCGCGGCGCCGACTCGACGTATTGCCGGATGCGCGCCTCGCTGACCAAACCCTCGGTGATCTTCAGCAGGTACTCGACGACGCCCTCGGGGTCGGGGGCGTAGCCCTCCCTGCGCTGCGCGGGCGCCCCGGGAACCCAGATCCCGCCACCGGAAAGCGCGGTCGAACCGCCGAAATAGGAAGACTTTTCCACCACCAACGCGTCCAGCCCGGAGGAGTGGGCCGTCAGCGCGGCGGCCATTCCGCCGCCGCCGGACCCGACGATCAGCACGTCGACGACGTGGTCGAAGCCGTCCGGTGCCGTAGCGGATGAAGAGGTCATTTCGACACGGCCGTCCGGATGGCGAAGCCGGCGATCAGCTCCGCGGCCGGCTTGTAGAAGCGCACCGTGGTCTGGTAGGGCCCCGCGGTTTCCAGCGCCGCGAACGCCGCGACCCAGGTTCGGATCTCCTGCGCCGAGCTGCCCCCCTCGTAGACGACGAACGAGTTCGACCACTGGTCGACCTCGGAAAGGCGGCCCTCGTCGACGATTTCGAGAAAGCGGTGGTCCCACACCGGGTTGAGGGGTTGCAGTTCGCTCTCACCTTCGGCGAAGCTTTTGGCCGCCTCGATCACGGCCGCCTGCCGGGCCTGCCGTTGCTCGGCGGTCATCGGCCGACCGTCCACGATGCGTTCCCGCACCGCCGGCGCCGCGGTCGCCAGCGTCGGCACCGGCGGGCTGTGGGAAAGCCCGCCGGATCCCACCACGAGCACCCGCTTGTCGAGGCCGGCGAGAAAGGCGCCGACCGCGGCGCCCAGCGCCCGGCACCGATGCAATGGCCCCAGCGGCACGGCGATGGCGTTGACGAAGATCGGTATCACCGGGTGCGCGGTGGCGTTCCCGAAGAGTTTTTCCAGCGGCTGGACCGTGCCGTGGTCGACGTCCATGCTCGCCGATACCGCGACATCGACTCCGGCGGCGAGAACCGCGGTCGCGCAGTCGGTCGCCAGGTCTTCGGGCACGTTCAGCGGGCCCGCGTGGGTGCCGTAGTCGCCGACCCCGGTGGCGCGCGTGCCGATACAGAACGGCGGCATCGCCCTGTAGAAGAACCCGTTGTAGTGGTCCGGCGAGAAGATGACGACGAGCTCGGGGTCGTAACCTTCGACGAACTTTCGCGCGTCGGCGATGGCGCCCTCGATCTCGTCAAGCAGGCCCCGCGACGGCCCGGGGAGATTGAGGAGCGGGCTGTGCGACATACAGCACAGAGCCAGTGTCATCGGTCGGATCACCCCCTCCCGGCGTGAGTGCGAGGGCGTCGAGCAGCGACGCGCTCAGCTCGGGGGCGAGCTGGGCGATGCAAGCGCCCGCGATGCACCGGTCGGGCCGCAAGAACAACACCGATTCGGAGTGGGTGTCGAACCAGGACTTGAGACCGCCGTCGCGGTCGCCCACGACCGCGACGTCGGGGTCGTCGTGGCCGGCCCAGTGCAGCTGAGTCGAGGGCCGCAGCGCAAAGAAGCGGGCGCCCAAGGCTTTCCAGCTGGCGAACGCCTCCTCGCCGAGGATCTGGCGCGGGTTGTTGTTCCAGCACAGCACGGCGAGCCAATCGCCGAGCACGTCGTCCAACAGCACATCTTGCTGGTTGCGGGTGTCGACCCGGGGCTGGATGAACAGGGTGCCGACCGGCGAATCGGCGCGGCGCGGAGACGAGTGCACGACCGCGCCCTGCTCGTAGCGCGGCATCGGCTTGAAGCGCATCTCGAGCACGTATCGCTTGAGCGAGGGCACGATCGACGCCGACCGCACCAGCAGGTCTCGCGCCGCCGCGATCCGGCGGTCGGTCGGCGAGATGACCCGGCCCACCATGGTCGACAGGTCGATCATCGCCCGGGCGTGCTTGCGCCGTTCGACGTCGTAGGTGTCCAACAGCCGGTCGTCGGCGCGGCCCGTCACCACCGCGGCGAGCTTCCAGCCAAGGTTGGCGGCGTCGCGGATGCCGCTGTTGTAGCCCTGCCCCTGCCATACCGGCATCAGGTGCGCCGCGTCCCCGGCCAGCAGCAGCCGGCCACTGCGGAACGCGCCGGCGATGCGGGAATGATGGGTGTAGACCCGCCGGCGGATCACGTCGACGCGGTCGGGGTGCGGCACCATCCGCCCCAGCATCTGCGTCAAAAACGCCGGGTCCTCGGCCTGCTCGTCGGTCTCGTCGGCGCGAATCATGAACTCGAACCGGCGGATTCCGTGCGCGATCGAGATGGACGCGTACGGGCGTTCCGGGTCGGCGCCTACCTCGCTGTTGGGGTGGCCCAGCGGATCGTTGGCGACGTCGACGACCAGCCACCGCGTCGAAGACGTCGTCCCGTCGAAGGACACCCCCATCATGCGGCGGGTGGCGCTGCGCCCGCCGTCGCAGCCGACGACGTAGCGCGCCCGGACGACGGCGACGCCGTCATCGGTGCCGCACTCGACGGTCACGGCGTCGGCGGCCTGCACGCACGAGGTCATGGGGCGGTTCCACCACACGTCGACGTGATCGAATCTGTCCAGCCCTCGCAGCAACTCGGCGTCGACGAGCGGCTGAACGAAGCCGTTGCGCTTGGGCCAGCCGAAACGCGCGTCGGGCGGCGCCATTTCGGCCAGGACGCGGCGCTTGGCGTCGACGAAGCGCAGGATCTGGTTGGGCACGGTGTGGGGAAGGATGCGGTCGACCAGGCCGATCGACTGGAAGGTGCGCAGCGCCTCGTCGTCGAGCCCGACCCCGCGCGGATAGTCGATGAGCGAGTCGCGCTCGTCGACCACCAGCGTCCGGACCCCTTGCCGGCCAAGGATATTGGCCAGCGTCAGCCCGACCGGCCCCGCGCCGACCACCAGGACGTCGACCGAGGTGTCTTGCTCGGGGGGCTCCATCACCGGCCCAGCAGGAACTCGAGATGCAGGCGATTGAACGTCTTGGCGTCCTCGTACTGCGGCCAATGGCCGCAGCCGGGCATCACCTCGAAGCGCGCCCCGGGGATCATCGACGCGATCCGCCGGCCCTCCGTCACGTCCGCGGTCGGGTCGTCGCTCGTCCACAGCACCAGCGTCGGGGCGACGATCGCGCCGTACTCGTCCGGCCCGAGCAGGTTACGCGCCCGAATCTCGGGGTCCTGCAACGCCATGATGTCGCGCATGGCGGCGACGAATCCCGGTTGGCGATATACCCTTTGGCGGCTGGCGACCAGGTCGTCGTAGTCCTTGGACTTGTCGGCCATCAGCCACTTGATCCGCGCCTGCACCGTCTCCCAGGTCGGGTCCTCGGCGGCCGCCATGGACAGCGTGATGATCCGCTGCATCACCACCGGATCGGCCTGGGAGCCGCCGGCGGTGTTGAGGACCAGCCGGTCCACCACGTCCGGATGGTCGACGGCGGCGCGGGCGGCCACCCAGCCGCCGAGCGATTCGCCGCTCAGGCAGGCCCGGTTGACGCCGATGGCGCGCAGCACGGCCATCAGGTGCTCGACGTAGTGGCGGACCTCTAGCGGGTGGCCCGGCTTGTCGGTGTAGCCGTGGCCCAGCATGTCGATCGACCAGGTCCAGAAGTGCTCGCCGTGCGCGGCCAGGTTGCGGACGTAGGCCTCGGCGTGACCTCCGGACCCGTGCAACAGGATCAGCACCGGCTTGCCGGGATCACCGGAGCGCAGGTACCGCGTGCGCACTCCGCCCGCTTCGAGGTAGCCCTGCTCGAATGCGACGCCCTGGAGATCGCTCCATATGCTCTCGAACTCCGCCACGGTTCCTCTCTGGCGTGGGAAATCTGGTTCTCGTATTCGACCCACTATGTGTGCTAATATCGCTCACTGATGTGCGATATATATAGAGCTTGGCTCTCGCCCGGTGGTATGTCAAGGCCATGACGGGCTCCGGGACCGGTTCGCAGACGCTGGCGCGGGGTCTTTCCGCGCTGCAGATGGTGTCCGAGTCACCGGCCGGGCTCACGGTGCAGCAGCTCGCCGACCAACTCGGGGTGCATCGCACCATCGCCCACCGGCTGCTAGCGACGTTGGCCGAATTCCGTTTGGTGACAAAGGGAATGGACGGGCGCTACCGGCCCGGGGCCGGCCTGGCCGTGCTCGGCGCGTCCTTCGACCGCAACGTGCGCCAACTCAGCCTGCCGACGCTGCGCGCGCTGGCCGACGATCTCGGCACCACCGTGTCGCTGCTGGTCGCCGAGGGCGACCAGCAGGTGGCGATCGCGGTCATCGTGCCCAGCCACGTCGCCTACCAACTCTCCTTCCACGAGGGCAGCCGCTATCCGCTCGACCGCGGCGCCGCGGGCATCGCCCTGTTGGCGAGCATGCCGCCGCGCCCGGGAGAACGGGATCTGGTCACCGAGGCCCGCGAGCGCGGCTGGGTGACGACGTACGGGGAGATCGAACCGAACACCTACGGTCTGGCCGTGCCCGTCCACCGTCAGGCACCCTCCCCGCCGACGTGCATCAACCTCATCTCCCACCGCGAAGACGTGGTGATGCGCGGCAAGGACGCGGTCGTCACCGCCGCCAAGCAGTTGTCCGAGCTACTGAACTAACCACAGCGCTGGAGGGATAGCAGTAAATGCCTTGGGACCACGAAGTCGATGTAGTCGTGCTCGGGAGCGGCGGCGCCGGGCTCACGGCCGCCCTGGCGGCGGCGGTCGCCGGCGCCTCGGTGGATGTTTTCGAAAAGGCGCCCACCGTCGGCGGCACCACCGCGGTGTCGGGCGGCATTGCGTGGATTCCCGCCCACAACCGTTCTCCCGACGGGGAATTGACGGTGTCAGACGCCCTGCGCTACCTGCGCGCGCAGTCGTTGGGCTCGATGGACGACGCGCTGGTCGAGACGTTCGTGCGAAGCGGCGCGGCGATGCTCGACTTCGTCGAGGCCCACAGCGGCGTGCGCTTCGAGATCGCCGAGGGCTTCCCCGACTACCGGCCGGAGCTGCCGGGCGGGCGGCCGACCGGGGGGCGGTCGCACAGCCCCGCCGCTTTCGATCTGAACGAGCTCGGCGAGTGGGGCGCGCGCATCACGTCGTTTCCCGCCGATTGGTCCAACGTCGGATTCGACGCCGAAACCCGCGCGCGGCTGCACGCGGCGATCGACGAGAAAACCAGCGACCTGTGCGTCGCCGGCACCGCCCTGGTCGCGGGGCTGCTCCGGGGCGTGTTGGATGCCGGCGTGACG
Source organism: Mycobacterium palustre (assembly GCF_002101785.1). Classification (GTDB taxonomy): domain Bacteria; phylum Actinomycetota; class Actinomycetes; order Mycobacteriales; family Mycobacteriaceae; genus Mycobacterium; species Mycobacterium palustre. The sequence goes on from NZ_LQPJ01000021.1 coordinate 113,229, forward strand.
GTGCGGGTGAATGCCAGGGCCGAACAGCTCATCGCCGAAGGCGGCGAGATCACCGGGGTCCGCGTCGCGCTGAAAGGCCGCGGCGTGGACGTGCGCGCGCGCCGCGGGGTTATCCTGGCCACCGGTGGCTTCGAGTGGGATCCTGTTCTGGCGCAGGCGTTTTTGCGCGGCCCGATGCACGGAGCGGTGTCCCCGCCGAACAACACCGGCGACGGGCTGCGGATGGCGATGGCCCACGGGGCGGACCTGGCCAACATGGGCGAGGCCTGGTGGGTGCCGATCGTGCAGATCCCGGGCGACACCATCGACGGCAAGCCGCGCAGCCGCAGCGTCCGGTTGGAACGCACCCGGCCAAGGAGCATCATCGTCAATTCGGCGGGGCGGCGGTTCGTCAACGAGGCCTGCGACTACAACTCGATGGCCGGCGCGTTCCAGTATCTCGATCCGCGCGGCGGCTATGTCAACGACCGCGCCTGGATGGTGTTCGACTCGGTTCACTTGCAGCGCTACGGATTTCTCGGTGTCGAACCCGGACAGCCGGCTCCTGACTGGTATTGCGAGTCGGCGGATCTCGCGGAGTTGGCGGCCAAGACCGGCATCGACGCCGACGGCCTCAGCCGAACCATCGAGGAATGGAATCGGCATGTGGCCTCGGGCGCCGATCCCGACTTCGGCCGCGGTTCCAGTGCCTACGACGGGTATTGGGGCGATCAGAGCGCGCCGACGCTCGCGGGAAAGACTCTGGGGCCGATCGACACCGCGCCCTTTTACGCGGTGCCGGTGCGCATCGGTGCGATGGGCACCAAGGGCGGGCCGCGCACCGACGACGACGGCCGCGTCCTGCACGTCAGCGGCGAGCCGATACCGGGTTTGTTCGCGGCGGGCAACGCCATGGGCGGCGTCACCGGACGGGCCTACGGCGGCGCCGGTGGAACCATCGGGCCCGCAATGGTTTTCGGATACCGCGCGGGCCACGCCGCCGCCACCGGGAAGTCGATCGACCTTCAGTAGCGCCGGCACTGTAATTTGCCGAAGCGGCCCGAGACCTTCCCATTTTCACCTCGCCGCGTGGGAGAATGGGCCGTATGGCGTTGCTCCTGTGGGATCAACACACGTGTCTGCCGTTGCAGGCCGGCGCCGCCGTCGAGCCGTTGACCCGCTACCGGCGCGACGGCGGCGCGTTGGTGTCAATCAACGCCGGGTATGCGCCCCACGCCTTCGGCGACGCTGTAACGCTGCTACGGCACTACCGCGCCGCGGTCGATGACCACCCGCAGCTGGAGCTGGCGGCCAGCCTCGACGACGTCGATGCGATCACCCGCGCGGATCGGATCGCGGTGGTTTTCGATTTGGAAGATTCCGCCCCGCTCGACGGTGATCTCGACAACCTGGGGCCGTTGCGGGCCCTCGGCGTTCGCACGCTGCTTCCCACCTACAACCACGCGAACCGCGCCGGCAGCGGCTGCCTGGACGCCACCGACGGCGGCCTGACCGGCTGGGGACGCGCGCTGGTCGCCGCGATGAACGCGGTGGGCATCGTGCCGGACGGGTCTCATTGCAGCGCCCGCACCGGCCTGGACATGTGCGAGATATCCAGCGGCCCAGTCATTTACAGCCACTCCTGCATGCGCAGCGTCTGGGATCATCCACGCAACATCACCGACGAGCAGGCCCGGGCGTGTGCGGCCACCGGCGGCGTCGTCGGAATCACCGGTGTCGGCATCTTCCTCGGGCCCAACACCCCCACCCTCGGGGCGATGACCCGACACCTCGAGCACGCCGTCGATGTCGTTGGCATTGAGCACGTGGGCGTCAGCACCGACTTCTCGTTCGACTCCGCCGACTTCGTCGACGAGGCGGCGCGCAATCCGCACTTGTTCGACGAGAGCTACACCCGTTGGGGGCCGATCCAGTGGATGCCGCCAGAGACCTTCCTGGGGCTCGAGGAGCATCTGTGTCGGCGCGGGTGGAGCGACACCGAGATCGAAGCGGTGCTGGGCGGGAATTTCCGTCGGGTGGCCCAGCAGGCCTGGAGCTCGACCGGAACGGTTAGCTGAAAGCGCCGGTGATGGCCGCCATGTCGAAGTAGTCGCGCCACGCCGCGATCTTGCCGTCCCGCACCTCGAACACGCCCATCACCGGCAACGGGATCTCGCCGCCGCCCTTGCGCCGCATTACGTCGGTGCGTTCGTTCATCACCACCCGCCCATCGCCGACCTGCCGATGCACGTTGAAGTCGATACCGTCAAACGCGGCGACAAACCCTGCGATGAACTCCCTGATCGCATCCCGGCCCTGCACCGGATCCATCGGGATGTTGTGGTAGACGGCATCTTCGGTGAAATAGCCCGCCAGCTCGTCCGGGTCGGGCGCGGCCCAGCGTCGGCAGAATTCCGTCACCAGCTCGTCAGCAGAACGCGTCATGCTGACATGAAACCCGCCGGCGTGCCGGAAGACAAGCTCGGGTGTGATACTATCTTGACGATAGTTTACTATCTATTTGATAAATCGTTTCGGCATGGACCGTGACCCCGGGACCTGGTTACCGTACTGCCCCTACTACGCGGTGGCCGGCGAGATGCTGTCCCGCCGCTGGGCGCCCGCGGTGCTGCGCGCCTTGGTCACCGGCCCCAAGCGGTTCGGCGAGATCGCCGCGGCGATACCGGATATGACCGACAAGCTGCTGTCTCAGCGGCTCAAGGATTTTGAAGAGCAGGGCTTGGTCGAGCGGTCCCTCGGCAGCGGTCGGCCGCCGCGGGTCGAGTACCGGTTGACAGAAAAGGGCGTCGAGCTCGGTGACATCCTGCTCGACGTCAATCGATGGGCGCTGAAGTGGATCGATCTGCCGGAGCGCCGACGCGCCACGCACGCGCCAGTAACCCGCCGATCACGATCCAACGCCGCCCAAGTGAAGGGAACGCAATGAAGCTCGACGACAACGCGCGCAGTTTCATCGGCCGCGGAGCCGACGCCACACTGGTCACGATCAACCCGGACGGCAGCCCGCAGGTGTCGGTCGTGTGGGTTGCCCTGCAGTCGACTCCCGAAGGCGACGAATTGGTCAGTGCGCACCTAAGCGAATATCAGAAGACGCGCAACATCCGCCGGGACCCGCGCGTGGCCGTCACCATCCTGTCCAAGGACCACCCGGGGCAGCAGACCCCATATCTCTCGATCACCGGGTCGGCACGGATCGTCGAGGGCGGGGCCCCCGAACTGCTGACCGAACTGGCGGAGGTGATGCTCGGTTCCAGCGAGCACTTTCCCCCGCGCAATTCGCCGCCAGGGCTGCTGACCAGGATTCGCATCGAAAAGGTGGGCGGCCTCGGCGTCTAGCCGTCATTCCGGCTGCCTTGGCGCCAACAGCTTTTCGGCGGCGGTGTAGGGATCGTCGTGGCCGTCGACCACCGCCTCGGCCAGCCGATCCAAATCCGGCTCGGTGCGCAGGCGGGTTTGCGCCAGCGACAGGATCTGCGCTCGGGCGCGCGCCAACCGCCGTTCCCGGCTGTCGGTTCGTCGATGATCGTCGATGGCGGCCATCAGCTCGGCGACGCCCTCGCCGCGCGCGGCGACCAGGCTGACGATCGGGGCCTTGGTTTCGGCGCGCAAATCCCGGACCGTCTGTTCGGCGCCCTCCCGGTCGGCCTTGTTGACCGCGACGATGTCGGCCACTTCCAGGACGCCGGCCTTGGCGGCTTGCACGGCGTCGCCCGCGCCGGGATTGAGGATGACGATGGTCGGGTCGGCGACCGCGGCGATTTCGACCTCCGACTGGCCCACGCCGACGGTCTCCAGCAAGACGACGCCGTAACCGATCGCGCCGAGCAGCCGGATCGCCGCCGGGACCGCGGCGGCCAGGCCCCCGAGGTGGCCGCGGGTCGCCACCGAGCGGATCAGGACGTCAGAGTCGTTGATGTGCGCGGTCATTCGGATGCGATCACCGAGCAGCGCGCCACCGCTGAACGGCGACGACGGGTCCACCGCGAGCACGGCCACGCGGGACCCGCGCGCCCGGTACGCGCCCACCAGGGCGGCGATCGTCGTCGACTTGCCCGCGCCCGGCGGTCCGGTGAGGCCTATCACGTCGATCGGTGCGGGCTCGACAACGGCGAGCACCTCGTCGCGCCGCTCGCTCTCGACGAGGCTGAGTAGCCGACCCGCCGCGCGCTGGGATCCGTTGCGCGCGCTGGCGATCAGGTCGGCGATGGTCATGCGCTACGGGGCCGGAACCTCGATGACGGTGGCCGAACCCATTCCGCCGCCCGCGCACATGGCGGCGACACCGATTCCGCCTCCGCGGCGGCGCAATTCGTGCACCAGCGTAACCAACATCCGCGCGCCGGTCGCCGCCACGGGATGTCCCAGCGAGCAGCCGCTGCCGCTGACGTTGACCTTGTCGGGGTCCAAGTCGAGCAGCTTGATGGTGGCCACGCACATCGCCGCGAACGCCTCGTTGATTTCGAACAGGTCCACGTCGGCGATCGAAAGGCCGCCTCGGGCAAGGGCTTTCGGGATGGCCTCCACGGGCGCCAGGCCGGTGATCGCGGGGTCGACCCCGACCGACGCCCAGGACCGCACCGTGGCCAGCGCGGGCAGCCCCAGCGCGTCACTGGCGATGGTGAGCACCGCGGCGCCGTCGTTGGCGCCACAGGCGTTGCCCGCGGTGATCGAGAAGCCCTCGATCTCCGGATGCAGCGGCTTGAGCGCGGCCAGCTTCTCCATGCTGGTGTCACGGCGCGGATGCTCGTCGACCGCGAACAACCCGTGCGGCGTCTCGATGGGAACGATCTCTTCCTTGAAGCGGCCCTCGTCGATGGCCGCGATCGCGTTGCGGTGCGACCGCAGCGCCCACGCGTCCATCTCCTCGCGGCTCACCCCCGCCTTGACCGCGGCGTTCCAGCCCACGGTGATCGACATGTCGAGGTTCGGCGCGTCCGGCCGGTCGGGGTGCGTCGGGGGGAACCAGTCCACCCACTCGCCGTCGACCTGCATCCGCGACCGTGGCGACGTCGACGCCGAGTTCACCCCGCCGGCGATCACCAGTTGGTCCATGCCGGCGCGGACACTGGCGGCCGCGCTTTGCACGGCGGCCTGGCCGGCCGCGCAATGCCGGTTGTTGGCCAGCCCCGGCACCTGCGGCAGGCCCGCCGTGATGGCCGCGTGGCGGGCGACCACGCCGCCCCCGTAGAGGCCCTCGCCCAGGACCACGTCGTCGACCTGGGTCGGGTCCAGCTCCTTCGCCGCCTCGCTGACCACATGGTTGGCTAGGTCGAACGCGCTGGTATCGCGCAGCGTCCCCTTCTTGGCGGTGCCGATGGGGGTGCGCAGGGCGGACACGATGAGGGCTTCGGGCACGGGTTTCTCCAGTTCGGCGAGCATATTGCGGGGCATTGCGAGAACATTATTCTCTCATTTCGAGAGTACGAGTTGCAAGGAGACCGGCTCCCGGGCGCGCCGGCGCGCGGCGGCGTCACGGGTTTGCGATGGTGGGTGGATGACTCAGGGGATGATCGCGGTCCCGGGCGGAAACGTCTGGTTCGCGCGGGTCGGGGGCGGAACCGGCCTTCCCCTGCTGGCGGTACACGGCGGCCCCGGATTACCACACGACTACATGATTTCCCTGCGGCGCTTGGCCGACGAGCGGGAGGTCATCTTCTGGGATCAGCTGGGGTGCGGGAGGTCCGAACGGCCGTCTGCTACCCAACTGTGGACGATGGAACGCGCGGTCGCCGAAATGGACGCCGTGGTGAAGGCCCTGGGCCTGAACCGGTTCCACATCTTCGGCAATTCGTGGGGCGGGATGCTGGCCCAGCAGTACGCCTTGGATGTGCCCTCGGGCGCGGCCAGCCTGACCATCTCCAACAGCTTTGCATCGATTCCCGAGTTCTCGAAGACGGTGGCCCGCTTGAAGTCCGAGCTCGACCCGGCGACTCAATCAGCCATTGACCGCCATGAAGCGGCGGGCACCCTCTACGCGCCGGAATACCGGGCCGCGATCCGCACCTGGAACGAAACTCATCTGTGCCGCGTTCGTCCGTGGCCGCCCGAGCTCGAGGGCGCGTTCCGGACCATGAACAACGAGCTCTACCGGACCATGTTCGGGCCGAGCAACTTTCGCATCGTGGGCACCATCCGCGGCTGGGACGTGCTCGACCGGCTGGTCAAAATCGCCGTGCCGACGCTGATCCTGGCGGCCCGGTATGACGAATGCGTTCCCGAGCACATGTGGGAAATGCACACGCGCATACCGGATTCGCGATTCGAGCTGTTCGAGTCCACCGCCCACATGCCGTTCATCGAGGAGCCGGAGAAGTTCGATCGCGTGATGCGGGACTTTTTGGCCGCGCACGACGCGGCGCGGGCGTAACGGTGCTGCGAAAAGTCACGCGGAAAATCGCAGTGGCGTCGCGCCCGCGACGGGCAGGCCACCAGCGCGTCAGTTCTTGCCGGCGTTGAGCTTGGCAATGATCGAGCGGAAGTCTTCGGTCGTGAAGGACTGGTGCTCGGCCGAAAGCGCATAGTCCAGGCTGGCCAGCACCGCGCGCTCGAGATGAATGTTGAGCACCCGCTTGGTGCTCTCGACCGCCTGCTGGGGCAGCTCCAGAATCTTCTTGGCGCAGGCGATGGCCTCGGCCAGCGGGTCGGCGACGACATGATTGGCCAACCCCACTTCGACGGCGCGTTGGGCGCTGATCCGCGCGCCGGTCAGCGCGTACTCCTTGGCGAGCAGCAGGCTGATGTGCAGCGGCCAGGTCAACGGCCCGCCGTCGGCGGCGACGAGCCCCACCTGCACGTGCGGATCGGCGAGGTACGCGTCCTCGGCGATGTAGACAATGTCGCTCAGCGCCACCAGGCTGCAGCCCAGCCCGACGGCCGGCCCGTTCACCGCGGCCACCACCGGGATTCGGCAGCGCGCCATGCCCAGCACGATCTCCCGCCCGTCGCGGATGGTCTTGGCGCGCAGGTCCGCGTCGTTCGCCAGCTCCTGCAGGTACGCGAAGTCGCCGCCGGCCGAAAACGCCCTGCCGGCCCCGGTGATCACCGCGGCGCGGGCCGTGGGGTCGTCGGTCAAACGCTGCCACAAGCGCGCGAGCCCGACGTGCAGGTCGTCGTTGACCGAGTTGAGCGAATCCGGGCGGTTCAGGGTGATGATCCGCAGCGGCCCGTCGGCGCGGACGTCGATTTCGGTTGGCATGTCGTACATGTCAGACTCCTTCTATGGTCGTGACCCGCTTCACCCGAGCTTCGCCCGCGTTCGCGATCACTCCAACAGTCCCAAGATTCGCGACGCGATGATGTTCTTCTGTATCTGCGAGGTTCCACCCATCACGCTCTGCGCGCGGCTGTACAGGTAGGCGCTCAACAGGTCCGGGTCGCGGGTGCCCGCGACCGCCAGCGCGGCGTGCCCGACGGATTGTTCGACCCAGGTCATCAGCAGCTTGTCGAGCGATCCCTCGGGCCCGTGCGACACGCCGTCCAGCTGTTCGGAAAGGCGCCGCCGGACGTGGTGGGTCAGCATCTCGGACTCCACCGCGGCCCAGGCCAGCTCCTCGGGCACCGGGCCGTCGCGATCATCCCAGCGCGCGAACAGGTCTCGGACCAGCTTGCCGTACCGGGCCGCGTAACCGAGGGTGGCGGGTTCGCGCTCGTGTCCGACGACGGTCATGGCGACGGCCCACCCTTCGCCGGGCGCGCCGACCATCCGATCCGCCGGCACTCTGGCGCCGTCTAAAAACACCTGACCGAACTCGTTGGTGACCCCGTTCATCATGCGCAGCGGGCGCTGTTGCACCCCGGGCTGTTTCATCTCGAGGACGAACGCCGACAGCCCGCGGTGACGCTTGGCCTCGGGGTCGGTGCGGGCCAACAGCAGGCACCAGTCGGCGACGTCGGAGTAGCTGGTCCAAATCTTGTGCCCGTGGACTACATACGTGTCGCCCTCGAGGGTGGCGGTGGTGGTCAGCGACGCCAGATCCGAGCCGGCGCCGGGTTCGCTGAAGCCCTGGCACCATCGCTCGGTGCCGTTGATGATGCCGGGCAGGAACCGCTTGCGCAATTCCTCGCCGGCATGGCGACCGATGCCGTAGACGAGGTAGCCGACGCTGGGGCGCGGCGGGGCGCCGGCGCGCACCAGTTCTTCGTCGACGATGACGTCGTAGACGGGCGGCAGGTCTTGGCCGCCGTAGTCGCGAGGCCAGGACAGGCCGAAGAAGCCGTTGTCGTACAAGGCGCGATGCCAGTCGGCCATGCGCTGCCAGTATTCGTCTCCCGACCCGGAGTATCGCTTGGCGTTCTTTGAAAGCCAACGGCGCAGCCGCTCCCTGAAGGCGGCCTCGTCGGGCGAATCACGAAAGTCCAAAGTCGATCTCCTTACATGTGACCGGCCACAACTCGGTCGATGTGAGCGCGCGCCGCAGGTAGACGTGGATCAGGCAGTCCCAGGTGTTGCCGATGCCGCCGTGCACCTGCACGGCGGTCTCGCAGACGGTGCGGGTGGCGCGCGCGCAGTAGACCTTGGCGACCTGAGCGGCCCGAATGGCCTCGGCGGGCGCCAGCTCGTCGACGGCCCAGGCGGCGTGGCGCAGCACGCTGACCGAACCCTCAATCAGGGCAAGGCTTTCCGCCAACAGGTGGGCGACGGCCTGATAGGAGCCGATCGTCTTGCCGTATTGCTCGCGGATTTTCGCGTAGTCGCAGGCGACGGCGTGCGCGCCGCGGGCGATACCGACCAGGTCCGCGGAGGTGGTGACAAGCGCGAGGGCCAGCCATCGCGCCGACGCGTCGGGGCCCACCTGACCGAGCGGTTGCGGCGAGCCCGCCGGCTGCGCCTCGGTCCGGGTCAGGTCCGCGCCGCCGTTGCCCGGCCCCACTCCCGTCGCCAAAACCGTGGCGTCGCAAAGCGATAACGCCCTGTTGGCGCCCCGGGCGTCGATCACCCGGCCGTCGACCGCGATGGTCGCCGTCCGGGCGTCGGTAGCGACGTGACGCGCCAGGTCGTCGGCCAGCACCGGCCCGAGAAACGGCGCGTCGACCAGCCGCCGCCCGAACTCCTCGGCGACGATGGCCACTTCGACGCCGGAAGCCCCGTCGGAACGCAGCGAACGCCAGCCCGTCGTCTCGATCTGCCTGTCCAGCCGCGCGGTTCGGCTCGCGTCGTCGAGGTCCTGCACCGCCCCCGGTCCGAGGTCGTCGGCCAGCTTGGCCGCGGCGTCCCGCAGTTGCTGCTGTTCAGACGTCAGACGTACATCCATACCTCTCCTTGAGCGCTCGGCGCAGCACCTTGCCCGAGGGCAGGCGCGGTATATCGTCCACGAACACGACGCGGCTCAGGCGCTTGTAGGACGCGAGCCGCGCCTGCACCAGGGCGGTGAGCTCGGCGGCGTCCACCGGCACGCGCGCGGCGACGGCGGCGACGATCGCCTCGCCGTTGACGGCGTCGGGAACACCGAACACCGCGCAGTCATTGACCGCCGGGTGCGCCTGCAACACCGCCTCGATTTCGGCCGGCGCGACCTGGAAGCCGCGCACCTTGATCATCTCCTTGAGGCGGTCGGTGATTCGCAGCCACCCGTCCCGGTCCAGCCAACCGATGTCACCGGTGCGATACCAGCCGTCGCGCAGCGCCTCGGCGGTCGTCTCGGACGGAAGGTAGCCGGCCATAAGCGACAACGACCGCGCCTGGATCTCGCCGACCTCCCCCGGGCCGACCGGCTCGCCGGTGTCCAGCGAGACCACCCGCAAATCCACGCCCGGCACCGGGCGCCCCACGGAGTCCAGCCGGGCCTTATCGAGCGGGTTGCACGCGATGACGGGCAATTCCGTTGTGCCGTAAGCGGGGAGCCATCCGACGCCGGTCCGCCGGGTGACCGTCTCGGCGACGCCGGGACTGACCGGCGTGGCCCCCCACATGATGAACCGCAGCGACGACAGGTCGTAGGACTCGAGCGCGGGGTGCGAGGCCATGGCCAGCGCGATGGGCGCAACCGCCATTTCGACTGTGATGCGGTCGTTTTCGATGTGATGCAGCATCCGGTCGATGTCGAAACGAGGATGCAGCCGCAGCCAGGCGCCGGTCCGTAGCGCGGTGAGGGTGTTGAGCAGGCCGAGGATGTGGGACGGGGGCGTGGCGATTTGGATGCGGTCGCGCCGCGTCAGTCCCAGCGCATCGCGCCAGTGCCCCACGGCCTCTGCCAACGACGCGTGGGTATGCCGGACCGCCTTGGGCAGGCCGGTGGTGCCGGAACTGAAGACCAGCACGGCGTCGCACGTGCACGGCGGGCGCCCCGAAACCACCGGCTCGCCGGGTCCGATCGGCTCGTCGAGGTGCAGCATCGGCATCAGCCCGGCCAGCACGGGGTGGTCGCCGACGGCGTGCGCGGGGTTCGTGATTGCGAGCGCCTGCTCGACCTCGTCGCGCTTCCACGCGGGGCTGACGAGCACCGCGGTGGCGCCCAGCCGCCAGATCGCCAGCACCACGGCCACGAACTCCGGCCGATTGGACGCCATGACCGCGACCCGCTGCCCCGCGCCGACACCTCGCTTGGTCAGCGCGGCCGCCAGGCCGTCGGCCAGCGCGTCGAGCTCGGGCGCGCCGAATCGCCGGTCCTCGAAGACGAGCGCCGGCGGCTCGGCCACGTCGGTCCCTCCCAGCAGTCCGGGTGTTTGAGAAGATCCTATCGCCTAGCGAGAATAGTATTCTCTATACTGAAGAACGCAAGTACGGGAGGGGGCGGTCATGGCGACGGTCACCCGGACCATCGAGGAGAGCCAACGGGTGACAGATCCCGCATCAAACGGCGCCCAGGCGGGCACGGTGACGATCCACCTCGACCGCAAGACGGTGTCGGTGTCGTTGGTTCCCGGCGAGACCCTTCTGGAGAGCGCGCGACGGGCCGGCCTGGATCCGCCGTTCAACTGCGAGGCCGGCAACTGCGGCACCTGCATGGCCAGGCTGCTCGAAGGCCACGCGACGATGCGGGTCAACGATGCTCTCGAAGACGACGAGGTGGCCGAGGGTTACATTCTGACGTGCCAGGGCGTGCCGGACACCGATTCGGTCGTAGTGCGCTACGAGTAGCGACAGAGAGGTTGCGACGATGGCCAAGGGAATCATGTATGTCGAGAGTCGGCCCAGCTCGCCCGATCGCGAACAGGAGTACAACACCTGGTACGACGAGGTGCACATACCCGAACTGCTGGCGCTGGACGGGATCGTCGCGGCCCGCCGCCTGCGGCCGCTCGACGGGCAGGGCCCGTATGTCGCCATCTACGAACTCGAGGGCGACGACCTGCAGGCCATCCTCGACAACATGATCGCCAACGCCGGTCAGCTGCACATGTCCGACGCGCTGCTGATGGATCCCCCGCCCGTCCCTCGGCTGTTCGAGACGACGGCCGAGCGCGGCCGCTAGCCGGCGAAACTCGAGGCGAGCTCCTCGAGTTTGCCTACGCCAGTGGCGAACTCGATACCGATGGGTCCTAGAAGCGTCACGTGATCGGCGCCGGCGGCTAGGTGCTCTCGCACCGCTTGCCGCACGGTCGCCTTCGAGCTATCGGCGTCGAAGGACACCGCGACAACCAAGAGCTTGTCCGGCCCGAGCACCCGGCGCGCCTGCCCGGTGAACTCCGGCGGCCGCATGGCCGGCAGTGCCCCGTCGGCGATATCAGCCGACAGCGCAAGCATTTTCGGGCCGTTGGCCGCGACGATCCGCGGATAGGGCGCGTCGGGGGGCGGCGGCCAGGTGGGGGCGTCCATCCGGTGCGGGTAGTCCGGCGCTTTCTAGCCGCCCCACCGCCTTTCGTTGCAGATCGGCGTGCGGGGTGCTGGTGAAGGAGACCGGCAGGCACACCCCACCGGCCCCAGCGCCCGCCGCGCCGCGTCGATCACGTTGCTGGCCATGACTTTTCCCGTCACTCGCCGAAGTAGTGACCCGCGTCGAGGTCCTCGATCAGCCCCGGCCCCTCGGGGTGCCAGTCCAGCGTCTTTTGGGTCAGGGCGCTAGAGGTCGGGTTGTCCAGGGACGCGAAAAACGACAGGAAGCCGAAGTGGCCCGCCTGCTCGACGGGGATGCCGACCGCGGGCACATCGAGGTGCCGGCCGATGACGCCCGCGATCTCGCGGAACGGCACTCCTTCGTCGGCGACCCCGTGCAATCGTGTTCCGGCGGGCGCCTTTTCGAGGGCCAGCCGGTACAGGCGAACCGCGTCGAGGGTGTGGACAGCGGGCCAGCGGTTGGAGCCGTCGCCGATGTACGCCGACTTGCCGGTCTCGCGCGCAACGTTGATCAGATGGTGGGCAAAGCCATGGTGATCGAGGTGGCTGTGCACCAGTGGCGCGAGCCGGATGACCGACGACCGCACCCCGCGCTCGGCCAGCGCGATCGCCGCGTTCTCCGAGTCGATCCGCGGCCCGCCGGGCAGGGCGTCGTTTTCGGTTCCCATCCGGCCGAGCCCGACCATCGGGAAGATGAGCGTTCCCGAGGTGATGACAAACGGCCGCTCGGAACCGGCGAGCGTCTCCCCGATCGCCTCGACGGCCCGCAGATCGGTCTGCGCGGCGCCCGCGAAGTCGTCGAAGTCGTGCTTGAACGCGAGGTGGATGACGCCATCGGAGTCGGCGGCGGCGGCGCGCAGGTTGTCGAGGTCATCGAGGTCGCCGCGGTGCGCGGTGGCACCCTTGGCCGTCAGCGCGGCCGCGCCCTCGTCCGACCGGGCCAAGCCGGTGACCTGGTGGCCGGCTTCGAGGAGTTCATCGACGACGGCGGACCCGATGTGTCCGGTCGCGCCGGTGACAAAGACGTGCATGAGGTGGATCTCCCTTCGTGTCGATGCCACCAGTCAATGACCGCGGCGGGCCCGGCGTCCAAGTCCTATTTCGGATGGCGCGATGCGAATCGCGCATCACCGCAGGCTGTGCCGCGCTGAGCCGTCGCGGTCGCAACGGCGGGGGTTAGCATGCGTGCATGGCGGGTTCTCGCGAGGTGGACCTCGATCTGCGGCTGGTCGGGTACTTCGTCGTGGTGGCCGAGCACCGGCACTTCGGCCGGGCGGCCAGCGCCTTGCATGTCGCGCAGCCGTCGCTGAGCCGGCAGATCCGCCGGCTGGAACAGCAGCTGGGCGTCCGGCTCCTCGATCGCACCCCGCAGGGCACCCGGCTGACCGAGGCCGGGGAGGTGTTTTTGCCGCGAGCCAAGGCGCTGCTGCGCTCGGCCGTCCAAGCCGTGGCACAGGCCCGGGCCGCAGCCCAGCCCAGCCGCGTCGTGATCGGCTACACGTCGGGCATGATCGTCACGCCGGCGGTGCGGGAGTTGCGCCGCGAGCACCCGGACGCCGACGTCCAAGTCATGCATCTGGATTTCGACCAGGCGCGCACGGCGCTGGTGGACCATCGGGTGGATGCGGTCGTGACCCGGCTGCCGTTCCCCACCGACCAGCTACACGTGACGGTCCTCTACGACGAGCCCCGGGTGCTGGCGGTCCCCGTCGATCATCGCCTGGCCGGCCGGGAATCGGTCACGCTCGACGACATCGCCGACGAGCCGATGCCGCGGGTGCGGCACTCCGATCCGGCCTGGAGCGCCTTCTGGCGCATCGATCCTCGCCCCGACGGGCGCCGGGCCCCCGACGGCCCGTTCATCGACGCGCTCGAGGACAAGTTCGAGCTCATCGCCTCCGGGCAGGCGGTGGCCATCATCGCCGGCTTCAACGTCAGCAGCCTTCGGCCCGACATCACCACGGTCCCGCTGGACGGCGTCGAGCCCAGCCACGTCGTGCTGGCGACGCGCGCCGGGGACCGCAGCAGGCTGGTCGCGGCCTTCCGCAAGCTCGCCGAGGCCCATTTGACGGGTCCCGGCGGGCCCTAAACGCTTTGGCGCTCGGGCAGTTCCGGCGGGGGGCGGTACTGCGGCCGGTAGCCGGAGACGTGGATGGGATTGCCGACGAGGCGGAAATCGCCTGCCGTGACAACCACTTCGGGCGTCGCCTTGAGCGCCTCGGGCAGCGTCCGCACGGCCGCCGCGGGCACGCCGAGCGGACGCAGTCGCCGTTCCCACCCCACCGCGCTGTCCGTTGCCAGCATCGCGGTGACGACGGCGAGCACGTCATCGCGGCGGGCCACCCGTTCGGCCATCGTCTCGAACCCGCCGATACCCGCCTCGGCGGCAAACGATTTCCAGAATCCGTCGTGCGTGATGAAGAGGGCGAGGTAGCCGTCCGCGGTCGGAAATAGTTGGGCCGGAACGTAGTACGAGTGCGCGCCGTTCGGCCGGCGCTGCGGCTCCACCCCGCTGTTGAGGTAGGCCGACGCGTGATAGTTGAGCTGCGAGAGCATGACGTCGCGCAGCGACACGTCCACCTGCCCGCCGGTGCCGGAGACGATCTTGGCCAAAAGCCCCAGTGCGGCGCACATCCCGGTGGAATTGTCGGCCGAGGAGTAGCCGGGCAGCGTCGGCGGCCCGTCCGGATCGCCGGTCATCGCGGCGATCCCGGTCGACGCCTGGACCACGTAGTCGAACGCCGGATCGTCGCCGCCGTTCAGCCCGAAGCCGGTGATCGCGACGCAGACGATCTTTTCGTTGTGCCGCCGCAGCCGGTCGTAGGTGAGCCCGAGCCGGCGGATGGCCGACGGTTTGAGGTTGACCAGCAGCGCGTGGGAGTCCGCGACCAGCTCACCCAAACGGCGTTGTCCCGCTTCGGAATTCAGGTCCAGGCAGACGCTGGACTTGTTGCGGTTGAGGCTGGCGAAGTAGCTGGGGCCGACCCCGCGGGAGATCTCCCCGCCCGCGGGTTCGATCTTGGTCACCTCGGCGCCCAGGTCGGCCAGCAGCATGGTGGCATAGGGGCCGGCCAGCATGGTGCCGACCTCGAGGATGCGTATCCCCGCCAGCGGTCCGGGGTTTTCGGTCGTCAACGCAACTCCGTCGCGAGCGCGGCGATCACCTCGCGCGTCCGGCGCTTGGAGGCGACGAGTTCGTCTCGGTTGTCGCCGATAGGCAGCAGCCGCACCGACAGGTCGGTCACCCCGGCGTCGGCGAATCGGCGGAATCGGGCCAGGATCGCGTCCTCGTCGCCGGCCGCGCAGATGTCGCCGACATCCTTGGCGTCACCGTATCCGAGCAGTCGCTGATAGTTGGGGGAGACCTCGGCCTCACCCAGGATCCGGTTCGCCCGCTCCCGCGCGACGTCGACTTCCCTTGGCGCGCAGAGGCATACCGGGATGCCTGCGACGATCCGCGGCGCCGGGCGACCGGCGTTGTCGGCGGCCTTGGTAATCCGCGGGACGACGTGCTCGGCGACGGCGCGCTCGTCGGCCATCCACAGCACGGTGCCGTCGGCCCGCTCGCCGGCGATCGTCAGCATCACCGGCCCGAGGGCGGCCACCAGCACCGGCAACGGCGCGACCGGCGCCAGGTCGAGCGGGTTGTGCACCCGGAACGTGTCGTTCTCCACGTCGACGGGGCCGGGGTTGGCGAACGCCGCCTCGAGCACCTTAAGGTAGTCGCGGGTGTAGGCCGCGGGCCGTTCGTAGGGGATGCCCAGCATGTCGTCGACGATCCAGTGGTGTGACGGCCCGACACCGAGCACCAGGCGCCCGCCGGTGGCGGCCTGCACGCTCAAGGCCTGGCGCGCCAGCGCGATCGGGTGCTGGGCCTGCAGGGGCACGACGGCCGTGCCCAGTTCGATCCGGCTGGTGCGGGCGGCCATCAGGGCGACGGCCACCAGCGCGTCGAATTCGTTGGGAATCTGGGGGATCCAAGCGCTGTCCAGGCCGGCGGTCTCGGCCCAGTCGATGTCGGCCAGCATCCGGGTGACCTTGCGCGCGGAGTCGCCGCGCTCGGGTCCGATCATCACTCCGATGCGCACGGTTCCTCGGTTTCGTGTGGGACGGGTTCACGACTGCCGGTCAGCGCGCGGATGTCACGCACCAAAACGTCGAGCGGGGTTCCGGTGGGAAACACCGCGGCGGCGCCGGCGGAAAGCAGCTTGGGCACGTCGGCGTGCGGGATGGTGCCGCCGACCACGACGGCGATGTCGGCGGCGTCGGCCGCGCGCAGCGCCTCGATGGTGCGCGTGGTGAGCGCCAGGTGCGCACCGGACAGGATGCTCAGCCCGACGACCGCCACGTCCTCTTGCACGGCGATCGACGCGATGTCTTCGATGCGCTGCCGGATGCCCGTGTAGATCACTTCGAAGCCGGCGTCGCGCAGGGTGCGGGCGACGATCTTGGCGCCCCGGTCGTGTCCGTCGAGGCCGGGCTTGGCGACCAGAATCCGCGCGGCCATCAGAAGACCACCGGCTGCTGGAATTCGCCCCACACCGATTTCAGCGCGGACACCATTTCGCCCACCGTGCAGTAGGCGTTGGCGCAGTCGATGAGGCGGTGCATCAGATTGTCGGTGCCCTCGGCGCCGCGCGACAGGGCGGCGAGCGTAGATTTCACTGCGGCCGAGTCCCTTTCGGCCTTCACCTTGGAGAGCCGCTTGAGCTGCAAATCGCGTCCTTCGGCGTCCAGCTCGTAGGTGACCACCTCGGGCTCGGGTTCCTCAGACACGAATCGGTTGACGCCGACGACGGGCCGGGTGCCCGCCTCGATGTCCTGGTGCGTGCGGAACGCCTCGTCGGCGATCAAGCCCTGCAGGTAGCCGTCCTCGATGGCGCTGACCATGCCGCCGTGCCGCTCGAGGTCGTCCATGATCTCGACGATGCGGGCCTCGGTGGCGTCGGTGAGGGCCTCGATGAAGTAGGAGCCGCCGAGCGGGTCGGCCACGCTGGCCACGCCGGTCTCGTAGGCCAGGATCTGCTGGGTGCGCAGCGCCAGCGTGGTGGATTCCTCGGTCGGCAGCGCGAACGGCTCGTCCCAGGCCGCGGTGAACATCGACTGGACCCCGCCCAACACCGCCGCCATCGCCTCGTAGGCCACCCGCACCAGGTTGTTTTGCGCCTGCGGGGCGTACAGCGACGCTCCACCGCACACGCAGCCAAAGCGGAACATCGACGCCTTGGCCGTCGTCGCGCCGTAGCGTTCCCGCACGATCGTCGCCCAACGGCGCCGGCCCGCACGGTATTTGGCGATCTCTTCGAAGAAGTCGCCGTGGGTGTAGAAGAAAAACGAGATCTGCGGCGCGAACTGGTCGATGGTCATCCGGCCGCGTTCCACCACGGTGTCGCAATAGGTGACGCCGTCGGCGAGGGTGAAGGCCATCTCCTGCACCGCGTTCGCCCCGGCGTCGCGGAAGTGCGCCCCCGCCACCGAGATCGCGTTGAACCGGGGCACCTCGGCGGCGCAGAACTCGATGGTGTCGGCGATCAGGCGCAGCGACGGCTCCGGCGGCCAGATCCAGGTGCCCCGGGAGGCGTACTCCTTGAGGATGTCGTTTTGGATGGTGCCGGTCAGCTTGGCGCGCGGGATCCCTTTGCGTTCGGCGGCCGCGACGTAGAACGCCAGCAGGATGGCCGCCGTCCCGTTGATCGTCATGGACGTGCTGAGCTTGTCCAACGGGATCCCGTCGAACAGGATCTCGAAGTCGGCCAGGGTGTCGACCGCGACGCCGACCCGGCCCACCTCCTCACCGAACTCGGGATCGTCGGAGTCGTAGCCGCACTGGGTGGGGAGGTCGAGCGCGACCGAGAGCCCCGTTCCTCCTTGCTCCAAGAGGTAGCGGTAGCGGCGGTTGGATTCCTCGGCGGTGCCGAAGCCGGAGTATTGGCGAAACGTCCACAGCTTGCCGCGGTAACCGGACGCGAAGTTGCCCCGGGTGAAGGGAAACTCCCCCGGCGGCGGCGGTTCGGCGGTTCTGTCCGCCGGTCCATAGACGGGCTGCAGCGGGATGCCCGACGGTGTCTGAGCAGCGTTATCCATCGGTGAATAACGTACTTGCAAAAAAAGAGAATGCCAATACCGCCGGTGTTGACCAGCGGCGTTAACGTGGCGACCCTACGCCCGGCACAGGATCTCACCGTGCGGCACCGACAGCCAGCCGTCCGGCGCGGCGGCCCAGGCCCGCCATGCCGCGGAGATTTCTTCGAGCTGCGCAGCGGAGGCCAGGCCCGACTCCAGCAGTTGGCGCGCGACACTGGAGTGCAGGATCCGGTCGGCCCACATGCCGCCCCACCAGTCGCGGGTCTCGGGCGTCGCGTAGCACCACAGGCTGCCCGTCGGCGCGACGTCGTCGAAGCCGGCCTCCAGCGCCCACGACAGCAGCCGCCGGCCGGCGTCGGGTTCGCCGTGGTTGGCCCGGGCCGCCCTCTGGTAGAGGTCCAGCCACAGGTCGAGGGCCGGCAGGCGCGGAAACCAGATGAAGCCCGCGTAGTCCGCGTCGCGGGCGGCGACGAGCCCGCCGGGCCGGCACACCCGCCGCATCTCCCGCAGGGCCCGCACCGGATCGGCCACGTGCTGCAGCACCTGGTGGGCGTGGACGACGTCGAAGGAGTGGTCGGGGAAGTCGAGGCTGTGCACGTCGGCGGTCGCGAAGGACACGTTCGACAGGCCGCGCCGCTGGCCCTCGGCGCGTGCCACGCCCAGGACGTCGGCGGATTGGTCGACGGCCAGCACCGGTCCGGGTGCCACCCGCTCGGCGAGGTCGGCGGTGATGGTGCCCGGGCCGCAGCCGATGTCGAGGATCGAGGCCCCGGGCTCGAGGTGGGGCAGCAGGTATGCCGCGGAGTCCTCGGCGGTGCGCCGCGCGTGGCCGCGCAGCACCGACTCGTGGTGCCCGTGGGTGTATTTGGCCATGCCGGGAGCCTAGCCGGTCAACTCATAATCCGAGACTGATATCTCAGCATATGAATCATCAGTCCACGGGAACGTCGAGGATCGGCCGGTCCGCGCCGGCGCCCGGGCCGTCGAAATGCCACCACTCCCCCGAGTACGGCGTCAGCCCGCCGTAGGTCATCGCGTCGCGCAGCCTGGCGCGGTTGGCCTGCTCGTCGGCGCTGACGCCCTGGGTCGCGTATGCCGTTGCGCGCGAAGAGAAGTCGTCGAAGTCGGTGCCCATGTCGGCCAGACACAGCCCGGCGACTTGCCTCTCGCTCGGGCACTGCTCCTGCACGCTGGTGAAGGTGACGTCAACCGACCGGCCCGACTCGTAGCTGTGCGCGTACGGACCGGGTCGCGCCACCCACGCCGGGTTCGGCGTGACGCGGAACAGCTTGACCTGGACGTCGTGCGGGCGGTAGCAGTCCCAGAACACCAGAACGTGGCCCTGCGGGCGGAGGGCCGTGGCCGCCGTGGCCAGGCCCGGGGCCATCGATTGGTGCACCAGGCATCGGGCGTCGGAGGGATAGAGCTGGGTGCGGGTGAAGTTGTTGGTCGTCGCGTAGCGCAGGTCGATGATCGCGTCGGGGACGACGGCGCGCACGTCGACGAATCCGGCCGCGCGCGCCGCGTCGCTGACCGGCGGCACGTCGGGACCGGCCTGCGCGCTGGTGGCACCACCGCCGAGCGTGATCAGTTCGGTGGCCACCACGACCACAAGCAACCGCCGGGCCTCAAACATGGGCCAATTGTCGCGGTTCGCCGCGTCGGATCCCGCTCAATTCGGGCGATGTCGCCGTGGAGCGCCGCACGTTGGGGCCGGCGGCCAGGTCATCCGGTATCGGCGGGCGAAAAGCCTTGTGGCCGAAGACCGCCCTATGCTGGCGTGCGAGGGAGGGACCGATGGTGGACGTGCAGGCGCAGCCGCAGGCGATGGTGACGACGGCCGCGGATGTGGCGGCGATCGGCTCGATGATCGACGAGGCCGGCGCGGCCGCGGCGGGCAGGACGACCGGTATGGCGGCGGCCGCCGCCGACGAGGTGTCCGCCGCGGTGGCGAGACTGTTCAGCGCTTTCGGCCAACATTGGCGTGCGCTGATCGGGCGAGCGACGGCCCTTCACAATGAGTTCGCCCAGGCGCTGGCGGCGGCCGGCAGCGCCTACGCCGACACCGAGGCCGCTGGCCGGGCCGCACTGGCCGCGACCGGCAGCCTCTCGACCGGCGCGGCGAATTCGCCCGTCACGTTCGTGCTGGGCGGCAGCGGGATGCCGATACCCCCGCCGGATTTCGTGAGCAACGTCGTCACCAAATACGTCGCGCCCAATTTCCCCGTCGGCCTGGTCCAAGCCCTCGCGATGCCGGCCGGCGAATACCCGGACAGCGGGATCAAAGACTTGATGCAGAACATATCGATATCGCGGGGCGTCACCGCCCTGAACAACGCGATACAGCAGCAACTTGCCGCCGGGAACGCCGTCAACGTGCTGGGCTACTCCCAGGGCGCCAACATCGCCGCCCTGGAAATGAAGTTGCTGGACCCCGGCGGCACGCCCAGCAATCTCCCGATAAACTTTGTGCTGCTTGGCAATTCGATGAACCCCAACGGGGGCTGGGACGCGCGCTTCCCGGGCCTGAACCTGCCGACGCTGGGCTTTTCGACCCTCGGCCCGATGCCGACCAATGACTTCCTGACCAAGGTGTACACCCTGGAGTACGACGGGTGGGCCGACTTTCCGCAATACCCGATCGACATCTTTTCCGACCTGAATGCCCTGGCGGGCATGGTCACCGTGCACACGGGCTACGACACTCTGACCGCCACGCAGATCAATTCGGCGATCGTCTTGCCGCAGGACCACACCCAGACCACCTTTTACATGATTCCCAACCCGAACCTGCCGTTGTTGGACCCGCTGCGCCTCGTCCCCTACGTCGGCAACCCGATCGCGGACCTGGTGCAGCCGGTTTTGACGCCGCTCGTCAATTGGGGCTACGGCAACCCGGACTTCGGCTGGTCCACCGGCCCGGCCAACGTGACGACCCCGTTCGGGTTCTTGCCGCCGCTGAGCGACACCATTGCCCTGGGGCCCGCCCTGGTCAGCGGGGTCCAGCACGGAATCGGCGCGGCGATCGGCGACTTCGCCGCCGAGGGAGCCCCGCAGCTGCCGTCGCTGCAGGGCATCGGGCAGGCGCTTGCGTCACTGTCCTCGGGTCCCGGCACACCGGCGCTGCCGGCGGGGCCGCCCACCATCACCGACCTGATTTCGGGCCTACAGGCGGCCAACACCCAGATCGTCGGCGCCGCGACGACGGCGTTCTCGACGGCCTACTCGACGCTGCTTCCCACGGCAGATATCACGACGGCCGTCCTCGTCTCGTTGCCGTCGTATGACGTCAACCTGTTCTTGAACGGGGTGACCCAAATGGTCAACGGCCAGCCTTTGGCCGGGCTTGTCGACGCGTTCGGGTACCCGGTCGCCGCCGACGCGGGGTTGCTCCCGCTGGTGGGCGGTTTGGAGATCGCCGTCCTCGGGGAGGCGGGTTATTCGATCCTGACGGGCACGCCGTACGGGAGTTTCTGATCGTTCTCGCAGTGGCCAGGGGCGGGATCGAACCGCCGACCTTCCGCTTTTCAGGCGGACAGAATAGGCACTGACCTGCGGTTTATGTACTTCTATGCGCTGTATGCAACGCATAGAGCAGGGCCGACGTATTCGGCTGCGCCGACGATCGGACATGAACCGGACACGGTACTTGCACTCCTGACAGGGGACCCACGGCAGCCCGTTCACTCAGTGATGCGCGCCGTGGGCTCTCGGGGAGCAGGTACCCGATGCCCAGCATCGCACGCTCGACCTCGCACCGGAAAAGCACGACCGCGGAGCGACCCACTCCTTGGCGCAACTCAACCCGAACGGCCAGCCGGGACACGGCCGGAGCCGCGGACGCCGGGAGACCGCGAGCGCCCGAGGCCGCCAAGGCCGCAGGGCGCGAGAGCGGCAGCGGTCGGTCGGATGGCGGGAGCGGCGTAGACCGTGTTCCGGCTGGGATCAACGGGCTTGTTATATGTGCCAAAAGTGTCCGCGGCCCGGTCGCCGGTGGCGTTGACGGCGAAGAGTGGCGGTGGGCCTGTGATGCGCTCGGGCTGCGGTTCCCGCGCCCGGAGCTGGTCGCCTCGGCGGCATCACTGTTCGAGCAGGCCCCGCCGTGGGCGCACGGGCGTGGGCGCCTTGGCGAGGAACCGGAATCAGGCCGATTCCGGATCACGATTGGACCTGGTGTCGTTCGGCTGTCGTGGACGAATCCGGTCCGCGCGGAAAAGTGCGCCGAGCGGGCAGTTGATCGGCACCGGCTCGACGTGGCGATCGAGAAGGACCGGATCAAATCGGACCCTGATCACGTTGAGCCGCCCCGCCGGGTGATTACCGAATGGTCCCGGAAGTCGCGTGCCGCGATGTGCCGCACCTTCGCCGAGCTCGACTACACACCACTGGTGGAGAGCGGTCGTGTGCCAGCAATGGTGACCCTGACCTACCCGGGCGACTGGGAATCCGTCGCCCCCGACGGTGCGAGCGTGAAACGGCACATGGTGCTGTGGCGCAAACGATTCCAACGCGAATGGGGCGAACCCGCCCGCTACATCTGGAAGCTAGAATTTCAACGCCGCGGTGCGCCGCATATCCACCTATGGATGGCTCCGCCACAAGTATCCGGGCGATCGGGGCGCCGATTCTGGGAGTGGCTGTCACAGGAATGGGCGGACATCGTTGCCCATCCAGATCCCGTGCAGCGGGCTCGCCACCTGCTGGCCGGCACCGCAGTCGACGTCCTCAACGGATTACGAGCCTGTGATCCCAAACGGCTGGCGATCTACTTCACTAAGCACTCGTCGCCAAACACGCAGGGCGACAAGGAATATCAGCACATCGTTCCCGATGCCTGGCGCAAGCCGGGCCACGGACCCGGCCGCTTCTGGGGTGTCCACGGACTACAACGGGCTACCGCTGTCGTGGAAATCGCCCAGGATGCGTACCTGAAAGCGCGCCGGGTCATCCGGCGGTGGTCGCGGTCGCAAGCCGTCTATGGCGACGTCACAGGTCGATTTCCCACCGCAGTACTGCCGCGGACGGCCCAGCGCGTCGCCGTCCGCTTCGACAGCACGACCGGCAAGGTCCGCCACCGAAATGTCCGACGCCGAAGATCGCTGTGCGACCAAGGTGGATTCGCCGGTGGCTACGCCCTTGTTAATGACGGCCCAGCGTTCGCATCTCAGGTTGCCGCGGCGTTGCTGGCCGACGGCGCATAGGCCGACGCCTCACGAGTCTTTCGTAACTTTCGTAACTATGCTACGCTAGGTCGAGCTACGAAGGTGGGATGAAAGGAAGTGAGATCCATGGGCAGCGCTGCCGCGGAGGTCGTCAGCCCGATTCCGGCCGATGCCGAGGAGCTTGCCAATGTTCTCAGCTTCATCGAGGCGCACGAGGCTCGTCACGGGACCTCTCCTGAGCGTGTCTTCTTCCTGTCCGGCGCGGGCGAACACGACCGTGTCGAACTGACCGAGCAGCTTCACGAGATCCTCAAGCGTGTCGTCCACGCCCTCAGCCGTGGCCAGTCGATCAGTATCCTGACTCGCGACCAGGAAATCTCCACCCAGCAGGCCGCCGAGCTCCTCGGCCTGAGCCGCCCGACGGTGATTCGCCTCATCGAGGACGGCGAGTTGCACGCGCATGTGCCCGGCGCGGTCCGGCGCAAGCTCCGGCTTGCCGATGTCCTTGCCTACCGCGAGGAGCTTCGCGCCCGGCGCAACCGGTTCATCACCGAGAGCTCAGCGGAGTTCGCGGATGCCGACGCCGACGAGGTCGCCGAGTTGCTCGCCGAGGCGAAACGCAAGCGTTGACCTACCGACGGGGTCTGAAAGACTCGCCCCTGTGTATCGCGCTGTCCTCGACACCTGCGCCCTCGTGCCGAGTCTTCAGCGTGACTTCCTGCTACAGCTGGCCACCGAGGAGGCGTACGCGCCCGTGTGGGGGTCGGGGATTCTCTTCGAGCTGGACTACGTACTCGCCGGCCTGCACGACAAGCGCGGAATCGCTGACAGCGTCACGCGCCGACTGCACCTTTTCGACCAGCTGAAGCAGGCGTTTCCGGGCTCAGAGGTTCAGGCCCCCAAAGACCGCGAGTACAGCTACGGCCTCAACGACGCCGATGACGGCCACGTCGCCCACGCGGCGATCATCGGCAAGGCCGACGCCATCGTCACCGACGATCAACGCGCAGGGTTCAGGACAGCGAGCGTTCTCGTGGAAGCCGGCATCGAGACCGTGTATCCACATCAGTTCGCCGCCAACACCGTCTCAGCGCACCCGCACGCAGGAGTGCGTGCCTTGCGAGAGATGTCGAATCGTCGTACCAACCCGCCACAGACCGTGGAACAGATCCTCGACCTGCTGGTGACACGGCACAAGATGGCCGAGGTCGCCGAGATCCTGCTGCCGCTGCTGGTGGGAGATGCGCGACCGGGCTAACCAGCGGAGCAGGCCCGGGAACTGGCGTTGAACGCACAGGAGGAAACGGAGCGACGGGAGCTCGGACATTTGCAGCGTGTTGCGCATCATCGGCCGGAGCACTGACGTTCGGGCGACCACTGCTGAGCGACCGGAATCTTGGCCGAGTCCTGTCGGTGTCTCCGGCTAGATTCAAGCTCAGGGTCCACAGCAGAGTGCGGGCCTATGAAGTTCGGAGGTTGCAGATGGACCCCGTCACATTGATCGCTGCAGCGGTCGCGATAGGAGCGTCTGAAGGCGCCCGCGCGACGACCAAGAAGGCAATCGGCGACGCATACACAGCACTACGGAACTGGCTCACGAGCAAGTACGGCTCCGTGGCCGCCGAGGTCAGTTGCCTCGAACAGGAACCGGAGGAAGAACTGCGGCGGGCCCTGCTGGCCAAGAAGCTCGCCGCGGCCGGCGCCAACGATGACTCGGAGCTGCGCCAGCTGGCTCAGACCCTGCTGACCTTGATCGAGGAGCAGGAACCCGGCGTTCCCGCCACCGTGGGCGTGCGTCTCCGCCGCGCCTCAATCGGTGGTGACATCGAAGTCACGGACGTCGCAGTCGAGGGCGGCAGCGGCGTCGACGCCGAGGACATTGTCGCGGACGGCTCGTTGCGAATCAGCGGTGTGTCGGCGCGCAGCCCTCAGGAGCCGCCCCACCCTCCGGTGGCGCGGGAGCAGTAGCAAGCGAGCTTGCTTCCGCGCAAACCTTTACCTCGACCCAGCGAAACGTCAACGTCGGCCGCGACAACATCACCAACGTCACGATCGGGGCAACAACCGCGGCCGGTAACAGCGGCGGCCGGATCCGCGCGGTCACCGTGTCGGCCGAGAGGGTGCCGGTCAAGATGAACCTCTGGAAGGTCACGGTGCATAACGGCACCTCGGGACCCATCACTGATCTCGAGGCTGACGTGTACCTCGTCGACGAAACCGGAGCGCGCTCCGCCGGCAGGTGCGGGCCGGCGAAAGACAGCATCTCTGTCCGCGAACTCGCCCGAGAGATTCTGACCGAGAGCCTGAGCGGCGGACTCGACGCCATCGGGCAACGCGCCCAGGGGATGTACTCGGGACTCCCGCAGGGGATGGGGTTCGGCGGCCAGATCCCACAGCTTGGGCGACTCGGTTCCTACGGTCCCATGATGTCCAACTACCTGGTGGATTCACCGCAGATGTCGGCGCTTCTTCGACATGTGCAGCAGCAGATGATCGATCGGTTTCCGCGTGTAATTCCCGCCGGCCAGTTCGCGGGCGTGCTATACCTCGCCGAGCCCGGCGAGGTACGGGCAGACATCCAGTTCGCAGACGAGGTTGGCGACCTCTGGCGCCGCCGGTTCGAGGAACAACCGGAACCAGTGCTTGTGGACGAGTAGGTCGCTCTGTCGGTAGCCCGCCGTACGCTTTGTCGATGACCCGGCGTAACCCATCCCGCAAGCCGAAGCCGGCGAAGCCGGCCCGGCCGCGGCTGGCGCCCGAGCTATTCTCCGAACTCAACGCGACCTTTTACGAGGACGACCCGAGCGAATACCTGCTGACCAAGATCGAGGCCGTCACCTTGATGCTGGCGCCGGCCGATGCCCTGGCGCCCGCGTACGAGTCGGAGCGGATTATCGGCGTTTCTCGACGCGCCGGTGCGCCGGTCCCATCGAAGGAGGCCCGCGACCGCTACATGCGTACCGAGTGCGTCCTGGTCCTGCACCACGCCTGCGAGATGCTGCTGCGGCTGTTCTTCGCGCACGTCGACAAGCAGGACTGCCCGTGGCTGGGAATGGCGGCGTCGGTCAGCTTCGCCGAGTTCAAGACGAAGGTCAGCACAGCTCTGCGATCCGGGTTCGACCGCGATGACGTGGCCCAGGTGTTCCTCGGGGGCACGAACCCGGCCGACGCGGGCCTCAACGTGGAGGCCGATGAGTTCGAAGACACGACCGCTGCGTGGCAGCTGCTCCTGGAGACCGCTGCCGACACGGTCCTGTCCGAGTCATTTCTGTACAACTCCGCCAAGCATGGTCTCACCGTGGTGCACACCGACGAGAGCACGCAGATGGCGTTCACGCCGCCGGGCGGCGACCCAGTGCTGCTTGTGGCGGGTTCGCAATTCGCGTACCTGCATAGACCTCAGAAACCCGACGTTAAGGGCGGGACCGAGTGGTGGGTGTCGCTGACGCACACCTTGCCAGACCAGGACATCGAGACCGCGTTTCTGATCCAGCAAGCTGTGTCGTCGCTCTGGAACGTTGCCCGGCGGCGCTACACCGGTCAGGCGGGCGAAGTCTCGCTCGTGCCGGCTCAGGCGGTGCGCAACGCCATCGACGGCCCCATAGCAGCGAAGGGAGCCCACGTCCGGACCCTGACGCACGAGTTGGTTAAGAAGGACGTCGACGGCCGATTCAACGGTGTCGACATGCACTTATCGGGACCGGGCCTGCCAGACGAAAGCGAATGGAGCTCTGGAGCCGACGATGATGGCCCCCAGCCACGCCAGATCGCTCTGCCGGTACGGCAGCAGGACAAGCGGATCATCAGCACGTCCACCCGGAAGCTGCTCCCGTTCTCGCCAAACTGGTCGTCGCGGGTGTGACGGCGCTACCTGCCCACGCGGCGGGTGACGACGTTCGTGGTCACCAGCAGCAGGTCCGTGCACCCGAGCCGGCGCGCCTCGTCGAAGTGGGAGGCGAGCACTGACGCCAGCGTGTACACGAGTGCGCGGACGTCCTTGTCAACGTTGGGGAACACCGTCATGAGGTCTGGCATGTGTTCCTGCGCTGGCGCAGGGCGGTGGGAAGGGGCGCGGTTCGTCTTGTTCTCATTGGGAGCGTCCCGGGGAGTGGTGTAAGTGATGGCGGCGTGTCGGTCCCTGACGTAAGAGGGCCATCGCGTGAGTCTCTGTGGTGAAACGACCAAGAATCACTACCGAGAGGAACATCGCGATGGCCCTGGACCAGTCTGCCTTGCTGGAGGTGCTCGACGCACTGCGCACCGCCGATGCCGGTGAGCGGATCA
>NZ_LQPJ01000022.1 GCF_002101785.1 Mycobacterium palustre
AGAGACTCACGCGATGGCCCTCTTACGTCAGGGACCGACACGCCGCCATCACTTACACCACTCCCCGGGACGCTCCCGAAACGGCCAGCTTCCGTTGTCGTTTGCCGTCTCCAACATTCAGCAGAACGGTCCCACTACCGTCATGTCCGATGTGGCCGTCTCGGGGCCGAAGCTGTCGGCGCCGGTGACAAAGCCGCTGATGTTCGTCAATCAGAACGGTAACTGGGTGTTGTCGAGCCCTTCTGCGACCATGCTGGTGCAGGCCGTCGCCGGGCACTGATTCGAACTGGCTTTGACGTAGGCGGGCGAGGCGCCTCCCGATCCTTGGGAAGCGGTTTCGTAGCCGGATGGACTCCGAGCATCGCCCCGGCTTCGGCGCTAGCCACACCGCGAGCCGGCTTCGGTGTGCTCGTTTAACGCGTCGAGCGTCCGTCGCTAATCGGTGTCGCGCACGGAATCGAGGCGCTCGTTCACTCGAGCCAACGCCTCGTCGAAAACTTCCACCTTTTCAGCACGTCGTTCGTTGGCTGGCTGGGCGGCGCCGCGAGAACCTTTGGCCTCCACTCGGGCCGCACCCTGCCGCCGCAACAGGCTGAAGTTCTTCTCGCGTGCAGTCCTGAGCCGGCTCTGCAGATCCTTCAACTGCTTTTCATCCATGCGCAGCAGAGCGTCGGGATGGGCCATCTCAGGTTCACGCCTGTTTCGCCGTGGGCGCCTCAGTTCGCCGGAATGGGGGCGTCGGCGCCAGCACTTCACCCCGCCGGCAGGGACACCCTGAGTAACGTCAAGGCGGTACCAGCCGACGTAACATCCATGATGACGAGCAGGCTTGTCTGGCTCATTGTGTTGAGCTTTTCCTTCGCGTTCATCGTCACCGCCGCAGCGGGGCCGGTGGTGTCGGTCGTCGCCTGCGCCGGGGTTTTGGTCTACGCGATGGCGGTGGCGCGCAGGCACGCGGCGCGCCGTGCCGAGGCGGCAGAGGGCGAGGCAGCAGCGGCAGAAGCCAAGGCGGCGGCAGAAGCAGTGATCGTGGAAGCGGAGACTGTGATAGCAGCGGCCCTACTACGCCTGCACAAAGAGGCTGGCTCCTGACCCCGGCATCTCATCGGGGAAATGTGCCGATGCGTTCGTGAGCGATCCGCAGGTTTTACCCCGACTTCTCGGCTGCCGGCGACGCCGGCAACCCGTCGCCGGTCACCGCCATCGCTTCCGCTCGATCCCTCCGCTCGGCCATGGTTAACTCCCTCATTCGACGGAGTGTCAAGGAAAAGCCAAGGAAACCAGTCGTACACATTCACGGTGGGTCGGGCGGGGCTCGAACCCGCGACCAACGGATTTGCAAATGGGCGATCGCGCCATTGCGTCTTCCTCATCCCCACGCCGCGCCAGATTGAAACTAAACGTCTACAGCTATGATTATCTGCAGACGTTCTGTACCATCTTCTCAGGAGAGGAGATGGCTGATGGAGGCCCTGACGCCGCGCACTGCGAGCCAGGCCGGCCTGTCGCGCAGTGCCCTCTACCGCGGCGCGCGGACGGGTCGGTTGGATCGCATCGCCCGCGGTATCTACCTGCCCGCGGAGGCGTCGGCCGCCGACTGGGATCAGATCGAGGCCGCCACGCGCCGCCCCGACGCGACGATTTGCCTAACCTCCGCGCTCGCCCACTACGACCTGACCGACGCGATCCCCGCCGCGCTGGACGTCGCGATCCCGCGGGGCTCGAGGACACCCGCAAGCACGGGTGCGATCGCATGGCATCAATTCGACAGGGCCACATTCCAAATCGGACGCGAACAGATCGCGATCCCTGGATCGGATCAGACGATCTGGATCTACTCTCCTGAGCGGTCGATCGCCGACGCGTTCCGGCTGCGCGGCGAGGTCGGATACGAACTGGCACGAGACGCGCTGCGGGAATGGCTGCGTCGAGGCGGCAAACCGGCCCGGCTGATCGACATCGCGTCCCGCCTACCGCGGACGAAGTCCCCCGTTCTGCAGGCGTTGGAGATGATGGGGTGAGCGAAGGTGACGCCGTGTTTCGCCGGATACAGTCCCTCGCTCGGTCCGCGGCGGCAAACGGCGGGACCCGCGCACCGACGCAGGAGTACTTGATTCGGCACACCCTCGAATCGTTCCTGGATCGACTTACCCGCAGCCCCCATGCAGGCGCGTTCGTCCTCAAGGGCGGAATTCTGCTGGCCGCCTACGGGGTACGTCGCCCGACGAAGGATGCCGATGCCAACGCCGTCCACGCCGATGTCACCGTCGAGCATCTCGCCCATGTGGTCCGTGACATCGCCAACATCGACGTCGATGACGGGGTGGTGTTCGACCTCGAAACGATCAACGTGCGGGAGATCCGCGATCAGGCGGACTACCCGGGTCTTCGCGTACGGGTCGCCGTGTCGATCGGACCATGGCATGGCGCCGCGGCCTGGGACGTATCCACCGGAGACCCGATCGTGCCGCCGCCCCGGCAGGTCACCATCGACCGGATCCTCGGCGAGCCGATCACCCTCCTTGGTTATGCGCCCGAGACCGCCATCGCCGAAAAAGGCGTCACGATCCTCGAACGCGGAATCACGAGTACCCGCTGGCGTGACTACGTCGACATCGTCCAGCTCGCCCGCCAAGGCATCGACCCCGACGGACTTCTCCACTCGGCACGGGCCGTCGCGCGTCACCGCGGAGTCACCCTCGAGCCCGTCGCACCGCACCTCGCCGGCTACGGTGAAGTCGCACAAGCGAAATGGGCCGCGTGGCGTCGCAAAGAACACCTCGAGTCCGCCTGCGAAGAAAAGCTCGACAACCAAATCGCCCTTGTTGCTTCGTATCTCGATTACGTCTTTGCCCACGGCCCCGAATAGATGGAGGCGATATCAGTCCCACGGATGAGGACGAGAATTCACCCCCAAGCAAGCGTGCCCGGTGGAGGCCTGCTGCGCGTCGATGAGACCAGGTCGGCCGCCGGCCGGCGAACCATCCCGCTAACCAAGTTCGCCGTCGACGTGCTCTGCAAGCGCCGGGCCGCTGCCCTGCCTGGGCGAGCAAATGGTCATTTTTCCCTCGACGGCCGGAACGCTTCGCGACCCGAACAACTTCGGCAAGGAGTGGTGCGCGGCACGAGAAGAACTAGGGCCGATGAATATTCGATGACGCGAGGCTGATCTTGAGAACAGCCTCTGAAGTGGGGCTGAAGTGGGGCGGGCGGGGCTCGAACCTGCGACCAACAAGGTCGTGGAGCGCAGGGAGAAGGCTGAACAAGAGGCCAGCTCCCTTGAGTAGTCACTGCGCCTTTCGTCGTAGCGGCACTACCTTCTCGTCTTGTCACAACGTCGCGTTCACAATGGCCGGGTGAGCAATTCAGTTACAGAGTTCTGGGCCAGAGGCGGCGCTGAGCTGCGAGCTAGGTTCGAGCGAACACGCCAGGTGCAATCGGACTCGCACATCAAAGGCGGGGCGAACGAGCAGGCTCTGGCAAAGTTCCTGCAAGAAAACCTTGGAGCTCAACGGGTCGCGGTGAACTCTTCCATCATCGATCCCAGCGGTGCTCAGTCCGACGAGGTAGACGTCACAGTCGTCAACCAGTGGCAGCCGCTGTGGACCGGTGATAGCGAACAGATGTTGATCGCCCATGGCGTGGAGGCCGCGTATCAGGTCAAAGCGCGCCTCAGCACCGAGGAGCTTCGGCGCGCGATGAGGAACGCGCGGTCGGTGAAGAAACTTCAGCGCCGCCCCGGTGTCGGCGGAGAGGTCTTTGTCAAAACACCCGCTGATCTGGCTCGATTCGTCGAGCGAATCCCATACTTTGTCTTTGCGTACGAGTCAAATATGTCTGCAGCAGCTGCGATCAAACTTGTACGTGAGGAGTTCGAGGACACGCCGTGGGAGGAACAGCCCGATGGGATCTTCGTGCTAGATGGTTGGGCCGCGATCAACATCGCCAACAACGACGGATGCCAGAGAATGTCGCCGTCCAGACACCGGGGGCTCGTTCAGACGGAGGACGACGTTCCGTCGCTCGTAAGAATGCTCTGGACTCACTACATGACTGTTCCGCACATCTTCTACCGCGAGCACCCGGTCCGGCAGTACCACCCCTTCCGGGTCGGCCCTTACCCGGAACCGGACTCCTAGAAGTGCAGTTAGCTAGCGGCCCATGTACCGCGCCGCACGCCGGTACGACGCCGGTAAATTTGGGCCCTTGCAGCCGTTCTAACAATCACAAATAGGCCCTGAGCAGGCCCATCACGGTGGGGCTGTTTGGAGTCGGTTGATCCTTGACGTTTCTGTTTCGGTTGATCCTTGACACTCTGGGTTAGTGGTTAGGCCTGTT
>NZ_LQPJ01000023.1 GCF_002101785.1 Mycobacterium palustre
CAGAAAATCCCAACGCACCGCGAAGGGGGGGCCAAAACTAGCCGTCACACTGGGGCCACTTCAAGTTGACATTGCCAGCGATATCAACGAGGGAGTTTGCCGGAATCAACTGCAGCCGCGCCTTATCCATGGCCAGGTGGATGGCTGCTTGCCCGTCGGGTTGCTCCTCGATGGAGGCGACCTTGCCCACTTGGACACCGTGCATCTTCACCTTGGCATCGGGGTCCATTACCAGGCCTGCCCGTGGCGACAACACCGTGACCGGCGAGGTGTCGTCGAAGCCCCCGCGGAACATAGTGGCGCAAAGACCGACGATGGCAGCGATCACGATAACGGTTACCAGCCCCGCTACCGCCCGCCGGCGATCAACGGCTCCCTGGCGTACAGAGGGCCCGCTGTCGTCTCTCATGCCGATCGCCTGGCCGGAGACGACGCGACCAGCGGCTGTGTAGCGTCGACCACCTGCGGATCGGGAATCTGACACTCGCCGCAACCACCGGCTGTGGGCGTTCGAGCACAAGGGGACGGCAACGGGACCGCGCATGTCGGCCGCGCGCCACGAGGCCAGGTAGGTGCGGCGGGCAGCGCGGCTATCAACACCACCCGACAGCGAGACATGTCGCAGACACTAGCAAGCACTATAAGATCGGTAAACCGTTTCTACTATTTTATTAGTAGCACTCCACTATTTTGATAGTGCCGTGTATCTTGGCTGCAGCTTGTCCTCGCCCACGGGACGACATGCCACGCTCAGAGACGCTCCGCCGTCTGACTAAACGAGAGGACCCCTGATGCGATTCGTGCTAGTGCATGGTGGCTTCCACGCGGCTTGGTGCTGGAGTCGCACCATCCCGGAACTTCAGCGGCTCGGGCATGAGGCGATCGCGGTCGATATCCCGGGACACGGGTCGCGAGCCGGCGAAGAGTCGACAATCGCCAATCGTCGGGAGTCGATCGCTTCGGTGATCGAGCCGGGCGACGTGTTGGTAGGTCACTCCGGCGGCGGGTTCGACGTGACATTGGCCGCCGACGCCGCGAGCGACCGCGTCAGCCACGTGATCTATCTGGCGGCGTGCTTGCCTCGCGAAGGCCGGACCTATCCCGAGGCGATGGCGATGCGCAACAGTGAGGACGGCGAATTCGACGCTGACGTCGGGGAAATGCTTGGTTACCTGCACTTCGCCGAAGACGGCGCGATGACGTTCGCCGACATGGAGGGTGCGTGGAAATACTTTTACCATGACTGCGACGAGGAGACCGCCCGGTGGGCCTACGAGCACCTCGACGCCGAGCGAGCCGGCGAGACGAGCGTCACCCCAGTCTCCGTACCGCGGTTCTGGGCGGCCGACCTCCCGCGCAGCTTCATCCGGTGCCTGCAGGATCGCTCGATGCCCGGCTGGCTGGCCGACACGGTGGTCTCCCGGCTCGGTGTGGAGCAACTTACGATCGACACCTCGCACTCACCGTTTCTGAGCCGCCCGGGTGAACTGGCCGAACTTCTCGTCCATGCCACCACGACAAAGCCGATCGGACCGCTAATTCCGAATTAAACTTAAAGGCGATGGAAACAATGACTAGGATCGATTCGGTGGATCAACACCGAGGGGGCTATATTTCGAAAACCCCGCAGAAAAGAACCCGAGATCCGCTGCAACGTCGCCAGGAGCTCTGTGATGCCGCCATTCAGGTGTTGGCAGATGAGGGCGCAAAAGGCCTTAGTCACATCAAAGTCGACCGGCGTGCACAAGTGCCCGATGGCACCACCTCCGTTCACTTTCGCACCCGCAAGGCCCTGATCTACGCCATCGCCGCGCGAGTGGCCGAACTGGACATGCGGGAGTTCGTTTCGGCGACGGACGCCACGCACGATGCGGCCGACTCGACGGATTTGATGCTGTCCCGATTAGCGGATTTAGCGATGAAATCGGCCGAAGAGCCAGCGCTGTCGCGGACCAAGGCTCGCTTCGAGCTGCTGATGCAAGCTCCTCGCGATCCGGAGTTGATGGAGATATTTCGTGAGAACACAATGAGATTCGCGGCGATGAGCCTCGAAGCTGTGGCGCAGTTGCAGCCGGCCGGCGCGAGCCCAGATCCCACGCTGATTAATGACCAGGCCTTCGCCATAACGACTTTCATCGCTGGTCTGCAAATCGGCTACGTCTACGGTGGCGAACGCGCGATGGCGAGCGCGGAAAAGATCGACGACTATCTTCATGCCGTCATCGAGGGTGTCGCCAACAGGCATCAAAAAAACCGCTTCCCCGCGAAAGGCTGACGGAATAACCCGATGTCGTGCATTGACTTCCATATCCGGTCGACCGGGTCACTCCTGCGTTGTCGGCCCACGGTAGCAGCCAAGTGAGGAACGAACGATGGCTTCGATTGGCGGCATAGCAAGCGCGTTAGCGGCTTCCGTGGCATTGGTTGCTATGTTAAGCCCCGCCCCGACCGCGCACGGTACCGGTGATGAGTCGGCCATAAACGGCATCTTCACCGCCACATCAAACGGCGAGTGGGCACAGTCCAACCAGGTGTATCACAATGAAGCGACGGTGCGGAGCACCTGGACCATCGCCACCACGTGCACCACGCCCATCGACTGCACAGGCACGGTGAAAAGCGACCAAGGTTGGACCGCACCCATCTACACAACCAACGTCCAGTGGTACGTCAAGCGCGAGCTCGCCGACTGGGAGCGCTGTGCCGACGGCACCACCGCCCCCGGCCATCAGGTCTACCGATTCACACCTGTCGGCGCCGACGGTTACGTCGACCCCAAGTCGACAACCTATGCCGGCGAAGACGTGACGACCGGTCCAAGCGGGGCCTGCGGGAGGAACGTCTCGCTTCAAATCGCGTTGCCGTTCAAGCTCGTTAAGATCGCGTGACTGTCGTCAATGTCGCTCTCATCATCGCGTCTCGGCTTGAAGATCCTGACACTTTGCGTTGCGCTGACGGTGCCTACGCTCGGGATCGTGCCGGTCGCCCGAGCCGAGATGCCCATCGGCAACTACGAACTGCACATTGCGGGCAGGTATGACTTCCACACTTGGGTGTGGGTGATCTCGTCGTGCTCCGGTGGATGTGTGCACGTGTACGCGATAGCCCGGCCCATAGCAAAGGGCTTCGACTACGAAGGCGACGCACCGCTCGCCAACGGCCGCTACACGTTGACGGTCGATGTCCCCGATGGCCTGCGCTGCGGTGACGTCTACTATGGCCCCG
The DNA here is from genome assembly GCF_002101785.1 of Mycobacterium palustre. Classification (GTDB taxonomy): domain Bacteria; phylum Actinomycetota; class Actinomycetes; order Mycobacteriales; family Mycobacteriaceae; genus Mycobacterium; species Mycobacterium palustre. The sequence goes on from NZ_LQPJ01000023.1 coordinate 3,226, forward strand.
CCCTTCCTACCCACGACACGTATTCATGGGATGGAACAACGCTGACTGGTGCGCTGGAATCCTCGTTCGCGACAGGCTGCGGTGGTGCGCCGGCCGGGACCAACACGTACCCGTTTTCGCTTTCGCGGATGTAGGGCACCCGTTCGTGTCATTAAGCACGGACACGGCTCCTTCGGCGATGTCGTGACCAGAAGTCAAGCAAACCGACTCCGTGCAACCCGGGGCACATCAGAGCCTCCGGGACTTCCAGGGCGGTTCACCCGTCGGCAACTGGTCTGCTTATGGTGATGGGGACCCGTTTGGTGGTCCAGTCACTATGCGACTTGGGGTTGGTGGGTCGTGGTCCACTGTAGAGCGAACTC
>NZ_LQPJ01000024.1 GCF_002101785.1 Mycobacterium palustre
AAAATCCCAACGCACCGCGAAGGGGGGGCCAAAACTAGCCGTCACACTGGGGCCACTTCAAGTTGACATTGCCACCCGTGCGGGCGGTGGCGATCACCATGGCCACATCCTGAGCCACCAGTTGATGCACCACTAACGCCGACAGGTCGTCGAGCAGGTGGGCGTCGTCGATCACGACCAGCAGCGGCGCGCTGCCCGCACCGCCGCGCAACGCTTTCAGGACCTGGCGCGCCATGGCCAGCGGGGTGGCGTCGAAGTCATCGATCCACGCGGCGAACGCGCCCAGCGGCACCGCTTGCCCGATCGCCGTTGCGGCCACCCGGCTAACCGCCCAACCCGACGCGGCCATCACGTCAGCGGCCTCACGGGCCAGCCTGGTCTTACCTACGCCGGGTCGGCCGGCGATGACCACCCCCTTGCGCTCACCATCGGTGAGCGCTTCACGGATCATCCGTAGCTCTTCCCCCCGGCCCGTCAGGAGCCAGCGGTCGCCCATGGCCGAAATGTTAGCCAGACCCGCCAGTCGGAAGTTACGGCTTGGGGAATTTCTGTAGTTCTGCGTCCAACTTCTGTCTGGCCAATTCCAGCACGCTGTCGAGACCCTCCGGTTCGATCTGCAGGTACTGGCAGATCACCTCATCGGCGACACCGGCCCCGCGCAGCCGCAAAGCCAGCGAATGCGCATCGGGAAGCCGGCGCAACGCCGCCTCATAGCGCAGTGCGGCGTCGTCGAAAGCGCTCATGGCTGCCCTCGCCGGTTCGTTCGACCGCCGCCCGACTGCGTCATGGCGCGCACACCGTCGTCGCCCCCGACTCACCGACGTCACCGCCGCGATGCCGTGGCGACCACCGCGTCTGCCCGGCGATCGTGTCGTCCCGCAGCCGACACGCCTTCATCGCCGTGTCACCGTGTGCGCCCGCGTTGGTCATGTCGGTGCGCGGTAGGTCAATGTCGGCCTCCTTTGGCCGTGCGGTCGTCGCTTGACTCGCCGCGCCGGCGCAGACCCACCGCCGCGGCCACAAGCCATTCTGGGCGGCCCGGCGGTGCGCGGTACCCGTGTTCGACTACCTGATTCGGGCAACCAACCTCAACCGACTACGCGCGATCCGACCGCTTGCGCGCTCCCGCTACGCACACGCGCAGTCGCGGCCGACCACGGCGGCCACGGGCCGACACGAATTCTTTTAACTCCCTCGTGTTCGTTGGTGATCCGATCGCTTCGGGCGATCCGTTGGTTCGGGCGCCGGGTCGTTGTGGGTAGTTGCGGCGCGGCGCTGAGTAATCGGCGCGACCGTCGCGCCGAATTGCAGGTAGTACAGCACGGGTCCCGCACCAGCTCGGCGGGCCGACGATAGCCCTAAGCAGGGTGGCCGCCCCGCGCACCACCTTCGCCCCGCGACCTTTAGCGCAAACCTGTATGGGAGGAGTCTCATGCGAGCTATCAGTCGTCCACAACGCCCCGTTATCCGCGTGGCGGCCGCCGCAGCGGCGGGCGCGCTGGCTATCGGGATGGCCCCCGTCGCACGTGCCGACGACACCTGGGGCGCCATCGCCATCTCACCAGACAGCACGCGGTGGGGATTGTCGAATGGGCAACAAGACCAGGGATCGGCCAGAACCGTTGCAGCGTACAAGTGTATGGGCAACGGCCCGGGCTGCAACGGAAACGTCACCACCTTCACCGACTGTGGTGTGCTGTTCCGAAACGGCAACAGCCTGTTCACCGCGACCGGGGCCACCAAAGAGGACGCCGAATCCGCGGCCCAGAAGCAAACACCCGGCAGCACCGAAGTCAGCTGGGCATGCAACAACCCGCCGGCCTCGGGCCCGACCAGCTACCGGGGTTGACACCGCCAGTGATCGGCGGCCAGCCTGACACCCGGTTCACGGCCGGACAAATGCTCGGGCGCCCAGCAACGGTTCCAGCCTGGCCTGCGTCCTCAGCGGTTTTTGGCGACGACGTTCACAGCATCGGCTGACTCGAATATCAACCTGTCAGGAGGACCTACCCCCATGGCTATTGGACGGGCGGTTACCGTCGTCGCCATTTCTGCCGCCGTCGCCGTCGGAATAGCCGGTTGCGCGCGGGCCGGCGGCCCCCGGAATCCCGGGGCAGCCTCTCCGCCCGGCGGAACATCACCGGCCGTGGTGACCGCGAACCAGATGAGCGGCCGCTTCACGGCTGTCGAACAAGGGGATCCACCCGCGGTGTGGACGTTCACTTCGTGTGGCAATGGATGCGCCGAAGTCAAGTTCGCGGACGGCCGAACCGCGGTGGCAACCCTGGACAACGGCCAATGGACACTGGACGAACTCGACAACCCCACGGCAATTAAGTGCACCGCCGACGGCTCCGAGAAGCCCGGCACCGCCCACTATTCCTGGGATCCGACCACTTTGACCGGCCAAACCTGGGCCACCGACGACAGCGGAGCATGCGGGGCGGTGCGCGGAATCGACACGGCCGGCGTGCCATTCAGCTTGACACCGGTGAGGTGATCAATCCAGGTTGTGGTGGCGCGATTGAGTCCATCAGGAAACGCACCCGGATTATTGCGAAACATCGTGGGCCCGATTCCCGCCGGGAAGCTCCCCGGTCGTGGCGGAAATGCAAACTCGCACAAGAGCGTACAAGCGGCGGGCGGCGCCTTTTCGAAACACTGCGGCTTTCACCGGCTGGGCCCAAGCCTGCGAAGCTAGCTGAGGCGAAAGCTGCTGTAGTCGTTTGGTGCTCGGTGAGGGTCAGGTCGTCAGGATCGTCGCCGCCGCGGTGCCCGGCGCCCCGTAGAGCTGGGTGAAGCCGACCTTCGGATTGCCGGGGACCTGCCGGTCGCCCGCCTCGCCGCGGAGTTGACGAACGATTTCGTGAATCTGGCGCAGGCCGGACGCACCGATCGGCTCACCGTTGGCGATCAGTCCCCCGTCGGTGTTGACCGGCATCGCGCCGCCGATCTCGGTGGCGCCGTCGGCCAGCAGCTTCTCCTGGTCGCCGTGCGCGCAGAACCCGCATTCGGCCATGTGGATGATCTCGGCGCCCGCGTCGGTGTCCTGGAGCTGGATCACGTCGACGTCGTCGGGCGCCACCCCGGCCCTTTCGAATGCGGCTCGCGCGGCGTACACGGTCGGCGCGACGTCCTCGTCGACCGGCGCGAAGGTGGTGTTCACCTCGTAGGCGCCGTAGCGGCGGGTGCGGACCTCGACCGCCCGCAGGTAGACGGGCTTGGAGGTGTAGCGGTGTGCGATATCGGCCCTGCACATCACCGCGGCCGCGGCGCCCTCGTCGGGTGCGCAGAACATGTACTGGGTCAGCGGGTAGTTGAGCACCGGCGAATTCAAAATCTGGTCCTCGGGGATCGTCTTGCGGCGGAACGCGTTCGGATTCAGCGAACCGTTTCGGAAGTTCTTCGCGGCAACTTTGGCGAGCGTCGCGGTGGAGATGTTGTGCTCGTGCAGATAGCGATTCGCCTTCATGCCGAAAAACTTGGTGGTCAAATACTGCCCGTTCTCCGCATACCAGCTCGGCATGCCCACCAGCGCCGGGTCTTCGGTGAAAGCCCCGCGCGGGTGCTTGTCCAGGCCGATGGCGATGCCAATGTCATAGTCGCCCAACCGGATTCCGTCGGCACCGGCCTTGACCGCGCTGGCCGCGGTCGCGCACGCGTTGAACACGTTGGTAAACGGGATGCCCGTCAGGCCCACCATGCCGACGATCGCGTCGGGGTTGGCCACCGTCCAGCTGCCACCGGTGGCGAATTGGATGTCCTGCCACGCGACACCGGCGTCGGCGACCGCGGCGAAGATCGCGTCGACGCCCATCTGCATCGCCGACTTGCCCTCGAAGCGGCCGAACGGGTGCAGACCCACCCCGATGATGGCGACGTCGTTGGTCATCGGTCTGTCTCCTTGTTCTCGGGCGGCGCTAACGCCGGCGCACCAGCTGTGCCCGCCGAAGGGCCGCAGGTCGGTGTTGATCCTGGTGTCGCCGCGTGGCGAGCAGCGCTCCGCGGCGCGCGTTGGCGGCGCCGATACCGGTGCCGGTCAAGCGACGGCCCCCGAGTCCTTCAGCTCGGCGATGCGGTCCCAGTCCATGCCGAGCTCCATCAGCACGACCTCGGTGTGCTCGCTGGCCTGCGGCGCGCGGGTGGTCACCAGCGGCTCGTGATTGAACTGGACGGGGCCGCGCACCACGCGGAACGGCTTTCCGCCGCTCGCCAGCTCGACCTCGGCGATCATGTCGTTGGCGATGGCCTGCTCGTCGTCGACGAGATCGAGGAGGCTCTGGAAGGGCGCCCACTGGCCCTTCATCGTCTTGAGGTGCTGGCGCCAGTACGCAAAGGGCTTGGCAGCGAACGCCTTCGCGATCAGTTCGGCTGCCGCGTCTGCGTTTTGGATCAGCGAGAGCACGTCGGAAAAGCGGGGGTCGTCGGCGGCCTCGGGGATGCCGAGGTGCTCGAAGGTGTCGCGGATCAAGCCGGTCGGGCTGATGATGCAGAGGTTGATGGTGCCGCCGTCGGAGGTTTCGTAATTGCCCATGAACGGATTTACCGACGGGTTCCCCGAACCCGGCATCGGCGTGCGCATCACCTCTCCGGTCTCCATGCCCTGGGTGAGGCTGGCCCCCGCCGCCCACCATGCCGTGCTCAGCAACGACACATCGAGCTCGACGGCTTCGCCGGTGCGCTCGCGGTGCAGCAACGCGGCCGAGATGCCGCCGGCGATGAACATGCCACCGATGGAATCACCGAACGCCGGGATGCCCTGTCCCAGTGCGCCGCCCAGCTCCTCCGGTGTCAGCGCATAGCCGATGCCGCTGCGCGTCCAGAACGCCGTCCCGTCGTAGCCGCCGACGTCACGCTCGGCACCCTTGTCGCCGTACGCCGAACCCCGCGCGTAGACGATGTTCGGGTTCACCTCGCGGATGTGCTCCACGTCGAACTTGTGCTTCTGCCGCTGCGCGGGCAGGTAGTTGGTCAAGAACACGTCCGAGACCTTGGCCAGTTCGTAGATCACCTCCTGGCCGCCGGGTGTGGACACGTCGATCCCGACGCTGCGCTTGCCGCGGTTGGGATGCTCCATCAGCGGGTGCCGGTCCGGATCGACCTGGATGCCGCCCATGTTGAGGAAGCCGCGTTGGGTGTCACCGCGCAGCGGGTGCTCGACCTTGATGACGTCGGCGCCCCAATCGGCGAGGATGGCCCCGGCCGCGGGGACGAACGTGAACTGCGCGAGCTCGAGGACGCGAAAGCCCTCCATTACCTTGATCATTTTCGGACCCTACTTCTCGTCGAACGTCACCGGAAGCGCCGTCGGCGAACGGAACGGCTGCCCGTGGATGTGCGGATCTTGGACGTCTCCGTCCATCTCCAGCCGGAGGTTGGTCAACCGTTTGATCAGGCATTCGAGGGCGACCCGGGTTTCCAGCCGGGCCAGGTGTAGGCCCAGGCAGGTGTGCTCACCGGCGGCGAAGGAGATGTGCGGCAGGTGCTTGCGGAAGATGTCGAATTCTTCCGAACGCTCCCAGCGCCGTTCGTCCCGGTTGGCCGAGCCGATGCACACCCCGACCACCGAACGGGCCGGAATCTCAACGCCTTCCAGCTCGGTGTCCTCGGTCGTGAAGCGCTGCACCGTCGTCAGCGGTGTCTCGAAGCGCAGGCCCTCCTCGATCGCAGGACCGATCAGCCCGGGGTCTGCCTGCACGGCGGCGAACTGGTCGGCATGCGTGAGCAGCAGGTAAAGCAGGTTGCCCGACGACCGATAGGTCGTCTCCAGGCCGGCGGGCAGCAGCAGCCGCAGGAACGAGTAAATCGCCTCGTCGCTGAGCTTTTCGCCGTCGATCTCCGCGGTGACCAGGTCACCGATGATGTCCTGGGTCGGCTTGGATCGGCGCTGCTCGATCTGCTCGAGGAAGTAGTCTTTGAGCGCCGCCGACGCCTCGAAGGCGCGCTCGTAGTTGATGTGGTAGCTGATCAGCTCCTCGGCGCGCTTGCGGAACAGCGGCAGGTCGTCGGCCGGCAGTCCCAACAATCGGGCGATGATGCGGGTGGGGAATTCGAACGTGAATTGCCGGACCAAATCGGCGTGCCCGCTGCCGATGAACTCGTCGATCAACGCGTCGCAGACCGGCCGCACGATGGTGGGTTCCCACCGCGTCAGCGCCTTGGACTTGAACGCCGCCGACACCAGGTTGCGATGGTCGCGGTGCTGCTGCCCCTGCATCGCGAGGATCGTTGGCCCCATGAACAGCCCGATCGTTTGGTCGTAGGGCTTGGAGCTGAACACCCGCCCGTCGCGGAACACCTTGTTGACCGCGTCGAAGGACATCGCGGAGTACTCGCGCTTGGGCACCAGGGACTCCGGTGTCTTGGAGTAGTCCATGACCGACCCGCGAAACGCGCCCGACTGTCGGCGCTTGCGGGCGAAGAACGGGTAAGGGTCGCGCAGATCGACGGCCTGGTCGCCGGTGTGCACATCGGTCGTCACCTAGGCCTCCAGCATCGTCGGCGAAACGGGGCGGTCCTCGCGTAAGATCGTACTGTAATTCTTACAGTAGACAACATGGTCGCGAGGTCGCGGCCGCGCGGCTCAGCGACCGGCGTCGACGGTGGTCACCCGTTGACCGCCTGCTCGCGGGCCCACCGGTAGTCGGCCTTGCCCGATGGGCTGCGCTCGATGGCGCTGCGGAATACGACCGCCTTGGGAAGCTTGTAACGGGCCAACGATTTCGCGGCGTGCGCGACCAGCTCGTCGGCGTCCGCGTGGGCCCCAACCGCGAGCGCGACCACCGCGACCACCTCCTGGCCCCAGCGTTCGCTCGGCCGCCCGGCGACCACCACGTCGGCCACCGCGGGGTGCGAGGCGATCGCCGTCTCGACCTCCTCGACGAAAATCTTCTCCCCGCCCGAATTGATGGTCACCGAGTCACGGCCCAGCAATTCGATGACGCCGTCGGCGCGGTGGCGCGCGCGGTCGCCGGGCACGGCGTAGCGCACCCCGTCGATCACCGGAAATGTCTTGGCGGTCTTGGCCGCATCGCCCTTGTAGCCCAAGGGGACATAGCCCCGTTGCGCCAGCCAGCCCATCCCGTCGTGACCCGGTTGCAGGATGGCGCTCAAATCCTCGGATGCCACGAAGGTATCGGGTCCGGCGTTGAAGGTGCCGGTGGACACCGCCCCCGGCGTCGACATGTGGTGCATCTGCGCGCCCGTCTCCGACGAGCCGACGCCGTCGACGACGACGGCGTGGGGCAGGGCTTCTATCAAGCGTTGCTTCACGTGCGGGGTGAGCAGGGCGCCGCCGTTGGCGACCACGCCCACGGACGACACGTCGGCGACACCCTTTTCGATCGCCGCGAGCAGGGGGCGGGCCATCGCATCGCCGACCACGGTCACCACCGGCACCCGCTCCCGCTCGATCGTGCGCACCACGTCCTCGGCGTCCAGGTGGTCGACGACGGAAGGAAAGACGACCGACTGCCCGGTGGTGATCGCGGTCATCACGCTCCACTGTGCCGCGCCGTGGATCAGCGGCGGCAGGATCAGCACTTTGGCGCCGGGTCCGGCCGGCAACCTCGCGACGATTTCCTCGACGGAGCCGGACGGCTCGCCGGTCATCAGGTTCCGCCCACCGAAGGACGTCATGAAGATGTCGTGCTGGCGCCACAGCACGCCCTTCGGCATCCCCGTGGTGCCGCCGGTGTACAGGACGTACAAGTCGTCGGGCGAGTGCCGCACCGGCGGTGGTTGCGGCGCGCTGGAGGCCAGGACCGTCTCGTAATCGACCGCGCCGTAAAGCAAGTCGTGGCCCGAGTCGTCGGCGATCTGGATCAGCACGCGCAGTCGCGGCAGGTCCGGCAGGATTTCGGCCACCCGCGGCGCGAAGGCTGCGTGGTAGACCAGGGCGGTCGCCCCGGCGTCCTTGAGCAGGTATTGCAGCTCGCTCTTGACATAGCGGAAGTTGACGTTGAAGGGCGCGACGCGCGCCAGGAAGCTGCCGAGCAGCGCCTCGACGAATTCGTTGCCGTTGTAGGCGTAGAGGCCCAGCAGGTCCTGGCCCACCTCGTGCCCGGCCAGTCCCGAGCGTTCGGTGTGACACCCGAGGCCCCGCGAGTGCAGGTACGCGGCGAGCCGGTTGGATCGCTCGAGGATTTGGGCGTAGCTGTAGCGCTTGTCGCCACGGATCACCAGTTCGCGGTCGGGGATCGCGGCGGCGACGGCCGTCGCGACCTCGGGAACGGTGAATTGCTTTGCGCTGTTCACTCTTTCCTTTCCGCCAACGGGGTGGGCGTCACGGTGCCGTCGGTAGCGGTCATGGTAGCGCCCACGCCCGGATCAGGTCGTCGGTGGTGGTGATGGTCGCGAGCAGCGACAGCGTGTTGGCGATGACGGCCTCTCCGTACTCGGTGGGTACGCCGGCGACGGCGTCGCGCGGCACGACGACACGATAGGCCGCGTTGACCGCGTCCATCACGACGTTGGGGATGGCGATGTTCAGCGAGACCCCCACCACCACGATGGTCGAGATCCCGAGGTTGCGCAGCACGGCGTCGAGGTCCGTGCCGCCCATCGGCCCGACGCCGTGCCAGCGGCTCAGCACCACATCGGTTGGCTCCGGGCCTAATTCGGGCAGCAGGGCCGCGCCCGCAGACCCCGGGGCGATGTCGACGGCACCGCCACCGATGGCGAAGATCTTTGCGTTGTGGTTGGAACCCAGGCCGTCGGGGCGTCGGTGCACCAGGCAGTGGACCACGCGCACGCCGGCCGTCCGCGCCGCCGGCAGCAGCCGCAAAATGTTGGGCAGCGCGACCCGACGCGCCTCTTCGGCGAGCACCGCCAGCCCCGCGTGCGGGCCGACGACCGCGCCCTGGCACTCCTGGGTGACTATCGCGGTGTGCGCGGGGGCCGCGAGGTTTTCGAGTGCCGTCACGCCGGCACTTCGTAGAACTGGGTGGCCCACTTACGCAGGGCCATATAGCCTTTCGCGTCGATCTTGGACAGCGGCGGATGCTCCACGTACTTCTGGTAGCGCCAGATCTCCAGGTCGTCGAACACGGTGGATAGGAACTGCTTTTCGATGCGCTCGCGCAGTTCGCCGGGCGGCACGTCCGAGTCGTCTCCGGGGATGCGCGGCCACCAGATGGAGTAGAACAGGTCCGAGCATTCGTCGTCGACCGGCGTGCAGGTGAAGATCAGCCGATGGTTCTGCGCGCCCTCGAAGACGCTGATCGCCCCGCCCAGGCCGAAGAGGTGGCTGTGAAAGCGCAAGGCGAGGTCCTCGGGGTCGTCGCTGCGCGCGTCGGGCCAGCCGGCGACGAATCGCCATTCGTGGCCGACGATCTTCCAGTCCAGCACCCGCGGGGTCACCGTGGCGCGGTGGACGTACTCGAAATGCGCGCTGTCGGGGGCGTTTTCCGCCACGATCTGCGGGTGCACCGGTTCGCGCTCCGCACGCCGGGAGAACTCCGGGTAGGCGCGGTAGTAGGCCGCCGGGTCCGTCTGGAACTGGGGGAACTTCGTGAAGATGTCCGGCATCTCCCAGTGCGGCTCCCTGCCATCCGGCTGATGCCAGACGAACACGCAGTCGTACTGCTCGCGCACCGGGTACACGCGCAGCCGCAGGACGCGGTTGGGCCGGTCGGGTTGGTAGGGGATGTAGCGATTGGTGCCGTCGGGTCCCCAGCGCCAGCCATGGAATGGGCACTGGACGCAGTCGCCCTGCACCTTCCCGCCGTGGCCGAGGTGGGCGCCGAGGTGCTTGCAGTGCGCTTCCAGCACGTGCAGCTCGCCGGACTCGTCGCGGTAGGCGACCAGGTCCTCACCGAAGTACCGCAACGGCCGGACCTCGCCGACGGGGAACTCGGGCGACCATCCGACCATGAACCACCCGGTTACCTTCCAGGTGAAAGGCACTTTCACGGTGAGGCCTCCGGCGATCGTTGATACTAAGCGCGTTACAGTATAGATTTCAGCAGTTCGGTCGGTGCGCGGCAAGGAGCTTTATGGGTCCAGGGCCCGTTGGGGCGACCGACACCGCAGCGCCCCACTTCGACGCATTGGTCATCGGCGCGGGGTTTTCCGGCCTCTACATGCTGCACCGGCTGCGCCAGCTCGGGCTCCGTGCCCGGGTGCTGGAGCGGGCCGAAAACGTCGGCGGCACCTGGTTGTTCAACCGCTACCCGGGCGCGCGATGCGACATCGAAAGCATCGAGTACTCCTACAGCTTCTCCGAGGAGATCCAGCAGGAATGGGTGTGGACGGAGTCGATGCCGGCCCAGCCCGAGATCGAGGCCTACCTGAACTTCGTCGCGGACCGGCTCGAGCTTCGCCGTGATATCCAGTTCGGCACCGAGGTCGTCGCGATGACCTTCGACGAGCAGGCCGGGGCCTGGGTGGTGCGCACCCATACGGGCGAGTCGCTGGTCGCCCAGTTCGTCGTCCGAGCACATGGGATTCGACGAGCTGATCGATCCCCGCGAGACGCGTGACGCCCTGCTCGCGTCGCTGCGCCGGGGCCTGTCGAGTAGGCAGGCCCCGGCCGAACCGGTGGCGCGGACCGTCATCATGCCCTAGCGCCATGGCCCCCGCGACCGTGCGTGTGTGTACGCGACACCCCGTTTGAATGCGGCATTCTGCGCACGCTCGCGGCGCTACGCGGTGGCGCGGTAAGCCGCCACCACCGGCTCGAGCTCGTCGGGCGTCGCGCCGTGCATGATGACCGCGTCGGCGCCGTAGTCGAACTCCTTGCGGATGCGCTCCACACACTGCCGCGCCGACCCGGTCGCCGACGGTTCCAGCCACTCGTCGGGAATCAACGTCGCGATGTGCTCGATCTGCTCGGGGGTGGCCTTGTGGTCGATCCCGCCCGCGATCGACCTCACCACCGGATCTTCCCGAAAGCGTTGCAGGACAGCGGGATCCCAATCGTTGGTGCGAACCATCAGGTCGCCGTAGCCCTGCAGGTAGGTGGCCAGGCGCGCGACGGTCTTCTTCAGCCGCAACGGCTCGGGCAGATGGTCGCCGACCGTGGCGAAACACGACCACACCCGCACGTCGGCGGGATCGCGGCCCGCCTGCTCCGCGGCGGACTTGACGGTCGCCACGCAGCGCCGCAGTGTCTCCGGCGTGAAGTAGGTGTGCAGTATGACGTCGTCGAACGCCCGGCCCCCGAGCGCGAGCGTCTGCGGCCCGAACGCCACCAGCGCCAGGCGAATGTCCTCGTCGAAGTCGGGGTCCAAAAAGAGGATGGGGTACCTGCCCATCGGGCCGTCGTGGTTGAGGATCACCTCGCCGCGCCAGAGGCGGCGCATGACCTGCGCCCAGTCCTCCATCTGCGCGGTGGTGACCGCGGGGATGCCGAACGCGCCGTAGATCGCGGCGATGCCGCGGCCGATGCCCAGCGTGAACCGCCCACCGGAGAGCCGGTGCATCGTGGTGGCCCACGAGCCGGTGATCAGCGGATGGCGGGTGTTGTGATTGGTTGCGGCGGTGGCGATCTGCATCCGGGTGGTCACCGCGCAGGCCGCCCCGACGAGCGACGACGCCTCCTTGACGTTCCAGCGCTCGGAGATGAACGCGGTGCCAAAGCCCAACTCCTCGCCGCGGCGCGCCTCGTCCATCAGGGTCGCCGGGCCCGCGCCGCCGGCGCCGGCCAGCAGGTAGTAACCCAACTCGTCAAGCGCGCGCTCGCTCACTTCCGGATCCCTCGCCGGTGGCCGCACTTTGACGCCTGGGCGTTGGTGTCAGTGCCGTGCTCGTGGGTGCGCGCGACCATCAGCCCGCCACCTCGCGCAGGAAGCGTTCGGTCACCTTGAGCACGCGCCGGGAGAAAATGTGGCCGACGTGGCCGCCGTCGTACCAGAACAGCCGGCCGCCCCACCGCTCGTGCAACGCGATCGCGGGTTCGCGCATCGCCATCCGGTCGTGCCAGGCCCCGACGATGAGGCGGCGATGCGGCGGCGGCGCCGGGTCCACCGCCAACGGGTCGATCACCGCGGTGAGCTTCGCGACCTCCGGCGATCCGAGCAGTTCGGCCAGCCCCGCCCGGGACTGGCCCCAGCGCTTCAGGTGTCGCGCGATCATCGCGTTGAGCCCCAGGATGGGCGTGTACAGCGCCACCGCGTCGACCCGGCGCTCCAGGTGGGAGACCAGCGCGGCGACCGGGGTGCCCATCGAAATCCCCGCCACCGCAACGGCGGTGGCCTGCGGCCGCACCCACCGGACGACCGCGCGCACTTCCGACACCGACCGCATCATGCCCGCGACGTTGCCCAGCGGATCGACGTCCGGGTAGGCCGGCCACTCGCGGCGCCGGGAGCCGTGGCCGGGCTGCACCGGCATCGCGACGTTGAACCCGAGCCCGTGGTGGATGCGGCCGATCCGGGACAACAGCAGGTCCTCGGTGCCGCCCTGACCGGCGCCGTGCACCCACACCAGCCAGGGCCTCGGGTCGCCGCGGTGCCGGCACACGTGCACCACCGCCCGCGCCGGGCCGCCGAGGCCGTCGGCTTCCAGTGTCGCCGGCAGCCTCGGATCGTGTTCGAACGTCATCCGTTCGTACGCCAATCCCGCGATGCGCCGCCGGCGCACCGACGTCGGCCGCAGGGCCGGCGGGTCGGCGTGCGCACCGTCGATGCCCAGCGCGGACAGTTCCTTTGCTGCGGCGGTGCACCCGGCCAACGACCGGGTCACCGGGGGGCCGCCGTTCAGGAGCGAAAAGCCGCTCAGCACAAGCTCGTCCAGCATCACCTCGCCGAACTGGCGCAGCCCACGCGGCGACGTGGGTACCCAGCCGGTCGATTCGTTGAGGCCGGCCACGGTGCGCGGCAGCAGCATCCCGAGCTCGCGGGCCAGCTCGCCGGTGAAGCCCAGCCCGCGCGTTGCCCACGACATGCCCCGCGCCTATCCGAGCTTGAATCCGGTGTAGCCGCCGGCCGCGATCTCGTCGCAGCGGCGCCGATATTCGGGGATTCCGCCGGTGTAGCCCATATACATCCGCTTCTTGCCGGGCACGTTGCCGCCGTTGTACCAAGAATTGCACGACGGGTGCACCAGCACCGTCGGCGCGACGAGCGCGGCGGCGTGGTCCATCCACTCCTGCTGCGCGCCGGCCAGCGCCTCGATGGTGGAAATGCCGTTGGCGCGCAGGTATACGAGGCAGTCGCCGATCCACTCCACGTGCTGCTCCAGGGCGGCGACGAAGTTGGTGGCGGCGCTCGGGCTGCCCGGGCCCTGGATGGTGAACAGGTTGGGAAAGCCGGCGACCGCCAGGCCCAGATAGGACAGCGGCCCCTGGCCGGCCCAGAATTCCGCGAGCGACATACCGCCGCGGCCGCGGATGTCGATGCGGCTGAGCGCCCCCGTCATGGCGTCGAAGCCGGTGGCGTAGACGATCACGTCGAGGTCGTACGCGCGGTGCTCGGTGCGGATCCCGGCCGGTGTGACCTCGCGGATCGGCCCTCGGCGGAGGTCGACGAGGGTGACGTTGTCCCGGTTGAACGTCTCGTAGTAACCGTCGTCGATGATCGGTCGCTTGCACGCGAAGGGGTGGTCGGGCACCAAGGCGGCCGCCGTGTCGGGGTCCTTGACGATCCGGGCCACCGCCTCGCCGTAGAGCTTGGCCGCCATCCTGTTGGCTTCGATGTCGAAGAAGAGGTCGCCCCAATTCAGCGCCCCCAGCACGCCCTCGTCCTCGATGGCGCGCAGTTGCTCGGCGCGGGTCGCGGACTTCAGCGGCGGCCGGTGCAGCATCTCGAGGAGCACCGAGAACGCGCTCAGCCGCGCGGCGCCGACCGGGTGGGCCCGCTGGGCCGCTCGGATTTCCGGGTAGCGCGCCTTCAGCTCCTCCAGCTCGCCCGGTTCGAATCGGCGCACCCGCCACGGCAGGGTGTAGGCCGGCGAGCGCTGGAAGACAAAGAGCTGCAAAGCTTCCCGGGCCACCACCGGGATGAGCTGAACGCCGGTCGAGCCGGTGCCGATGACGCCGACACGCTTGCCGGCGAGATCGAAACCGTCCTTGGGCCAGCGGCTGGTAAACAGCGACGCACCGGCGAAGCTCGTCATGCCCGGGATATCGGGCTGCAGCGGTACCGACAGGATGCCGGTGGCGGCGGCCGACCGATACGACGCCTGCAACTCGGCGTTGCGCAGCTTGGCGGAGAGGTCCTCGCCGGCGTTTGACGCGCGACTGAGCGCGGCGGCGCTCATCGCACCCATCGTCGCACCGGGGTAGGCGAACGTCGCCACTTGGTGGTCAAAACCCAACAGCGACATCACCATCGAGCCGAACCCGTACGCCTTGTGCAGGGTGAGATGCAGCTTCAGCGTGGTGGCCGCGGTCTGGGCGGCGAACATCCGCGCGCCGGCGCGCAGCACGCCGCTGCGCTCGGAGCGGCTGCCGGGCAGCATGCCGGGGTTGTCGGCGAGGAAGACGATGGGCAGGTGAAACGAGTCGGCCACGGTGATGAAGTGCGCCGCCTTGTCGGCCGCCTCCGCGTCGATGGAACCCGCGATCACCTTCGGCTGGTTGGCCACCACCGCCACCGGGTGGCCCCCCAGGTGGGCCAGCGCGCAGATGATCGCGCGCCCGAACTGCGGTTGCACCTCGAACCAGTCGGGACCGTCGAAGACAACGTCGAGCACGTCGCGCATGTCGTAGACGCGGCGGTTGTCCCGGGACACGATGTCGAACAGCTCCGGGGTCGGGCGCGGCGCCGAAGATTCGGAGGCCGGCAGCGACGGCGGGTAGGACCACGCGCTCGACGGAAAGTAGGACAGGTAGCGGCGTATCTCATCGATCACCGTTTCGTCGTCCTGGGCGACGTTGTGGATCACCCCGCTGGCCAACGCGACGTCCGGCCCTCCGAGGTCCTCCTTCGAGATGTCTTCTCCCGTCGACTCTTTGACGACGGGCGGCCCGGCGGTGAAGATGGCGCCCTGGGCGCTCATGATCCGGAAGTCGCAGACCGGCGCCACCAGCGCGCCATGTCCGGCCGAGGGGCCGAGGACGGCGGCCACGGTGGGGACGCGACCCGAGCACTGCGTCTGGGCGAGCAGGTCGGTGGGGCTGCGTCCGTAGTGCCCACCGGTGGGACGAAAGCCGGCGCCCTCGAGCATCATCACGAGCGGAATCTTGTCCCGCAGCGCCAGTTCGGCGATGCGGTATCGCTTGGAGTTGCCGCCGGGGCCGATGCTGCCGGCCATGGTGGTGAAGTCCTCGGCGCCCAGCATCACCGGCGAGCCGTTGACCTCACCGGAGCCGACGACCAGCCCGTCGGCGGCGACGTCGCCGCCGACCAGGGTGCCTAACTCGCGAAACGTGCCCGGGTCCACCAGCCGCTCGATGCGCGCGCGGGCGTCGAGCTTGCCCTTGCCGCGGTGCTTGTCGAGACGCTCGGGGCCGCCCATGGCCCACGCGTGCCGGCGGCGGCGCTCGAGGTCGTCGAGCGTTTCCCCCCAGTCCTCGGCCTTGGTCATCCTTCTGTCCTACCTCATCGGGCCGCCTCACGGGGCCGCAGCGGCACGCTTGGTCGAAGAGCAGGGTCACATACTGGATTGCTTACTGTAAAGTTACCCGCATGCCAAGTCCCGCCCGTCTCAAGGTCGACGGGGGCATTCCCAATCGGCTCGCGGAGGTGCCCGAGGCGGCGCGCGCCCTGGAACACGAAGGGTACGACGGCGGCTGGGCCTTCGAGACCAATCACGACCCGTTTCTGCCGCTGCTGTTGGCCGCCGAACACACCTCCCGGCTGGAGCTGGGCACCAACATCGCGGTGGCGTTCGCGCGAAATCCGATGATCGTCGCCAACGTCGGCTGGGACCTGCAGGCGTATTCGCGGGGCCGGTTCATCCTCGGGCTGGGCACCCAGATCCGGCCGCACATCGAGAAGCGATTCAGCATGCCATGGAGCCATCCGGCCCGCCGAATGCGCGAGTTCGTCGCCGCGCTGCACGCGATCTGGTCGGCGTGGCGGGACGGCACCAAGCTCCGGTTCGAGGGCGAGTTCTACACGCACAAGATCATGACGCCGATGTTCACGCCCGAGCCCCAACCCTATTCGGCGCCGAGGGTTTTTCTCGCCGCGGTCGGCGAGGCGATGACCGAGATGTGCGGGGAGGTCGCCGACGGCCACCTCGGTCACCCCATGGTCTCGAAGCGCTACCTCGACGAGGTGACCCTGCCGGCACTGCGTCGCGGCATGCGGCGTTCCGGCCGCGATCGCGGCGACTTCGAGGTGGCATCGGAAGTGATGGTCGCGACCGGTCAGAGCGACTCCGAACTGGCCGCCGCGGTTGCCGCCGTGCGCAAACAGATCGCGTTCTACGGCTCCACGCCCGCGTACCGGCCCGTCCTCGACCTGCACGGGTGGGGCGACCTGCATACCGAACTGCACCGCCTCTCGCTGCAGGGCCAGTGGGACACGATGGGCTCGCTCATCGACGACGACATGCTGGCCGCTTTCGCCGTCGTCGGCCCCGTCGACACCGTCGCCGCGGCCCTGCGCAGTCGCTGCCAGGGCGCGGTCGACCGGGTCCTGCCGATCTTCCCGGCCGCAACCAAAGCCTGTGTCAGCGCCGCACTGAAGGAGTTCCGCCAGTGAGCACACCGACGATCGACGAGGCCGCCCGCCTGTTGGCCGACCCGTTGGCGTACACCGACGAGCGGCGGCTGCACGGGGCGCTGGCCCACCTGCGGGCCCACGCGCCGGTGTCGTGGGTCGACGTGCCCGACTACCGGCCGTTCTGGGCGATCACCAAGCACGCCGACATCATGGACATCGAACGCGACAACATGTTGTTCACCAACTGGCCGCGCCCCGTGTTGGCGACCCGCGAGGGCGACGACATGCAGGCCAACGTGGGCGTCCGCACGTTGATTCACATGGACGACCCGCAGCACCGGGTGGTGCGGGCGATCGGTTCGGATTGGTTTCGCCCGAAGGCGATGCGCGCGTTGAAGGTTCGCGTCGACGAACTGGCCAAGAAATACGTCGACAAGATGTTGGCCGTCGGCCCCGAGTGCGACTTCGTCCAGCAGGTGGCGGTCAATTACCCGCTCTACGTGATCATGTCGCTGCTCGGGCTGCCCGAGGCGGACTTTCCGCGCATGCTCACGCTGACCCAGGAGCTGTTCGGCGCCGACGACTCGGAGTTCAAGCGCGGCACCACCAACGAGGATCAGCTGCCCGCGCTGCTCGACATGTTCGGTTACTTCAACGCAGTGACCGAGTCGCGCCGCGAACACCCGACCGAGGATCTCGCGTCGGCGATCGCCAACGCGCGCGTCGACGGCGAGCCGCTGTCCGACATCGACACCGTGTCCTATTACCTCATCGTCGCCACCGCCGGCCACGACACCACCAGCGCGACGATCTCGGGTGGGCTGCAGGCGCTCATCGAGAACCCCGACCAGCTCCAGCGGCTGCGCGACAACCCGGACCTGATGCCGCTGGCCACCGAGGAGATGATCCGCTGGGTCACCCCCGTCAAGGAGTTCATGCGCACCGCGGCCAAGGACACCACCGTGCGTGGAATCCCCATCGCCGCAGGCGAATCCGTGCTGCTGTCGTACGTGTCGGCCAACCGCGACGAGGAGGTCTTCGACGAGCCCTTCCGCTTCGATGTCGGGCGCGACCCCAACAAGCATCTGGCCTTCGGCTACGGCGTGCACTTCTGCATGGGGGCCGCCCTGGCTCGCATGGAGGTCAACAGCTTCTTCTCGGAGTTGCTACCGAGGCTCAAATCCATTGAGCTGGCCGGCGATCCGCAGCTGACGGCGACCGTCTTCGTCGGCGGCCTCAAACACCTGCCGGTCCGCTATACGCTGACCTGAGCGGGAGGGTCTAGGTGGCGGCAGAGATCTGCCTGAGCAGTTCGGGGCCGTGAGCATCGGCGAGCACCGCCGGCTCGTCCTTGTCCCAGTAGCCGTTGGCCAGGATGGCGACGCCCAGCGGCTCCTGGTCCGGTCCTTCGGGAGTAAAGCCGATCCAGCACGAGCAGCCGCCCAACGACGTCAGGCCGTCCTTCCAAATGATCTGCGGCGGGCCGGGTTCCACCTGCCAGGCCAGGCCCATGTGCGCCGGCCCGCGCTTGGCTTGCCCGCAGACGTCCACCGACAGGGGCGCTGGCCGCGTCGTCTCGGCCAAACCCGCCATCAGGGTCGGGGGCCCGTGCACGGCCCCCAGCTGGGCCAGCAGCCAGGTGTGCATGTCGGCGGCCGACGACTTGATATCGGAGGCGGCGCCGGCGGACACCTCGTGGCCGTTCGGATGGGCCCGTGCCAGCGGGGCGCCGTCGGGGACGATGGTCGTGGTGTCCGGCATGTTCAGCGGCCCGGTGATCTGATCGCGCAGGATGCCCGCGTACGACGCGCCCGCGCCCGCTCGCCGATACCCGGCGACGGCGGCGAAGCCCAAGGTGATGAAGCCAAGGTTGGAATACGCCCAGCAGCTGCCCGGCGGCGGGTCGCCGTGGCTCCGCCAGGCGTCGAGCAGGCGGGGCGGCGGCGCGGAAGGGTCTGTGAGAAACAGCCCGACGCCATCCTGCGGGCCGGTGGAGTCGCGGGCCAAGCCCGATGTGTGCCTGGCGAGCATCCGGGGGGTGATGCGCCGCATCGTCGGGCTGAGATCGCCGCCGCCGCCAAGGTACCCGCGCAGATATCGGTCGAGTCCCGCGTCCCAGTCAAAGCAGTCCGGCCGCATCGCCGCGCCGTTCGCGAACAGCGCCGCGGTGAATGTCTTGGTGATCGACCCGATCGCGAAGACCGTCCTGGGGGTGGGTGGGCTGTTGTCGGCGACGCCGCCATACAAATAGAAGCGCTCGAAGTCGTGGCCGGGATAGGCGAAGGCCACCGCCACCGCATAATTCGCCCCGGGCGCCCTGGCACGCAGATTGCCCAGCAGCGTGCGGGCGTGGTCTCCGATGATCCGGTTCAGGTCGGCCTGGGTGAGTTTGACCGGCCGGCCGCGCCTCGGCGGCCCGGGTTTTGGCGTCGGGCCCGCCGGGCCGGGGGTCGCGGCCTGCCGGGCGGGCGGTGCCGGCGGCGTACCGCAGCCGACCAGGCTTGCGGCGAGGCCGACCGCGCCCGCTTGCGCGGCGAGCCGCCCGAATTCGCGGCGCGAAATGCCGCCCATCCGACCGCCTTTCCGCTCGGCTCGTTGAGCGATCCGCTTATCAGCTGCCAGTGATCAACGGTTGCCAATCGGCCGCCCATAAGTCAATACCGCCCGTTACACTCCCCGTGGAGGACTACGCAATGACGCATAGGACGATCGTCATCACCGGTGCCAGCGACGGCATCGGCGCCGCGGCGGCGCGTCGATTACGGCGCGGTGGTGAGAACGTCGTGGTGGTCGGGCGGTCGCAGACGAAGACCGCGGCCGTGGCGGCGGAATTGGACGCCGATTACTTCGTGGCCGACTTCGCCGATTTGTCTCAGGTGCGCGCCCTGGCGGACAAGCTCCGATCGGAATACCCGCGCATCGACGTGTTGGCCAACAACGCCGGCGGCATGGCGAGGGAAATCCAAATGACCGCCGACGGCCTCGAGAAGACATATCAGGTCAACTATTTGGCGCCGTTCCTGCTGACCACTCAGCTGATGGAAGTCCTCGTCGACTCGCGGGCCACCGTCGTCAACACCACCAGCTCTTCGCAGCGGCTGCTTCCCCGGGCCACCGTCACCGACCTGGAAAACACCCAGCGCCGCCGCCCCAGCATCGCCTATGCCCTCACCAAGCTAGCAATCGTCTTGTTCACCAAAGAATTACATCGCCGCTACCACGCCAGCGGGTTATCGGCCGCGACCTTTCACCCGGGCTACGTCAACTCCAACTTCGGCGACGCCTCGGGATCACGAATGCTGCTGTTCATGAAGAACTACGTGCCGATAACGGCCCGATTCACGTCCACCGCCGACGAAGGAGCCGAACAGTTGGTGTGGTTGTCCTCCAGCACGCCCGGGGCGGATTGGACGCCCGGCGAGTACTACTCGAAGGGCAAGATCGCCCGGGCCAACCGCGCGGCCTACGATCCCGATCTCGCGCGCGAGTTGTGGGATCGCACGCTGGCGAAAATCACCTGAACGCCGGTCTCGATTCGGATCGTTTGTCCGGCGGTTATCGAATGCCGAGCCGCAATGGCGGATCGCGCCAATTTCGCTGCGTGAAGTAAGACCCGGACAACGCGGCGCCCGGCCACTGGGCCTGCGGGCCCGGTGCGGGGGCTAGCATTGCACCTCGTGCCAAATGTTCAGCATTGCCCAACCTGCCCAGCGACGTCGAGCGATCGTTTCAAGGCGGCGATATGAGTTCGTCGACCGCCTTGGTGACCGGCGGGGCGTCGGGCATCGGTCTTGAGGTCGTCGGGTTGCTGCGCGACGCCGGCCATCGCGTCGTCGCGTGGGACCTGTCCGGCGCCGATATTGATTGCGACGTCAGCGATCCCGATTCCGTCGCAGCGGCGATGGAACAAACCGTGCGCGAGCATGGGGTTCCCACCCGGGTGGTGGCATCCGCCGGCATCGGGTCGTCGGGCCCGACGGGGCTGTTGTTGAAGCAAGCGCCCGCCGATTGGGAGCGGGTGCTCGCGGTGAACCTCACCGGCACCTGGCTGACCCTGCGCGCGGCCGCGCAGGCCATGGTCGACGCGGAGGTCGAGGGTTCGATCGTCGCGGTCTCCAGCATCAGCGGCACCGTGGCGGACCGGGACATGGGCGCTTACTGCGTGTCCAAGGCGGGCATCGACATGTTAGTCAAGGTCGCCGCGGTGGAGTGGGGAAGGCACGGCATCCGGGTCAACGCCGTAGGCCCCGGGGTGACGCGCACACCGATGCTGCCCAATCCGGACGCGTGGCCCGGCTGGGCCGACGGCGTCTCCCGGCGGACGGCGCTCGGCCGGCTGGGCGAGGCCGGCGACGTCGCCGGCGCCATCGTGGGTGTCCTCGAGCTGCCGTGGGTGACGGGGCAGGTGGTGCACGCCGACGGCGGCCTGGCCCTGCACAGCCCGATCGATGCCTACGGTCAACTGGAAAAGCTGCTGCGTCTGAAGAGACTGCGGGAGATCCGAGACCGGCGAGAGAAGGTCAACGAGGCCTAGTCGATGCCGAAATCGATGACGCCCCTTATGATTTTGCCGTTCAGCAGGTCGGCGTAGGCGTCGTTGATGTCGTCGAGGCGGTACCGCCTGGTGATCATCTCGTCGAGCTGCAGCTGCCCGGTCGCGTACAGCTTGGCCAGCCGGGCGATGTCGGCCTTGGGGTTGCACGAGCCGAAAATCGTGCCGGCCAGCGTCTTGTTCATCAAGATGAAGTCTTGCAGGTCGATCTTGACCGACCGGGTCAGCTGCGAGGTCATGCCGGTGAGCACACACGTCCCGCCCTTGCGGGTGAGCTGCACCGCGTCGCGGACGTCGTCGGGGGTGATCAGGGACGGCGACACCACCACGGCGTCGGCCATTACCCCAAAAGTCAAGCCCCGCACCAGGTCCAGCGCCTCGGCGACCGTTGCGGCGGTGTGCGTCGCACCGAACCGCAGCGCCGATTTCTGTTTGAACTCCACCGGATCGACCGCCACGATCTGCGCGGCCCCGTTGATCCGGGCGCCCTGGATCGCGCCCGTGCCGATCCCGCCGACGCCGATCACCACGACGGTGTCCCCGGCCCGCATGTTGGACCGGTTGGCCACCGAGCCGTATCCGGTGGGAATGGCGCACGACAGCAGCGCGCTGGGCGCCAGTGGCAGGTGCGGGTCGATTTTGACCAGCGAATTCGTTGACACCACGGTGTGTTCGGCGAACGCGCCGACCTTGGCCAGGTGGCCCAGATTCCGGCCGTCGGCGGTGTGGTGGCGGAAGGTGCCGTCGGTGGGCATTCCGGGGATCATGGTGCCGATGCCGACGTCGCAGAGGTACTCGATTCCGCTTGCACACCAACGACATTGGCCGCACACTGCGACAAACGACATCACGACGTGGTCGCCGGGAGCGAAATCCGTGACGCCGTCGCCGACCTCGCGCACGACGCCGGCGCCCTCGTGGCCGCCGACCGTCGGGAACATGGTGGGCAGCCCCAGCGACCGCATCACCTCGTTGGGCGCCGACATGTCGCCCTTGAGGATGTGATCGTCGGAGTGGCACAGCCCGGCGGCGGCCATCTGGACCAAAACCTCCCCGGCGCGGGGGGAGTCGAGCTCGAATTCCTCGACAGACCAGGGCCCGCCGACGTCGTGCAGGATCGCCCCTCTGGTTTTCATGCGGCCGGGGTGAACGTGACCGGGAGCTTGTTGGGGGAGCGGAAGGTGAGCCCGACGATCTTGGATGCCTCACCGGTTCCGTCGTCGGGAACGAGCGCCAGATCCTTGACCCGGTCGAACAGGCTGTTCAGCATGACCCGCGTCTCCAGCCGCGCCAGGTGCATGCCGAGGCACATGTGGATGCCCCCGGCGAACGCGATGTGGGCCTGCCTTGGGCGGCTGATGTCGAAGACGTTGGGATCGCTCCAGCGGCTTTCGTCGCGGTTCGCCGAACCCATGCACAGGTCGATCTGCGCACCGGCCGGGATCGTCTTGCCGCCGATCTCGACCTCCCGGGTCGTGGTGCGCATGACCATGGTCAGGGGTGTTTCGAACCGCAAACCCTCTTCGATCGCGCTGGGGATCAGGGAGCGGTCCCGGTAGACCATCGCCAGCTGCTCGGGGTGGGTCAGCAGCAGGTAGAGCAGGTTGCCCGACGAGCGATACGTGGTCTCCAGGCCGGCGGGCAGCAGCAGGCGCAGGAACGCGATGATGGCCTCGTCGGTGAGCTTCTCGCCGTCGATCTCGGTGGCCACCAGGTCGCCGATGATGTCGTTGGTGATCTTGCGGCGCCGCTGCTCGACCTGTTCGAGGAAGTAGCCGTGCAGCTCGGCCGCGGCGTTGAGCCCGGCCACGATGTCGGTCGGGATCGAGATCAGATCGAGCGACAACCGCCGAAACAGGTCGAGGTCTTCCGGGGGAAGGCCGAGCAGGGTGGAGATGATCCGGGTCGGAAACTCGAACGTCACCGCCTGCACCAGGTCGGCGTGGCCGTCGTGTTTGATCTCGTCCACCAGCTGATCGCAGACCGGCCCGATGACCGACGGCTCCCACCGTTCCAGCGCCGTGGCTCGAAAGGCCTTGGCCACCAGGTTGCGGTGGTCGTGATGCTCCTTGCCGCCCATCGCCAGGATGGTATGGCCCATCACCAGGCCGATCGTCTTGTCGTAGGCCGCCGACGTGAAGGTCTTGTCGTCGCGGAACGCCTGGAACACGCCGTCGTAGCCGAACAGCACCCACTCGTCCTCCGGGCGCAGCTCCTCGGGCATCTGTGAGTGATCCGCCAGGGAGCCGTGCCACACCGGGTCGGTCCGCCGCATGTATTCGAAGAAGGGGTACGGGCTGGTCTCACCGGTGAGGTCGAGCGTGACGGGGGGCTGTGCACCGCGATCCAAGTGGTCGGTCCTGAGCGTCATCAGCGCTCCTCCTGGGCAGCCGGTATTGCGGGGGTGGCGGTGGATTGTCGCTATCATAGTATAAATAGCAACGAAGCCCAACGGGTTGTGGGGGTTACCGTAACGGGTTCAGTATGGATGGCGCGGTGCTCAGAGGCGGTGATTTTCGGTGCCCCAGCGGCGATTCGTGTCCTCGCTCCACGGACTACCCGCACTGGAGCTACGACGCGCCGACCCACGCGATCAACCGGTTCCGGCCGATCAGCGCGAGCGGGTCATGCGCGGTAATGCGACGGCGCTGTACGGTTTACCATCGACCGTCGAGGCCCTCCCCGGAGAACAGTGACGCGGGCGGCTGACCGCGCGGCCCACCTGGAGAGGCCCTGGAGAGGTAATGACACAAACGAATTTGGTTCGGCCGCAGGGCCTCAACCGCATCGACCCGGTGCTGCGCGAGGCCGCGACGGGGCTGGGCGTCGTCGAATTCCGTGCCGAGACCCTGCCCGCCGAGCGGGAGCGCGCGAACTGGCTGGCCGCCCAGCGCGCCGCGGTCGTCGACACCGACGGCGTCGCGGTCGAATCGGTTTCGATAGCCGGCCCCGACGGCGACCGGCTGCGTCTACGCCTGTATCGCGGCCGCACCGGGTCGCCGGCGCCGCTGGTGGTGTATGCGCACGGCGGTGCCTTCGTCACGGGCAACCTGGACACCGATCACGCGCAGTGCGTGGAGCTGGCGCGCTCCGCCGGCTGTCTGCTGGTGTCGGTCGACTACCGGCTCGCCCCGGAACATCCCTGCCCGGCGGCGCCGGCCGACGTGGAGGCGGCGTTCCGCTACGTCGTCGCCCATGCCGCCGAGCTGGACGCCGACTCCAGCCGCATCGCGGTGATGGGCCGCGACGCCGGCGCGGCGCTGGTCGCGGGGCTGAGCCAGCGCATGTTCGACCAGGAGGGCCCGCCGATCCTGATGCAGGTGCTGCACCAGCCGATGCTCGATTCCGACGCCACGCCGTCGCGGCGCGAGTTTCAGCGCACGCCGGGCCTCAACGGTCCCGCGGTGAGCCGGGCGTGGGGTCACTACCTTGGCCACGCGACCGCCAGCGGTCAGCTCGTCCCCGCGCACCGCGCGAACCTGGAGGGCCTACCGCCTACGTTCATCAGCTGCTCGGAGATCGACCCGTGCCGCGACGAAGCCATCGACTATGCCAACCGGCTGCTGCATGCCTACGTGCACACCGAATTGCACGTCATCGCAGCAACTTTCAACGGCTTCGATTCGTCGGTCCCCGATTGGATTGTGTCCCAAGAAAATCGGGCGCTGCACGCGCAGTCGCTGCGCCGTGTGTTCGCCATGTAGCGGCCGGTGTGGCTATACCGGCGTGAACTTGGTGATTTTCCAGCTGCCGGTGATCCGGGACAGGTGCACCAACACGCTGTTGACGGCGACGGACGGTTGGGGGCTGTCCTTGGTCGTGGTGACCTGATCGACGAAGACCAGAACGACGGCCGAGTCGGGATGTAATTCCGAGACCGCCGCGCCCGACACCTTGGCCGTGGTTTTCATCGACTTCTGCCTGGCCATCGGGGCCACGGTGTGCTGGCTGAATTGGTCGAAATAGGACAAGAATTCGCCCCCCAGGTGCGTTCGGGCCGCGGCGAAGTCCCTGTCGAGCGAATCGGCCGAATACGACAGCAGCGCCACCGTTCCGTCGGTGGCGGCGCCGACCACCGCGGTGGAAACACTGGCGTCGGTCTGTTGATCGGGTCGGTACTGCTTGAAGTACAGCCAGGTGGCCACCGCGCCGGAGGTCAGCAGGAGCACGGCCAGGATCGCGAAGATGGCCTTGCGCACCCGGGGCGGCAGGCGGCGGCGCCGGCGCTCGCGGGCGGAGTCGGCGTCGGCGTAGTCGGGCGCCTCTGCCTCGTCGAGTGCCTCGTCGCCCGCGGCCTCATCGGGCATCGGGTCGTCGACTTCGGTGTATGCGGTTGCGCCAGAATTGTTCTCGCCCGCTACGTCGGTGGTGTCGCGCACATCGTCGGTCACGGCACGTACTCAACTTTCGACATCTTGTACTTGCTCCCGACGTCGTCAATGGTCACCCTGAGCCGCCACATCCGGGGCGGTTCGTCCTTGCCGGGCGGCGAATTGGTGATTTGCGAGGTCGCCGAGACCAGGACCACCGCCGAGTTCCCGTGGACGGACTCGAGCGCGGCCGCGTTCACCCGTCCCTCGGTCACCGCCTTGGACTGCGTGACCACCGAAATGAGGTCCTTGGCCTGGCGCTGAAAGTCATCTTTGAACTGACCGGTGGAATTGTCGATCACCCGCTGGACGTCTTGGTTGGCCTTGTTGAAGTCCAGCGAGATCATGTAGGTGACGTCCTGCTTGGCCCCGGCGACGAACGCAGCCTCCCGCTGCCGGTGCTGGGTGTTGTCGCGGTGCTGGAGCGTCATGTAGACGCTGACGCCGATGAAGGCGCAGCTCAGAACGAACGCGCCGACCGCGGCAAGGGCGGGCAACCGGCGTCGCCAGGCCGGCGGCTCGGTCGGCTCGCCGGCCTCGGAGTAGTAATACTCCTCGTAATCCTCGTGCTCGTAGTCCTCGTCGTAATCCTCGTCGTCGGTCTCGTCGTACTCTTCGTCGCCGTCCTCGTCATACTCGTCGTGACCCAGCACCTCGGCGGGGTCGGGCAGGCCCAGCGCTTCCCGCCGCAACCGCGCGGCGCGGGCGCGCGCCCGGGCCGCGGCGGCCGCCGCTTCGGCCGCGGCGGCCTCGGCCTCGACCTCTTCGAGCAGAGCCCTCGTGTCGGCATCCGACCCGAGCGAACCCTCGCGCGGTTCGTCGGTGTCAGCCATCGCGTTTACCGCTCGTCACCGTCATTATCGACTGAACTCCGGTATCTCTTACCGTATTGCCCATTGCTAACATCGAAATCCCCAGCGAACCCCGACGAGAACCGACCAGGCGGATGATCACCCACCCCTACCTCTAAGGAACCTTCCGGCATCATGACCGCTGTCGACTCTCCCGAAAAGATACTATTCGCTTCGACCACCCAGGCCTTTCTGCAAAAAGAAGCGTCGCTGCGCCGTGTCCGCGAATTGCACGCCGAAGGGTTGTCGTTCGATCCGGCCTGGTGGCAGCGCGCGGCGGAACTGGGGTGGACGGCGCTGCTGGTTCCCGAGGACATGGGTGGCGGCAGTGTCTCCGGCAGCGGGGTCGAAGACCTGGCGATGGTCGCCGAACAGCTTGGCAAGACGGTAGCGCCCGGACCGCTGTATCCGGTCAGTGTCGTGCTTTCGGCCCTGGTCGACTGCGCGGACTCGCAATCGCACGCCGACACGATCGAGGCGCTGGTCTCCGGTGAAACGGTTGCGTCGTGGGCGGTTTCGGAACCGGGCCGGGGGTGGGCGCCGCTGGACGCGTCGGTGACCGCCACCGAAACCGAGGCCGGCTTCCGCATCGACGGCACCAAGGACCGGGTCGAGGCGGGCGCGCAGAGTGCGGTGTTGCTGGTGGTGGCTCGCTGTGGCGACGGGATCGGTCAGTTTCTGGTCCCGACGGACGCGCCGGGCGTCGACATCGCACCCCAGCAGTCGGTGGACCTGGTCAAGCAGTTTGCCCGCGTGCGGTTCGACGGCGTCGTCGTGGGCCGCTCGGCGGCCGTCGGCACCGCCGCCGAGACGCCCGGCCTGATCGACCGGCAGAGCCAGATCGCCCAGGTGCTGCAGTGCGCCGAGGTGGTCGGCATTCTGCAGACGGTGTTCGACTTCACCACCGCCTGGGCGCTGGACCGGCACACCTTTGGCCGCCCGCTGGCCTCCTACCAGGCGCTCAAACACAAGTTCGCCGATATGAAACTGTGGCTGGAAGCGTGCCGCGCCACCACGGCGGCGGCGGTCGCCGATGTCGCTGCCCGCGCCCCGCGAGCCGGGCTGTCGGCCAGCATCGCCAAGTCCTACGTCGGCGAGATGGCCGGGCGCATCGTCCAGGACTGCGTCCAAATGCACGGCGGCATCGGTGTCACCTGGGAGCACGACCTGCACCTTTACCTGAGACGAGTTACGTTGTACCGCTCGATGTTTGGCACGCCCGAGGAGCACAACCTCAAGGTGTACGAGGCGGAGAAAGCGGCCCGCTCGATGGCCAACGCCGGATGACGCCCACCGAATCCGTCACGGAGTTCGCCGACCGGGCCCGGGCGTGGCTGGCGGACAACATGCCCGCCATCGACCCCGAATCGCCGCCCGCCGCCCCACGCGACGACGAGCGGTCCTGGAAGAGGGCCCGAGAGCTGCAAAAGCGGCTCTACGAAGGGGGATTCGCCGGCATCTGCTTCCCGCGCGAGTACGGCGGCCTGGGTCTGGACTACTCGTATCAGAAGGCGTTCGACGCCGAATCTTTCGGCTACGAAATGCCGTTGATTCTCAACACCCCGACGTTCACGATCTGCTGCGCCACGCTGCTCGACACCGGTAGCGAGGAGCAGAAGAGGCAGCACATCGCCGCCGCCCTGCGCGGCGACGAAGTGCTGGTGCAGCTGCTGTCCGAACCCAGCGGTGGATCGGACCTGGCCGGCGTCATCACCCGCGCGGAACGCCGCGGCGACCGCTGGGTGCTCAACGGCGCCAAAACCTGGAGCACCAGCGCCTTCGCCGCCGACTACGGGCTGTGCCTGGCGCGGACCGACTGGGATGTGCCCAAGCACGAGGGCCTGACCATGTTTCTGGTTCCCATCACTCATCCGGGAATCACCTTGCGGCGCATCACCATGCTGAGCGGCTCCACCGAGTTCTGCGAGGAGTTTCTAGACGAGGTGGACGTCGGCGACGACGCGGTCGTCGGCGAGGTCAACGGCGGCTGGGCGGTGGCCTCGCGGCAGCTGTATCACGAGCGTCGGGCGGTGGGTCAGGGCTCGGAGTTCGCCAGCGGCAGTGGCAGCGAGGGCGGCCGCTCGAATCCCGTTGACTACGTTGCACTTGCGGAGAAGACCGGCCAGGCCGACAACGAGCGTGTGCGCGACATGGCCGGCCGGGTGCTGGTGCAGCGCGCGGTGGCCGAGCAGCTGATCGACCACGTGTATCGCAATGTCCGCGATGGCACGCTGCCGCCGGCCGCGGGAACGCTGATCAGGCTTTTCCATTCGGAGACCGTGACCCTGGACATGGATACGGCGCTGGCAATCGCCGGAAGCGCCGGTGTGGTGGGCGAAATCGGCGAGGGCCTCGAGGCGGGCCTGCGCTACCTGTCCCGGCAGACCGTCGCCATCGGCGGCGGCACCACGGAGATGGCCCGCAACGTCATCGGCGAGCGGGTGCTGGGCTTTCCCCGCGAGCACGCCGCCGACCGCGGTGTGCCGTTCAACCAGGTGCGCCACGGGCGGGGGCGCGGGCCCTCGGCCTAGTCCTCGGCCAAAACGTTCGCGGTGTCGCCGCTGTTGCAGGGCATCTGGGCCAAAGACAAGACGTGATGCGCCGCGGTGCCGGGCGGCGCTATCAGCACGCACTTGCCGCCCTGCCTGCGGGCCCGGTCCCGTGCGGCGGCCAGCGCGCTGACGCCCGCCGATCCGAGATAGGTGACGCCGGTCAGGTCGATCGTCAACGGTGCTATGCCCGAACGGCTTTCGATGGCGATCTGGCGGTCCAGGGTGGACGCCGTGGTGGCGTCGACGTCGCCGCTGACCAGGATGCGCCCGTCGTCGCCGACCATGCAGACGAATTCGGCGTCGACGGGCCGCGGCCGGGTCGACCGGCCGATGACCGTACCGGTGACGAAGTTTGCCGGTCGCGACAGGCGATGGGTGAGGGTGGCGGTCGTCCCGCCCGCGTCATGGGTGACCTGCGCCTCGGACACCAGCGCCTCGGCCATCGCAAGGCCGCGGCCCCGGCCGCGTTCTCCGTCGCGGTAGTCCTTCCACCGTCCGTGGTCGATCACCGAGGCGTGCAGGCTGCCGTCACCGGTCAGCGTGGCCTCGACCGTCACCCCGTCGGTGACCTCCGCCGCATACCCGTGCTCGACCGCGTTTTCGACGTACTCGGAGATGGCGTGCACGACGTCGCAGATGTCGTCGGCGTCGGCGCCGATGTCGGCGAGCCACTCGCGCAGCCGGGCGCGCACCGTGCGGGCCGCCTGAACCGTCGCGTCCAAGGTGATGCGCAGCGGTGGCGGAGGCGTACGACGTTGCGCCGCAAGCAATGTGACGTCGTCCTGGCAGCCGCCCGACCGGAGCAGCAACTCCAGCGTCTCCGAACAGAGGCGGTCGATCGGCCGGCTCGGGGCGTCGATCACGAACCCGCCGCTGCCGGCCGCGATGTTCGCGGCCAACTCGGCGAATTCCGCGGTGCGGGCGGCCATCGGGCGGCCGGGGCGTTCGACCAGTCCGTCGGAATAGAGCAGCACGCAGTCACCCACCTCGAGCACCTCGGTGCGCACCGGAAACCCGGTGCCGCTGCCGAGCGGACCCGCGCCGGACGGTTCGGCGTACCGTGCGTTGGCGCCGGCACTCACCAGCAGCGGCGGTGGGTGCCCGGCCGTGCAGTAGCGGAACTCGCCGGTGCTGAAGTCGAGCGAGCCGATGCACACCGTGGCCGACTTCGAACCCGGAACGTGCTCGTGGAACCGGTCGAGCGCCTCGAGCGCTTCGCCGATGGTGTGGCCCGCCGAGATCTGCATCCGCAAGATGGTGCGCAGCTGCGACATCACCGCCGCGGCTTCGACGCCGTGACCGACCACGTCGCCGACGATGAGGACCAGGCGATCCCCCAGGGCGATCGCGTCGAACCAGTCGCCGCCGGCCGCCGTGTCCTGCGCCGCGACCAGGTATTCCGCGGCGATGTCGGCGCCCGGCACGACGGGCACGGACCGGGCGAGCAGCGCCTGCTGCATGACGATCGCCGAATCGCGCACTTCGCGGTATCGCGTCGAAAGCTCCTCCGTGCGCGCTTCGGCGGCCATCCGGCCCCGCACCCGCTCGGTGACGTCGTCGAAGAGGATCTGCACGCCCTCGACCGACCCGTCGTCTCCGCGGCGCGGGGTGACGACGAAGTCGAAGAAGCGTTCCTCGACGCCCGACCCGTCGTAATCTGCCTGCAGCCGCCACTCGCTTCCGGAATGGGGTTCGCCGGTCGCATAAACCCGGTCGAACATCTGAAGAATCAGCTGGCCCTCTAGCTCGGGAAAGACCTCGCGGGCAAGCTTTCCGATCGGGTTGCCCGTCGGATTGAAACGGCGGTAGGCGGCGTTGACGGCGACGAAGCGATGATCGGGGCCCTGCAGACCAACCAGCATCGCGGGAACGTTTTCGAAGGTGCGGCGGACGACGTCGGCCGCACCAACGGTTTTGTCCCAGTCGTTTTCGGCGACCATCCGGCCGTACCTCCTGCGGAAACCAATTATGGAGTCACATAACCGGCCAAAATGCATGGCGCGCCCACGCACCGCCACCAGATTAGCAACCGGCGCCACGTTGTGAACGCATCGATTCGCTAACGACCGTTACCGGTTCGAGACCGGACCGAACGCGCGATCGCCGCTTGGCGCTCCGGGCGGTCCGGCCAAGCCCGCGAGGGTTGCCGGCCCGCGGGCCGCCGCGCCGGCCTGGCTGGTGAATTGCCTCGCGGCTGAACGGCTATCGAAGGAGGATAGTCAGGCCGAGACCGGTTTCTTCGAGGGTTCGGACACCTTCATCAGCTTCATCAGGTTGCCGCCCATGATCTTTGCGACGTCTTCCTGCTCGAAATCGGTGAGCTCGTCGACGAAGGAGATCGGGTCCTTCAGCCCTTCGGGATGCGGCCAGTCGGAGCCGAACAGCACCCGGTCGGTGCCGACCATCTTGACGATGTCGCTGAACCGGTCCTCCCAGAACGGGGTGATGTACACGCAACGCTTGAACGCCTCGACCGGGTCCTCGCTGAACGACTGCGGCATTTTCTTGTAGACGCCCTTGAGGCCCTTGAAAAGGTCGGGCACCCAGTCCGCGCCGTTTTCGATCGACAGGATCCGCAGCTCGGGGTTGCGGGACAGCGCGCCGTGGCAGACCAGCGCGCCCATCGCGTCCAGGATCGGCCGATGGCCCATCGCGAAGCTGCGGAAGGCGGTCGGCTTGAACGGCAGGAACTCGTCGCCAGGCTCCCACACGTTGGCGAACTCGGAGTAACCGCTGTCCGAGGCGTGCATCGAGACGGGGATCTGGGCCTTGATGCAGGCCTGCCAGAACGGGTCGAATTCCTCGAAGCCGAACGACCGGCTGCCGCGGTAACCGGGCACCGGCGCCGGGCGGACCAGCACCGTGCGGGCACCGCGCTCCAGGCACCACTGGAGTTCTTCGAGCGCGCGCTCGACGATCGGCAGGGTGATCACCGGGGTGGCGAAGATGC
This sequence comes from Mycobacterium palustre, assembly GCF_002101785.1. Taxonomy (GTDB): domain Bacteria; phylum Actinomycetota; class Actinomycetes; order Mycobacteriales; family Mycobacteriaceae; genus Mycobacterium; species Mycobacterium palustre. The sequence continues at coordinate 31,829 of NZ_LQPJ01000024.1, forward strand.
GGTCGGAGTAGTTGAACGACCACTGCTCGTACATCCACTGGTTGAGGGCGTGGATGACGTCGTGGGTCATCTCCGGGTCGTCCTTCATGCGCTCCTCGACCAGGCTGGCCAGCGTCGGAAACATCAGCGCGTAATCGATGCCGAGCTCGTCCATGACCTCGAGCCGGGCGCCGGGTTCGCGGAAGGCGGGGATGGCCTTCATCGGCTCGCCGAGGATCTCGCGGTAGCTCTTGCCCTGCGCGCCGTGGCGGAAGTACTCCTCCTGGGCGCCCGGCCGGGCCACCACCTCGAACGTCGGGTTCGGGATGTATTCGCTGATGCGCCCGCGCACCACGATCTTGGTGCGGCCGCGCACCTGCACGTAGTCGATGACGTGCTTGCGGTTGTCCGGCAGGAACTTGGTCAGCGCCTCCTGCGGCTCGTACATGTGATTGTCGGCGTCGAAGACGGGGAAGGGAAGCTCGCGAGACGGCATGGCGATCTCCTAGCGGAAGTTCGGGTTCTCGATATGCGGTAATGACGTTACCACTTATGTCGTGCGAGGTGTACTGGCTACGGATCTACCCGCGGGATCGTCGGTGTCGTTCCGTTGATGACCGCGAAATTCACCGTCGCCGTCGCGGCCAGTTCTTCGCCGTCGCCGTAAATGTCGACCTGCATGACCATCGCGCGCCGGCCGGACCGCAGCATCCGTGGCACCGCCAGCGCCGAGCCCTGCCGGATCGGCCGCAGGTACCGGATGAACAGGTCGGCGGTCGTCATCGTGGTGCCCGGCCGCAGATACTCGAGGCCGAATTGTCCGCCCGCCACGTCCACCAGCGTGGCGATCAAGCCGCCCTGCAGCGCGCCGGAGGTGTTGACCACGTGCGGGCTGACCGGCATCGTCATCGCGAACTCGCCGTGGTGGGTCCCCGGCCGCATGCCGATCTGGGCGAACAGCTCGGCCAGGGAGGGCTGGGTCGACTCGTCGGCGGTGTCCCGGATGCCCAGGGCGCGGCAGCAGAAGTCGTACAGCTGGCCGGCGTCGATCGGCGCGCCGTTCAGTTCGGTGCCGAGCCAGCGCAATCGCTGCGCGCCCACGATCGTTTGCATGACGATCGCGGCGGCCGGCCCGACGTCCAGGCCGGGATTGAAGACGCCCTCGGTGATGCCCTGCCCGACGATGTCGCGGATCAGTTGGTGCATCGGGGAGAGCACGCGCGCGTACTCGCGGGGCCGGGTCTCGGCCAGGTACTGGTTGTAGAGGCCCAGCGCCCGGTTGAGGCTGTCCTGGGTGCTTGTTTCGGGTTGCTGGCTGAGCCGGTCGATCAGCAGCTTGAGGGCCGCGGTGCTGTCCAGCCCGGTGGTTTCGGCGCGCCAGGCCCGGACCGACTGCGCGATGGTGCGGTCGAACAGCGCGAGCAGCAGTTCGTCCTTGCTGCTGAAATGTTGGTAGAAGGCCCGCAGCGAGGTCTTCGAGCGCGCGACGACCTCCTGCACGGTGAAGTCGGTTCGCCCGGTTTCGCCGAGTATCGCAACGGCGGTCTTGATGAAGCGCTCGGCGCGCGTCACTTCGGCTTCCTCGCTGGCGTCGGCCATGAGAATGAGGTTACCGCGCGTCGTTGCCGGCAAAGCGGCAGGACGCAGCGTCAAGTGGATTCTCAGGAACACGCAACCGCCGGTACGCATAACCGCGCGGGTGTCTGGGTACGCGCCGGGTGAACAGTTGTACGCCGCGGCGCGACCGGGTTGCGCCCCGCGGATCGATTGGTTCATCGCACAGGAGCAAAGAAGAACCGACGGGGCGCAGCCCGCCGGCGGGAGGGAGCTTTCGATGCCCGAAGTCCAACTTCATCACGAGGGACATCCGAAATATCGCAGGATGGTCCGGTTCGACTGGTCCGGCACGCCGCTGCACTGGGTGCCCGGCGACCCGTTCTCGACGCACATGATGAACGTCCTGCACCTGCTGCTGCCCGAAGGGGAGCGGCACTTCATCAAGGCCGTCCTCGAGGCGTCGTCGCTGGTCGACGACCCCGAGTTGGAGGCGGCGATCAAGCCCTTCATCCAGCAGGAGTCCTGGCACGCCTGGGCGCACCAGGTGGTGCTCGACCACCTGGCCGAGCAGGGGATCGACACCAAGCCCTATACCGACCGGCTGGGCAAGACGTTGTCGGTCACCCTGGGTGACCCGCCCCGGTTCTTCCCGCCCGCGGTGAAGAGGTGGTGGCTGTACCGGCGGCTGGCCGACGTGGCCGCGCTCGAACATTTCACGGCGATGCTGGGCCAGTGGGTGCTGTCCAACCGCGGCCTCGACTACGCGCGCACCGACCCGATGATGCTGGACCTGCTGCGCTGGCACGGCGCCGAGGAGGTCGAGCACCGCTCGCTGGTGTTCGACGTCTACCAGCACGTCTGCGGGAGCTACCTGATCAGGGCGGCGTCGATGTTGTTCACCGCGCCGCTGTTCGTCGGCTGGTGGATCGCGGGGGCGCGGTACCTGATGGCGCAGGACCCGACCATCGACCGCAAGTGGCGCTTTCGGGACTGGCTGTGGGCCGCCCGTGAGTACCGGCTCCCCGGCCCGTGGAAGCTTCTGGTGACGACCCCCGTCCGGTACATGCGGCCCAGCCACCACCCCAACGACGAGGCGAACACCCAGATGGCCGTCGATTACCTGAACTACTCGCCGGCGGCCAAGGCCGCGAAAGAGCGGGCGCACCCGCAGGGCAAGTCGGGCGGATCTGACGGCTCCCGAGGCGTTTTCGGCGTAGCGGTGGAAAGGGCTGATGTCCGATGAAGGTTTCGGTGGATCTTGACACCTGCGACGGCAACGGCGTTTGCATGAGCATCTGCCACGAGGTGTTCGACGTCCGAGAAGACGGGCTGCACGTGCTGCAGGCCGAGCCGCGAGAGGAGTTGCGCCAGCAGTTGATCGGCGCCGAGGTGTCCTGCCCGACCCGGGCCATCAAGGTGGAGGACTGAGCCCATGTCGAGTCCTCAGCTCAAAGACGTTGTCGTCGTGGGCGCCGGCGTGGCGGGCACGCGCGCGGCCGAGACCCTGCGCCGGGAGGGCTACGACGGCGCCCTGACCATCGTGGGTGCCGAGCGGCACGCCCCCTACCATCGCCCGCCGCTGTCGAAAAAATTGCTCACCGGCGAGGTGCACCGGGCGGGCGTCGACCTGGCGCCGCAATTCGACGTCGAGGCGCGGGTTCTGCGTGAGGCGTCGGCGATCAAGCTGGACATGTCCGCGCGGGTCGTGCATGTGCGCGACGAGGGCCAGGACCTGGCCTTGCGGTTCGACGGCCTGGTGATCGCCAGCGGCGCGGCCCCACGCCCATGGCCCGGCGGGCCGGTGCCGGACGGGGTGCTCATGCTGCGCACCGTGGAGGACTGCCTGGCCATCCGGCAGCGATTGGCCGCCCGGCCCCGGGTCGCCGTGGTCGGCGGTGGGTTCATCGGCTCGGAGGTGGCCGCGAGTTGCCGGTTGCTGGGCCTGGACGTGGTGCTGATCGAGAAGGCGGCCTGCCCGCTGCTGGCGGCGCTGGGCAAGGAGCTCGCGCCGCGCTGGGCGGACCTGCACCGCGGATACGGGGTCGACCTGCGCCTGGGCGTGGGAGTCGACGGTTTCGTCGGCTCCGGTGGCCGGGTGGAGGCGGTTCGCCTCAGCGACGGTTCGCGGGTCCCCGCGGATCTCGTCGTCGTCGGGCTGGGCGTGACTCCGGCCACCGACTGGCTCGAGGGCTCGGGACTTCGTGTGGACGACGGGGTGCTCTGCGATGCCAGCGGCGCCGCCGAGGGAGGCGTCGCGGACGCCCCGGTCGTGGCCGCCGGGGACGTGGCGCGCTGGTGGCACCCGCTCTACGAGCGCCACCTGCGCACCGAGCACTGGGAGGACGCCGGAGGTCAGGGGGCGGCGGCCGCCCGGACCCTGTTGGCCGGCCGTGGCAACGCGGAGCCCCACGACGACATCCCCTACTTCTGGTCCGACCAGTACGACGTGAAGGTGCAAATGCTCGGTGTGCCAACGGATTACGACGCGGTGGAAGTGGTCGAAGGCGACCCCGACGGCTGGGAGTTCGTCGCGGCCTACGGGCGCGGCGGTCGCACGATCGCGGCGCTGAGCACGATTCCGGGCCGGGTGGATGCCTATCGCGACGCCATCGGGGCGCGCGCCGCGTTTCCGCCGGCGCCGCCGGGTTAGCCGCCGCGGGCCGCGATCATCGCCGACCGGTTGACCTTGGTGGCCGCGGTGCGGGGGATGGCGTCGACGAACTCGACCGTCTTGGGCGCCTTGTAAGGCGCGAGCCGGGTCTTGGCGTACTCGATCACCTGCTCCTCGGTCAGCGTCGCGCCGCCGGCGGGCTCGACGACGGCGTGTACGCGGCGGCCCCACTGCGGGTCGGAGAGCCCGATGACCACCACGTCGGCGATGCCCGGGTGGCCCGCGAGCGCCGACTCGACCTCGGCCGGGAAGACGTTGGCGCCGCCGGTGATGATCATGTCGACGCGGCGGTCCACGATGTAGAGGTAGCCGTCCTCGTCGAGGTATCCGATGTCGCCGGCGGAACGAAAGCCGTCCTCGGTCGACGGCAGCGGCGGCGCGCCGCCCAAATATTTCGATCCCGCGCTCATCGGTGCGCGCAGGTAGATTTCGCCGTGCTCGCCGGGGCCCAGAGCCGTCCCGCCGGCGTCTAAGATCCGGATCTCGGTGTCGCGGAAGCCGCGGCCGACGCTGCCGGGGTGGGCCAGCCACTCGTCGCCACGCAGCGCGGTGAGTCCGAGGTTTTCCGTCATGCCGTAGGCGGTCACGATCCGCTCCGGGCCGAGCAGCTCGAACCAGGTGTGCATCAGCGACGGCGGCATCACCGCGGCGCCCTGCAGGATGAACACGATGCTGGACAGGTCTCGCTGCCGGACGTCGGGGCGGGCCGCGATGCGCGACAGCATCGTGGGCGTGGCGGTGAAGTTCGTGATCCGGAACCGTTCGATCACGTCCAAAACCAATGCGGCGTCGAACTTTTCGAGTATCACCAGGTGGTCGCCGGCCAGCAGGAAGAAGAAGGTGGCAAAGCCGTTGGTGTGATACATCGGCGCGGGCACCATGATCGTCTGCGGCTGGGCCACCGGCGTCCAGTTCGCCAAAAACGGCTCACCGTGCTGCGCCGTCCACAACGAGGGCGCCAGGCTGAGGATCACCTTGGGCACGCCGGTCGACCCGCTGCTGCAGATGCCGTTGACGTTGGGGGAGACCGCGGCCGGGAGCGGGGTTTCCGGCTCGGCGTCGGCGCGGGCCTCCAATTTCCAGCGGGTCGTCTCGTCGACGACCACGGCCGGGTCGATCACCTCGCGCACCCGGTTGCGCTCCCACTCGGGCAGGTCCCAGTGCATGGGAACGGGAACCGCGCCGATCTTCCAGCACCCCAGCGCCGCGAGCACCAGGTGCCGCGAATTCGGGATGGCAAGCGCCACAAGCGAACCCGTCTCGGCGCCGCTGGCGGCCAGCGCCCGCCCCCACCGGTTGGCGCGGGCGTCGAGCTCGCCGAAGGTCAGCGATTCCGCGGTGCCGTCCAGCGCGACGATGGTCGCGGCCGGCTGGTCGCGCCGTTGTTCGGCCAGTTCCTTCAGCTTGATCCCGAACGGGATTCCGTCCTCGAGCGGATTGGTCGCCACCCCCGATACGACCGGCTGGCTGCTCATGCCGGGACCGGCCCGGAAAACAGCGTCTCCAAGTGGCCGTCGCGGACGTCGGGGATCAGCCGCAGCGCGAGCGCCTCGGCGCCCAGCGGCAACCGGATCAGCGGCTGCGTGTGCCGGTCGAGCACGCTGATGTCGGACTCGTCGCAAAATCCCAGGGCGCCCAGCAGCTGATGGGAGGTGCGCAGCACCTGCCGCGCCGTGTCGGCCGCCTTGTACCGCAGCACGAGCGCGTCGGCCGAACGCACTTGGCCGGGTAGCGATTCCGGCCGGCAGATGGTGTACTTCGCGAGCTCGTACAGCCCGCGCACCGCCACCGAGGCGTCCGCGACGGCAAACCGGACGGCCTGGAAGTCGGCCAGCGGCTTGCCGAACTGGACCCGGGCGCGCACGTGCTCGGTGACGATGTGCAACGACTGCTGCATCGCTCCCAGAATCCGCCATGATCCGAGCATGAGATGAAGGTTGACGTCGGCGGCCGGGACGGTTCCCTCGGGTGGGCTCAACGTGGCCGGCACCAAAAACGGCCCCAGCTTGGCCCCGGTTCGCGCGGCCGGCAGCGCTCGATACCGGTTGCCGTCGAGGTCGGCGGCGACCCACTCGCCGGCCAGGTCGCCGTGGTCGATGCGCGGTGCCCCCGGATTGACGAGGGCCAGCCGGGCGCCGTCGACGGCCAGCATCTCCTCGACGACGGGGTAGGGCAGCGCCGCCGCGCCGGCGGCCCGGCACAGCACCGCCGCGGCCAGCAGGTCGTCGGGCGCCGATCGGACGTCCAGCTCGAACGCACCGACGTCGGTCAGGGCGGTGCGCGCCGCGTCCCGGACGCCGTCGTCGGTCTCGGCGCGCAGCGCCGCCGGCGGGCCGCCCAGCCGGGCGAACCGTTTGGCGGCGACCGCCGCGAAGTCGCTGATGTCTTGTGGCAGTTCGGTTTTCACCGGTGCCCTCCCAGGACGTCGCGGGCCACCAGCATGCGCTGCACCTCGATGGTGCCCGATGCGACGGTGGCCGCCTGCGCGTAACGCCAATGGTCTTCGATCGCGCCGTGCAGGGGCGCCGACACGCCGCTGTCCAGCGCGGCGGGACCCAGCACGTCGAAGAGCAGCTCGGCGACCTGTTGGTCGCAGGTGGTGGTGGCGATGCGGGCGGCGCTGGCCGCCGCCCCGGCCGACGGGTCGTCCTGCAGCGAGATGGCCCGGTACGCCAGCAGCCGGGCCACGCGCAGGTCGGCGAGCGCCTTGACCCACCGGGCGCGGATGGTCTCGGGCAGCTGATCCCAGTCGTCGCCGAGCTGAGTGCGCATCCGGTCCAGCAGCGATTCGCACCGGGCGTAGCGCGCGATGCCGACCCGCTCGAACGCCAACGCCTCGCGCATGACCCGCCACCCGTCGCCGGGCTCGCCGAGGACGTCGCCGGGATAGGCCGGCACGTCGTCGAGGAACATCTCGTTGAGGTGATGGGGCCCCAGCATCGACCCGATCGGGCGGACGGTGAAGCCCGGCCGGTCCATCGGAAGCAGAAACAGGGTGAGCCGCTGCGACTTTGGCGCGTCGGGATGGGTGCAGGCGGCCAGCACGCACCACGACGCCATCAGCGCATACGACGTCCACACCTTCTGGCCGGTGATGCGCCAGCCGTCCCCGTCGGGGACGGCGCGGGTGCGCAGCGAGGCGAGGTCGGTGCCGGCTTCGGGCTCGGAAAACCCTTGGCACCAGATCACGTCCCCCGACGCGATGGCCGCCAGGTGCTTGGCCTTCTGCTCTTCCGTGCCGTAGCGCATCAGGGCCGGGCCCACCCAGTTGATCCCCATGTACTGCGGGCCGCGGGGCTCGTGCTGGGCCCACATCTCCTCGCGCAGCACGGTCTGCTGCCAGATCGAGCCGCCGCCGCCGCCATGCTCTTTGGGCCACGCCAGCGCCAGCAGCCCCTCGGCGGCCAATAGCTTGCAGAACGTCTCGGTGGTGGCCAGGTCGCGCGGGTCGTCGGTGCAGGCGCCGAGGAAGTCGGGCGGAATGTGGTGGGATATCAACTCGCGCAGATGCGTTCGTAGCTGTCCGGCGTCCTCGCCGAGGTCGTAATCCATCCTCGTCATCCCTTCGGCAGCCCGAGCAGGCGCTCGGCGACGATGTTGCGCTGGACTTCCGACGTTCCGCCGTAGATGGTCGCGGCGAGCGCGTCCTGGCGTTCGAAGAGCAGGTCGGGATCGCTGACCGAGCCCTGTCCCTTCGCGACTGCGGCTAGTTCCCAAACCCGTTGCAGCGTAACCGATCCCAGCAGCTTGAGAATGTCGCCCTCCGGGCTGGGTCGGCCGGCGAGCTCGTTGTTCAGGGCGCGATACCCGGTGGCCCGCAGCGCCTCGGCGTCGGCGAGCAAACAGCCGAGCTCGGCGCAGATGTCGTCGGTCGGCAGCGCGCCGCGGACCGCGTCGAGTCCGCGCTTGATCTCGACCCAGTTCATGATCCAGATCATCTGGCGTTCGTGGTGCAGCGAGGCCAGGGCGACGTTCCAGCCGCCGTTGAGCGGCCCGAGCAGGTTCTCCGCGGGCACCTCGACGTCGTCGAGGAACACCTCGCAGAACGTTTCGTCGGAGATCGACGCCATGCGGATGGGTTCGACCCGCACGCCGGGCGACCGCAGGTCGAGGATCAGGCAGGAAATGCCGCGGTGTTTCGGTGCGGCCGGATCGGTGCGGACATAAAGCGTGCACCACCGAGATTCGTGGGCCTGAGTGGTCCAGATCTTGTGGCCGTTCACCCGGAACACGTCTTTGTCACGCTCGGCGCGCGTGCGCAGTCCGGCGAAGTCGGAACCCGCCTCCGGCTCCGACATGCCCAGGGCCCACCATTCGTCGCCGCGCAGCAGCGGGACCAGCAGCCGCTTGATCTGGGCCGGCGTGCCGAACTGACGGATGCCGGGTGCGGCGACGTTGGGGCCGGCGATGTTGGGCAGCTTGGGCGCGGACCGCATCGCCGCCTCGAGCCGGACCTCCATCGCGTCGCGCAACCCCAGCGACCGGCCGCCGTGCTCGCGCGGCCAGGTGGGCTGTATCCAGCCGCCCTCGAACGCCGCCCGCTGATAATCGCGCCGCAGCGCGAGGTCCCAGCGGTACTCGCGGTAGTTCTCGTAGTAGTCCGCGGGCAGGAAGTCGCTGAGCCAGGCGCCGAATTCCTCGACCGCCGCGCTGACGCCGGCGGTCATCGCGCGGCCCCCGCGAAGCGGCGGCCCACCTCGTGGTAGAGCGCGCGGCTGTCGCCCAGCGTCGCGGCGCCCTGCCAGGCGCGCCGGACATAGAGGTGGGCGTCGTGCTCCCAGGTCTGCCCCAGGGCGCCGTGCACCTGCACCGCGGTGCGCGCGCAGGTGGCCGCCGCGTCGCCCGCCGCCGCCTTGGCCAGGGCCGCCGCCGTCCAGGCGGCCGCGGGTTCGGCACCGGGTTCGGTCAGGCGCGCCGCCGCGGCGTAGGTGAGGCTGCGGGCCCGCTCCACGGCGACGTGGTTGTCGGCCAGCGCGTGCTTGACGCCCTGGAACGCGCCGATCGGGGCGCCGAACTGGCGGCGCGTCTTCGCATGCTCGACCGAGCGGTGCAGGGCCGCGGCCGCCACGCCGACCAGGTCGGCCGCCGCGGCCAGCATCGGCGCCGCCAGCGCCGATTCCAGGTCGACCGGCGCGGTGGCCAGCGGTTCGGCGTCGATCTCGACGTCGGCGACGGGCTGCGCGGGGTCGGTGGACTCGCCCGCCAGGACGGTCACCCCACCGGCGGCATCGCAGCGGGCGACCGCCGCGACCACGCCGTCGTCGGACCCCGCCAGCGTGACGATCAGCTCCGCGCGGGGCAGGTTCGGGACGGCGACCGCCCGCCCGCGCAGGCGCCCCCGACGCAGCGTCATCGGTGCGCCGGGTAGCCGAGATCCCTTCGAGTGGACCGCCAGGGTGGCGACGACGCCGCCGGCGATGTCGCCGAGCACCGAGTCGAGACCGGCGGCGCGCAGGGCGCCGGCGGCCAGACCGACGCTGCTGAGCAACGGGATCGGCGCGAGGGCCGCGCCGCACTCCTCGAGGACGACGACTGAGTCGACCGGCCCATACTCGGTGTCGGGGGCCGCGAGCTCGGTCCAGCCGAGGTCGACGACCGTCTTCCACAGGGTGCGCCAGCGCTCGGGGTCGGTGATCGCCTGGCGCGCGGCATCGGGCGGGCATTCGGCGCGCAGGATGGAGCGCACGGTGTCGCGCAGCGACAGCTGTTCCGCGCTCAGACCGATGTCCATAAGACCCCTAACATAATAAAAATAGTAAACTAGCGGACCCGTTGCAATCGGCACGAGCCCAGGTGGTCGCATGGTCGAGTGGTATCTGTTCCTCCCGCAGGTGCGGCTGTCGGCCGCGGACATCGCCGAGCGGGCCCGCCGCGCCGAGGCCAGCGGTTTCGACGGCATGGCGTTCATCGATCACCTCGAGGCGCCCGGCCTGCCCGACGAAAGCATTTGGGAGGCAATGGGGATCGCGACCTGGGTGGCGGCCAAGACCGAGCGGCTGCGGATCGGCCACCTCGTTTTGTGCGACGCCTTTCGGCACCCGGCCGTGCTCGCCAAGCAAGCCGTCACGCTGTCGGAGGCGTCGGGCGGCAGGTTCGAGCTGGGCCTCGGCGCGGGATCCTGGCCGGCGGAGTTGGCCCGCTTCGAGGTCGGCGAGCGGGATGCGGTGGCCAGGGTCGAGCGACTCGGCCGCCACCTCGACCTGATCAGGCAGTACTGGGGGGACGACGAGGGCGGGGCGGCCCCGCAGTCGCCGCGCCGGTCCCATCCGATACCGCTGGTCCTGGGCGGCAGCGGGCCGCGGATGATGGAACTCGTTCGCAGGCATGCGGATTGGTGGAACCTGCAGGCCAACCATCTCGACAGGTTGCCCAAGCTCGCCCCGGCCGCGGGGCGCGCCCGGGTGTCGGTCCAGCAGATGGTGGGCTTCGTCCGCTCGGGCGCCGATCCGGACGCCGTGCGCGAGGTGAGTACCCGGCGGTTCGGCAACCTGGGGTCCGGTCTGGTCTGCGGGGCCGCCGACGAGTTGGTGCGGCACTTCGCCGGCCTGGCGGACCGGGGCGTCGAGCGGTTCTACGTGTGGTTCGCTGATTTCGCCGTGCCGGACTCCCTGCAGGAGTTCGGCGAATCGGTGATCACGGCGTTCCCTGGCGCCTCCGACGGGCCTCGGTAGGCACGACGGGCGGCCGCGCGAAGGGGCCGCGCTGCACGGCGCCGAGCCGGATTTCCGGCAGGTCGACCGACGAGTCGACGGTGTCCAACCAGGCGACGGCATCGGCGACGTCGGAAACCTGGATCGCGTACATCTCGAAGGGAACGTCTTGGAGCATCTCGGTTTCCACCGGGCCCGGCGTGACGATGTGCACGCTGATGCCGTCGCGGTCGACCTCGAGCGCCAGGGCGCGGGCGAATGCGTTCATGCCGGCCTTCGACGCCGAGTACGCGGTGCGCGCGGGCATCGGCTCGTGCGCCGCCGACGACGAGATGAACACGAACCGTGAGCCCGCCCGCATCCGCGGCAACGCGGCGGCGGTCAGCACGAAGCACGAATCCAGGTTGGCCGACATGATGGTTCGCCACTGGTCGAAGGTCTGCTTGCGGGCGTAGGTTCCGCCCAGGGCGCCGGCCGCGTGCACGACGAGATCAATCGTCTCCAAACCGCTTATGGCGGCGGGGAATCCGTCGGGATCGGAGGCGTCGGCCACGATATGGCGCGCGCCGATCTCCTCGGCGGCCGCCCGCAGCGGACCCTCGCGGCGCGCCGTCAGCACCACGTCGTAGCCCAGCTCGCTCAGCTTGCGCCCGCATCCTTTCCCGATGCCGCCGCTGCCGCCGGTGACTAATGCGGTCCGCATCGATGTCGAAGGCATCGAATTCCTATTGGAATCAAGGGCGCCGGGCGTCGCGCGGGCGGGCCAGCGCCTGTGGCGACAGCGCATGGATACGTTGATCGGGGTTGCCCATCAGCACGTAGGTCTGGGTGTCGGCGAGGTGGCGGCCCGCGATGCGGCGAGCGCGGTCGACGTCACCCTCGGCGATGGTTTCGGCCAGCTTGATGTGCGTCGCGAGGACCGCGCGCCGCTTGGCCAGCGAGGGGTAGGTGCCGCGCGCGGCGCTCTCGTCTGCCCACTGGCGCTCGTGGCTGGTCCACAGCGTCTCCAGGCTGCCGACCACCGCGATGATGGTGTGGTTTCCGCAGCCCCGGACGATCAGATCGTGGAATTCGCGGCCGATTTCGGTGAACCGCCGGCCGTCCTCGAGGTTTTCGGCCATCGTATCGTTGACCCGCTTGAGCTCGGGAACCAGGGTGTCGGCGCGGTCGGGGCGCTGGGCGGCCAGCGCGGCGCAGGCGGGTTCGAGTTCCTGTAACGCCATGCCCAGGTCGGCGACGGCCACCGACTCGCTCTGCAGCAACAGGCCGAGCATGTAGGCCGCGCTGGTCTTCGCGGGCGCGTGCACGACGGCGCCGCCGCGGTTGCCCCGCCGGACCGAGACCAGCCCCTCGGTTTCCAAGATCCGCAGCGCCTCCCGCAGTGAGACCAGGCTGACGTTGAACTGTTCGACGAGCACCTCCTGACGCGGCAGGAGGTCACCGTCGGCGAGCTCGCCGTCGATGATCTGGCGGCGCAGCTCGTCGGCTACGATTTCGGCGATCCTCGGCGCCGACAGCCGGCGGCGGGCGTCGTGGCCAATTCCCAGGGCGGTCATCCAATCCTCGTGAAACACAACGGGAGAGCGCGCGTGGACGTGACCGCGTGCTCGACTGGCTTAGCTATTTTAGCAGTAATGGTATAAATAGCCGGGTGAGCCGCGGATCCGACACCCGGCCGACACCGCTGCGAGACCTGCGTGTCGTCGAGATCAGTGACCGGATCGCCGGCAGCTATTGCGGCAAGTTGCTGGTCGACGCCGGGGCGCAGGTGCGCAAAATCGAGCCTCCCCAAGGGGATTGGCTGCGCCGCTACTCGGCCACCTGCGCACCGGTGCCCGACGGCGCCACGTCGCCGTTCTTCAGCTACCTCAACGCCGGGAAGCGCAGCCTCACCGTGGCCGAGGGTTCGGGACGCCTCGAGGCCGAACTGGCCGGCGCCGACGTGATCATCGTCACCGCCGGTCGGGCGCGGGCCGCGCGGCTCGGCGTCGACCCGCAACGGCTGCTGGCGGAGTCGCCGCGGGCGGTGCTGGTCACGATCTCCGACTTCGGCTGGACCGGGCCGTACGCCGAGCGCGCCGCCAGCGAGTTCACCCTGCAGGCATGGGCGGGCTCGCCCGGCTTTCGCGGCGACCCGTCGGGGCCGCCGATCTCGATCGGCGGCGACCTGGGGGAGTACATGGGCGGGGTGTATGCGGCGTTTGGGGCGCTGGCGGTGCGCCGCCGCGTCGAGCGCGGCGGCCCCGGCGAGCACCTCGACCTGTCGATGCTCGAGGCGATGACCGCCATGCAGAGCAGCGAATGGCTGCACTCGGCGCTGCTGCGCGTCCCGCCGGTCCGCCGCACCCTCGAAGTGCCCTCCATCGAGCCGGCCAAGGACGGCTACGTCGGGATCACCATGGTCACGGGGCAACAATGGCTGGACTTCTGCGCGATGGTGGAGTGCCCGCAGCTAGAGGAGATCGAGCAGCTGCGTTTCCAGATCGGCCGTTGGGAATACCGCGACCTGATCCGCGACCAGATCCGCCCGTGGCTGGCCGAACGGACCGTCGCCGAGATCGTCGAGCTGGGGCAGCTGTTCCGGCTGCCGATCGCCGCGCTGGGCAACGGTTCCACGATCCGGGGGATGGAGTACGCCACCGAGCGTGGGGTGTTCGTCGGCAACCCCGCCGGCTTTCACCAACCCCGCCCGCCGTGGCTGATGTCCGCGTGCGCGCCCGCCCCGCCGGGCCGCACCCCCGCGTTGGGCGACGCCGACCACGAATCACCTTGGCGCAGAAACGAAGTCGAGCGCGAACCGGCATCGCCACGGGCGCCGCTGGACGGGTTGCGCATCGTCGACCTGACGGCGTTTTGGGCCGGGCCCGCCGCCACCCATCTGTTGGCCGCGTTCGGCGCCGACGTGATCAAGGTGGAGTCGATCCAGCGGCCCGACGGAATCCGGTACTCGGGGGCGATGCGCACCGACGTCGACGACTGGTGGGAGTACGGCTGGGTGTTCCAGGCGATGAACACCAACAAGCGTTCCGTCACACTGGATTTGGGCTCCGACGAGGGGCGGCGCCTGTTTCTGGGCCTCGCGGCCGGCGCCGACGTCGTGATCGAAAACTTCTCCCCGCGGGTGATGGACCAGTTCGGTCTCACCGCCGACGTCCTGCTGCGGGCCAACCCGAAGCTCGTCGTGGCACGGATGCCGGCCTTCGGGCTGGACGGTCCGTGGCGCGATCGGGTCGGGTTCGCCCCCACGATGGAACAGATCGCCGGCCTGGCCTGGGTGACCGGGCTGCCGGAGGCTCCGCCGGTGGTGCCCCGCGGGCCCTGCGATCCGCTGGCCGGCGTGCACGCCGCGTTCGCCGTGCTGGCCGCGCTACAGTTCGCCGAACGCACCGGCAAAGGCCAGCTCGTCGAGCTGCCGATGCTCGAAACGGTCCTCAACGCCACCGCGATCCAGTCGATCGAGTCCGAGGTCTTTGGACGGACGCTGGGCCGGCGAGGCAACCGCGGTCACCCCGACTCGACCCAGAACCTGTATCGCTGCGCCGGGGAGGACGACTGGATCGCGGTCACGGTGCGCGACGACGAACAGTGGCGCGCCCTGGTCGACCTGATGGGCGGGCCGGCCTGGTGTGACGAGAGCCTGGCCACCGTGGCCGGGCGGCGGGACCGAGCCGACGACATCGATCGCCACCTGGCCGAGTGGTTCGCCGGACAGGCGCTCGATGCGGCCGTGGAGCGATTGGCCGCCAGCGGCATTCCCGCCGCGCCCGTGGTGTCGCCGTCGCTGGTCACCGACAACAGGCAACTCCGAGACCGCGGCTTCTTCGAGACCCTGCAGCATCCCAGCTCCGGCGCGGCGCTCTATCCGTGCCCGCCGTTCGCGAAGCTCGCGGGCCAGGATCGATGGCTGCTGCGCCCGCCGCCCAGGCTGGGCGAGCACAATGAGGAAATACTGAGGGATCGCTGCGGGGTGACCGACGAGGAACTGACGTCCCTCGCCGCCGCCGGGGTGATCGGGACCCGGCCCAAGGGCCTGTAAGAGAAGTGGAGGGCAGCTGATGCGCGTGACGGTCGACGAGGACCTGTGCGAGGCCAACGGCTTCTGCGAATCGCTTGCACCGGATGTGTTCGAACTCGGCGAGGCCGACGTCGTGCAGATCGCCGACGGCCCCGTGCCGCCGCGGCTGGAGATCGACGTGCGCGCCGCGGTGGACCAATGTCCCAAGGCGGCGCTGCGGCTACACGAGTGATCGGTCCCGCCGTTCGGTGAGCGCCGGGACGGCACGAGTAGAGAGCGGCGCGGTCAGGCCCCT
Source organism: Mycobacterium palustre (assembly GCF_002101785.1). Classification (GTDB taxonomy): domain Bacteria; phylum Actinomycetota; class Actinomycetes; order Mycobacteriales; family Mycobacteriaceae; genus Mycobacterium; species Mycobacterium palustre. Next base: position 46,996 of record NZ_LQPJ01000024.1, read on the forward strand.
CGCCGTTCGGTGAGCGAGATCGCCATCTCGTCGTAGATCGACATGTTGGTGGTCAGGTTCGGGTGAGCCACCTTGGGCGGACCGAGTTCGATGTCGTCGCAGCGCAACAGCAGTTCGTCGAACACCGCGCGCAGTTCGGCGCGCGCGAGCATGGCGCCCAGGCAGTGGTGCGGCCCGCCGCCGCCGAACGCCACGTGGGGATTCGGGTGGCGCCCGATGTCGAAGGTGAATGGCGCGGTGAACACCTCCTCGTCGCGGTTGGCCGAGCGCAGCGTCGACACCACCCGCTGGCCCGCCGGGATGCGCTCGCCATCCATCTCGACGTCGACCTTGGTGGTGCGCGTCCAATACGCGACCGGTGTGGCCCAGCGCAACACCTCCTCGACCGCGCCGGCCCGCACCGCCTCCTCGGCCCGATAGCGCTCGAGCTGCTCGGGGTTTTCGACGAACGCCCGCACCCCGACGGCCAGCGCGTTCTTGGTGGTGTCGCTGCCGGCGAACGTCAGCACGAAGAAGAAGAACTCGAGTTCGTTGGCGGGCAGGCTGAACCGCTCGCCGTCCTCGCCGGTGATCACGGCGGTCGCCAGCGTGCTCCAGATGTCGTCGGTCGGGTTGCGCCGCTTCTGGGCGGTCAGCTCCATCGCGTACCCGAAAATCGTTGCGTAGAGCTCGGTGTAGTCCTGCCACCTCGGCCGCGCCCCCGGCGCGTTGGCCTTCAGGATGGCGTCCAGGGAGTCGAAGATCCGTGGCCGGTCGGATTCCGGGATGCCGATGATGTCGCCGATGACCGTCATCGGGAGGGCGTCGGCGACGTCGGCGATCCAGTCGCCGCCGCCCGCTGACAGCAGGCCGTCGATCATCCGCGCGGCACGCGCCCGGATGCCGTCCTCCAGCTTGGCGATCGCCCTCGGATTGAACGCGCTCGAGATGAGCTTGCGGCGCTTGTTCAGCTCCGGGGGGTCCATGTTGATGATCGTCGGGTACGACGCGAACATGCCGACCGGCTGGATGAGCGGGCCGTCGACGGCCGTGAACGCGTCGGTATCGCGGTGCAGCCTGACCGCGTGCCGGTGCTTGGTCGCGATCCAGAACTCCCGCTGGACGGTCCCGGAAAAGAGCCGAGCGACGCCGGGGGTGAGCTCGTGGCGGAAAAGCGGGCGGGTCCGGCGCAACTCGGCGAACAGCTCGTCGGGAAATCCATTGCGCCACACGGCAAAATCGGAAAGATCCACTGCCGCAGCCGTCATCTTCAACCCCGCTCCGTCCGACCCGCCTGGCTCCGCGTTGACGTTCTATGCCTAAAATAGTAAAAATAGACGCGTCGTCAAAACCGCGGGAACCGGGGGCGGCCCAGTCGCTGTGGTCCAGGCGGGATATGGAGTGCTCGTGACTCAAACAGTTTCGGACCCGGCGTCGGACGCGGCCGGCGACCCGTCGGAACGCGAATTCGGACAGTCCGGCATCGCGCTGTCCACCTACCGGTACCCGACGGGCTGGTTCATCGTCGCCTTCGGCTCCGACCTGGCCGCCGGCCAGGTGAAGCGGGCCCACTACTTCGGCGAAGAACTCGTCATCTTCCGCACCGAGTCCGGCCAGGTGCACGTGATGGACGCCTACTGCCAGCACCTGGGCGCCAACCTGGGCGTCGGCGGCACCGTGGAAGGCGAGAACATCGTCTGCCCGTGGCACGGCTGGCGCTGGCGCGGCGACGGCAGCAACGCCCTGATTCCGTACAGCAAGATCGGCTGCAAGAACAACGTCCGCATCCGCACCTACCCGAGCATGGAGTGGTACGGCTTCGTCCTGGCCTGGCACGAACGCCACGGCCGCGCCCCGTACTGGCAGCCGCCGGTGCTGCCCGAGCTGGAAACCGGCGAGTACTACCCGCTGCACCCGCACACCCAGATGCTCAACCGGGTCAAGGTGCACCCGCAGATGATCATCGAGAACGCCGCGGATCCCTACCACGTGCAGTACGTGCACAAGGCGGCGAACCCCGCCACCACCGCGTCGTTCGAGGTGTCCGGCTACCACCTGCACGCCACCGTCAACGCGCATTTCGGTGGCGGCCGCGCGTCGACCTGGCTGACCCCGAACGGGCCCGTCGACGCCAAGATCATCTACGACAACTACTCGTTGGGCCTGGGGCTGGTCCGCTTCCCCAGCGAACTGGTGGCCACCCTGCAGGTCACCGGCCAGACGCCGGTGGACGAGGACTACACCGACTACTTCTACACCCAGGCGTCCGTCCGCGAGCCCGGCGACACCGGCGACGTGCCGACCGGGCGCGCCGCGCGGTTCCTGGCGCTGCAGCGAGAGGTCATCAAGCAGGACTTCTTCACGTGGGAGAACATGAAATACCTCGAGAAGCCCAACCTGGCACCCGAAGAGGCGCGCGACTACGCCGCCCTTCGTCGCTGGGCGCACCGCTTCTACCCGGGCCCGCAGCCCTCACCCGCCGACTTCGGCTACACCGCCGACGGTGAGCCCGACCCGGCGGCCTCCCAAGCCTGATGTACCCCTTGGGCCCCAACGACTTCGGGGTCGACGAGTTCACCGTGCCGGCCGTGCTGGATCGCCGGGCCGAGCAGTACCCCGACCGGGTCATGATGTCGATCGCCGGCGTCGACGTGACGTTCGAGCAGATGCGCCGGCGCTCCTGCGCGGCGGCGAACCTGCTGTCCGATCTGGGCGTCCGCCGCGGCGACTCGGTGGCGCTGTTCACGGCGACGTCCCCGCAATGGGTCTATCTCTGGCTGGGCGCGGCACGCATCGGCGCGGTGAGCGCGGCGGTCAACGCCGCGAACAAGGGCGACTTCCTGCTGCACACGCTTCGGTTGTCGCGGGCCAAAATCATCTTCACCGACGCCGAACGACGGCCCCGCGTCGACGAGGTGGCCGGCGGGCTGGAGACGCTGAGCGACATTGTCGTCCAAGATGATTCGCTTCGGGCCGCCTTGGACCGCGGCGCCGACCGGCCCGCGGCGGGCGGCCCGGCCGGGGCGTTCGAGGTGGGCTGCCTGTTCTACACGTCGGGCACCACGGGCCCGTCCAAAGCGGTCGCCACGACGTGGCATTACCTGTTCTCGGTGGCCGCGACCGTGGCCTCGGCCTGGGAGTTTCGGGCGGGGGAGGTGTTGTGGACGGCGATGCCGCTGTTTCACCTGAGCGCGGCCCCCAGCGTGCTGGCGCCCATGCTCGTCGGGGGAACCACGGTGCTGGCCGAGGCGTTTCATCCCACCGAGGTGTGGGACGACATCCGCGCCCACGGCGCCATCGGCTTCGCCGGCGCCGGCGCCATGGTCTCGATGCTGCAGAACCTGCCGCCGGATCCGCGGGACGCGCAGCTGCCGCTGCGGTTCATTTCCGCGGCCCCCATCGCCGCCGACGCCTACCACGCGATCGAAAAGCGTTACGGCTGCACGGTTGTCACCATGTACGGGATGACCGAGGCGTTTCCGATCGCCGTCAAGGGCGTGGCCGACGCGGGTGTTCCGGGGGCGTCGGGCCGGCCGAACCCCAACTTCGACGTGCGCATCGTCGACGAGCATGGGGGTGCATTGCCGGCCGGCGTCGTCGGGGAGATCGCTTGCCGCGCCAGGCACCCGCACGTGATGAGCGAGGGCTACGTCGGTGCGGGGTCGCGCGTGCAGCCGCACCCGGAGTGGTTCCGCACCGGCGACCTGGGGCGGCTCGATCCGGACGAAAACGGGGGTCAAAACCTGACATATGTGGACCGAATCAAGGACGCGTTGCGCAGGCGGGGCGAAAACGTCTCGTCGGTCGAAGTGGAGACCGTCGTAATGCGCCATCCCGCGGTTGCCGAGGCCGCGGCGGTCGGGGTGCCAAGCGACGTGGGCGAGGACGACATCCTGGTGGTCGTCACGTTGCGCCCCGGGGCCGCTTTGGATTGCGCCGAGCTGCTCGACTTCTGCGCGGCCCGAATGCCCTATTTCTGCGTACCGAGATTCGTCCGGACGGTCGATGAACTCCCGAAGAACGGCATCGGGCGAATACGTAAAGATTTGCTGCGCGCTCAGGGCTTAAATGACGACACTTGGGATCGCGAACAATACGGTTATGTCGTTAACCGCTAAGTTACGTTAGTGTTGCATGAGCCATTGTTCCAGCCATTTTCGAAAGAAAGGCCGGCGTGCCACGATGAGCCTGACCTACCAGGAAGAGCAATTCCTCCAAGCCGCGGTTGGCCGGGGGGCGATCCTCGACCTCGATGCCCGGCACAACCGGGCCTATTCCGAGGGTGACCGCGACCGCTGGATCGCCACCTTCCGCCATTCCGGCGCCAGTTACAGCCGCGACGGCGAAGTGTTCACCGATCTGCGCGCGGCCTTCGACGGCGGGGACGGGCAGCGCTTGGTCACGCTCGATCACGAAATCAGCATCGACGGGATAAACGCCACCCAGCGTTGTGTCGCCGTGCTTTTCGCGGCCATGTTCGGCGAGACCGCCCTGCGGGCGACCGGCACGTACCGGGACACGCTGATCTATGAGCGCGGCGGCTGGTACTTCACTTCCCGTGTGCTCAAGTGGGATTCGGTGCCCAGCCGGCATCCCCTCGTGATGTGAGCCGCGCCGGTACGTGGCTCGCGACCTCAGCTATCAGCTGACCTTCGGCACCTACGAAGACGCGCTGCGAATGGTCGGCGCGACCGGTGAGCCGCGGACCGCGGCGACACCGGTCAGCGGCGCGCGCATCCAATTGTTCGCCGCGATGGTCCACGACGCCAATCGCTCCTATTGGGATGCCGAATTCGCCCGCGCGAAATGGGGCGGTCTGCTCGCCCCGCCGGGCCTTTTGATGGGGTGGCTGATACCGCCGCCGTGGCAGCCGGACGGTAGGCCGCCGGCGGCCTCGCTGGTGCTGCGGGTCCCGTTGCCGGGCACCACGTTCATCAACGCGGCCAACGACGTCGAGTTCCCGGAGCCCATCGTCGAGGGCGACGTGCTCACCGTCGTCGAGGAGTTGGTGTCGGTGTCGCCGGAAAAGCGGACCCGGCTCGGGGTCGGTCATTTCGTCGAAACCCTGGAAACCTATCGCCGCCAAGACGGCACCGTCGTGGCGAGATGCCGAAACACCTTGTTCCGCTTCACACCTGACGGCGCGACGTGAGCGCGGAGGACCTCGACTGGAACCAGATCGACGTTCCCGTCGACCTGCCCGAGGTCGTCGACCACATCAGCTATCAGCGCGTGGTGGAAAACGCCGGGGCGACGTGGGACTATTTCCCGGGCCACTTCGACCCGGCCTACGCCCAAAGCCAGGGCAACCCAACGATTTACGTCAACACCATGCACCTCGCCGGGTTCGCCGACCGCGTCGCGACCGATTGGGCGGGCCCGAGCAGCCGCGTGGTGCGCCGCTCGATGCGGTTGGCGGGCCCGGTGTATGCCGGCGACACCATGGTCGGCCGCGGGCGCGCGGTGGCCAAACGCCGGGATACCTCGGTCGACCCGCCCCGCCGCCTGGTCGACGTCCAGATCGAGGTGACCAACCAGCACGGCGCGCTGTGCTGCCCGGTCGAGATCACGCTGCAGTTCCGGTGATGGATGACGCAGCCCAGCTGCACCTGGCGGTGTGCCGGCGGTTCGGCGAGGCCGTCGGGGCGGCGCACGGCAACTGGGACCGTCGCTCCCCGTGCGACGCGTGGGACGCCCGCGGGGTGCTCGAGCACGTCATCGGTTTTCATGACGTGCTTTGGTTGCGCCCGGCGGGGCTGAAGCCCGACCGGCCGCGCGAAGATCCGCGGGCGCGTTGGCAATTGACCTACGCCGCGCTGGTTGATGCCCTCGAATCGGGCGCGGTGGCACGCCTAAAGGCGCGCGTCCTGATGCCCAACCTGACCCGCGACGTCCTGGTACACACCTGGGACCTCGCCCGCGCCGTGGGGGCCGACGACCGGCTGGACCCGGCTTGGTGCGAACTGTGCTACGCCGGGCTGCCCGCCGACCCGCGGGCCTTGGCGCAGTCGGGAATGTTCAGCGCCCCGTTGCCGGTGGGCGACGAAAGCGAGCCGCAGGCAAGGCTTCTCGCGCGGCTCGGCCGGGATCCGGCCTGGCGGCCGTGACATTCACAGCGGGGGCAATTTGCCCTTGCTGATCACCGTCTGCAGCTCGACGTACTCGTGGAGTCCCTCGGGGCCGAACTCGCGCCCGATGCCCGACTGCTTGAAGCCCCCGAACGGGGCGCCGATGTCGAGGGTGTACATGTTGATGCCGTAGGTGCCCGTGCGAACCCCGGCGGCGATTTCCAGACCGTGGGCGACGTCCGAGGTCCACACCGAACCGGCCAGGCCGTAGTCGCTCTCGTTGGCGATCCGGATCGCGTCGTCCTCGTCGCGGTAGCGCAGCACGGTCAACACCGGGCCGAATATCTCTTCCCGTGCGATGCGCATGCCGTTGGTGGCTTCGGTGAACAGCGTCGGCCGCACGTACCAGCCGCGCTCGGCCGGGCTGTCCTCGCCGCCGAGGACGATGCGGGCTCCCTCCTGCTGTCCGGACCGGATGTAGTCCTGGACCCGGCGCTGTTGCCGTTGGGCGACAAGGGGTCCGACGTCGGTCGCCTCGTCGGCCGGGTCCCCGACGTTGAGGCCCGACATCATGCCGGCCAGCGCGTCGACCACCTCGTCGTGGCGCCGCTCGCTGACCAGGATGCGGGTCTGGGCGACACACGCCTGGCCGTTGTTCATCAGCCCGGCGGTCTTCAGGCCGGCCACGGTCTTGTCGATGTCGGCGTCGTCGAGGATGATCGCCGCCGACTTGCCGCCCAGCTCCAGGCTCACTCGCTTCAGCTGCTCGCCGCACAGGGCGGCGATGCGTCGCCCGACGGCGCTGGAACCGGTGAACGCGATCTTGTCCACACCGGGGTGGCGCACCAGCGCCTCGCCGACGTCGGGCCCGCCGGGCAGCACCGACACCACCCCCTCGGGCAGCCCGATCTGTTCGATCATTTCGGCCAACCACAAAGCGTCCAAAGGGGTTTCGGGTGCCGGCTTGACGATCACCGTGCAGCCCGCGATCAGGGCCGGGATCAGCTTCGGCATGATCAAGAACTGCGGCACGTTCCACGGCACGATCGCGCCGACCACGCCGACGGGCGCCCGGCGCAGGTGCACTTCGCCGAGCACACCCTGGCGCCGTTCGGCCCAGGGAAAGTCGCGGGCGGCCGCCAGCGACAGGTGGATCAGCGATGCCGCGGCCGGCGCCTGGCCCAGCCGGCTGAAACTGCGCGGCGACCCCATCTCGTCGGTGATCAGCTTGGCCATCTCGTCGAGGTGCCCGGCGTAGATCCCGGCCAGCTGCTCGACTTTGGCCATCCGCTCCGCGGGAGTCATCCGTGGCCAGGGACCGCGGTCGAAGGCCTGCCGCGCCGCGGCGACGGCCGCGTCGACGTCCTCGGGACCGGCCGCCGGGGCCTGGCCGACCGGTTCCTCGGAGTGCGGGGAGATCACCGTGAGCCGCTGGGGGTTGGCGGGCTTGCGCCACTGCCCCCCGATGAACAGTTCGGCGTAGCAACGATGGTCGGAATTCTGTGTCATCGGGACACTTCCTCGGGGGTCAGGGCGGAACGCTGACGGTAACTTCGCTATCGACGCTAACATAGCGAAGAAAGCAGTTTGCGCCGTCAGCCGAGGAGACGAAGCGCGACATGAGTAGCGACTGGCGCAGGTACCCCTTCCGCTTGGTGCCCGGCGATCCCCAGCTCGATTTCCCGGCCGCCGAGGGCGAGCACCCCGACCAGGAATCGGACACCTGGTTCGTCGCGAGCCGGCTCGACGCCACCGCGACGGACCGCTCGTTTGCGTTCTTGACCATCTTCAACAAGAACCGGCCGGGCGGCACGGTGGTGGCCGACTTCTACACCATGGCGCTGTTCGATCTCGACACCGGCGACTACGGCACCTACACGGATTACGACATGCCGCCGGCCAATTTGAAACCCGGCGCCCAGCGCAAGCTGGACATGGCCCTGGGGTATCTCGACCTCGCCTATCACAGCGGCGCCGGCACCGCCTCGTGGACCACCTGTCGGGACGGTGACGGAAAATTGCTGCCGTATACCTACCGCGTCAGCCTGGTGGGTGAGGACCGCTCCGGGCGGCCGATGCGGCTCGACCTGGCCGTGACACCCACGCGCGCGCCGACACCGGTGGGGGCGTCCAGCTACAACGGGAAGATCGTCTGCTTCGGCCAGAGCGACACCTATTCGTATTTCCAGACCGGGATGGCGATGACCGGAACGCTGCGCTGGGGCGACGTGGTCGAGCAGGTTTGCGGTAACGGCGGTCACGTCGACCGGCAGTGGTTTCCCAGATACGCCGGAGGCGGCGGAGCCGGCGGGGACCCGCGGGCCCGCTCGCACGAATGGCGCACGATCAACTTCGACAACGGCGTGGATTTGAGCATCTGGCGGCAGTTCGACCGCACCAAAGGCAATGCGCTGCAACCGTTCACCGGTGTGACGACCAGCCATCCCGACCCGGCGGTGCCGCCGCAGTGCGCCGAGGACGTCGAGGTCACCGTCAGCAGCTACGTCCGCTGGCCCGAGACCGTGCGACCGCTGGTGCCGCCGGTCGCCTCCGCGAGATACCTGCCCGACCGGCACCGGATCACCTGCGCCACACTCCAACTCGACATCAGCGGGGAGCCGCTGGTGCCGGCGCCGGCGCACGGCCTGCCCATCGAATACATGGAGGGGCCGTACCGCTACCGGGGAACGCTGTGGGGCCAGCCCGTGACCGGGTTCGCGTTCAACGAGCGCTCGCTGGCGCTGCACCGGGATTGGGAGCTGGTCGAGGTGCTGGCCACCACCGTCGCCAACGCCGAGGGCGTCGCACCGGAACTGCGCGCGGCCACCGAACGGCTGAACCCATTGATCGAAGCGGGCCGCCGCGGGGAGGCCGTTGAGCTGTTGAGAGGGCTGCCACCCCTCGAAAACGCCTCGCTGGCAACGATTGTCGCGGACCTGACCGCGGTGCTGTCGGGGCCGGGCTCAGACGGCTGACGGTGCCTGCGCCAGCGCCCGGGCCCATTCGATGTGGCGATGCTGCAGGCCCGGCTCGTTGCGCCCGAATATCAGGTGGTCGCGCGCACCCGATTCGAGGTTGGCCTGCAGTCCCTCGACCAGCCGGTAGTCCTCGTCGCGCACCGTGGCGTGGGCGTATTCGAAGACCGCCTGGGCGCCGGCGGCCACCGATTCCTCGGATACGTCCAAAGGAGTGGAGTTCTGGTGCACGGTGATCGACCTGCCCGGCCGGTCTCCAGGGTAGATCCGGAACAGCTCGCCGTTGGCAATGGTCACCGACAGCACGATGTTGGGAAACAGCGCGTAGATCACGACTATGTTGTGGAACGGGTCCCACTGCGCTTCGGGAACGTTGTCGAGTTCCAGGATCGTGTTGAGCGGGAAGATCAATCGGTGATGGGGCCCGTACGCGTCGAACACCGTGCAATTGCTGCGGGCGATGGTGGCGAAGGTCTGCCGGTGCACGGTGGCGAAATGGTAGTTCTCCGAGAAGGTGTCGACGGCCAGCTTCCAGTTGATCGGGCAGTCGAGCACCTTTTCGCCCAGCGGCGACCAACGGCCGATGCCCCACGAGTCGAGCTCGTCGGCGAGCGGGCCCAGGTGTGCCGCGACGTCGAGCGTCGCACCCGGATCGAGTGCCACCCAAAGGAATCCGGCGAACTCGGCGGCCGGAAGTTCCGTCAGGCCGTCGGCGTTGAGGGCGGTGCCCCCCTGGCGGCGACCCGCGATGCCGGGGAAGCCCTCGCGACCGGGCAGGCCGACCAACCGTCCGGTGTTGTCGTACGTCCACGCGTGGTACGGGCAGGTGAACCGCGTGGCGCGGCCGCATCCGGTCACGACCGGCGACTGGCGGTGCAGGCAGACGTTGTCGAACGCGCGCACCGAGCCGTCGGACGTCCTGGTCAGCAGGATCGATCGCCCCATCACCGTCTTGGTGCAGTACGCGCCGGGCCCGGAAAGCTCCGAGGCGTAGCCGACCAGCTGGGGGCTGGCCATCAGCAGCGCCCTGTCCCTGTCGTGCCGCTCGACCGAGGTGTAGTCCCGGGCGTCGACCCGGTGCGGGGCGGGGGCCAGGTCGGTCGTCTTGTCGCGGGCCAACTTCAAAGCCCGTCGGGTCAGGTCGATCAGCTGGTCTCGGTCCATGTGCCCAGTACAGACCTTGCGACGGTTGTAAGGTCAAGCGCGTGGCTGAGCAGTTGCTGATCGGCGACGTCGCGGCCTTGACCGGGATCGCCTCGGGCCGCATCCGCCACTACGAAAAGATCGGGCTGGTGCGCGCGGAGCATTTGTCCAACGGCTACCGGGTTTTCGGCGTCGAGCAGGTTCTCGACCTGTTGCGCATCGACCTGATGAGAAGCCTCGGGGTCGGCATCGGCGACATTCAGCGGCTACTCGAGGGCGGGCAGACCACGCTCGCCGATCTGCTCGACGAGCACCGCGCGTTGCTGGTGCGCCAGCGCGACCGGCTGAATGAACTTATCGCAGCGATCGATTCGGCCACCGAGTCCCGCGGGGCGGGCCTCAACGAAGAGATCCTGCGCAGGCTGGCGACGACCCACCGCGACAGCATCGGAGTGATCGGGCGGCTCAGCGCCCCGCTGCCGGCGCCCGTCGCCGTCATGTACGCCGACCTGTTCGACGAGTGGCAGCTTCCGGTGCCGCCGTTGTTCGGCCAGATGGTCCTGCCCCCGGCGGCCAGCACGCTGCTGGCGCAGCTCGCCGAGACGCCCGGGCGTCGCGAGCTCTTCGACCGATTGCGCGGCCTGGCCGGCGACGTGGTCGCCCTCGGCGAAAACGACGAGGCCGCAACGCATCTCGCGCGCGATTGGATCGACCGCCAGCTGGTGAACCCGCTGCCCGACGACGTGGTGAGCGTGCTGCGCGGGGTGCGACCGCTGCTGGAGCGCGACCCGGTGATCGTGCAGGGCTTCCGGGCGTGGGCGGGATCGATCAACCCGGCTGCCGCGCACTTCATCGACGAGATCGCGCGACAGACCGCGCGTCGCGGGCTGGAGGCCGTGAGCGTCATCGTGCTGCCGGGGGTGGCCGCGCCGTGATCGACATGTGACAAATGTGGTTGACGTGTCTGATGATGTTTTTGTCGTACCCTGTGGCGTGTGTCGGTCAGGCGCCGCGACGTCCTCAAACTCGCCGCCGCGACCCCCGCGCTGCTAGGGCTGGGCGTCGCGGCGGCGTCGCTGCGCGCCGCGCCGGCCTCGGGATCGCTCGGCACCCTGCTCGACTACGCCGCCGGGGTGATCCCGGCCAGCCAGATCAGGGCTGCCGGCGCGGTGGGAGCCATCCGCTACGTGTCCGACCGCCGGCCGGGGGGCAACTGGATGCTGGGTAAGCCGATCCAGGTCACCGAGGCCCGGGACCTGAGCAGCAATGGGCTCAAGATCGTCTCCTGCTACCAGTACGGCAAGGGCAATACCGCCGACTGGCTGGGCGGGGCCGCCGCGGGCCTCAAACACGCGCAGCGAGGAATGCAATTGCACGCGGCCGCGGGCGGTCCGGCCAGCGCCCCGATCTACGCCTCGATCGACGACGACCCGTCCTACGAGCAGTACAAACAGCAGATCGTGCCGTATCTGCGGTCCTGGGAATCGGTGATCGGTCACGAGCGCACCGGCGTGTACGCCAACTCCAAGACGATCGACTGGGCGGTGCACGACGGCCTCGGGTCGTACTTCTGGCAGCACAACTGGGGTTCGCCCAAGGGCTTCACCCATCCGGCCGCGCACCTGCATCAGGTCGAGATCGACAAGCGCAGCGTCGGCGGCGTCGGCGTAGACCTCAACGAGATCATCAAGCCCCAATTCGGGCAGTGGGTGTAGAGCGAATCAGAGCCCCGAGGGCCGCGGTCCCAGCAAACACTCGTTCGCTCACCGCCCGGCGCAGCGAACGCGGCCGACCCGACTGACGCGGCGTCAGCGAGCCGTAAGCGACCCGATTTTTTTAACATAACGATTGCATAACAATCGGGCTTTGATCAGGGCAGTTATGCTTACTCGACCGTAACCACCTGCATGCAGGCCGTTTGTCGGCGCCGCCCGTTCGGCCGGTTGAAGCCGGTGTTACCCGGGACACGGTTACCCATGCGTAGAACTCACCAGTAACCGATCAACACGCAAAACGGGCACCGATCCTTATGACACTCTTAGTACAGCCGATGCAGTCCGCCGCGCCGCTCGGTCCATGTCGGTCCTAGGGGGCGGTCCGTTGACAGCACACCGGTCAGCCGCTTCCAGGCTGCGATTCGACGCTGAATCGACGTAGCACGAGCAGGCCCACCGCTGGACCGGCCGAACGAACCGAGACGAAAAAGACGCACAGGGAGATACAGAACGTGACGATCCACGAGCACGACCGGGTGTCCGCTGACCGCGACGGGACCGGCCCGCACCACGCCCACGCTCTGGTCGACCGTCTGACGGCCGGCGAGCCGTATGCCGTCGCGTTCGGAGGGCAGGGCAGCGCCTGGCTGGAGACCCTCGAGGAGCTGGTGTCGTCGGCCGGCATCGAATCCGAGCTGGCCACCCTGGTCGGAGAGGTGGAGCTGGCGCTCGAGCCGGTGGCAAACGAGCTGGTCGTCGTGCGTCCGATCGGTTTCGAGCCGCTGGCTTGGGTGCGTGCGCTCGCGGCCGAGGATCCGGTCCCGTCGGACAAGCACCTGACGTCGGCCGCGGTGTCGATACCCGGCGTGTTGCTCACCCAGATCGCGGCCGGGCGCGCCCTTTCCCGGCAGGGCATGGATTGGGCCGCGACCCCGCCGGTGGCCGTGGTCGGGCATTCGCAGGGCGTGCTCGCCGTCGAGGCGTTCAAGGCCGGGGGCGCGCGCGACGCGGAGCTGCTGGCGCTGGCCCAGCTGATCGGCGCGGCAGGCACGCTGGTGGCCCGCCGGCGGGGCATCTCGGTGCTCGGCGACCGCCCGCCGATGGTGTCGGTCACCAACGCCGACCCCGAGCGCATCCGCCGGCTCCTCGAGGAGTTCGCGCAGGACGTCCGTACCGTGCTTCCGCCGGTGCTGTCGATCCGCAACGGCCGCCGCTCGGTCGTCATCACCGGCACCCCGGAGCAGCTTTCCCGCTTCGAGCTGTATTGCCAGCAGATCTCGGAGAAGGAAGAAGCCGAGCGTAAGAACAAGATCCGCGGCGGCGACGTGTTTGCCCCGGTCTTCGACCCGGTGCAGGTGGAGGTTGGCTTCCACACGCCGCGGTTGGCCGACGGCATCGACATCGTCGGCGGCTGGGCCGAGAAGATCGGCCTGGACGTCGCGCTGGCCCGCGCACTGACCGAGGCCATCCTGGTTAACGGCGTCGACTGGGTCGAGGAGATCACGGGCGTTCACCAAGCCGGCGCCCGCTGGATCCTCGACCTGGGCCCCGGTGACATCCTGACGCGGCTGACCGCGCCGGTGATCCGCGGCCTGGGCGTCGGCATCGTGCCGGCGGCCACCCGCGGCGGCCAGCGCAACCTCTTCACCGTCGGCGCCACCCCCGAGGTGGCCCGCGCCTGGTCGACGTACGCCCCGACCGTGGTCCGGCTGCCCGACGGCAGGGTCAAGCTTTCGACCAAGTTCACGCGGCTGACCGGGCGCTCGCCGATCCTGCTCGCGGGCATGACCCCGACGACCGTCGACGCCAAGATCGTGGCCGCCGCGGCCAACGCCGGCCACTGGGCCGAGCTCGCGGGCGGCGGGCAGGTCACCGAGGAAATTTTCGCCAGGCGCATCGAGGAGCTGTCCGGTCTGCTCGAGCCCGGCCGCACCTACCAGTTCAACTCGCTGTTCCTCGACCCGTACCTGTGGAAGCTTCAGGTTGGCGGCAAGCGACTGGTGCAGAAGGCGCGTCAGTCCGGCGCGGCGATCGATGGCCTGGTGATCAGCGCCGGCATCCCGGACCTGGAGGAAGCGGTCGAGCTGATCGGCGAGCTCAACGACGTCGGCATACGCCACGTCGTGTTCAAGCCCGGCACCGTCGAGCAGATCCGCTCGGTGATCCGCATCGCGACCGAGGTGCCCACCAAGCCGGTGATCGCCCACATCGAGGGCGGGCGCGCCGGCGGCCACCACTCCTGGGAAGACCTCGACGACTTGCTGCTGGCCACCTACTCCGAGCTGCGGTCGCGACCCAACATCACCGTCTGCGTCGGTGGCGGCATCGGCACCCCCGAGCGGGCGGCCGAATATCTGTCCGGGCGCTGGGCGCAGGCCTACGGATTCCCGCTGATGCCGGTCGACGGCATCCTCGTCGGCACCGCGGCGATGGCGACGCTGGAGTCCACGACCTCGCCGTCGGTCAAGCGGATGCTCGTCGAGACCAACGGCACCGACGACTGGATCAGCGCCGGAAAAGCCAAGGGCGGCATGGCTTCCAGCCGCAGCCAGCTCGGCGCCGACATCCACGAGATCGACAACAGCGCGTCGCGGTGCGGCCGGCTGCTCGACGAGGTCGCCGGCGACGCCGAGGCGGTCGCCGAACGCCGCGACGAGATCATCGCCGCGATGGCCAAGACGGCCAAGCCGTACTTCGGCGACGTCGGTGAGATGACCTACCTGCAGTGGCTGCGGCGCTACATCGAGCTGACCATCGGCGAGGGCAACTCGACCGCCGACACCGCCTCACCCGGCAGCCCGTGGCTGGCCGACACCTGGCGCGACCGGTTCCAGCAGATGCTGCAGCGCGCCGAAGCCCGTTTGCACGCCAAGGAATTCGGCCCGATCGAGACGCTGTTCAACGATGCGGACCTGTTGGAGAGGCCGGACGAGGCCATCGCCACCCTGCTCGCGCACTACCCTGACGCCGAGTCCGTGCTGCTGCACCCGGCCGACGTGCCGTTCTTCGTCACGCTGTGCAAGACGCTGGGCAAGCCGGTCAACTTCGTGCCGGTCCTCGACAAGGACGTGCGCCGCTGGTGGCGCAGCGACTCGCTGTGGCAGGCCCACGACGCCCGCTACGACGCCGACCAGGTGTGCATCATCCCGGGCATCACGGCCGTCGCCGGCATCACCCGGATGGACGAACCCGTCGGCGAGCTGCTGGACCGCTTCGAGCAGGCCGCCATCGACGAGGCCCTCGCCTCGGGCGTGCAGCCCCGAGACGTGACGTCGCGCCGCCGCGGCCGCACCGACGTGACCGGGCCCCTGGCAGTGGTGCTCGACGCCGCGGACGTGCAGTGGGCCGGCCGCACCACCACCAACCCGGTGCATCGCATCGCCGACCCGAGCGACTGGCTGGTGCATGACGGACCCGAAAGCCTGCGCGCCACACACTCTTCCACCGGTGCGCGGCTGGAGGTCAGCGGCGACCCGACCGACCAGCGGGTCGTGCTGCGCGTGCCGGTGTCCGGCGTCTGGGTCGACATCCCGTTCGGTCTGCCGCCCAACACCATGGACGGCGGCATCCCCGTCCTCTCGACCGAAGACGCCACCACCGCCATGCGCGCGGTCCTGGCGATCGCCGCCGGGGTCGACGGCCCGGAGTTCTTGCCCCCCGTCAGCGACGGGACGGCGACCGTGACGGTGGACTGGGACCCCGAGCGGGTCGCCGACCACACCGGGGTCACGGCCACCTTCGGCCAGCCGCTGGCGCCCAGCCTCACCACCGTGCCCGACGCGCTTGTCGGCCCGTGCTGGCCGGCCGTGTTCGCGGCGATCGGTGCGGCCGTCACCGACACCGGTGTCCCCGTGGTCGAGGGCCTGCTGAGCCTGGTGCACCTCGACCACGCCGCCCACGTGGTCGGCAAGCTGCCGAGCGAGCCGGCCCAATTGACCATTGCCGCAACGGCTTCGCGGGCGGTCGACACCGACATGGGCCGGGTGGTCCCGGTCTCGGTGACCATCAGCCTGGCCGGGGACTCCGCGGCCGGAGTCGTTGCGACCCTCGACGAGCGTTTCGCGATCCTCGGCCGCACCGGTGCGGCCGAGCTCGCCGACCCCGTGCGCGCCGGGGGCGCGGTCTCGGAGAATGCCACCGACACGCCGCGGCGCCGCCGCCGCGACGTCACGATCAGCGCACCGGTCGACATGCGCCCCTTCGCGGTGGTGTCCGGGGACCACAACCCCATCCACACCGACCGGGCGGCCGCGCTGCTGGCCGGCCTGGAATCCCCCATCGTGCACGGCATGTGGCTGTCGGCCGCCGCGCAGCACGCGGTGACCGCCACCGACGGTCAGGCCCGTCCGCCGGCCCGGCTGGTCGGCTGGACGGCCCGCTTCCTGGGCATGGTGCGGCCCGGCGACGAGGTCGACTTCCGCGTGGACCGCGTCGGAATCGACCAGGGCGCAGAGGTTTTGGAGGTCGCCGCGCGCGTAGGCTCGGACCTGGTGATGTCGGCGACCGCCCGGCTGGCGTCCCCCAAGACGGTCTACGCGTTCCCCGGCCAGGGCATCCAGCACAAGGGCATGGGCATGGAGGTGCGCGCCCGGTCCAAGGCGGCCCGCAAGGTGTGGGACAGCGCCGACCAGTTCACCCGCGACACCCTGGGCTTCTCGGTCCTGCACGTGGTGCGCGACAACCCGACCAGCATCATCGCCAGCGGCGTGCACTACCACCACCCGGACGGCGTGCTCTACCTGACCCAGTTCACCCAGGTCGCGATGGCCACCGTGGCCGCGGCCCAGGTTGCCGAGATGCGCGAGCAGGGCGCCTTTGTCGAAGGTGCCATCGCGTGCGGCCACTCCGTCGGCGAGTACACCGCCCTGGCCTGCGTGACCGGCATCTACGAGCTGGAAGCCTTGCTGGAGATGGTGTTTCACCGCGGCTCGAAGATGCACGACATCGTGCCGCGCGACGAGCTGGGGCGTTCCAACTACCGGCTGGCGGCCATCCGCCCGTCGCAGATCGACCTGCCCGACGAGGAGGTGCCGGCCTTCGTCGCCGAGATCGCCGAGCGCACAGGCGAATTCCTCGAGATCGTCAACTTCAACCTGCGGGGGTCGCAGTATGCGATCGCCGGCACGGTCCGCGGCCTGGATGCGCTGGAGGCCGAGGTCGAACGTCGCCGCGAAATCACCGGTGGGCGACGCTCGTTCATCCTGGTGCCCGGCATCGATGTGCCGTTCCACTCGCGGGTGCTGCGGGTCGGTGTGGCCGATTTCCGCCGCGCGCTGGAGCGGGTCATGCCGCGCGAGAAGGACCCCGCCATCATCGTCGGCCGCTACATCCCCAACCTGGTGCCGCGCCCGTTCACGCTGGATCGCGACTTCATCCAGGAGATCCGGGATCTGGTGCCCGCCGAGCCGCTCGACGAAATCCTCGCCGACTACGACACCTGGCGCCGGGAGCGGCCGGGTGAGATGGCCCGCAAGGTGTTGATCGAACTGCTGGCCTGGCAGTTCGCCAGCCCGGTGCGCTGGATCGAGACCCAGGACCTGCTGTTCACCGAAGAGGCCGCCGGCGGCCTGGGTGTGGAGCGGTTCGTCGAGATCGGGGTGAAGTCGTCGCCGACCGTCGCCGGCCTGGCCGCCAACACCCTGAAGCTGCCCGAATATGCCCACAGCACAGTGGAAGTGCTCAACGCCGAGCGCGACGCCGCCGTGCTGTTCGCCACCGACACCGACCCCGAGCCGGAACCGGAGGAGGCGGCCGAGCCCGTCGCCGAAGCCGTTTCGGCGGAGGCCGCCGCCGCGGCGCCCGCTCCCGCGCCGGCGCCGGCCGCTCCGTCGGGCACGGCTCGCCCCGACGACATCGCGTTCGACGCCGCCGACGCCACCCTGGCGCTGATCGCGTTGTCGGCCAAGATGCGCATCGACCAGATCGAGGAGCTGGACTCCATCGAGTCGATCACCGACGGCGCGTCGTCGCGGCGCAACCAGCTGCTGGTGGACCTCGGTTCGGAATTGAACCTGGGCGCCATCGACGGCGCCGCCGAGGCCGACCTTGCCGGGCTGCGGTCCCAGGTCACCAAGCTGGCGCGCACCTACAAGCCTTATGGCCCAGTGCTTTCCGACGCCATCAACGACCAGCTGCGCACGGTCCTCGGGCCCTCGGGCAAGCGGCCCGGCGCCATCGCCGAACGGGTCACCAAGACCTGGGAGCTCGGCGACGGCTGGGCCAAGCACGTCACCGTCGAGGTCGCGCTGGGCACCCGCGAGGGCAGCAGCGTCCGCGGGGGTCCGCTGGGGCACCTGCACGAGGGCGCGCTGGCCGACGCCGCGGCCGTCGACAAGCTCATCGACGCCGCGGTCACCTCGGTCGCCGCACGCCGCGGCATCGCCGTGGCGCTCCCGTCGGCGGGCGGTGGCGGCGGCGCCACCATCGACGCCGCGGCGCTCTCCCAATTCACCGACCAGATCACCGGCCGCGACGGCGTGCTGGCATCGGCGGCCCGCCTGGTGCTCAACCAGCTCGGCCTCGACGACCCGGTGAGCGCTTCACCGGCGGCGACCGACGCCGAGCTCATCGACCTGGTCAGCGCCGAATTGGGCGCGGACTGGCCGCGTTTGGTGGCGCCGGTGTTCGACGCCAAGAAGGCCGTGCTGTTCGACGACCGGTGGGCCAGCGCCCGCGAGGACTTGGTCAAGCTGTGGCTGGCCGACGAGGGCGACATCGACGCCCAGTGGTTGCGGTTGTCCGAGAGGTTCGAGGGCGCCGGCCATGTCGTCGCCACCCAGGCCACCTGGTGGCAGGGCAAGGCGCTAGCTGCGGGCCGGCAGATCCATGCGTCGCTGTACGGACGCATCGCCGCGGGCGCCGAAAACCCGGACCCGGGCCCCTACAGCAGCGAAGTCGCCGTGGTGACAGGCGCTTCCAAGGGGTCGATCGCGGCGTCGGTGGTCGCACGGCTGCTCGACGGCGGCGCCACCGTCATCGCGACGACGTCCAAGCTCGACGACGAGCGGCTGGCGTTCTACCGCGGGCTGTACCGCGACCATGCCCGCTACGGCGCCGCGCTGTGGGTTGTCGCGGCCAACATGGCCTCCTACTCCGACATCGACGCGCTGGTCGAGTGGGTCGGCACCGAGCAAACGGAAAGCCTTGGGCCGCAGTCGATTCACATCAAGGACGCGCAGACCCCGACGCTGCTGTTCCCGTTCGCGGCGCCGCGCGTCGCCGGGGACCTCTCCGAGGCCGGTTCGCGCTCGGAGATGGAGATGAAGGTCCTGCTGTGGGCCGTGCAGCGGCTGATCGGCGGCCTGTCGAAGATCGGCGCCGAGCGCGACATCGCGTCGCGGCTGCACGTGGTGCTGCCGGGCTCGCCCAACCGCGGCATGTTCGGCGGCGACGGCGCCTACGGCGAGGCCAAGTCCGCGCTGGACGCGCTGGTGAGCCGCTGGCACGCCGAAACATCCTGGGCGGCAAGGGTTTCTTTGGCCCACGCGCTGATCGGGTGGACTCGGGGCACCGGCCTGATGGGCCACAACGACGCCATCGTCGACGCCGTCGAGGAGGCCGGCGTCACGACCTACTCGACCGACGAGATGGCCGCGATGCTGCTGGGCCTGTGCGACGTGGAGTCCAAGGTGGCCGCGGCCAGCGCGCCGATCAAGGCCGACCTCACCGGCGGGCTCGCCGATGCCAACCTCGACATGGCCGAACTGGCCGCGAAGGCGCGCGAGAAGATGTCGTCGGAGGCGGCGGCCGACGAAGCCGCCGCGGCCGAGGGCACTATCGCCGCGCTGCCGTCCCCGCCGCGCGGGTATCACCCCGCGCCGCCGCCGCAATGGGCCGACCTCGACGTCGACCCGGCCGACCTGGTGGTGATCGTCGGCGGCGCTGAGATCGGCCCCTACGGCTCGTCGCGGACCCGCTTCGAGATGGAGGTCGAGAGCGAGCTGTCGGCGGCCGGCGTCCTGGAGCTGGCCTGGACCACCGGGCTGATCCGCTGGGAGGACGACCCGCAACCGGGTTGGTACGACACGCAATCCGGCGAGCTGGTCGACGAGTCCGAGCTCGTCGAGCGCTACCACGACACCGTGGTGGAGCGCTGCGGCATCCGCGAGTTCGTCGACGACGGCTCGATCGATCCCGACCACGCGTCACCGCTTCTGGTGTCGGTGTTTTTGGACAAGGACTTCGCGTTCGTGGTGTCCTCGGAGGCCGACGCCCGCGCCTTCGTGGAGTTCGACCCCGAACACACGGTGATCCGGCCGATGCCCGACTCGAGCGACTGGCAGGTTATCCGCAAGGCCGGCACCGAGATCCGGGTGCCGCGGAAGAACAAGCTGTCGCGCGTGGTGGGCGGCCAGGTGCCGACCGGGTTCGACCCGACGGTGTGGGGCATCAGCCCCGACATGGCCAGTTCCATCGACCGCCTGGCGGTTTGGAACATCGTGGCTACCGTCGACGCGTTCCTGTCCGCCGGGTTCAGCCCGGCCGAGGTGATGCGCTACGTGCACCCCAGCATGGTGGCCAACACGATGGGCACCGGCATGGGTGGCGGCACCTCGATGCAGACGATGTATCACGGGAACCTGTTGGGCCGTAACAAGCCCAACGACATCTTCCAGGAAGTGCTGCCGAATATCGTTGCGGCGCACGTGGTTCAGTCCTACATCGGCAGCTACGGCGCGATGATCCACCCGGTCGCCGCGTGCGCGACGGCCGCGGTCTCGGTGGAGGAGGGCGTCGACAAGATCCGGCTGGGCAAGGCCGAGATGGTGGTCGCCGGTGGCATCGACGATTTGACGCTGGAAGGCATCATCGGGTTCGGTGACATGGCCGCCACGGCCGACACCGGGATGATGCGCGGCAAGGGGATTCACGATTCGAAGTTCTCCCGGCCCAACGACCGGCGCCGGCTGGGCTTCGTCGAGGCGCAGGGCGGCGGCACCATCCTGCTGGCCCGCGGCGACCTGGCGCTCAAGATGGGCCTGCCGGTGCTGGCGGTGGTCGCCTTCGCGCAGTCGTTCGGCGACGGCGTGCACACCTCGATCCCGGCGCCGGGGCTCGGCGCGCTGGGCGCCGGCCGCGGCGGTAAGGACTCGCCGCTGGCGCGCGCGCTGGCCAAGCTCGGCGTGACCGCCGACGACGTCGCGGTGATCTCCAAGCACGACACCTCGACGCTGGCCAACGATCCCAACGAGACCGAGCTGCACGAGCGGCTGGCCGACTCGCTGGGCCGCTCGCCGGGGGCCCCGCTGTTCGTGGTGTCGCAGAAGAGCCTCACCGGCCACGCCAAGGGCGGCGCGGCGGTCTTCCAGATGATGGGTTTGTGCCAGATACTGCGCGACGGGGTCATTCCGCCCAACCGCAGCCTGGACTGCGTCGACGACGAGCTGGCCGGCTCCGCGCACTTCGTGTGGGTGCGCGAGACCCTGCGCCTCGGCGACAAGTTCCCGCTCAAGGCGGGGCTGCTGACCAGCCTCGGGTTCGGCCACGTGTCGGGGCTGGTCGCGCTGGTGCACCCGCAGGCGTTCATCGCCGCGCTCGACCCCGAGCAGCGCGAGGACTACCAGCGGCGCGCGGAGGCGCGGCTGCTGGCGGGGCAGCGGCGGCTGGTCTCGGCGATCGCCGGCGGCCCGCCGATGTATCAACGGCCACCGGACCGTCGCTTCGACCAGCACGCGCCGGAGAAGCGGCAGGAGGCGGCCATGCTGCTGAATCCCGCCGCCCGGCTGGGTGACGACGAGGCATTTGTCGTATGAGTCCGATCGTCCGTTAGCCTGGCGATCCATGGGCATCGTCGGAGTGGGGATCGACCTTGTCTCCATCCCCGATTTCGCCGAGCAGGTCGACCAGCCGGGAACGGTGTTCTCCGAGACGTTCACGCCGGGGGAGCGCCGCGACGCGTCCGACAAGAGCTCGTCGGCGGCGCGTCACCTGGCCGCCCGCTGGGCCGCCAAGGAGGCGGTGATCAAGGCATGGTCGGGATCGCGGTTCGCCCAGCGGCCCATCCTGCGTGAGGACATCCACCGCGACATCGAGGTGGTCACCGACATGTGGGGTCGGCCGCGGGTGCGGCTGACCGGCGACATCGCCAAGCACCTGGCCGACGTGACGATCCATGTGTCGCTGACGCACGAGGGCGACACCGCCGCCGCGGTCGCCATCTTGGAGACCCCTTGAGCGCGGGCCTCCCCTGGCGAGCGTGCGTGTATGTCCGCGACACGCCGGCCCCAAGTGGCATTCTGCGCACGCTCGCGCGATGAGGGGGAGACATGAGTGAGCTGGTTGGGCGCGTGCGCGAGGTGTTGCCGTCGGTGCGGTGCGACCTCGAGGACCTGGTGCGGATCGACTCGGTGTGGGCCGACCCCGCCCGGCGCGACCGGGTGCGGCGCAGCGCGCAGAAGGTCGCGGACCTGTTGGCGCACGCCGGTTTTCGCGACGTGCGCATCGTCAGCGAGGGCGGGGCGCCCGCGGTCATCGCGCACCACCCGCCGCCCCCGGGAGCGCCCACGGTGCTGCTGTATGCCCATCACGACGTGCAGCCCGAGGGCGACCGCGCCCAGTGGGCGTCGCCGCCGTTCGAGCCCACCGAACGCGACGGCCGCCTCTACGGTCGCGGCAGCGCCGACGACAAGGCTGGCATCGCAACGCATTTGGCGGCGTTCCGGGCCCACGGCGGCCAGCCGCCGGTGGGCGTGACGGTCTTCGTCGAGGGCGAGGAGGAGTCCGGCTCGCCGTCGCTGGGCCGGCTGCTCGCCGCACACCGCGACGCCCTGGCCGCCGACGTGATCGTCATCGCCGACTCGGACAACTGGAGCACCGATACCCCGGCCCTCACGGTGTCGCTGCGCGGCCTGGCCGACTGCGTCGTCGAGGTCGCCACGCTCGATCACGGCCTGCACTCGGGCCTGTGGGGTGGCGTGGTTCCCGACGCGCTGAGCGTGTTGGTGCGGCTGCTGGCCAGCCTGCACGACGACGACGGCAACGTCGCGGTGGCCGGCCTGCACGAAACCGACGTCGCCGCCTTGAATTACCCGGAGTTCCCGGCCGAGCGGGTCCGCGCCGACGCCGGCCTCTTAGACGGGGTCACCCAGATCGGCTCGGGCTCGGTGCCGCAGCGGCTTTGGGCCAAACCCGCGATCACCGTGATCGGCATCGACACCACCTCGATCGCCGCCTCGTCGAACACGCTGATCCCGCGGGCCCGCGCCAAGATCAGCATGCGGGTCGCGCCCGGCGGCGACGCCGCGGCCCACCTCGACGCGCTGACCGAGCACCTGCGGCGGCACGCCCCGTGGGGCGCACAGGTCACCGTCACGCCCGGCGAGCTGGGCCAGCCGTATGCCATCGAGGCGAGCGGCCCCGTCTACGACGCCGCGCGGGCGGCGTTCCGCGAGGCGTGGGGCGTCGAGCCGATCGACATGGGCATGGGCGGGTCGATCCCGTTCATCGCCGAGTTCGCCGCCGCCTTCCCGGATGCCAAGATCCTGGTCACCGGCGTCGAAGACCCCGCCACCCAGGCGCACAGCGTCAACGAGAGCCTGCACCTGGGTGTGCTGGAACGCGCCGCGATCGCCGAGGCGCTGCTGCTGGCCAACCTGGGCTAGACGCGCGGCGCGGTGTCATCGGTTGTTCGGGCGCTGGGTGACGATGTCGTTGTTGCCGGTCTTGTTGATCCGCGGCGCGCCGGAGCGGTAGGTGACGACGTTGTCGTCGCCCATGACGCCGATGGTGTCGGCGCTGTCGATGCTGACTTTGTTTGCGCTGCCCGAGATTTCCAGCCTGCGGCAGTGGCCGGTGACGGTGTAGGTGTTGCTGTCCCCGTCCAGCTTTAGATCTCCGTTGTTGCAGTCGATCGTGTCTTTGGCGCCGCTGTTGATCATGATCATGTTTCCGTGCACGGTGGTCTTGGCGTGATTCGCCATGATCACCCCGATCGCGATCACGGCCGCGACCCCAGACCCCAGGAGCACCCGCCCGGGCGTCGATTTCGCAAGCTGCGCGAGACTTGCAAGCCGCTGCGAGGTCGCCCCCGGTAGCGCGCCGAACGGTCGACCGGGCTGGTCAGGCGGCGTCTGGCTGACTCCGCGCTCCAGGTCGCGGATGTACTGCTCGGGATCGTCCGGGTCCGTCGAATGACCCGCTTCCCCGCGAGGGGTGTTCATGGCTGCTAGTTTGCCGCAGATCGCTTGCGGGATTCTTGTGTCCGCCCGATCAGCGCTTAGACCGACAGGTCGCGGCGCAGTTTGGCGACGTGGCCGGTGGCCTTGACGTTGTACTGGGCCACGGCGATCTTGCCCTTTTCGTCGACCACGAAGGTGGAACGGATCACGCCCCGCACGGTCTTGCCGTACATCTGCTTTTCGCCGTAGGCGCCCCACGCGGTGAGCACCTTGCGGTCGGGATCGGACAGCAGCGGGAACGTCAGGCCCTCGGCGTCGCGGAACTTCGCCAGCTTCTCGGGCTTGTCCGGGGAGATCCCGATGACGTCGAGGCCCGCGTCGTTGAGCTCGTGCAGGTTGTCGCGAAAGTCGCACGCCTGCTTGGTGCATCCGGGGGTGAGGGCCGCGGGGTAGAAGTACACGACGACGCGGCGGCCCCGGTAATCGGCCAGCGACACCTTGTTGCCGTCGGCGTCGGGCAGGGTGAAGGACGGCGCCTTGTCGCCGGGCGCGAGCCGCGTGGTCTCGGTCAACGGTCGGTCCTTTCTGTTCACCGCGGCGTCGGGGTTCTCGCCAGCTGATCTAGGGTAGTTCCTCAGTTGCATCGAGCCGGACCGGGAGGACAGACACGTGGCGGACCGCGACCCCGAGGCCATCAAGCGGGACATCGACGTTGCCCGCGACCAGCTGGCCGAAACCGTCGACTCACTTGCCGAGCGGGCCAATCCGCGCCGGCTGGCCGACGACCTCAAGGCCCGGGCGATCGAGTTTGCCAAAAAGCCCGTCGTTATCGCCTCGCTGGCGGGAATCTCGTCGGTGGTGGTGATCGTGGTCATCCGCAGGATGAGGGGCCGCTGACGGCGACGCGGACGCCGCCGAAGGGTTGGGCCGGTGCATGGCACGGACATCTCGTTGTGGTGCGCCGTCAGGGTTTCGAACCCCGGACCCGCTGATTAAGAGTCAGCTGCTCTACCAACTGAGCTAACGGCGCGTCGCGGCCGAGACCGCGTAGGCGACAATAACAGGCGTCCCGTCGCGGAGCGAAATCCCGGATGTCCTCCAGGATAACCGCCCGGAGCCGCCGGGCGTCAGCCCCCCGGGGGCGTCGCGGGCCCCAAACACCCGAAGTCCGCGCGCTGCAGGCCAATTCGCCGTCAGAAGAGCGTGCCGCAATAGGGCGCCCGCTCGACGGCGAACGCGGCGTCCAAGTCACGTATCGCGCCCGGACGCAGCTCGGTGATCCGGCTCGCGCGGTGCAGTTCCGACGGCCGGTGCGCGCCCATGTAGATCGTCCCCAGGTCACCGAGACCGATCTGGACGTCCGCGGGCCCCTCGTGCGGCGTGCACTTGCCGGCACCGTCGCGCGTGTGGAGCAGGAAACGCCCTCCCGCGACGCTGAGCGGGTCCGCCACTTCGATCGTGATGTCGGCACGGGCCGAGTAGGCGCGCGCCCCGAGCACTTCCGGCACGTCCATGATCCGCATCCACAGAAAATCGCTCATGCCCGTGGTTTTCGCGGCCAGCTGGTCCTTGAGCTTGAGCGCCAGCGGGTCGTCGACCGGGACCTCGATCACGATGTTGTCGAAGGTCTTCGAGCCCACCAGGACCGCGAGCAGCTCGGTGTGGGCCTCGGGGGTGATGGGGCAGAAGTCCTGCACGATCACGGTGCCAAAAGGCCGCCGAAACGCGTGTGGCGACGCCCCGACCACCCGGTAGGTCAAAAAGCCATCGGGGTGCGCGATGGAATTGAGCGTCGACCCGTTTTCCCGCTGGGTGACCCGGTCTTCGAGGATGTCGTCCCACCATGCGTCGTCGCGGCTCAGCGCCCCCGGGGTGATGGCGCACCACCGGTCGTACAGCGGCGGCAACAGGCGCGCCGCCCGGGCGGCGTCGATTTCGCGGGCCCGATTCCGGCTGGGTTTTGCCCGCAACTCGGTGAAACGCGGCTCGATGTCGTACGTCCGCGCGTAGCTGGCCACGCCCGCGCCCAAGATCTCGTAGACCGCCGGCTGGGTCGGAACGCCACACAGGATCGGGTAGCCGCGGTCCTGCAGGATGCCGAAGCCCTGCAGGCTAAGCCGTTGCCAGATCCCCTGCCCCTGGTGCGTCGCCGCGACCGCGATCATGGAGAGCCAGGCGGCGTCCAGGTTGGCGCCGCCGGGCACCGTCAGCCGCAACCGGTAGTACAGCGAGGTCCCGACGATCAGCGGATGCTCCGGATCGGATAGATCCTCGGCCACCAGGATGTCTTGCAGGTTGACCCGACGCGTCCACGCCTCGACGTCGCCCGGGTCCACCGAAATCCCGTAGGCGCGGGCCTGGTTTTCGTAGACGGCCTGCCAGTCGTCGTCGGTGGGATGTTTGATCCGGATGGCGTCGTCCGTGTTCGTCATCGCTCTTCAATTCTTTACCGCCGCAGCCGAATCGGCGTTTGGGCAAGCCGATCCACCGAGGCTTGGTGGTGAGAGGTGTCGCTCGGGGCGATACCCGACCGCCGGGACGTCAAACCTTGGGTTTGTTTGGTGACGCCGCCCACACCGGGAGTCTCCGGGCGGCAGGCATGGGGGTCGGCCCGGCAGCGTTTGGGTATAGAGACGCCGGAGGGCTCGGCCGGAAAGGAGCCGCATGCTGCACGGAATCACCCGACTCGCGATCGCTGCGCCGCGGCGCATCATCGCGGTTGCGGCGCTGCTCCTGGTGGCGGCCGCAATCTTCGGCGTCCCGGTGATCAACAACCTGTCGGCCGGCGGCTTTCAAGACCCGACCTCCGAATCGGCCCGGGCGACTCAATTCCTGCGGGACAAGTTCGGCCAGACCGATCAAAAAATGCTGATCGTGGTCGGCAGCCCGGCCGGCGCGCGCAGCGACCCGGCCCGCCACGTCGGCACCGACATCGTCGACCAGTTGAAGCGGTCCCCGTGGGTCATCGACGTTTCCTCGGCGTGGACCTCGCCGCCGCAGGCCGCCGCCCAGCTGGTGAGCAAGGACACCAAGTCCGGGATGATCGTCGCCGATTTGAAAGGCGGCGAGAACAAGGCGCAGGGGTACGCCAGGGACCTTTCTGCACAGCTGGTGCACGACCGCGACGGGGTGACCGTGCGTGCCGGCGGCATGGCCGTGGCGTACGCCCAGATTAATCACCAGAACGAGCGCGACCTGCTGTTGATGGAGTCCATCGCGATTCCGCTGAGCTTCGCGGTGCTGGTGTGGGTGCTGGGTGGAGTGGTGGCAGCGGCCCTGCCCGTGGTGCTGGGCGCGCTCGCCATCGTCGGGACCATGTCGGTGTTGCGGCTGATCAGCTTCGCGACCGACGTGTCGACCTACGCGCTGGACCTGAGCATCGCGATGGGGCTGGCCCTGGCGATCGACTACAACCTGCTGATCATCACGCGCTATCGCGAGGAGCTCGCCCGGGCCGAAAACCGGGACCGGGCGCTGTATCGCACCATGGCCACGGCCGGTCGCACCGTGCTGTTTTCCGCCACCACCGTCGGGT
Organism: Mycobacterium palustre; assembly: GCF_002101785.1. Taxonomy (GTDB): domain Bacteria; phylum Actinomycetota; class Actinomycetes; order Mycobacteriales; family Mycobacteriaceae; genus Mycobacterium; species Mycobacterium palustre. The sequence continues at coordinate 74,527 of NZ_LQPJ01000024.1, forward strand.
TGTCGATGGCGGTGATGGCGGTGTTTCCGATGTACTTCCTCAAATCGTCCGCCTACACCATCGTGGCCACGGCGGTCATCGTGGCCATCGCCGCCGTCGTGGTGACCCCGGCGGCGATCGTGCTGCTGGGCCCCCGGCTCGACGCGCTGGACGCCCACAAGTTGGTCCGTCGGATCCTGCCGCGGGCGAAGTCGTGGCGCGACCATGCGCACACGCCGGTCGACGAGCTGTTCTGGTACCGATCCACCCGGTTCGTGTTGCGCCACGCTGCGCCGGTCGGCGTGGGCGTCGTCGCGCTGCTGTTGTTGCTTGGCGTTCCGTTTCTCGGCGTGAAGTGGGGCTTTCCCGACGAGCGCGTGCTGCCCCGAACGGCGTCGGCGCGCCAGGTCGCCGACATGCTGGACAACGACTTCCCCAGCGGTTTGGGGACCGCGGTGTCGGTGGTCGTCCCCGACGCGCGCGGCGTCACCCCCGCCGACGTCGACCGCTACGCTGCCGAACTGTCGCGGGTACCCGACGTGCCGGCGGTCACCGCACCGACCGGGACGTTCGTGGCCGGCAAGCTGAGCGGGCCGCCCGCCGCACCCACCGGCTTCGCCAACGGCAGCGCGTTCCTCACCGTGGCCACCAGCGCGCCGCTGTATTCACAGGCGTCTGACACCCAGCTCGACCGGCTCCATCGTGTCGCCGGACCGGCGGGCAAGCCCGTGGAGATGACGGGGCTGACGCAGATCAACCGCGACAGCGTCGACGCGATCACCAAACGGATGCCGGCCGTGCTGGGGCTGATCGCCGCCGTCACCTTCGTGTTGCTGTTTTTGCTGACCGGCAGCGCGGTGCTGCCGCTGCAGGCCTTGGTGTGCAACGTGTTGTCGCTGACGGCGGCGTTCGGCGCGATGGTGTGGATCTTTCAGGACGGCCATCTCGGCGCCCTGGGCACCACCCCGAACGGGACGACGAACGCCAACATCCCGGTGCTGTTGTTCTGCATCGCGGTCGGGCTGGCGATGGATTACGAGGTCTTCTTGGTCTCGCGGATCCACGAATATTGGCTGGCCTCTCAGGCCGACGGCGACACCCGGCCGAGCGCGGCCGAGGCCCGCGCCGTCACGGACGAGAGCACCGCATTGGGCCTCGCCGGCATCGGCCGGGTGGTCACCAGCGCGGCGCTGGTGATGTCGATCTCGTTCGCCGCGTTGATCCCCGCCCAGGTGTCGTTCATGCGCATGCTCGGCGTCGGCCTGACGCTTGCGGTGCTGGCCGACGCCACGCTGGTGCGAATGGTGTTAGTGCCGGCCTTTATCCACCTGCTCGGCCGGTGGACGTGGTGGGCGCCTCGGGCGTTGACCAGCTTGCGTTGGCGGCGGGTGACGGGTGAATCCGCGGCCGTCGCGGTAGGGCGGCGGCGGTGGGCCGCCGACGCGCCGGACGCGCGGCGGCTGCTGTTGAGGAGACGGGCCGCGGCGGCCGTGACCGACCGTGACTAGCGGACCGGAAAGGACTGTGCCGCAACGGTTCCGATGGAGACTGCGCCCATGACCAAGACGGACATCGCGGCGTTGCTGGCGCTGGCCTCGGCGCTGTGCATCGCGATCGGCGACGTGCTGCAGCAGCGCGCGGCGCACCGGATCAGCGACGGCCCCTTCGGCCACATCGCCCTGTTCGGCCGCCTGCTGCGCAATCGGCGGTGGTGGTGGGGCACCGTGTTGCTCGCGGCGAGCATCGCGCTGCAGGCCGCCGCGCTGGGCCAGGGGTCGGTGCTGCTGGTGCAGGCGCTGCTGATGCTCTCGGTGCTGTTCGCCTTGCCGATCAACGCCCGGTTGGCGCACCGGACGGTGACCGGCGCCGAGTGGATGTGGGGGGCCTTGCTCACCGCCGCGGTGATCGTGGTCGTCACCGTCGGTCATCCGCAGGCCGGCCGGTCCAGCACGTCGCTGGGCACGTGGGCCCCGGTGGTCTTGGTGCTCGGTCCGCTGCTGGTGGCGTGCGCCGTGGCCGGCCGGATCCGCGGCGGCGCCCCGGCCGCCGCGCTGTTCGCCCTCGTCTCCGGTTCGCTGTGGGGTGTTTTCGCGGTGCTGACCAAAGAGGCCGTCGCCCGGCTCGGTGAGGGCGGATGGGCGGTCGCCCGAGCCCCCGAGCTGTATGCGTGCGTGCTGGTCGCGCTGGGAGGCGTGGTGTGGAGCCAGTCGGCGTTCCGCGCCGGGCCGTTGACCGCGTCGATGCCCACGCTGGCGGTGTCGCAGCCCGTGGTGGCGGCGGCGCTCGGCGTCGTCGTCCTCGACGAAACGCTGCAGACCGGTCGCGCGGGGATGGCCGCCCTGGTGGTGGCGGCGCTGGCGATGACGGTAGCCATCGTCAAGCTGGCCCGCGTCGAGGCCGCCGCGACCGACGGCGGGGCCGATTCGCAGCGCAACGGCCTCGTCGTCGAATCGGGGTAAGTGCCGCGCGGCGCGCCGATTCGGCGCCGCCGCGACACCATTGCGCTGACCAGCCATCTCGCCTCTGCAGCGGCGCATCACCCTTTACAATTCATGCACTGTTTCCGGTCAGCGGTGACCGAACAAACCCGTACAAGCCCGTCCGAATTGGAAGGTCGCCCCATGACGCCTTTGCGCAGACCTCGATCATTGCTGGCAGCAGCAATGGTCGTGTTTGCTGTCTTCGGCGTTGCCTGCAGCAGCAGCCACACTGCCGCGCCGGCGAAGGTTATCTCCGACAAGGGCACGCCGTTCGCCGATCTGCTCGTCCCCAAGCTCACCTCCTCGGTGACCGACGGCGCCGTCGGTGTCACCGTGGACGCGCCGGTGACGGTGAGCGTCGCCGACGGGGTGCTGGGCTCGGTCACGATGGTCAACGAGAACGGCCGGACCATCAGCGGACAGCTCAGCCCCGACGGGCTGCGCTGGTCGACCACCGAGCAGCTCGGCTACAACCGCCGCTACACGCTGACCGTGAAGGCGCTGGGTCTGGGCGGCGCGGCGACCCGGCAGATGACGTTCCAGACCAGTTCACCGGCGCACCTGACGATGCCCTACGTCTATCCCGGCGACGGCGAGGTGGTCGGCGTCGGTGAGCCGGTGGCGATCCGCTTCGACGAGAACATCGCCAACCGCGCGGCGGCCCAGAAGGCCATCACCATCAGGACCAACCCGCCCGTCGAGGGCGCGTTCTACTGGTTGACCAACCGCGAATTACGTTGGCGCCCCGAGCATTTCTGGAAGCCGGGCACGACCGTCGACGTGCAGGTCAACACCTACGGTGTCGATTTGGGCGACGGGATGTTCGGCGAGGACAACGTCAAGACGCACTTCACCATCGGCGACGAGGTCATTTCCACCGCCGACGACAAGACCAAGACGGTGACGGTGCGCGTCAACGGCGAAGTGGTCAAGACGATGCCGACGTCGATGGGCAAGGACAGCACCCCGACGGCCAACGGTATCTACATCGTCGGCGGCCGGTTCAAGCACATCATCATGGATTCGTCGACCTACGGCGTTCCGGTCAACTCGCCCAACGGATATCGCACGGAAGTCGAGTGGGCCACGCAGATGTCCTACAGCGGCGTTTTCGTGCACTCCGCGCCGTGGTCGGTCGGCGCCCAGGGCCACACCAACACCAGCCACGGCTGCCTGAACGTCAGCCCGAGCAACGCCGAGTGGTTCTACGAGCACAGCAAGAGCGGCGACATCGTCGAGGTGATCAACACCGTCGGCCCGACGCTGTCGGGCACCGAGGGGCTGGGCGACTGGAACATCCCGTGGCCGGTGTGGAAGGCGGGCAACGCCAACACCTGACGCGCGTCCGCTGCGGTTCGGCGGCGCGGCAACCCGTCGGTCATGTTTCATTCATTCGCTCGCACCCCGCGCGTTGTAAGGTGCCGCCCCATGACCACACCTTCGCCCGGGCCTGGATGGTGGCTGGCCTCAGACGGCAACTGGTACCCGCAGCGTTGGGAGACCACCTTCGTCTACTACACGAACGAGTCGCTGCAGGCGGTGATCGACGAGGCCAGCCGCCAGTCCAAGGCCTACGGCGAGCAGGGCTGGGAGATCGTGGGGTCCTCGGTGCAACGGGTCCAGGTGGCCCACCGGTTCAGTGATTACGACAAGGTCGGCGACCACTATTACGAGTGGAGCATCGTCTGCACCCTGAAACGGCCTCTGGCGCCGGGCTAATCGCCCGCGAGGCCCCGATCGACTTCCGCGACGTTTGGGATCGGTAGCGCCGCGCGACCGCAAAAATTTCGCAAGCGGTCGGCCGTAGCGTACGGCCCGAAGTCGTCGGAAAGGACCACCATGAGAGCCCGTCGTACCCTGAAGCGAATCGTTGCCGGCGCGCTGCTGTCGGGCGGCGTCGCGATGGCCGGGTTTGGGTTGGCCGCGGGCAGCGCGCAGGCCGACCCGGACCACTGTTCGACACGGACGGGGTGCTACCACGGCCCCGGGATGCGCTGGTGCCCGGGCGACTACATCTGGCCCGCGCTGCGGGCGACCGGATGGGACTTGAGCGAGTGCCACGTCTACCACCTCGCGATCCTGGACAACCCCAACGCCGACCCCAACGCGGTGGTCGAGGGGCCCGGTCCGGCGCCGCTGCCCATTCCGGCCACGCCGCGGGCGTGCCCGCCGATCTCGTTCATGTGCCCGTGAAAGCTGGATAGCAAAAGGTCGGAGGGCGTTGTGGCCCTCCGACCTTTTCGGGGTGGCTGACGGGACTCGAACCCGCGACACCCAGGATCACAACCTGGTGCTCTACCAGCTGAACTACAGCCACCATGGCCGCGAGCCGGGCCCCTGGTCGGGGAGGCCAACGAGCGGCGACCATCGATACTAGCCGGTGGGTGGCTCGGTCTCCGAATCGATTGTTCGAGCTGGGTTCTCTCCGTCTTGCAGGCCGGCGACGACGGCCTCGATTTCACTGGTAGACGGCCCGGGCTGCGGCACGAAGGCGGTGCGGCGGTAGTACTGCAACTCGCGGATGGACTCGTAAATGTCGGCCAGCGCCCGGTGCGTGAGCCCCTTGGCGGGCTGACCGTAGTAGATGCGCGGGTACCAGCGCCGGCACAGCTCCTTGATCGAGCTGACGTCGATCATGCGGTAGTGCAGGTAGGAGTCGAGCTCGGGCATGTCGCGGGCGATGAAGGAACGGTCGGTGGCGATCGAATTGCCCGCCAGCGGCGCGGTCTTGGGCTGCTTGACGTGCGTGGTGACGTAGTCCATCACCATCGCCTCGGCGGTTGCCAAATCGACGGTCGACGCCTTGACCTCGTCGATCAGCCCCGAGCGCGAGTGCATGTCGGCGACGACCTCGATCATCGACGACAAAGCGGCGTCGTCGGCGTGGATCACCACGTCGACCCCGTCGCCGAGGACGTTCAGCTCGGCGTCGGTGACCAGGGCGGCGATCTCGATCAGCTTGTCCGAGCCCAGGTCCAGCCCGGTCATCTCGCAGTCGATCCACACCAATTCGTCGCGCACAGCGCTCAGCGTATGCGCACGTGAGCTCTGCCCTGTTCGCCCCTGCGAAGTAGGGTTAGCGTTGCGGGACTCTAACGGGGGCGAGTGGGGGAGAGGGGCGCAGCACGATGACCACCGAATCGGCGGCCACACCGGCCAAGCGGATCGCGGACGGCTACGCCTTCGAGGGCCGGGCCCTTGAACTGGGCACCGTCGTCGTCGACGGGGCGGCCGACCCGACCGCGCAGGTCCGTATCCCGTTGGCCACGGTCAACAGGCACGGGTTGGTGGCCGGGGCGACGGGAACCGGCAAGACCAAGACGCTGCAACTGATCGCCGAGCAGCTCAGCGCGGCCGGCGTCGCGGTGCTCATGGCCGACGTCAAGGGCGACCTGTCCGGTCTGTCTCGACCGGGGGAGGCCGACGACAGGACCGCCGCGCGGGCGAAGGACACCGGCGACGATTGGGCGCCAACGGGTTTCCCGGTCGAGTTCTTGTCGCTCGGGACCGGGGGAGTGGGCGTGCCGGTGCGCGCGACGGTGGCCAGCTTCGGGCCGGTGCTGTTGTCGAAGGTGTTGGGGCTCAACGCCACCCAGGAGTCGACGCTGGGTCTGATTTTTCACTGGGCCACCGAAAGCAACCGGCGGCTGGTGACCCTGGGCGATCTGCGGGCCGTCATCAGCCACCTGGCCAGCGACGAGGGCAAGGCCGACCTCAAAGACCTGGGCGGCGTGTCCTCGACGACGGCCGGCGTCATCCTGCGCGCGCTGGTCAATCTCGCCGGCGAGGGCGGCGACACCTTCTTCGGCGAGCCGAAGCTCGACCCGAACGATCTGCTGCGTGTCACCGAACAGGGCCAGGGCGTCATCTCGCTGCTCGAGTTCAGCGGCCAGTCACTGCGCCCGGTCATCTTCTCCACCTTCCTCATGTGGGTGCTGGCCGATCTGTTCACCGTGCTGCCCGAGGTCGGCGACATAGACAAGCCCAAGTTGGTCTTCTTCTTCGACGAGGCGCACCTGCTGTTCACCGACGCCTCCAAGGCGTTCCTCGAGCAGGTCGAACAGACCGTCAAGCTGATCCGCTCCAAGGGCGTCGGGGTGTTTTTCTGCACGCAGTTGCCCACCGACCTGCCCAACGACGTGCTCTCCCAGCTGGGCGCGCGGATTCAGCACGCGCTGCGCGCGTTTACCCCCGACGACCAGAAGGCGCTGTCCAAGACGGTGCGCACCTACCCGAAAACCGATGTCTACGACCTGGAGTCGGCGTTGACATCGCTGGGCATTGGTGAGGCCGTCGTCACGGTGCTCTCGGAAAAGGGTGCCCCGACGCCGGTCGCCTGGACCCGCATGCGGGTGCCCCGCTCGCTGATGGCCTCGATCGGCACCGACGAGATCACCAAGGCGGCGAAATCCAGTCCGCTGCAGGCGAAGTACGGTCAGACCGTCGAGCAGCCGACGCAACCCGGTGGGTCCCAAACGCCGCCGGCGCCGCGACCCCAGTCCGACTACCCGCCGGTGCCACCGGATGAGCCGGTTCCGCCGATGCCGGAGCCGGCGGAGCCTGCACAACCCAAGGGCCCGGCCATGTGGGAGGAAGTGCTGCAGAACCCCACGGTCAAAAGCGGCATCAACACGGTGATACGCGAAGCGGTGAAGGCCATCTTCGGCGCCGGGCGGCGCCGCCGGAAGTAACCCCTACCCGCCGCCGAGCTTCTTGTAGAAGCTGCCCACGATCGGCGCCACGATCGCGCGCGGGGCGTACCCGCTGGCCACCGACATGGCCTTCGACGTCAGGCCCGGGACGATGCGCATCTTGTTGCGCTCCAACGCATCCAGCGACACCTTGGCGGTGTGTTCGGTGGAGATCCACAAAAAGTCCGGCACCAACTTCTCGACCAGCGACCGCTCGGCGTCGTCGGGCAAATCGGTGCGCACCGGGCCCGGCGCCAGCAGCGTGACGTGCACCCCGGAGCGGCGCAGCTCGCCGCGCAGCGACTCGCTGAAGGTGTTCACGAACGCCTTGGTGGCCGCGTAGGTGGCGTTGTAGGGGATCGGCGAATTGCCCGCGGCCGAACCGGAAATCAGGATGCCGCCGGCCTTGCGCTCGACCATGCCGGGCAGCACCGCCAGCGTCAGGTCGTGCACGCCCAGCACGTTCAGCTGCAGCTGGGCCTTCTCGCCGGCCGGGTCCAGCGTCGCCACCGGGCCGAAGGTCGCGGTGCCGGCGTTGGCGCACAGGATCGAGATCGGGCGCGCGGCCAGCTCGTCGCACAGCTTTGCCCGCTCCCCGGGGTCGGCCAGGTCGGCGGGCCGCACGTCCACAACGACGCGGTATTTGTCCGACAGGCGGGCCGCCAGCTCGTTGAGCAGGTCCTCGCGCCGGGCGGTGACGATCAGGTTGTGACCGCGGGCGGCGAGTTCGGTGGCCAGCGCCTCGCCGATGTTCTGCGAAGCTCCGGTGACAACGGCGCGCGCGTCGGGACGGGGGGCGGGTACCGGCATGCGGCCAATCGTAGACAGCGGCGAACCAATAAAGTTCCCGGCATGAGTCCGCGTCCCGTCCCGCCCGCGCGGTCTGGAGTAGTGGCATGGGCGCTGTGGGACTGCGGCTCCCTCGGCATGAACGCCATCGTCGCGACGTTCGTCTTCTCCGTGTATCTGACCGGCAGCGTGGGCGCGCGCCTGCCGGGGGGCACGTCGCCGGCGAGTTGGCTTGGTCGCGCGCTCGCCGTCTCGGGGCTGACCATCGCGGTGCTGGCCCCGCTCATCGGGGTGTGGGTGGAAGCCCCGCACCGGCGACGGCTGGCGCTGACCGTGTTGAGCGGGCTCGCCGCCGCGTCGACCAGCGCCATGTTTTTGATCCGCGAGGACCCCGGCTACCTCTGGGCCGGCTTGGTGCTGCTGTCGGCCACGGCCGCGTGCGGTGACCTGGCCGGCGTGCCGTACAACGCCATGCTGCGCCAGGTCTCGACGCCGCAGACGGCGGGCCGCGTCTCCGGCCTGGGTGCGGCCGCGGGGTTCACCGGCAGCGTGGTCCTGCTGCTGCTGGTCTACGTGGGTTTCATCTCCGGCACCGGCCCGGTGCGCGGGCTGCTGCGCGTGCCTACCCACGACGGCCTCAACGTCCGCGCGGCGATGCTGCTCACCGCGGCGTGGTTCGCGGCGCTGGCACTGCCGTTGCTGTTGGTCGCCCACCGGCTGCCGGACTCCGGCGAGGCGTCGCGTCCGACCGGCGTGCTGGGCGGTTATCGCAAACTGTGGGCGGAGGTGAGCGCCGAATGGCGCCGCAACCGCAACCTGGTCTACTTCCTGGGGGCCAGCGCGCTTTTTCGGGACGGGCTGGCGGCCATCTTCGGCTTCGGCGCCGTGCTCGGCGTCAACGTCTACGGCCTGTCCCAGGGCGACGTACTGGTGTTCGGCGTGGCGGCAAGCGTGGTGGCCGCGCTCGGCGCGGTAACCGGCGGGTTCGTCGACCACCGGATCGGGTCCAAACGGGTCATCGTCGGGTCACTGGCGGCGCTCATCGTCGTCTCCGCCACCATGATGGCGTCGTCCGGCCCGCACGCCTTCTGGGTGTGCGGGCTGCTGTTGGCCGCGTTCGTCGGTCCGTCCCTGGCGTCGTCGCGTGCCCTGCTGCTGCAGCTCGCCAAGGACGGCGGGGAAGGGGTCGCGTTCGGGCTCTACACGATGACCGGCCGGGCGGTGTCGTTCGTGGCGCCCTGGCTGTTCTCCCTTTTCGTCGACGCGTTCGGGACCGTGCGCGCCGGGGTCGCCGGGATCTGCCTGGTGCTCGGCGCCGGGCTGCTGGCGATGCTGGTGGTGCGGGTACCGGTGCGCGCGGCCGTTGTGGCCGAAACCCCTTCGGGCGCTTAGCCTCTCGCGTCGCAGACGGTCAGGCCCATGCCGACGCGCTGGATCACCTGCACCCCGCCGATGGTGACCGAACAGGTGACGTTGTTGCCAAAGTTGACGATCGTGACGTTGGCCGGGTGGGCCGCCGACTTCGACAGGCTGACCTGCTTGGTCCAAGGCAGCGCGACGTTGAACTCGGTCTGCACGACGTCGCCGGTGCCGATGTACATGATGCTGAGCGCCCGGCCGTCGCCGGTGACGGTGTAGACGACGTCTTGCATTGCGCCCGGGCTCGTCGTTTCGGTGGGCACCCCGCTCGACGGCGGCACCGGCTCCGGGATGAGCGGAGGCAGCGGCAGGGTCCGGGTGCGGGTCGACGGCGGTGCCGTCGGTGTCGTGAGGGTCGGCGACGCCGTCTCGGGCATGGCCGGCAACGGCGGGACGGCGGTCTGGTTCTTGATCGCCTCGTTGGCGAGGATCAGCGCCATCACCAGGGCGACGATCACCAGCACGGCAGCGGCAGCGCCGATCCACAGCCACCGTGGCGATCGCGGGCCTCCCGGCGGGGGAGCCACACCCTCCGCAGGCGGCTCACCGGAGGCGGGCAGGCCCTGCTGCCAGTAGGCCGGCAGCTCCCTGGTGGTGTTGACGTCGGTGAAACCCGACGCCCATTGCGGCGCGTAGCCGCCGTAGCTGGGGGCGTAGGGAGCTTGGTCGGCGTATGCCGGGTCAACGGGCGGCGAGTACTGCTGACTCGGCTGCCCGGGCTGCCCGGCCGGCCCCCACCCCGATTGAGGGGGACTAAACGGCTCGGGTCGGCGTGGATCGCTCATGTCCACCTCATGGCATGCAGGGTACCTGGGCCGGGCCGATCGGCGGTTTGTTGCGGCGTCAGCCGCGGCTCACGGGCAGTGATTTCCGGCCGAGAGCGCGGCGACGGTCATCGCCCGCATGACCGCGCGTGACCGGGCGGCGCGGGCGGGCTTGGCGCGCGAATCGTCGCCGGACTTCATGCTGTGCGGGGTCGAATTCAGCAGTCCGAAGACCGCGTGAGCCGTCAGCCGGGCGTCGGCCTCGGCCAGGCCGGGGTTCAGCTCGCGCAGCACGCCCACCCACACCTCGACGTACTGGCGCTGGGCCCTGCGCACCTGCTTCTCGGCCGCCTTGGGTAGGTGGGCCAGGTCGCGGTCCTGAATGCGGATCAGGTCCGGTTCACCCAGCGCAAAGTCGAGGTGAAAGTCGATGAGACCGTCCAGCGCGGCGGCCGCGTCGGCGCTGCTGGCGCGCACCTGCCGGGCGCCGGCGAGCAGCCGGGTGCTAATGCCCACCAGCAACTCGACGAGCAGCGACTCCTTGTTGGGGAAGTGGCGGTAGATGGCCGGACCGCTGACACCGGCGGCGGCGCCGATGTCTTCCAGGCGCACCGCGAGGAAACCGCGTTCGGCGAAGAGGCGTTCGGCGGCCGCCAGCAGCTGCAGGCGCCGGTCGGATTTCAACTGGGTGCGACGGTTGGGGGCGTCGGGCGCCGGCGTCGTCATGACGGACCCCCATCCAGCTCGCCAGGTCGGTTAAACGCAACTAACTTAACACGAGTTATCGGCGATTAACTCGATCCGGTTGGCTTCGGTTCGGTCCCTGGACGCGGTGGCGCGTGCGGTGGTATCCTCAGGGTCCAGTTAATGAGAATTAACTGAAAGCCGCGGAGAGGCTGTTCGATGGACAAGGTGGTGGCGACGGCCGCTGAAGCGGTCGCCGACATAACCGACGGTTCCTCGCTGCGGCTGGTCGAAATCGCCACTGACGTCGGGGTGGACGAGGTGCTGGCCAAAACCGAACCGCCCCTTGCCGTTGCGACAACCGGGAGGACCTGGTGAGCTCGTCCGTCGCCGCCGCGCCGTCGTTCGCCGACGAGCACCGCCGACTGGTCGCCGAGTTGAACGCCAAGCTGGCGGCGGCGGCGTTGGGCGGCAACGAACGCGCCCGCCAGCGCCACGTCGGCCGCGGCAAGCTGTTGCCCCGCGAACGGGTCGATCGGCTGCTGGATCCGGGCACCCCGTTCCTGGAGCTGTCGCCGCTGGCCGCCAACGGGATGTACGACGACGAGTCCCCGGGCGCGGGCATCATCACCGGCGTCGGGCGGGTGTCGGAGCGCGAGTGCGTGATCGTCGCCAACGATGCGACGATCAAGGGCGGCACCTACTACCCGATGACGGTCAAAAAGCATTTGCGCGCACAGGAAGTCGCGCTGCAAAACCGGCTGCCCTGCATCTACCTGGTGGACTCCGGGGGCGCGTTTTTGCCGCGGCAGGACGAGGTGTTCCCCGACCGCGAGCACTTCGGCCGCATCTTCTACAACCAGGCGACCATGAGCGCCAAGGGCATTCCGCAGGTGGCCGCGGTGCTGGGTTCGTGCACGGCGGGCGGCGCCTACGTGCCGGCGATGAGCGACGAGGCCGTCATCGTGCGCGAGCAGGGCACGATTTTCCTCGGCGGGCCTCCGCTGGTGAAGGCCGCCACCGGAGAGATCGTGTCCGCCGAGGAGCTGGGCGGCGGCGACCTGCACTCGCGCGTGTCCGGTGTCACCGACCACCTCGCCGAGGACGACGAGCACGCCCTGCGGATCGTGCGCTCGATCGCCGCCACCTTCGGGCCGCGCGAGCCCAGCCAATGGGAGGTGCGTCCCTCCGTCGAGCCCACCCACGCGCAGACCGAGCTTTACGACGTGGTGCCGCCGGACCCCCGGGTGCCCTACGACGTGCACGAGGTCATCGTGCGGCTGGTCGACGGCAGCGAATTCAGCGAATTCAAGGCCAATTACGGCAAGACCCTGGTGACCGCGTTCGCCCGCATCCACGGACACCCGGTCGGGATCGTCGCCAACAACGGCGTGCTGTTCAGCGAATCCGCCCTCAAGGGCGCGCATTTCATCGAGCTGTGCGACAAGCGCAACATTCCGCTGCTGTTCTTGCAGAACATCGCCGGATTCATGGTCGGGCGCGATTACGAAGCCGGCGGCATCGCCAAGCACGGCGCCAAGATGGTCACCGCCGTGGCCTGCGCCCGGGTGCCCAAGCTGACCGTCGTGATCGGCGGATCCTGTGGCGCGGGCAACTATTCGATGTGCGGGCGGGCCTACTCGCCGCGCTTTTTGTGGATGTGGCCCAACGCGCGCATCTCGGTGATGGGCGGCGAGCAGGCGGCGTCGGTGCTCGCGACGGTCCGCGGCGAGCAGCTCGCCGGGGCGGGCAAGCCATGGTCGCCCGGCGACGAGGAGGCGTTCAAGGCGCCCATCCGCCAGCAGTACGAGGACCAGGGCAACCCGTACTACTCGACGGCGCGCCTGTGGGACGACGGCATCATCGACCCGGCCGACACCAGAACCTGCGTGGGGCTTGCGCTTTCGGCGTGCGCTCACGCCCCGCTGGAACCGGTCTCCTACGGCGTCTTTCGGATGTGACGATGTTCGACACGGTATTGGTGGCCAACCGCGGCGAGATCGCGGTGCGGGTGATCCGCACCCTGCGCCGGCTCGGGATCCGGGCGGTCGCCGTCTACAGCGATCCCGACGCGACCGCGCGCCACGTGCTCGAGGCCGACACCGCCGTGCGGCTGGGGCCCGCCGCGGCGCGCGACAGCTACCTCAACATCGCCAGCGTGGTCGACGCGGCCGTGCGCACGGGCGCGCAGGCGATCCACCCGGGTTACGGGTTCCTTTCGGAGAACGCCGAATTCGCGGCCGCGTGCGAACGCGCCGGGGTCGTGTTCCTGGGGCCGCCGGTGCGGGCCATCCAGGTGATGGGCGACAAGATCACCGCCAAGAACGCCGTCGCCGCGTTCGACGTGCCGGTGGTGCCGGGGGTGGCCAGGCCCGGGCTGACCGACGACGAGCTGGTCGCGGCGGCCGACGAGGTCGGCTACCCGGTGTTGATCAAGCCCTCGGCCGGCGGCGGGGGCAAGGGGATGCGGCGGGTGGACGACCCGGCCCGGCTGCGCGAGGCGCTGGTGGGCGCGCGCCGGGAGGCCGCCTCGTCGTTCGGCGACGACACCCTGTTCTTGGAGCGATTCGTGTTGCGGCCCAGGCACATCGAGGTGCAGGTGCTCGCCGATACCCACGGCAACGTGGTGCACCTGGGCGAGCGCGAATGCAGCCTGCAGCGCCGCCACCAGAAGGTCATCGAGGAGGCGCCGTCGGCGCTGCTGGACCCCGAGACGCGCGCGCGGATCGGGGCCGCCGCCTGCAACACCGCCCGCAGCGTCGACTACGTCGGCGCCGGCACGGTGGAGTTCATCGTGTCCGCCGAGCGGCCGGACGAATTCTTCTTCATGGAGATGAACACCCGCCTCCAGGTCGAGCATCCGGTCACCGAAGCGGTCACCGGCCTGGACCTGGTGGAGTGGCAACTGCGGGTCGCCGCCGGCGAAAAGCTCGCGTTCGCCCAGGACGACATCGAGCTGCGCGGCCACGCCATCGAGGCCCGCGTGTACGCGGAGGACCCGGCGCGGAATTTTTTGCCCACCGGCGGCCGGGTGCTGCGCGTCTTCGAGCCGTCCGGAGGCGGCGTCCGGGTCGATTCGTCGCTGCTGGCCGGCACGCTGGTCGGCAGCGACTACGACCCGATGCTGAGCAAGGTGATCGCCCACGGCAGCGACCGCGACGAGGCGCTGGACAAGCTCGACCGGGCGCTGGCGCACACCGCGGTCCTCGGCGTGCAGACCAACGTCGAATTCCTGCGCTTTTTGCTGGCCGACGAGCGGGTGCGGGCCGGCGACCTCGACACCGCGCTGCTCGACGAGCGGCTGGCCGGCTTCGCGCCCGCGCCCGCGCCCGACGACGTGCTCGCCGCCGGCGGCCTGTTTCGGCAGTGGGCCCTGGCCCGCCGCGCCGACGGCGACCCGTGGGCGGTGCCGACGGGATGGCGGGTCGGTGGCGCCGCGGCGCCGGTGCGCACCGAGATGCAGACGCCGTCGCGGCGCGAAACGGTGTCGGTGTGGGGCCCACCCGAGGCCGCCAGGGTGCAGGTCGGCGACGGTGAAATCGTTTCCGCCGGTGTGGAAGTCGACGCGGCGGTGATGAGCGCGACGCTGGGCGGGCTGCGCCGCGAATACCGCTGGGCCGAGGCCGACCGGCACCTGTGGATCGCCGACGAACGCGGAACCTGGCACCTGCGGGAGGCCGAGGAGCACAAGATCCACCGCGCCACCGGCACGCAGCGGGCGGACATCGTCAGCCCCATGCCGGGCAGCGTCATCGCCGTCCAGGTCGACTCCGGCGCCGAGGTTTCCGAGGGTGAGGTGGTGGTGATCGTCGAGGCGATGAAGATGGAACACGCGCTGACCGCGCCCGTTTCGGGCCGAGTCGAGGTGCTGGTGTCCGTCGGCGACCAGGTGGCGGTCGACCAGGTGCTGGCCCGGCTGATGCCGGAGGAACAAGGCTCAGACAGTAAGGATGAGACATGACGACATCGATCACCGCGGGCACGTTGCCCAGGGAATACCAGGACCTTCGCGACACCGTCGCCGACTTCGCGCGCACCGTGGTCGCGCCGGCATCGGCCAAACACGATGAGGAGCACAGCTTCCCGTACGAAATCGTGGCCAAGATGGGCGAGATGGGGCTGTTCGGGCTGCCCTTCCCGGAGGAGTACGGCGGCATGGGCGGCGACTACTTCGCGCTGGCGCTCGCCCTCGAGGAGCTTGGCAAGGTCGACCAGTCGGTGGCGATCACGCTGGAAGCCGGTGTGGGGTTGGGCGCGATGCCGATCTACCGGTTCGGGACGGAGGAGCAGAAGCGAAAGTGGCTGCCCGACTTGGCCGCCGGGCGGGCGCTGGCCGGCTTCGGGCTGACCGAGCCGGGCGCGGGTTCCGACGCGGGCAGCACCCGCACCACCGCCCGGCTGGAAAACGGGGAATGGGTGATCAACGGTGCCAAGCAATTCATCACCAACTCCGGCACCGACATCACGTCGCTGGTCACCGTCACCGCGGTCACCGGGACCATCGGTGAGGCCAAGAAGGAGATCTCGACGATCATTGTGCCCAACGGCACACCGGGGTTCACGGTCGAGCCGGTTTACAACAAGGTCGGCTGGAACGCCTCGGACACCCACCCCCTGACGTTCGCCGACGCCCGCGTCCCCGAGGAGAACCTGCTGGGCGCCCGCGGCACCGGGTATGCGAACTTCCTGTCCATCCTGGACGAGGGCCGCATCGCGATCGCGGCGCTGGCCACCGGGGTCGCGCAGGGTTGCGTGGACGAGAGCGTCAAGTACGCCAAGGAGCGCGAATCGTTCGGCAAGCCGATCGGCTCGTATCAGGCGATCAGCTTCAAGATCGCGCGGATGGAGGCCCGCGCCCACGTCGCCCGCACGGCGTACTATGATGCCGCCGCAAAGATGTTGGCGGGCAAGCCCTTCAAGAAGGATGCGGCGATCGCGAAAATGGTCTCCTCGGAGGCGGCGATGGACAACGCCCGCGACGCCACCCAGATCCACGGCGGGTACGGCTTCATAAACGAGTACCCGGTGGCGCGGCACTACCGCGACAGCAAGATCCTCGAGATCGGAGAGGGGACCACCGAGGTGCAGCTGATGCTGATCGCGCGATCGCTGGGGCTGTCATGAGTTCCGAAGGGCACGTCGGCAAAACCGTGGTCCAGCGCGGCCTGTGGTTCGAGGAATTCGAGGTCGGCACCACGTATTCGCACCGGCCGGGCCGCACCGTCACCGAGGCCGACAACGTGTTGTTCACCACTTTGACGATGAACACGCAGTCGTTGCACCTCGATGCGGCCTGGGCCGCCGAGCAGCCGGGCTTCCGCGGTGAGCGGCTGGTCAATTCGATGTTCACCCTCTCCACGCTGGTGGGGCTCTCGGTGGCGCAGCTGACGCTCGGCACCATCGTGGCCAACCTCGGCTTTTCCGAGGTGTCGTTTCCCAAGCCGGTCTTTCACGGCGACACCCTGTACGCCGAGACGGTGTGCACCGGCAAGCGGGAGTCGAAGAGCCGGCCGGGCGAAGGCATCGTCACGCTCGAGCACACCGGCCGCAACCAGCACGGCGACGTCGTCGCGCGGGCGGTGCGGACCACGCTCGTGCAGAAACGGCCGAGCGCGGAGGAGTCCCGATGAACCTGCGCTCCGCCGGCCCCGCGTGGCTGTTCTGCCCGGCCGACCGTCCCGAGCGTTTCGCGAAGGCCGCAGCGGCCGCCGACGTGGTGATCCTCGACCTCGAGGACGGCGTGGCCGCAGCCGACAAGCCCGCCGCCCGCAAGGCGCTGCGCGAGACGCCTTTGGATCCCGAGCGGACCGTGGTGCGCATCAACGCCGCCGGCACCGACGAGCACGGCCGCGACCTAAAGGCCCTGGCCGATACCCCGTACACGACGGTGATGCTGTCCAAGACCGAGTCGGCGGCGCAGGTGAGCGCGCTCGCGCCGCGCGACGTCGTCGCGCTGATCGAGACCCCGCGGGGCGCGGTGTTCGCGACCGAGATCGCCGCCGCGCCACCCACCGTCGCGATGATGTGGGGCGCCGAGGACCTGGTCGCCGCCCTCGGCGGCAGCTCCAGCCGGCGCGCCGACCGCAGCTACCGGGACGTCGCCCGCCACGTGCGGTCCACGGTGCTGCTGGCCGCGTCGGCGTTCGGCCGGATCGCGCTGGACGCCGTGCACCTGGACATCCGCGACCTCGACGGGCTGCGCGACGAGGCCGACGACGGTGTCGCCGTCGGCTTCGACGGGACCGTCTGCATCCATCCGACCCAGGTCGCGGTGGTGCGCGAGGCCTATCGCCCCAGCGCCGAGAAGCTGGACTGGGCGCGGCGAGTTCTGGCGGCCGCCAAGACCGAGCGCGGGGTGTTCGCGTTCGAAGGGCAGATGGTGGATTCGCCGGTGCTCAAGCACGCCGAGATGTTGCTGCGGCGGGCGGGGGAGCCGGCCGCGGGCTAGCGGGCCACGCAGTGGACCCCACGCGCGGCGATGGGCGCGACACGTTCTCCGCCCCGCCGCGATCAACGCCGTGTCTTCGGATTTGGGCGCATAATGGGGAATACGCCAGTGTCGCGGCGAGCGAAGCCTTTCGTGCAGCTGGCGATCGACTTCGGCTCGCGGTAGGCCCCGGCTGAGGTTTTGCTGTACCACCTCAGGACCGCGGCGCGAGGCGGCTCCGAAGCAAGGAGGCGGTATGGCGGAGAGTCCCCGGACGCCGATGACTGTCGACCTGGAGCCGGTCCAACTCGTCGCCGCCGACGGCGCGGCGACCGCCGAAAGCCGCTACGGCCGTGACCTTCCGCCCGAGACGCTGTGCTGGCTCTACGAGATGATGGTGGTCACCCGCGAACTGGACACCGAGTTCGTCAACCTCAAGCGCCAAGGGCAGCTGGCGCTGTTCGCGTCGTGCCGCGGCCAGGAGGCCGCCCAGGTCGGCGCCACCGCCTGCCTGCGCAAGACGGACTGGCTGTTCCCCCAATATCGCGAGCTGGGCGCCTATCTGGTGCGGGGCATTCCGCCCGCGCACGTCGGGGTCGTCTGGCGCGGAACCTGGCATGGCGGACTGGAATTCACAAAGAAGTGCTGCGCCCCGATGTCGATCCCGATCGGCACCCAGGCCCTGCACGCGGTCGGCGCGGCGATGGCCGCCCAACGCCTGCACGAGGATTCGGTGACGGTGGCCTTCCTCGGTGACGGCGCCACCAGTGAGGGCGACGTGCACGAGGCGCTGAACTTCGCCGCCGTGTTCGCCGCGCCGTGCGTGTTCTACGTGCAGAACAACCAGTGGGCGATCTCGGTGCCGGTATACAAACAGACCGCGGCGCCGTCCATCGCGCACAAGGCCATCGGCTACGGGATGCCCGGAATCCGGGTGGACGGCAACGACGTGCTGGCGTGCTACGCGGTGATGGCCGAGGCCGCCGCCCGCGCCCGCGCCGGCGGTGGACCGACGTTGATCGAGGCGATCACCTACCGGCTGGGCCCGCACACCACGTCCGACGACCCGACGCGATACCGGTCCCAGGAGGAGGTGGACCGCTGG
This sequence comes from Mycobacterium palustre, assembly GCF_002101785.1. Classification (GTDB taxonomy): domain Bacteria; phylum Actinomycetota; class Actinomycetes; order Mycobacteriales; family Mycobacteriaceae; genus Mycobacterium; species Mycobacterium palustre. The sequence continues at coordinate 92,865 of NZ_LQPJ01000024.1, forward strand.
GCGGCGCGGGATCCGATCTCGCGGTATCGCACGTATCTGCAGGGGCAGGGCGTGTGGTCGGAACGGCTGGAGGAGCGGGTCGCCGCCCGGGGGAAGCGAATGCGGTCCGAGCTGCGCGACGCGCTGTTCGACGCGCCCGATTTCGACATCGACGAGGTGTTCACCACCGTCTACGCCGACATGACCCCCGGGTTGCGCGCCCAACTCGAGCAGTTGCGCACGGAACTAAGCAGGCCGGCATGACCCAGCTCGCCGATCCCCCCGCCGGCTCGGACGAAACCCTCACGGCCGCAGTCGAGAACGTCAGGCTGGGCGCCCAACCGTTGACCATGGTGCAGGCGCTCAACCGCGCGCTGCACGACGCGATGGCCGCCGACGAGCGGGTCCTGGTCTTCGGCGAGGACGTCTCGGTCGAGGGGGGCGTGTTCCGGGTGACCGAGGGGCTGGCCGAGACCTTCGGCGAGGACCGCTGCTTCGACACGCCGCTGGCCGAGTCGGCCATCATCGGCATCGCCGTGGGGCTGGCGCTGCGCGGCTTCGTGCCGGTGCCCGAGATCCAGTTCGACGGGTTCTCCTACCCGGCCTTCGATCAGGTGGTCAGCCATCTGGCGAAGTATCGCACCCGCACCCGCGGCGAGGTCAACATGCCGGTCACCGTGCGGATCCCGTCGTTCGGCGGCATCGGTGCGGCCGAACATCATTCGGACTCCACCGAGGCGTACTGGGCGCACACCGCCGGCCTGAAGGTGGTGGTGCCGTCGAGCCCCGCCGACGCCTACTGGTTGCTCCGCTACGCGATCGCCTGCCCCGACCCGGTGATGTATCTCGAGCCCAAGCGGCGCTATCAGGGTCGCGACGTGGTGGATGCCGACCATCCCGAACCGCCGATCGGGCAAGCGGTGGTGCGCCGGCCCGGCCGCGACGTCACCGTCGTGACCTACGGAAGCCTGGTCCGCACCGCCGTCGCCACCGCGGAAGAGGCGCAGCGCCAACGCGATTGGAGCCTGGAGGTCATCGACCTGCGATCGTTGGTGCCCTTGGACTTCGACACCATCGCCGAATCGATCCACCGGACGGGACGCTGCGTGGTGTTGCACGAAGGCCCCCGCAGCCTGGGCTACGGCGCCGGCCTGGCCGCGCGCATCCAGGAGGAGATGTTCTACGAACTGGAGGCGCCGGTGTTGCGCGCCTGCGGTTTTGACACACCCTATCCACCGGCCCGGCTGGAGAAACTGTGGCTGCCGGGTCCCGACCGGCTGCTGGACTGCGTCGAGCGGGCGCTGGAGCTGCCATGAGCGCCGACGATCGGGTGCAGGCGTTCCGCGTCCCCGACCTCGGCGAGGGACTCGAAGAGGTGACCGTCTCGTGCTGGAACGTCGCGGTCGGCGACGACGTCGAGCTCAACCAGGTCCTGTGCTCGGTGGAAACCGCCAAGGCCGAGGTGGAGATCCCGAGCCCGTACGCCGGCCGGATCGTCGAAACCCACGGCGCCCAGGGCGATGTGCTGAAGGTGGGTTCGGTGCTGGTGCGCATCGACACCGCGCCGCTCAACGGTGAAGCGCCGCCGCCCAACGGGGAGGCGCCGGTGCCGACGCTGGTCGGCTACGGGGCCGACGCGGGCATCGACACCAGCCGCCGCACCGGCCGTCCGCTGGCCGTTCCGCCGGCGCGCAAGCTGGCCAAGGAGCTGTCGGTGGACCTGTCGTCGATCCAGCATGTCGTCGCGGGCCGGGTGATCACCCCCGCGGACGTGCTCGCCGCGGCGCACCGCTCCGAGGGTGCGCCCGAGGTGCGCCCGGTGCGCGGCGTGCACGCCCGGATGGCGGACAAGATGGCCCTGTCGCACAAGGAGATCCCGGCCGCCCAGGCCTCCGTGGCGGTCGACTGCACCGAGCTGCTGCGGCTGTGCGAGCGGTTCCGTTCCGCGGAGCAAAAGATGACGCCGTTCGTGCTCACGCTGCGGCTGCTCGTTATCGCGTTGAGCCACAACACGATCCTCAACTCCACCTGGGTCGACGCGCCCGACGGCCCGCAGGTGCACGTCAGCCGCGGGGTGCACCTCGGGTTCGGGGTGGCGACCACACGCGGCCTGCTGGTTCCGGTCATCCGGGACGCCCAGCGCCTGACCACCCGCGAAATATGCCGCCGCACTGCCGAATTGACCGCCCGCGCGCGGGAGGGCACGCTGGCGCCGGCCGAGCTGACCGGTTCGACGTTCACCGTCTCCAACTTCGGGGCGCTGGGCCTGGACGACGGCGTGCCGGTGATCAACCATCCCGAGGCGGCGATCCTGGGCATGGGGGCGATCAAGCCGCGCCCGGTCGTCGTCGGCGGCGAAGTCGTCGCGCGGTCCACGATGACACTGACCTGCGTGTTCGACCACCGAGTCGCCGACGGCGCGCAGGTGGCGAAATTCGTCTGCGAGCTCAAGGGCCTGATCGAGGCTCCCGAGACCGCGCTGCTCGACGTGTAGCCGCACTCCGCTTGCGCGCCCGCGGCCATCGACTACCCTGTCCTGTAAGTCAAGCTAACTAATTCGTTTGCGTCATCGCGCCGCCGCCTCACGGCTATCGACACCCGCGGCGTCAGGCCACCGACACCGTGGAGCGTCATGGACAACCGGTACTTTTCGCTGGTCATCGTGGTGGTCATGCTCGCGCTCGGGCTGACCCTCACGGTTGCCGACTTCAAGCGGGCCGCGACGTTGCGGCGCCCGCTGCTGGTCGCGCTGATCTGCCAGTCGCTGGTCCTGCCGACGCTGTGCCTGCTGATCGCCGAGGCCTTCCATCTTCAGCCAGTCTTGGCGATCGGGCTCATGCTGATGTCCGCCACCCCTGGCGGGACGACGTCGAGCGTTCTTAGTCATCTGGTCAACGGGGACCTTGCGCTCAACGTCACGCTGACGGCGATCAACGCCGTGCTGTCGGTGGTCACGCTGCCGGCGATATTGGCGGTATCGATGGCGTGGTTCCGCGGCGACGGGCACTTCATCCCGTTACAGCCGGGCAAGTTTCTGGTGGTCTTCGCGTTCATCCTCGTACCGATCGCGATCGGCATCGCGATCCGCCACCGATTCCCCGAGCTGGCCCGCAGACTTCAACGACCCGTCAAGATACTCGCCGCGGTGCTGCTCGTGCTTGTCGTCACCGCATCGATCGCCAAGGGGCACACGACGCTTTGGCACAACCTGGGCGCGCTGACCGCGGCGGTGGCGTGCTTCTGCGCCGTGAGCCTGACGGTGGGCTATCTCGCGCCACGCCGGATGCGCCTCGCGCCGCGGCAGGCCGTGGCCATCAGCCTGGAGATCGGAATGCACAACGCGACGGTCGCGCTGGGCATCGCGCTGAGCCCGCAACTGCTGAACAGCATTGAAATGGCCACTCCGGCCGCCGTTTACGGCGCGATCGCGCCCCTGATCGCCCTGACGTTCATCGTCGCCGTGCGCCGCCTGGATCCGGCGCTGCGTCGGGCGCCCCGCTCAGCGGCCGCGGTGCGCGAACCCGCTTCCTAGCGGCCGCGCCGCGCAGCGGCCAATCTGCTTGCGAATTCCGGCGATTGGATCGAATACACCTGCGGCCCGAGCTCGGTGCGCTTGGCGTATTCGTGATGCTCGGCGTCGGTCGCTCCCGGGCTGATGGTGGCGCGCATGGTGGCCTTGGTGGCCAGCACCACCTCCCGCGGGGCGGCCGCGGGCCCGGCGGCCAGTTGCAAGGCCGCGGCGACCGGGTCGTCGGCAACCTCGAGCGCCAACCCGTGGCGCAGGGCGGCTTCGGCGTCGAACCGCATGCCGAACAACAGGGCCGCGCGCGCCACCTGCGGGCCCACCGCGCGCTGCATCATCCAGGTCGCGCCCCCACCGGGGTGCAGCCCGAGCTTTTGGAAGCGGGCGTCGAACACCGCGGTCGGCCCGGCGATGCGCACGTCGGCGGCCAGCGCCAGGTTCAGGCCGGCGCCCACCGCGGCGCCGTTGACCGCGGCGATCGTGGGCAGCCGGCAGTTGCCGACGGCCATGAAGCCGTCGTAGATCCGTTGCAGCCCCGACTCGGCGGCCCCGCCACCGGCGGCCCCGAGCGCGCTGAGGTCGGCGCCGGCGCAAAACGCCTTGCCGGCGCCCGTGACCACGACGGCGTGCACGTCGGGATCGGCCTCCGCCCGCTTTACGGCGGACCGCAGCTGCGCTGACATCTCGCCGGTCACGGCGTTGCGCCGATCGGGGTCGTTGACGGTGATCAGCGCGACGTGGTCGTCGATGCTGGACAAGACGAGATCGGGCAGCGGCACCTCCGCGCTGGACCGTCGCTGCGGGCGAGACCCGGTAAGGGTAGCCCGCGGGCAAGATGCCCGGCGCGGCGGAGAAGGCGAAGGGCACCAAGAAGATCGGCTAGCTGCGGTTGGCGATGGTCTCGGCCACCACGCACGACTCGGCCAAGCGCGCGATGTGGTGGCAGCACCTAACAGTAGCATGCGATCTCAACAAGCCAAGCGCCGCAACGGCTTTCGTTTGCGCCCGCCCACGGCTCGGGCGTACGGTTCGGCAATGACCACTGAGGGCACCATTCCGGCCAAGTACAAACTGCTGATGGCCATGATCGCCGCGCCGGACCGTGCCGGCGCGCTTGCCGTCGACGCGCGCGCGGCGGGCGCCTCGGACGCCGAGATCGCCGAGGCGCTCGACGTCGCGCGACTGTTTGGCGGCATGCCGGCGCCGGCGACCGGGACCAACCCGCGGCCACGGCGGACGACGGGTCCCAGGCCGAGGTCGCGCCTCGCCCGGTGGGCCGCGGCGCTGCTCGTCGCCGCCGGCCTGCTCGCAGCGGGAACGCCACCCGGTTGGGCCGACGTCTGCGGCGACGCCGGTCAGGTGCCGGGCTGCGTCGATCCCGGCGCACCCGTCGGGGACCCGCCGGCCCCGCCGGGAGGCGTCGCTCGGCCCCCATGGCTCGGGACGATTGCGCAGCGCGACCCGCAGTTCAGCGACTCGTACGTGGCAATGCGGGAACGGATTCTCAAAGACGGCGCGATCCCGGCCAAGTACAAGCTGCTCATGGCGATGGTCACCGACGCGATCGCCGCGCACCCCGACGGTGTCAGGACGCTGGCCAACAACGCCCGCGCCGCCGGCGCCACCGAACCCGAGGTCACCGAGGCGGTCGAGGTCGGGTATCTGTTCGGCGGTACCGCGGCGCTCGTGGTGGGCTCCAACGCCTTCGGTTAGGCGTCAGGCCGGACTTCGACCTCGATGTGCTTGGCGGCCGGCGCACCGTTGGGAACCGGCACCGAGACGGCGAGGATGCCTTTTTCATACGTGGCCTTGACGTCCTCGAGGTCGGCGCCGGCGGGCAGCGGAACCGACCGCGAGAACGCGCCGTAGCTGAACTCCGACCGGCCGTGCGACTCGACGGTCTGGGTGCGCACGGCCTTGATGGTGAGCATCCCGTCGTGCACGGTGATGTCGATGTCCTTCGCCGGGTCGACGCCGGGGATCTCGGCGCGCACCTGGTAGCGGCCGTCGTTGACCTCGTCCTCGACGCGCAGGACGTTGCGGTCGAAAAGCGGACGCAGGCCGGCGAACAGGGGAGCGCCACCCAAGAGTTCGGCGAGATCGGGCATCAGGGTACGGGGCTGACGCTGGGCGGGCAGAGTTGTCATGAACACTCTCCTGAAACTGTTGTATCGCTTACCAATTCGATCGAACCACCGGTCCGCCACGCGTGCTAGACGGCGCCCGCCGATATTGCGGAGAGGTTCACTGCGCGTTCAGCCGGCCTTCGTCCAATGGGGTCTGGCGCTGCGACCCCCGGGTCTGTATCAAATGTTCAGGCCCGAGAACATGATCCGGCCCGGGTCGTACTTCTGCCTGACCGCGGCCAGCCGCGACGTGTTGGGGCCGAAGTACCGCGACGCCGGCTGGTTCGCCTCGATGTAGTTCACGTAACCGCCGACCGAATACGGTTGCACCGCTTGGTGTGCGGAGTTCAGCCAGCTGGTGGCGGCGGCCGGGGAACCGGCCGGTTCGATGTACCACTGCACCAGCGACGACTGCCGGCGCCACGGGAAGGCCGTGGCGCCGGGGTCGACGCTGGCCAGGGCGCCGTCGAGCGCGTGCATGATCGCCAGCATCCGTCCCGCGCCGCGGGGAAAGGCGTCGACGGCCGACGCGATCGCCTGCGCGGCGGCCGGGCTGATCGTCGTAAACACGTCGGAGCCGCCCACGTAGCCGAGCGGCGACGGGTTGAGGTTGCCGACGGCCAGGTACCGCACCAGGTCCAGATAGTTGAACGTGTGGGTGTCGGTGCCCGAGGGCTGCATCCCGACGGCCGACGTGATCGCGGCCGCCATGGTGTTGGCCGACCCGGCCGGGCCGGTCGCCATGATCCGGCAGTGCGTGCCCATGGCGTCGACGGTGGCGTCGGCCAGCGCCCAGCTGTTTCGGTCGGCGGTGCGCAGCCAGTTCTGCCAACCGACGAGGACCTGCGCGAACGACTGCGGCGGGTAGTTGAGGTTGACCACGTCGACGTCATGGATGGGGAAGGTGGCGAAGGTCAGCGAGGTCGTCACCCCGAAGTTGCCGCCCCCGCCGCCGCGCAGCGCCCAGAACAGATCGGGGTTGCTGGCGCTCGACGCGGTCACCGCCTGCCCGCCGGGCACCACCACCGACGCCGACACCAGCTGGTCACACAGCAGCCCGGCATGGCGGGACTGGGCGCCCAGCCCGCCGCCCAGGGCGTGACCGGAGGCGCCGACCGACGGGCAGGTGCCGGTGGGAATCCCCCTGCCGGCCGCGGCCAGCGCCTGGTGCATGGCGTATAGGCTGGTCGCCGGCGTCACCGTGACGTGCCCGGTGGCGGGGTCGTAGTTGATGTCGCCGGGCAGCTGACGCAGGTCGAGCACCATGGCGCCGTTCGCTGTGGACGCCCCCACATAGGAGTGGCCGCCGCTGCGAGGGGCGACCTTCAGGCGGTTGGCGGCGGCGAACGCCATCGCCTTCTGCACGTCCGCCGCGGATTTGGGCACGACGACCGCCGCCGGGGTCGAGTCGTTGTAGATGGTGTTGAAGACCTGCTTGGCCGCCCCGAATTGACCGCCGTCGCTGGGCGTGAACACCTGTCCGCCGATCGCGGTGGAAAGGCCGCCCCAGCCCGCGGCATTCGGTTCGGCGCTGACCCGGCCCGCCCCGAACACCGCGCCCGCGGCCAGGGCGCCCACGGCGCCCCGCAGAAACGCCTGCCGCGAGATCTCGCGCGCCGGCTCCCGGGGTACCGTCATGCCCGCATTCTGTGTCACTCGGCGACAAAACCCGGGTTGCCGCACGAGGCGTTACAGGGTATTGGCCATTTCGTGACCCGGCCACCGGGCCGGCTCTACTGCGCCGGCGGCGCTCAACCGCTTGGGGCGCAATGCTCTTGCCCTTTCCGGACACCCGGTCTGTTCGTCCCGGTATGGTCGAGCCGTGGTTGAGTCGTCACTACCCGCTGTGCTGCGCGAACGTGCGCGTCGGACCCCCGACGAGTCCGCGTTCACCTTCCTTGACTACGAGCGCGACCGGGCGGGCGTCGCGGAGAGTCTGACGTGGTCGCAGCTGTATTTGCGGACGCAGAACGTCGCGCAGGCGCTCAGCGCCTGCGGGTCGACGGGCGACCGCGCCGTGATACTGGCGCCCCAGGGACTCGAATACGTTCTGGCGTTTCTCGGCGCGTTGCAGGCCGGTCAAATCGCGGTTCCGCTGTCGCTTCCGGTGGGCGGGGCCAGCGACGAGCGCGTCGGCGCGGTCCTGCATGACGCGTTGCCGTCGAGCATCCTCACCACCTCCTCGGCCGCCGACAACATCGCCGAATACGTCAAGCCGAAGGCCGGCGAGCGCACGCCATCCGTCATCGAGCTTGATCTGCTCGACCTCGACTCGCAAAGCGGGGCGACCGACGAACTCGTCAGCCTGCCAAGCGCCGCGCACTTGCAGTACACCTCCGGCTCGACCCGCACCCCGGCCGGAGTTGTGGTCTCGCACAAGAACATTGCGGTCAACGTCGACCAGATCGTGGCCGCCTACTACGAGGACGGGATGCCCCCGCCGGACACCACCGTGGTGTCGTGGCTGCCCCTGTTCCACGACATGGGCCTGGTGTTCGGCATCATCTTCCCGATCCTGCGCGGATTTCGCACCGTGCTCACCAGCCCGCCGGCGTTTCTGCAGCGCCCGGCGCGGTGGATGCAGATGCTGGCGAGCAACCCACACGCCTTCTCGGCGGGCCCGAACATCGCCTTCGAATTGGCGGCCCGAAAGACGACGGATGACGACCTGGCCGGGCTCGACCTCGGCGGCGTGCGCAACATCCTCAACGGCGCCGAACGTGTCAACCCGCCGACGCTGCGGCGCTTCGCCGAACGGTTCGCCCGCTTCAACCTCCGCCCCGAGGTGTTGCGGGCCTCCTACGGGCTCGCGGAAGCCACCCTGTACGTGGCGACACGCGCCACGGGTCGACCGCCGGAGACGGTGTCCTTCCAATCCGAGGAGCTGACCGGCGGCCGCGCCAAGCGCTGCGCGAGCGGGGAGGGCATACCGCTGGTCAGCTACGGCATGCCGCAATCGCCGACGGTGCGCATCGTCGACCCCGAAACCAGCATCGAATGCCCGCCCGGCACCGTCGGTGAGATCTGGGTGCACGGCGACAACGTGTGCGAGGGCTATTGGCAGAAGCCCGAAGAGACGCAACGCACCTTCGGCGCCACGATTGTCGGTCCCTCGGCCGGGACGCCCGACGGGCCGTGGCTGAGAACTGGAGACCTGGGCTTCTTCTCCGACGGCGAGATGTTCATCGTCGGCCGCATCAAGGATCTGCTGATCGTCTACGGGCGCAACCACGCTCCCGACGACATCGAGGCGACCATCCAGGAGATCACCCGGGGCCGCTGCGTGGCGATCGCGGTCCCCGACGACGACGGCGTCGAAAAGCTGGTCACCATCGTCGAACTCAAGGCGCCCGGCGACGCCGAAGAGGCCGCACACAAGCTGGGCCTCGTCAGGCGCGAGATCACCTCCGCGATATCCAGGGCGCACGGCCTGGGTGTGGCGGATCTCGTTCTGGTGCCGCCTCATTCGATCCCGCTGACCACCAGCGGCAAGGTCCGGCGCCGCGATTGTTTGCAGCGGTATCTGCGCGACGAGTTCACCCGGCTGGACGCGCTGATCCCGAAGCCTGAGCCGCGCAAGCTCGAGGACGTGGGCGCCGGGCCGGATTCCGGGCTGGCGCAGCGCGTCCGCACGCTCTACCGCCAGCAACACGACCTGCTCGTGGGCGTGGTGTGCGCCGAGGCGGCGGCGGTGTTGGGCCAGCCGGGCCCCGACGCCATCAGCCCCGAGTGGGCGTTTCAGGACTTGGGGTTCGACTCGGTGAAGGCCACCGAGTTGCTCGACCGGCTCAAAACCGTCACCGAGCTGGAGTTGCCCCCCACGCTGGCCTTCGACTACCCCACCCCCGCCGCGTTGGCCGACCACCTCGGCCAGCGTCTGAGCGGCTCGGTTCCGGCGGCTGCGCCGGCGGCCTCGCGGGTGGAGGCGGACGAGCCGATCGCGGTGATCGGGATGGCGTGCCGCTTCCCCGGCGGGGTCGATTCCGCGGCGGCGCTGTGGGACTTGGTCGCCGGCGGCACCGACGCGGTGGGAGAGTTTCCGACCGACCGGGGCTGGAACCTGGCGGACCTGTTCGACCCCGATCCCGATGCGGTGGGCAAGACCTACACCCGCGCCGGTGGCTTTCTGGGTGACGTGGCCGGGTTCGACGCCGAGTTCTTCGGGATCTCGGCCCGCGAGGCCCAAACCATGGATCCGCAGCAGCGGTTGCTGCTGGAGGTGTGCTGGGAAGCGTTGGAAACCGCGCGGATCGACCCTGCCACGTTGCTCCGCTCCGAGACGGGCGTCTTCGTCGGGGCATGGTCGCAGGCCTACGGCGCCGGCGGTTCCGATGGCGCCGAGGGATACGGCCTGACCGGCCTGTCCACCAGCGTCGCCTCGGGCCGGGTCGCCTACGCGCTGGGCCTGCAGGGCCCCGCCATCACCCTCGACACGGCCTGCTCGTCATCGCTGGTGTCGACCCATTTGGCGTGTCAGTCGCTGCGCGACGGCGAGTCGGCGCTCGCCCTGGCCGGCGGCGTCACGGTGATGACGACGCCGACGGTGTTCACCGAATTCGCCCGGCAGCGCGGGCTCGCCGCCGACGGGCGCTGCAAGGCGTTCGCCGCCTCCGCCGACGGCACCGGCTGGGGCGAAGGCGCGGCCGTTTTGGTCTTGGAGCGGCTCAGCGATGCGCACCGCAACAACCACCCCGTCTTGGCCGTCATCGCGGGATCGGCGATCAACCAGGACGGCGCCTCGAACGGGTTGACCGCCCCCAACGGGCCCGCCCAACAACGCGTCATCACCCAAGCCGTGGCCAACGCCGGCATCGGGCTCGACCAGGTCGACGTCGTCGAGGCCCACGGCACCGGCACCGCCCTCGGCGACCCGATCGAGGCCAGCGCCCTGATCGCCACCTACGGCGCCGCCCGCGGCAAAGACCACCCGCTGTGGCTGGGTTCGATCAAATCCAACATCGGCCACACCCAGGCCGCCGCCGGCGCGGCCGGCCTGATCAAGATGATTTCGGCCCTCAACCACGACCGTTTGCCCCCCACCCTCAACGTCGACCGCCCCAGCCCGCACATCGACTGGTCGGCCGGCACCGTTCGCCTGCTCACCGAGCCGGTGCCCTGGCCAAAAACCGATCATCCCCGCACCGCGGCGGTGTCGTCGTTCGGGATCAGCGGCACCAACGCGCACGTCATCCTGCAGGAGGCCCCCGAGCCGCCGGCCGAGCCGGCCGGCCCGCGAACGCCGACCGAAAACGCCCGCGGCGCTGCCGAATTCGGGCTGGCGATGTGGCCGGTGTCGGCGCGCACGGCGTCGGCGTTGTCCGCACAGGCCGACCGGCTGCACCGGCACCTGGTCAGCCATCCCGACCTGGACCTCACCGACGTGGCCTACAGCCTGGGCAGCACCCGCGCCCATCACCCCCATCGCGCGGTGATCACCGCGCCGGTGGGAGGCGCCGACCGGCGCCAAGACGTGCTGGACGCCCTTGACGCCCTGCGCACCGGCCAACCCCACCCGCAGCTGATCCGCCACCATTACCTGCCCCACCTGCGCGGCAAGACGGTGTTCGTCTTGCCCGGCCAAGGCGCCCAATACCCCGGCATGGGTCGCGACCTCTACGAACGCCACCGCGTCTTCGCCGCCATGGTCGACGCCTGCGACGAGGCGCTGCGCCCCTTCACGGATTGGTCGGTGCGCGACGTGCTGCGGCAGGACCCGGCCGCCCCGCCGCTGGATCGAGTCGAAGTCATCCAGCCGGTGCTGTTCACCATGATGGTTTCGCTGGCCGAGGTGTTGCGGGGCTACGGCATCGTTCCCGACGCGGTGATCGGACACTCCCAGGGCGAGATCGCCGCGGCGTACATCGCCGGGGTGCTTCCGCTGCCCGAGGCCGCCATGGTGGTGGCGCGGCGCAGCCAGGCGCTGAGCGACCTGCGCGGCGGCGGCGCGATGGCGTCGGTCCTGCTGGCCGCCGACGAGCTGCACCCGCGCCTGCGGCCGTGGAGCGAGGCGCTGAGCATCGCCACGATCAACGGCCCCTCGCACACGATCATCAGCGGTCACCCCACCGCGCTGGAGGAGTTCACCGCGGCGTGTGACCGCGACGGCATCCACGTCCGGCCCATCGCGGTCGACTACGCGTCGCACTCCGCTCAGGTGGAACCGATCCGGGAGCGCCTGCTGGCCGAGCTGGCCGACCTGACCCCCGCGCCGGCCCACATCCCGCTGTATTCCACTGTGGGAGAAGTGCTTTCGGCCGATGCCCTCGACACGACCACGATGGACGCCGACTACTGGTATCGCAACCTGCGCGAGCCGGTGCGGTTCCACGACCGCGTCGTCCAGCTGCTGGCCGCGGGCGAGCACACGTTCGTGGAGCTGTCCCCGCATCCGGTGTTGGCGCCGGCGATCACCGACACCCTGGCCCAGGCCGCGGGCCGAACCCAGTCCGCGGTGGTCATCACGTTGCACCGGGACCGCCCCGACCAGGACAGCCTGGCAACCACCCTGGCGCAGTTGCACACCCACGGGCACAGCCCGTCGTGGTCGGCGCTGTATCCGCACGCCCGCACCGTCGGCCTGCCCACCTATCCCTTCGAGCACCGCCGCTACTGGCTGGCGCCCGCCCCGGCGGGCGACGCCGACGGGCTCGGGCTGGACCGCGCCGAACACCCCTTGTTGGGCGCGGTCGTCGAGCTGGCCGACCAGGAGCAGGTCATGGTCAGCGGGCGGCTCTCGCCGACCGCCCAGGACTGGCTGGCCGGCCATCGCGTCAACGACACCGTGCTGTTCCCGGCGACCGGGTTCATCGAGGTGCTCCTGCGGGCCGGTGAGCTGACGGGCTGCCCAGTGATCGACGAGCTGATCCTGCATGCCCCGCTGCCGCTGTCCGAGCAGACGCCGACCGATCTGCAGATCCTGGTCCGGCCGTTCGAGCAGGACGGACGGCGCCCGTTCAGCGTGCACTCGCGCACCGGCGGCCGGCAACCCGGCGCCTGGACCCTGCACGCCAGCGGCGCGCTGAGCGCCGACCAGGCCGCCGCCGGTTCGACCGCGGCGCCGGCCCCCGCGGTGGACGCCCTCGACGAGGACTTCTACGAGCGCCTGGCCCAGCAGGGTTATGGCTACGGCGGTCCGTTCCGGTCGCTGCGGGCCGTCGGCACCGACCCGTCCCGCCCGGGTGACGTCTTTGCCGAGGTGTCGTTGCCCGCCGGCACCGACATCGCGGGCTACGGCATCCACCCCGCCCTGCTGGACGCCGCCCTGCACCCGCTGGCCGCCACGCTGGACGGCGAGACCGATTCCGCGCTGCGGCTTCCGTATTCGTTCAGCGGGATCAGCCTGTACGCCACCGCGGCCACCCAGCTGCTGGTGCATTTGACCCGCACCGGCGACGACACCTACGAGCTGCACGCCACCGACCCCACGGGCGCCCCGGTGATCAGCGTGCGCGCGTTGACGCTGCGCGCCGTTTCCGACCAGATCGGCCGGCCGGCCGCGGGGGCCCGGCTTTCGGACAGCCTGTTCGAGCTGACGTGGCCCGCCCTGGCGGACCTGCCCGCCGCCGCAACACCGGGCGCCGACCTGGTGATCTGGCGTGTGCCCGCGGGTGAGGACGACGCCGAGCCGGCGCGGCGGGCGCACGAGGTCACCCGCCATGTCCTGGACCAGCTGCAGGAGTGGCTGGCCCGGCCCGACGCCGCCGACGCCCGCCTGGCGATCGTCACCCGGCATGCGGTCAGCGTCAGCGCATATGACAAGGTCCCAGACCTTGCCCAGGCCGCGGCCTGGGCGCTGGTCCACACGGCCCAGAACGAGCATCCCGACCGCATCGTCCTGCTGGACACCGACGACACCGCCGCCAGCGCGGACAACCTGATGGCGGCCGCCTCGTCGCGGTCCGGCAACGAACCCCAGCTGGCCCTGCGCAACGGCGTCGTGCACGTGCCGCGCCTGGCGCGCACCCCGGCCCTGACGCCGCCGGATTCGCCGACCTGGCAGTTGGGCACCGCCCGCAAGGGCGACTTGGGCAACCTGACCCTGGTGCCCACCGACCCGCCCGCGGCGCTGGCCCCGGGGCAGATCCGCGTGCAGGTGCGGGCCGCCGGGCTGAACTTCCGTGATGTCGTCGTCGCGTTGGGCGCCATTAAGGACGACGGGCTCGGCAGCGAGGGCGCAGGCATCGTCCTCGGCGCCGCCGACGGGACGTCGCTGCGCCCCGGTGATGCGGTGATGGGCCTGTTCCCGCACAACGCGTTCGCGCCCACCGCGATCACCGATGAGCGCATGGTGGTGCCCATTCCGCCGGGGTGGTCGTTCACCCAGGCCGCGTCCGCGCCCATCGTGTTCCTGACCGCCTACATCTCTTTGGTCGAGATCGCCGGGCTCACCGCGGGGCAGCGGGTGCTCATCCACGCCGGCGCCGGAGGCGTCGGTCAGGCCGCCGTCCAGATCGCCCGGCACCTCGGCGCCGAGGTGTTCGCCACCGCCCACCCGAGCAAGCAACACGTTTTGCGCGAGCTGGGGGTCGACCCCGCCCACATCGCGTCGTCGCGCACGCTGGACTTCCTCGACGCCTTCCGCGCCGCCACCGACGGGCAGGGCATGGACGTCGTGCTCAACAGCCTCGCCGGCGAATTCGTCGACGCCTCGCTCCAATTGCTGCCCCGCGGAGGCCATTTCGTCGAAATCGGCAAGACCGACATCCGGGCGGCGGGCGAGGTCGCCGCGGCGCATCCCGGGGTCGAGTATCGAGCCTACGACTTGTCCAGTGCGCCACCGGAATCCCTGCGGCCGGCGTGGGCGGCCCTGACCGAGATGTTCGCCGCGGGTGTCCTCAAGCCGCTGCCCACCACCAGCTACGGGCTGCTCAACGCCGCCCAGGCCTTCCGCGACATGAGCCAAGCCCGTCACACCGGGAAGATCGTGCTGATCCCGCCCGCGGTGCTGGATCCCGAGGGCACCGCGCTGATCACCGGCGGCACCGGCATGCTGGGCGCCCTGTTCGCCGAGCACCTGCTGACCCGGCACGGCGTGAAGCATCTGCTGTTGGTGTCGCGCAGCGGGCCCGACGCCCCCGGCGCCCCGGCGCTGGAAGAACGGTTGACCGGGCTGGGCGCACAGGTCGCCATCACCGCGTGCGACACGAGCGACCCGGCCGCGCTGGCCGCGGTGCTTGACGGTGTCGACGCCGGCCACCCCCTGACCGCGGTCATCCACGCCGCCGGCGTCCTGGACGACGCGGTAATTACCGACCTTCGCCCCGAACAGCTCGATGCGGTCCTGGCCGCCAAGGCCGACCCGGCATGGCACCTGCATCGGCTCACCGCCGACCGCGACCTGGCCGCCTTCGTGTTGTTCTCTTCGGCCGCAGGCATTTTGGGCGGCCCCGGGCAGGCCAACTACGCGGCCGCCAACGCCTTCCTGGACGCGTTGGCCCGCCACCGCCACCACACCCAGCGCGCGGCCACCAGCGTGGCCTGGGGCTACTGGCAAACCCCGACCGGCATGACCTCACACCTCAGCACGGCCGACCTGACCCGGCTGACCGGCACCGGGCTCACGCCCATCACGAGCGAGGAGGGTTTGGCCCTTTTCGACGCCGTGCTGAGCGGCCAGCGGCCCAACGTGGTCGCCAGCCCCTTCAACACCGGCGCGCTGACCCGCCACGCCCGCAACAACACCTTGCCCCCGATCCTGTCCGGCTTGACCACCAGCCGCCCGACGGCCGCGACCGCCAGCCCCCGCACGCTTTCGGCCAGGCTGGCCGGCCAGACGCCGCAACAACGGCTGGACACCCTCACCGCGATGGTCACCGCCACCACCGCTGCCGTTCTGGCCCACCCGGACCCGGCCGCGCTCGATCCCGACCGTCCCTTCAAAGAGCTCGGCATCGACTCACTGACCGCGCTCGAGCTGCGCAACACCCTCAACCAGCGCACCGGCCTCGCCCTGCCGGCGACCCTGGCCTTCGACCACCCCAGCCCCAGCGAGCTCGCCGTCCACCTCGCGGGCCTGCTGACCGACACCGCGGCCTTGCCCGCGGGCTCGGCGGTGCAGGCGAGCACGAATGGCGTTGGGCCGGTGGACAATCGGCTCGCATACCTGGATCAGGCGGCGTTTTTGGCCACGCGGGCGGTGCACGGCGCGCTGATCCAGGTCACCTGGATCTACAACCGGGGCGTCAACCTCGACGGGTTGCGGCGCTTCCAGCGCAATCTCGGGCGTGGGTTGCTGGGACGCAGGATCGAACGGTCCGCGTTACCGTTCGCCCGTGATCGCTGGGTGTTGGCTCCCGCCCCGGAGGACATCGACATCGCCGCGGCGCCGCGCCCGCGCGCCGAGGTGACCGCGTGGGCCGACGAAAGGGCGCGCCTGCCCATCGATCCCGAGTGGGGGCCCGGATGGCATCTCGGGGTGCTGCCCCTCGATGACGGCGGCGCCGCGGTCAGCCTGGTCGCCTCGCACACGATCGTCGACGCGATCGCTTTCGGTCAGGCGATCGCCGATGCCGCCGAGGGCAGGACGCACGACCTGGGCTATCCGCCGGCGAAAGCGCGGCCCCTCGGCAAGGCGTTGCGCGAGGACCTCCGGCAAACCGTCAAGGACCTTCCCGACGTGGGGCGGGCGTTGGCGTCGGTGGCGCGGCGGGCCCGCCGCGACGCCAAGGAACTCAAGTCATCGATCAAGGCGGCGCCACCGGCCCCGACGACGACCGCCGACGATCCGGTGGTCGAGGTGCCCGCCGTGTCCGCCTACATCGACCTGGCGGAGTGGGACGCTCGGGCGAAAAGCCTTGGCGGGAGCAGCAACTCGCTCGTCGCGGGGATCGCGTGCCGGCTCGCGGTCAGGATCGGGCGCGTCGGCGACGACGGATCGGTCACCCTGCGATTCCTGGTGTCGCTGCGGACCGACGGCGACACCCGCGGCAACGCGCTCACGAGCGTCGACGTCCCCGTCGACCCCGCGCACGCGACGACCGACCTCGCCGAGATGCAGGCCAAGATCACGCAGGGCATCCTCGCGGCGATGGAGGACCCCGACAACGAGTGGTTGGCGCCGCTGCCGCTGGCGGCGCTGACACCGGTGTGGGCGGCGAGGAAGGTTGCCGGGATGGCGGCGGGCGGTTCCACCCTTCCGGTCACCTGCTCCAACGTCGGAGATCTGGCACCGGCGGCGAACCGGCCCGACGGCACCGACGCCGACTACGCGTACCTGCGAAACCTCGAGCCCGACATCAAGAGGAGCACGCTGCACGCCATGGGCGGACAACTCTTCCTGGGTTCCGGGCGGGCCCGCGGGAAAATGTCGATCCGAATCTCCGGGTACGTTCTCGGCCGGCCGAACACCAAAGACGATCTGCGGGAACTCGTTTCGCAAACGTTCGCCGAATTCGACCTGGCCGCCGAGATCGACTGACAACCGGCTTTTATGCCGGTGCGCCGGGGCGTCCAAAGCGGCTTGGTGCCGATATGGTGTCGGTCCCAGCCGCGTTCGGAGAACTGGCGACCGCCAACGGCAGAACCCGCAACCGACGTCAGAGACGGCTCGCCACGAAAGTCGCTGCCTGACTAGGCATTCCGTTGTGCGTATACGACAGGTGCTCGGGGGAGAACAGCTCGTCATGCGTCGGCAGCGTCAGCAGCGCGCCCGGAGCGCAAACCGGATCGCCGGGCGCACACAGGTCGACGGCCTTGGCGCCGTACCAGGGGCTGAGTTCAGTGATCGGCGCTCCCAGAAATCGGCCCGACGGGTTGCCGAACGTGGCGACGGCGGCGACGTGATCGGCCTCGTCCGCCGTGAGAATGTCGGGAACCAAGCCCGCGACCGGTGCCCGGGCGATGGTGGTCAAATCAATCACGCCCGCCCCTTGGGAATATCCCCCGAGCACCAGCTTGGTGCTCGGGCAGGTCGCCACCATGGACCGAACGTGAGCGTGCGCATCGTTGGCGCCGGCGTTTGCCGAGGGGGCAAGGTCGTCGCCGGCGGGGTAGTTGACCGCATACACCGCGACGGACCGGGTCCCGGCCTGCGAGCGCAGCGCGTCGATGAATTGCTGTCCCACCGCACCGACGCCGGGTGGCTCGTCGGTGCCGCGGGCAAAGGTCACCTCGGCGTCGGGGCAGGGGGCGGCCGCCGCGAACGGGACGGGTGCGCCCAGCAGGGCCGCGTAGGTCGTCACCGCGGCGGCGCCCAGCAAGCGAGCGGATTTCACGTCCCAATGCTGACACGTTGGACGCCTGCGCAACAGCCCCGCTGGACACCGAAAGCGGGGTGGACGGCACAGACTAGATCCGTAATATCGCGTCATGAGGCCTGTTGCGACAACGCCACGCGCGCGCCGTTTCCTGAGCCTGGCAGGCGTCACCTTGATCGCCGCGGCATTGCTGACCGCCCCGGCCGCCTCGGCCGCCTGCCCCGACGCCGAGGTGGTCTTCGCCCGGGGCCGGGAGGAACCGCCCGGGGTCGGCGCGGTCGGCGACGCGTTCGTCAATTCGTTGCGGGCCAAGACCCCCAAGTCCGTCGGCGTCTACGGGGTCAACTACCCGGCCAACATCACCACCGGCGGCGGCGCCAGCGACATCCGCGACCACGTGCAATTCATGGCCCAAAGCTGCCCGAACACCCGCATAGTGATCGGGGGCTATTCGCTGGGCGCCGAGGTGGTCGACCGCGCCCTGGTGGGCGGATTGCCCCGGGATGCGGACCAGCACGTCGCGGCCGTCGTGTTGTTCGGCAACGGCACCCGCGGGTTCACCCCGGCATTCGCCGGCCGAACGATCGACCAGTGCGCCGCCGGCGACCCCATCTGCGGGAGAGGCACGAACTGGCCGTCGCACCTGCAGCCTTCGTACATCGGTTCCGGACTGGTGGATCAGGCGGCCAGCTTCGCCGCCGGGAGGCTCTAGCCTAGGGTCGGCCTGGTGCGCAGGACCATCGACTGGGACGGCGACGCGGTCACGATCATCGACCAGACCGCCCTGCCCGCCGACTGCCGCGTCCTGCGGCTGCGCACCGTCGACGAGCTGATCGACGCGATCCGTCGCCTGGCCGTGCGCGGCGCCCCGGCGCTGGGTGCCGCGGGCGCGCTCGGCGTCGTGCTCGCGGCCCGCGAGGGAGGCGACGTGCGGGCCACGGCCGAACGGGTCGCCAAGGCGCGACCGACCGCGGTCAACCTCAGCTGGGGGGTCGGGCGCGCGCTGGACAAGCTCGACGAGGGCCCCGACGCCGTGCTCGCCGAAGCGCTGGAAATCCTCGATGAGGACGAACGCCTGAATCGCGCGGCATCCGGGCATGCCGCCGAGATCGTCCTCGACCTGTGCGATCGCCGCCCGCTGCGGCTGCTCAGCCATTGCAACGCCGGTCATCTCGCCACCGTGGCCTGGGGCAGCGCGCTCGGCGTCGTCTGGCACCTGCACGCGCGCGGGCTGGTCGAGTCGGTGCTGGTGGACGAGACGCGTCCGCTGCTGCAGGGCGCGCGGCTCACGGCATGGGAACTCGCGCGGGCGGGCGTGCCCTACCGGGTGCAACCCGACGGCGCCGCGGCGGCGGCGATGGCGCGCGGGCTCGTCGACTGCGTTCTCGTCGGCGCGGATCGGATCGCGGCCAACGGCGACGTCGCCAACAAGATCGGCACCTACGGCCTGGCGATCGCCGCGCATTACCACCGCGTGCCGCTCGTCGTGGTCGCGCCGTCGTCCACGATCGACCGGTCGCTGGCCAGCGGCGCCGAGATCGCCATCGAGGAGCGTGCGCCCGACGAGCTCAGGACGTTCGCCGGCGCCACCATCACCCCTTTGGATGCCGAGGTTTTCAACCCGGCCTTCGACGTGACGCCGGCCGAGCTCATCGCCGCCGTCGTCACCGAGCACGGCCGCTACCGGCCGCGCGGCGCGCGTTAGGTGTGCTTAGGCCGCCGCGATCGTCGACATCAGCGGACGAAGCGTCTTTAAACAGCGGCTGCCGGTCACGCAGGTAGAAGTGGCCGCCGCGGAGGATCTGCACGGAGAAGTCCGCCGTTGTGCGGGAACGCCATTCGTGCAGGTCGGATTCGCTGAAGGCGCGGCTCAGACGGCCGCGTTCAGCAGCGCCAGCTCCTCGGCCAGCGCCGCGACCATGAAGCGGATCTGCTCCGCGGAGTGGCAGCTGGTGACGAAGAAGCGCAGGCGCGCTTGGTTTTCCGGCACAGCGGGAAAGACGATCGCGTCGGCGCTGACGCCGCGGCGCCACAGGGCGTCCGTCAGTCGCAGCGCCGTGGCCGACCTGCCGACGACGCAGGCGATCATCGGCGCGCACGCGCTGTCGGCGGTGTCGATGCCGGCTTCTCGGGCCAGGCAGACGAAGAGGGCGGAGTTTTCGCGCACCCGGCGCAGGTGTTCGCCCAGCGCCCAGCGCCCGGTGGCCCTCCGCTTTGTCGGGGTGGGCGCGATGAGATAGAGGGTGGGATCGGTGTTCATGCCGTGCTCCGTTTCCTACGTGGCGCAGGACCCGGGTGGCCGCGCTCACCGGTAGGAGCGGCAGACCGGGCGGAGTCGGACACTTTTTCTGGAGAACTTCTGCACGGGGCAGCCCAACTGCTGGCGGACTGTCGGCTGGCCCGTAGCCACCGGCGGCCTCGCGGTATCGCTGATGGAAGCGATGAATGGCCTGTGCTCAGACCGTTAGCCACTTTCGCCTCAACAGTGCTCATCGTTTCGGCGCGTACTTTGTATCGTCAGTCAAATGAGTAGGTTGGCATCTTTGGCTGCGAATTACCCGTCATGGGTTCCTCAGGCTTAGGGCTGGCCGCAATGACGATCGCGATTCCAGTCCACGCCGCACAGACATACCCGCCATGCCACGGACAAGTCGGCGCTGAACGAACTGTGAAGACCTTGGCTAACCAGCGATTCAGCCAACTCGGAGTCCGCCCGAGCCTTCGCTAGCCCATTGACAAGATCGCCGCCGCGGCTAGGGCCATGATGGTCACGAGGGCCACCAGGATAACCGTTATTGCTGCGCGCAGGATCTCGTCTTCACTGAATTGCCGGCGCGGTTTTCCTTCGGCGACGACGGTTTCGGCCACCGAGGCCATTGTTTCGGTTCCTGCGGGCACGGTTATCCGATGGCGTATCTGCCAATCGCAATGCGGCAGGCCATACAAATCGCCCGCGCCTGCGTGCCAGGGTATCGCGTAACTCTTTTCTTGAGGCTCGGCCTTCTCAGGTGCTTCTGTCATGATTCCACTCCTACAGATATGTCGCCGTGCCATAGCGGACGTTGGTATTGCAGACGCCCCGACCTTACGACCGGCCAAACGCGAGCACGAGTGACCAAAGCCCTTTCCTAGCCGGTCATTTGGCCCCGGTCGGATAGATGACGTGCCAATGGCAGCCAAGGATTTTCGCGACCCTTGCCGGGCCAGAAGTCCCTACTGCGCTGACGCGACGAGCTGTTAGCGTGCGGCATGACCGTATCCGCCACCGACGACGGTCGACGACCGGGCGCTTTCGATTGGAGTGCTTACAGCGAGTACACGCCGCCTCCGGGCGAACCGGGTGCCCGGCCTGCCTATTCGCCGAGGCCACGATGATTCCGCTGGATCCGCTGGACACTGCGATGATGATTGCGGAGGTGGAGTCGAGTCCGATGCATGTCGGCGCAGTGCTGATCCTGTCACCGCCAGTGGACGCCCGCCCGGGCTACGTCGACGAAATGTACCGTACCGCGCTCGCCGAATGTGGACCGATAGATTCCAGGCTTCGCAGATATCCCCATATTGGTGCAGATACCGGCGGCATATGGGTTTGGCGTGAAAGGGAGACCGTTGATATTAGCCAACATTTCCAGCGCCGCACGGCCTTAGAGGCCCAGATGGATTCTGGCGGCTGATCGGTGAACTGGATGCAGAGCGCCTCGACCGGTCCCGTCCAATGTGGATGTCTTATCTGATCGACGGCCTCGAAGACGGCCGGCTTGCCTTCTATATCAAGGTGCACCACAGCGTCATCGCCGGTGTGGCCCGTGTGGCGATGATTGGGCGTTTAACGTCACGACGTGCTCGTACTCCAATCGTGTCGGATTCGGCTACGTCGCAGACCGCAACGTAGTGTCCGATATCAACGCGCTGGTACCGCTGACCGAGCATGTCTGACCGGACTTGAATGCGCTCTAGGTCTCCGGATCTGAGTGATCCGGCCTCGACGCTGCGGTTGGTCGAATTCCGTGCAGTCACATAACTGGTTTGCGGCGACCTCGGGTGACTCACCCACCGACCGATCTTGCACGCCCCGCGTCGAGCTGAGTGCGAACATCCCGATCCCGTGGCGGAGCGACCCCTGCTCGCGCAGCCCAACCTGAACGTGGAGGGTCGCCTCATGCGGGCTCAGGTCGAGGGCGTCACCGGGGCGGGAAGCGAGCGATCGGCTCGAGGCACGGCTGCGGTGAGGTGAGCCCGTCTTAGTGGTCCAGTCGTTGTGGGAATCTGTTGCCCGAGTGTTCGGGCAGGAAGAATCGACA